>NZ_VITD01000013.1:0-146390 GCF_007827755.1 Micromonospora sp. CNZ322
CTAGACAGCTCCACTCCACAACCGGAGGCCTTCACCTACCTACGACATCAGATCGTGTCGTCACACAATCTCGACCAACGTCCCTGGGCAGTACAGCTAGCGGGCCCTGCGAGACACTTCCTCGGTCGAACCGACAAAGCTGACCAAGCAGCCCATGGATACGTCAACAGCATTACAGTTGCTCGAACTATTCGGTGAGCACCTTCACGGTGTCGGCTAGTCCGTCGTTTCGGTTGATGCCGACGAAGAATTCGCTCCCCACATGGGTGACATCTTCGATCTCATCGACCAGGTTGTTGCCCGGAATTCCGATGTCACTCTCCACATCGCCTCCAGACCAGTTGTACTGGTACACCCAGTTCCACCCGGTGGCGGGCGTTGAGGTGTTGATTGACTTGGTGTTCCAGATATAGTTCTCCGAGCAGTCGATGCCTTGGTCGGAACGATTATCGTGACTCGTCAGGTTGCTCTTCACCAGCGTCCATCCACTCGTCAGCGCGCCAGCGCCGGGATGGGTCCACAGGCTACCCAACCGTCGGGCAGCATATTTGCCGGCTCCGCCGGCGGCCGTAGCGCTGTAGCAGAGGCCGCTGATGTTTCCTATCGGTAGACGCACTTCCCCGGTTGTGCCAATAGATCCGTCGGCGTTCAGGCGTACGATTGTCACCTTGTCGCTCAGAAACGCGGATTGGCTCCCCTGGGTGGCAATCAGGGCCGGGCCCTGGCCCAGATAGTTCGCGTTGTAGGCGAGGTCGTTACCGTGGCCGAGTGTGGGTATGGAAGTTGGCGCACCGGCGCAGATCCAGCTAGTGCCGTCCCAGGTCGAGCCGTCGCGCACCCACCTGGACAGGACGGGCTCGGCGCCGGCCGCCTTTGTGAAAATGATGTAAAGCTGGCCGCCTGGCCCTGCCACCATGCCTTGCATGACCGTGCGACCGTTCTTGCACGCACTGCTGTTCGGGATGTTCAGCCGTTCCGCCCCGCTCCTGTCCGTAGCAGCGTAGGCAGATGCCGCCGGGGCGATAGCGATTCCAACTGAGAGTGCGAGCGCGGTCGCGACGCTCGATAGTTTCTTCAATTCGGTGTCTCTCCTCTAGGGGGTAAGGCGAGAAGAGAGTATCAGTTGATGTCGACCTGTCTATGTAACCCTTGTCCTGGTGGCGGGCCGGGCCTCGCCTGCTGCTTGGCCTCGGTGATTCGCGCTGGGGGTCAGCCCCTTGGCCCGGCAGCCAGGGTGCTGTCTTGCCGCCGCACGCGCCCGCTACCGGCGCACCGGTAGCTGCGGCGCCGAGCCTTGGTGCGATCCTCCGTAACCAGCCCGAGCACGCCGCTGATGTGCCGGCGGTGCTGGCCCGGCGTGCCCGGCGGCGCTGGAGGTCGCCGCCACGCACGGGCATCGAACGATCGTGTTGGGTGCGTGGGGATGCGGCGCTACCAACGGAAGTGGCGGCACCCACCGGTGCCGCCACTGCCGTCGTACGCCGACACCGATCCGCCCGCCGGCATCTCCGATGTCGTGCTGTCGGATCAGCGCGCTTTCGCCGCGTGAACAATCAGGTCCGCCACCGGGCCGGGGTTGGACACACCGACGGCATGCGAGGCGTTACGGATCTCCACAATTTCCCGGGCATCGGCCCGCTCGGCCATCCAACGCTGAGCCTTGACCGGGATGTTGCGGTCCGCCCCGGAGAGAAGACCCGTGGGCGCGTGCCGGCCGGCGCCGACACTGACGCACTGGCCCTGGTTGTGGTCAGCGTGCTGCACCACGTCGCGCTGACCAGCCACACCGACCTGACGGCGGAGCACCGGATCCAGCAGGTGATTGGCGCGCTCACTGATGGTTTCCCCGCCGCCGCACCCTCCTGAGCGCCGCGCCGCAAGGCGGCGTCGCGGCCTGCGGCGCTGCCAGGCCCCGAGAGACTCACTGATAGCCGATGTGGACGGTCAGCCTGCCCTCCCTGGGGTTGGCCCCCACGTAGACAGACGCCGGGTCGAACACTGTCGGCGGCAGGCTCAGCTCCTCAGAGAGACCCATCTCGCGTGCCAGATCCTCGGGAGACTGCCCCGCCGCGGGCACCAGGGTGATCGTTCGCCAGCATCCACCGGAGGCGCACTCCATGCTCTCGTCGGCGATCGTCGCCCCGGACGGCACCTCCGGCATCCGCGACTTCGGCGGCAACGATCCCTCGGTCTTGAACACCTGCAACCACAGGAACGACAGGACCCACAGGCACGACAGCAGTCCCAGCGTCACGGACACGGCCACGAGGGCGCGCTTGGTGCGCTTCCTCAGCGCGGTCCGTGACGTCATCGCGCGATGGTAGCGGGGCATGGTCGATCAGCCGGGGCGGTAGTGGGCTCAGGTCAGCCGGTGAAGGGCTCGGGTCCGAGGCGGCCCCAGGCCACGAACGCGGCCACCGCGAGGTAGACCAGATTCAGCACGATGAACTTCGCCTCGCCGTAGCGCAGGTGGGTGATCATCGCGCCGATCATCAGCAGGATCCAGCAGACGGCGGTGACCGGCACCAGCACCGGTGCGATGTCCAGCACGGCGGGCAGGATGAGGCCGACCGCGGCCAGGAGTTCGAGGACGCCGAGGGTCTTGACGAAGCCCACGCTGGCGTCCCCGGTCCACCCGCCGCCGTTGGCCGCTGACAACTTCTGCTTGGGTACGAACGTCTTGGTGATGCCGCCGGCCAGGGCAATTGTGGCCAACAGGCCAGCCGCTATCCACAGTGCAAGGTTCATGAGTTGTCCTCCGTTTCGGGTCACACAGGAGACACCGCCGGCCGGTGCGCCGTGACAGCTCGTGAGGTGACGAGGAGCACGGACGCCCGGCGTCACAGAAGTCGGAAGGCCGGTGTCTGGTGGGCGACGCGGTCGAGTTCGGCGAGACTGGAGGACGCATGGATGCGGAAGGCGGAATCATGAGTGCGGACGGCCGGGGGGACCGGGCCGTCGACGCGTTCGTCACACACCGGAACCTCCTCTTCACCGTGGCCTACGAGATGCTCGGCTCGGCCGCCGACGCGGAGGACGTACTCCAGGAGACCTGGCTGCGGTGGGCGGACGCGGACCTCACGGCGGTGCGGGACCAGCGCGCCTACCTGGTCCGGATCACCACCCGACTGTCGCTCAACCGGCTGCGTGCCGTCGGTCGGCGTAGGGAGTCCTACGTCGGCTCCTGGTTACCCGAGCCGCTGTTGACCGCGCCCGACGTCGCCGAAGACGTCGAACTCGCCGAGAGCGTCTCGATGGCGATGCTGCTGGTGCTGGAGACGCTGGCGCCGACCGAGCGGGCGGTGTTCGTACTCCGTGAGGTCTTCGACCTTGGATACGACGAGATCGCCGAGGCGGTCGACAAGAGCCCGGCCGCTGTCCGTCAGATCGCCCACCGTGCGCGGGCGCATGTCGCCGCGCGGCGGCCGCGCGGGATGGTCTCGCCGGCCGAAACCCGACGTGCGCTCACGGCGTTCCGGCTGGCGGTCGAGACCGGCGACGTGCAGGGCCTGCTCGACGTCCTCGCGCCGGATGTCGTGCTCCTCGGCGATGGCGGCGGGATCAAGCAGGCCGTGCTGCGGCCTGTCGCCGGGGCCGACAAGGTGGCCCGCCTGCTGTGCAGCACACACGCCAGGGTCGCGACCATGTCGTTGCACCCCGCCCAGGTCAACGGTCACCCGGCGCTGATTCTGCGGCTCGACGGCGCGGTCGACACGGTCCTCGCGCTGCGTGTCGACGACGGTCTCATCAGCGGGGTCTACGCGGTGCGTAACCCCGAGAAGTTGTCGCACATGCGGAGCGAAACGGCCCTGCGCCGCTGACGGTCGGCGGTGACCGTCGGTCGCCTCCGTCGGGGCGGATGCGGGTTTGAGCGGTATACCTCAGAGGTATGAATATGACTCTGAGGTATACCGCTCGACCGCACATCGACTTGCCGGGCCAGGCAACGCGTTAGGACTTACTCGTCTAGTACGGGGGCGCGGGTGTCTCCGGTGAGTGTCGACGGGATCGTCGCGCGTCCGCTCCGGCGACGCCGAGCAGCACCACGGCGGCGACCGCGCCGGCGGTGAGTGGCTGGAGGTGCAGTGCTGCCGGGATCAGCAGGCCGAACGCCAGCAGGCCGGCCAGCCGGGACCGGGAAACCCGACCGAAGACCTGGTATTCGAGCGCCGATCGTCCGGCGAGGAAGAGCACTGGGCCGCCGAAGATGGCGATGAGCCAGGTCGCCGGGAGGTGCCCGAGCGGCTCGGCGATGAACAGCTCGAAGCCGACGCCGGTGAGCACGATCCCCGCGATCATGACCATGTGGGCGAACGCCATGTCGGTCGCGAGTCGAGCCGGGTTGCGGGAACGGTCGACGGCCGTGCCCAGCATCCCTCCCGCCACGTGGAAGTAGATCCGCCAGAGCAGGACGGTGCTCGCCAGCGCCAGGACGAACCCACCCGTCTGGTCGGTGTGGAACTCGCTGCCGCTGAAGGCGAGCCCGATGACGAAGATCGCCTCGCCGAGAGCGATGAGGAGGAACTGTTGGTACCGCTCGGCCAGGTGCTCGGCCGCGATCATCTGGACGCCGAGCCGTTGCGCGCCGAGTCGCGGGGTCGGCCAGCCGAGGAACAGCCCGGCGTAGTCGATCAGCACGGCGAGGGTCCAGAGTGCCCCGCGAACCGTGCCGTCGTTGACCAGCCCGCCGGAGACCCAGAGCGGTGCGCTCAGGCCGAACCAGAACAGAATCCGGATCGACTGTTGTGGGTCCGGCCGGCCGTGCCCGGCGACGTGGAAGAACACCACCCGGCCGATCTGGAGAGTCACCAGGGTGATGGCGAAGAGGGAGGCCCGTGCGCCGAAGCCGTGCGGCACGGCGACGGCCATCGTCATGGCGCCGACCAACGTCATGATGATGACGGTCTGGACGATCGGGGCGTCCGGGTCCAGCCAGCTTGTCGACCAGACGGTCACCGACCAGACCGCCCACAGCGCCAGGAACAGCAGCAGAGCCTGGCCGAGACCCGCGTACACGCCGCGTTGACCGTCGGTGAAGTCGGCGATCAGCCGGGCGGAGATCCGGGTGAGGGCGAAGACGAAGACCAGGTCGAGGAAGAGCTCCAGAAAGGTGGCCCGCTGGCGGGTGGCTTCGCTGCGCAACAGCCTGTCGGGGGTGTTCCTCATCGGCTCGCCACGCGTCGGTGTCGCCGAACCACGTGCCCTCCCGTCGCGGTGATCTCCTCGCCTAACGAGCCAGGGGGCGGCTGTGGCACGTGGAGCGAAGGGGCCGGCGACCCACAACAGTCACCAATCCGTCACCCGACCGCTACGGCAGGTGTACGCCTCTACGCTCGTGGGCGTGCCCGGACCTGCCGAGAAGGCCACTGAACAGGACCGGCGTGACCTCATCGTCACGGTCGCGCGAGAGTTGGCCGAGACGGAGGGCTGGGCGGGTGTGACCACCCGACGGCTCGCCGAACGAACCGAGATCGACATGAGCGACATCTATCGGCACTTCGCCGGTCTGGAGGCGCTGATCGCCGCGGTCGCGGTGTGCGCCTTCGCCGATCTGGCCGCCGACCTCGCCGAGGCGCACGCGGAAACCGCTGGGAGCCCCGAGGGGGTCTGGCCGGCGGTCGCGACCGCGTACCTCGACTTCGCGTACACGAATCCCGAGGTCTATGACGCGATGCTCGCGCTGACCCCCGACCTGGCCCTCGGCGTCGATGGCGTGCCGGCCGCGCCGCGGGCGGTCTTCGCCGAGCTGCGGGCGGCCCTGACCCCGCTGGCCGAGGGGCGGGACCCGGACACCCTGGCCGAGGTGGGTTGGAGCCTGCTGCACGGCGTGGTGATGCTCACCCGCGGTGGCCGGCTGCGACCCGAGGGGCAGGAGGACCGCGAAGCGTTGATCGCGCAACGGTTGCTGCGGTGGCCCTGACCAGGTCGCACCGACGCCCCCTGATCGCGGTCAGTTGATGGGCTGGCGGTCGGCCGGGCCCTTGTCGGCGAACCGGAACGTGGTGTCCAGCTTGGCGTTACCCAACTCCTTGAGGACGAGGCCGTTGCCGGGGAGCGGCCGAGCCGGAACGGTTCACGAAAATCCGGAAGATCTCAAATCGATCTCCCGCCTATCCTGTCTCTCGGCCTTGGCGACGGTGGCACGGGGAGGGCATGGCATGACGGTCGGTGTGGCGGCGCGACGACAGGCGCAGGTGTTGATCTTCGATGCGGACGACACGTTGTGGGAGAACAACGTCGTCTTCGAGCGGGTGATCGACGACTTCCTGGGCTGGTTGGACCACCCCACCCTGGACCGGGCCGCGCTGCGGGCCGTCCTCGACGACATCGAGCGGGCCAACGCGGTGGCGCACGGGTACGGCAGCAAGGTCTTCCTGCGCAGCCTGGCGGAGTGCCTGGAGCGGCTGCGCGAGCGGCCGGCCACCGACTCCGAACGTCAGGAGATCGACCGGCTGGCGGTGGCCCTCGTCGAGCACCAGGTGGAGCTGATGCCCGGGGTGGCCGACGCGCTCGACGAGCTGGCCGGACGGCACGAGTTGCTGCTGCTCACCAAGGGCGATCGGGAGGAGCAGCAGCGCAAGCTGGACGCCTGCGGTCTGCTGCACCACTTCGGGGCCGCGCACATCGTCGCCGAGAAGAACGTCGACACGTACCGGTGGCTCACTCGCGAGCACGGCTTCGCGCCGGACGGCGCGTGGATGATCGGCAACTCCCCGAAGTCCGACATCCTGCCGGCGCGGGCCGCCGGGTTGAACGCGGTGTTCATTCCGAACGCGAACACCTGGGTGCTGGAGGACGACGAGCTGGACCCGACCGACGGCGGGGTGCTGCGGCTCGCCGCGTTCCGGGACCTGCTGCGCCACTTCTGACCGTACCGAAGCCAAACAGCGTCGGCGATCATGGTCGCGTTACGCCAAACTGCCCGATTTTGAGCGTGGGATCAGTCCTGCCGCCGGTCGTCCGACCCGGCTTGTCCGGCCGGCCGGAGCGCGCCTAGCCTGGTCCGGCGCTCACGGCCCTTCGGGGTGTGTCGGGGGCGCGTCGGCCTTCGGCGGGTGAGCACCGTGGAGCTGAGTGCGAAGTGGCTGGCTCACCCCGTTCTGGCGCGTGGCGTCGTGCCACGCCCGCGCGGCGGGGTGCCGGAGCTGTCCGCTTCCCTGCCGGACGGCCGAGGGTCAGGGCCGGGTAGTTGCGGACCCGGTCCTGACCCGGCCCGCGAGTCGTTCGACCGATGCGAGCGGGGCAGACCGCGCGCCGGTTCGACTGTCAGGATGGCGGCATGAAGCGCAGATCTCTCCTACTCGGCGCGGCGGCCGGTCTGGTCGCCCCAGCCGTGATCGTCCCGGCCGCGCCCGCACTCGCGGCGGACCGGCCGCTGCGGCCGGGCTGGGGCACGGCCGCGGTGCAGCGACCCTTGCCGAAGTGGCAGCCCCAGAACCGCGCCAGCGCATTGACCACGCTGCCGGCGGAGACGAAGCAGGTGATCATCGTCGGGGCCAGCAGCTACACCACCACCTACGCCACGCTGGAGGCGTTCGTGCGGGTCAGGAGCACCTGGCAGCCGGCCTCGGCGTCGTTGCCCGCCCGGATCGGCTCAAAGGGCTTCAGCGACAACCACGTGGAGGGTGTGCCGACCACGCCGACCGGCGTCTACTCGATCGGCCCCACCATGTACGGCATCGCCGCCAACCCGGGCGTGCGATTCCCCTACCACCGGCTCGTCAGCGGTGACTGGTGGAACGAGAACCCGTCGTCCCCGCTCTACAACACCTTCCAGCAGAGTGCGACCAACCCGGGCGGGGCCAGCGAAGCACTGTGGAAGGAGGTCCCCGCGTACACGCACTTCGCCGTGATCACCTACAACATGCCGCCGAACGTGCCGAAGCCGGTGCCGAACGCGGGCAGCGGGATCTTCCTGCACCAGTTCAGCACCAGCGCCGGCAACGCCACCGCTGGTTGCGTCTCCCTCGCCAACGGTCACCTGGTCGACGTGCTCAACTGGCTGGACCCGGCGCTGTCGCCACGCATCGTGCTCAGCCCGTACGCCCAGCTCAGCCGCTACTGACAACCGGGGCGACTCAGCCGGCGTCGCGCCGGACGATCGACACTGCGACCCGGCAGAACTCGTCCATGTCCGGGTTGAACCCGGCAGCGATGTCGGGATGCAACCCGGAGCGAGTCTCCTCCAACAGTCGCTGGCAGACCTGCTCGACCGGTTCGCCGCCGTAGTCGGCGCGGATCCGCTCGGTGGCCGCCTGAAGCGCCGAGGTCAGCTGCTCCTCCAGCGGGCCGCGCAGCTTCTGCTGCACAGGATCGAGCCCGCGGGGGTCGAGCGTGACATGTGGCTCCGACATCGGTGCTCCCTTCTTCGGCGTCCGCGATACCCCACCGCGAACGTCGGTCAAACCCCGGTCGGTACGGCGGCGACCCGCACCTGGTACGAGAACTCCTCCGCCGGCTCCTCGTGGTACGACAACCGGCGGATCTGCCGGTCGTCGTCGTAGAGGGCGACGTCCACCAGCACGC
The DNA here is from genome assembly GCF_007827755.1 of Micromonospora sp. CNZ322. Lineage (NCBI taxonomy): Bacteria > Bacillati > Actinomycetota > Actinomycetes > Micromonosporales > Micromonosporaceae > Micromonospora > Micromonospora sp. CNZ322. The sequence goes on from NZ_VITD01000013.1 coordinate 8,527, forward strand.
CGAGGTGGGCGAGGCCGATGCTCGACACCCGCTTCTTGTCCTGCAACACCGCACAGACGCCGCCGAGAAGGGTGCTGGCGTCGGACGTACGGTGCCCGGGCGGGCAGCGCAACACCAGGTCCACCTCGATCGGCCCGGGCAACGGCGTCCAGCCGGTGCGCTGGGCCGCGGCGAGGGCGGCCTGGAGCAGGGTGCGGACCCTCGTCGCCTGCCGGTGGCCGGCGGCGAAGATGGACAACGCTTCGGTCTTGACCGGTGGCAGGCCGCTCACCTCGAACGTCAGGGCGAGAGCGCGGGTGTCCTGCACGACGGCACCTCCTCGTTGGGACGATCCTGCCGAACCGGGGGCGCGGCGGTGGGACGTTCCCGCGATTACCAACCGATCGGGCAGGCATGGGTCGGCCGGAGGCGTGTCGACGGCGGCGGCGAACGCGCCGGCTACGGCGCTAGGAAAACGCTAGCCGACGACGCCCGCGCTCGGTAGTCGGTCGTTCACCCGGTGGGGCGTGGTGCGAAGGCGCAGAACTCGTTGCCCTCGGGGTCGGCCAGCACCCACCACCAGTGCGCCTCGTCGAGCGGCTCCCGCAGCAGTGTCGCGCCCGCCGCGATCAGCGCCATCGGCTCCGGGTCGACCAGGTCGACGTCCCAGTGCAGCCGGTTCTTGACCGTCTTGGGCTCGGGCCCTGCGACAAACACCCAGTACTCCCACGGGAACCCGGCCGCGCCGGCCACCGACGACGTGCTCGACTCGTGCTCGACGGTGCCGCCGACCACCCCGGCCCACCAGGTCGCCTGCGCCGCCGGGTCGGTCGAGTCCACCACCAGCTCGAACGGGCCCGGCCGGGTGCCGTCGCGGGCCGGGAACGCGCAGAACTCGTTGCCCTCCGGGTCGTCCAACACCCACCAGGACGCGTCGCCGGCCGGTTCGCGAACCAGTCGGGCGCCGTTCGCGAGCAGCGCCGCCGGGTCCGCGTCGGCCAACCGCAGATCCAGGTGTACGCGGGTCTTGCCGACCCGCGGCTCGGGTACTCGGTTGACCCAGATGGACTCGGCGTCGGAGCGCGCCGAGCGGGGGTCCACCCGGGTGTCACCGTCACCGGCATCGGCCACGTCACCGTCGAGCATCCGGGCCCAGAAGGCGCCGAGTGCGAGCGGGTCGGCGGCGTCCAGACAGAGGTCCTTGAAGCGCGCGATCATCGTTCCAGCATGCCCGGTCCGGGCGGTCCGTCCGTGGAAGAGCGCCGCGTGGCGAAGTCAGCGCTGCTCGGCGCCTCGTCGATCATGAGGTTGTGGTGGGTGACAAAGTCTGCGCACAACCCCAAACCCGGCACCATAACTCCATGATCAATCGGACCCGGGTCGGGGCGTGTCTCCTTCGGGGAAGTCTCGATTGAGGGTTTCTCCGAGTGCCGCGTTCAGTGCTGCTTGGCGTACGCGACGAATGCCTTCCAGGTCGTCGGGTCGACGTGCAGGGTGCCGCCGTCGCGGTCCTTGGTGTCGCGCACCAGCACCACACTCGGCAGGTTGTCGGCGACCTCGACACAGGATCCGCCGTTGCCGCCGGACCGGGTCGACTTTCGCCACTGTGGGGTCAGCATGCCCATGACTTCGCCACTTCCTTGATCAGCTCGGTTGACTGCCGGCGGGGGAGCGCCTCGTTCCGCACGATCTCCCACGTCTTCGCCAGCTTAGCGACGTCGGTCGGTGCATCGACGAACTGCGCGGTGAGCTGGTTGTCGGCGTGCGCCACCCGCTCACCGTCGGGCATCTCGGCGATGATGAACTGACCGGCCAGCCCCAGATACATCCCAGCATCCACCGGCACGATGTGCACCTGGATATGCTCCGCCGCGGCCAACTGGGCCAGGTGCTCGCACTGCTCGACCATGAGACCCGGCTGGTCGAGCACCGGCCGGCGCAGCACCGCCTCGTCCAGCACGGCGATGAGCTGCGGCGGGCGCGGGCGTTGCAGGATCGCCTGGCGCTCCAGCCGGGAGGCGACGATCCGGTCCACGTCCTCGGCATCGAACCGGCCACCGGCCAGCGTCGCGCGGGCGTACCGCTCGGTCTGGAGCAGGCCCGGCACGTAGGCCAACTCGAACCAGCGCAGCGTGGTCGCCTCCCGCTCGAACTCGATCCACTCGCGCAGCCAGGCCGGCTCCGCGTCGAGCCGGGCCAACCCGTCCAGCATGCGGAGGAAGCGTCCGCCAGTCTGGTGGTGGGTGTCGACCGCCCTCATGTACTCCTTCGTGGGCGGTCGCCCGCCGGTCTCCACCGAGCTGACGTGCGAACCCGAATAACCGATGCCCCTGCCGAAGTCGTCCTGACTGAGCCCGGACCCCGTCCGGAACAGACGCAGTTCCTCCAGCACGTAGTCGGTGACGGTCCCCATCGATTCCCCAACCTTCGCTCAGTCTGGCTCGGCGCGTCCGTCATGGGTGCTCACCTGGAGCGCTGAGCTGCACAAATGGCGCGAGCACGTATCGACGGTAGTCGCGTCATCACCAGACTGTCACCAGTGGCGGGTCCGCTGGTGGCCGGAATGGCGGCGGCGGGCCCTGCCCTCCGGGGTCGCTCCCGTTTCCCCCTTGCGGGAGCGGCCCCTTCCCCGTCCCCGAGGAGGTCGATGTGCTCACCCCGACAGCCCAGCAGCCCTCGGCGCGGTGGCGGTGATGGTGGTCCGGCCGCCCGTCCCGCACGTCGCCATGCGCCCGCTATGGCGGTGCCGGAACTGTGGCATCGAGTGGCCCTGCCAGCCGGCCAAGCTCGCCCTGCTGACGGAGTACCGGACCAGCCGGACCGCGCTGCTGATCTACCTCGGCACTCTGATGCACGAGGCGACGAACCAGCTCACCCAACTCCACCCGGATCATCCACCGACCAGGATGACCGAGCGCTTCCTCTCCTGGGCCAGGGCCCGGGGTTGACGCTCGGTCCGCCGTCGTTCATCCCGGAAAGTGGATCAGTGGCACCCCGTCGGAGTATCCGGGCCCCTCACTGGTCAGCACCGCGGCGTCGTGAGTCAGGCCCGCCACGGCGGCTGCGGCCAGGTCGAAACGGCGGGTCCTGCGCTGCCAGAAGGTCAGCTCCGGTAGATCCTCCGCCTGCTCGGGCAGCAGCGCGCAGGAAGTCAAGGCCAGCAGCTTGTGCAGGAGGGCCAGGTCCTTGCCGGTCGCCATGGTCAACGCTTCGGTCGCTGCCACCACCGGCACCCCGAACCGCACCCCGTCCTCAATCACCTCGTGGACGGGCTCGCCTACGTGCACCGTCCGGAGGACGGCGTATCCCAGCAGGGCCGACCGGTCCAGGATGAGCCGAACTGGTGGTGTTGTCTCCGAGGTCATGCGGCGTCGGCGCGGGGCGCGGCGTCGTCACCGTTCATCTCGGCCTCCATGGCGGCGCGGATCTTGGCGCGCTCCGCCTCGAACCGCTCGGCAGGCCACTCAGCCTCCACGCCCAGGCGGCGGGCCCGAGCCTCGGCCACACCCTGCTCGCTGACGTGAATGCCGGCGGCGAGCAACAACTCCTTGTGCTGCTCCACCCGCTTGCGCCGACGCACCGACTCAGTGACGTAGGCACTGGCCATGCGATTGCCCTGGCTCTCCAGGATCTGACTCACGTCCGGGGGAACGGAGATCGTGAAGCGGCGCTGAGGCTCTGTCATACGCGCAGCTTACACCTGTCATACTGTTGCGCCTCCACGCTCGGCCGCCGTCTGGCTCAAGGCCCGCGGTCCCAGCCCATGATCGACTCCGCTTCCTGAAAGGCGGGGACTTCCTGGCGCGGTGATGGCGCGACTTCCAGGAAGCTGAGTCGATCATCCGCGTTTTGGGCGGCCGGTTCAGGAAGTCGAGTTGATCACGCGCGCGGCGTCGGGGCGCGGGGCGCACAGGGTCGGTCGCTGTGCGCACGCTCGCTGTGACAGCCAGGTTTCGCGACTTCGCGGGTGGGGCAGAGTAGCCGCTACAGAGCATCCGGGCCGGAGTTTCCGCAGCTTGCCGACTCGGAATCGGCTCGCCGTGCGCCGGGGCACGGATGCCCTCCCCGGTCTTTCGCCGAGGAGAGGGGGAGGGCGATGACGGACCCCGAAACGGCTCGACACCGACGCCGGCCGGTTGTTCGGCTGGGCGCGGCGGCTGCCGCGCTGGCACTCGTGGCGCCGCTGGCCGCGTGCGGCGCGGACGACGCGGGTGGCCCACCGACGATCAACCTGTACTACCCGCCCGAGCAGAACCTGCAGAAGGTCGTCGACGACTGCAACGCGCAGGCCCAGGGACGGTACGAGATCGCCTACCGGGTGCTGCCCCGGCAGGCCGACGACCAGCGGGTGCAGATGGTGCGCCGGCTGGCAGCCGAGGACAGCGGGATGGATCTGCTCGGGCTGGACGTCACCTGGACCCAGGAGTTCGCCAGCGCCGACTGGATCCGCGAGTGGACCGGCCAGGACAAGGCCGAGGTCGAGCAGGGCACCCTCGCCGGGCCGTTGGACACCGCCCGGTACGAGGACAAGTTGTACGCGGCGCCGAAGAACACCAACGTCCAGTTGCTCTGGTACCGCAAGGACCTGGTGCCGCAGCCGCCGACCACCTGGGACCAGATGATCAGCGCGGCCCAGCAGCTCAAGGACCAGGGCAAGCCGTACCAGGTGCTCACCATGGGCGCGCAGTACGAGGGTCTGGTCGTCCTCTACAACACCCTTGCCGAAAGCGCCGGCGGGAAGATCCTCAGCGACGACGGCAAGAAGGCCGTGATGGACGACGGCACGGTCCGGGCGTTGGAGCAGCTGAAGAAGTTCGCCACGTCGGGCGTGACCTCGCCGTCGTTCAGCAACGCCACCGAGGACCCGGTTCGGCTGGAGTTCCAGTCCGGCGCGGGCGCGTTCCAGGTGAACTGGCCGTTCGTCTACCCGGCTCTTCAGGAGGCGAACCCGGAGCTGGCCAAGCAGGTCGGCTGGGCTCGGATTCCGGGCATCGACGAGGGCACCCCCAGCAAGGTCACCATCGGTGGGGTCAACCTGGCGGTCAGCTCCTACTCCAAGCACCCGGAGCAGTCCTTCGAGGCGGCCCGGTGCATCCGCAGCGCCGAGCACCAGAAGTTCTCCGCCATCAACGACGGTGTGCCGCCGACCATCGAGGCGGTCTTCGACGACCCGGAGATGACCGAGGCGTACCCGATGAAGGACACCATCCTGGAGGAGTTGAAGGAGCCGGCGACGCGTCCGCTGACCCCCGCCTACCAGAGCATCTCCACAGTGATGTCGGCGATCCTGTCGCCGCCGTCCGGGATCCGCCCGCAGCAGACCGCCGACGAGCTGCGCGGCGCCATCGCTGACGCCCTCCAGTCCAAGGGGGTCCTGCCGTGAGTATCAACGCCACGCCGACCGGCGCCGACGTCGCCGCCGACGAGACCAGCGAATCCACCGGCCGGCACGCCACAGTGCCGACCCAGCGTGGTGGCCGTCGCAAGCCCCCGTTGAGCGAGAACAAGAAGGCCGAACGCCGGCTCGGTCTGCTCCTCTGCGCGCCGGCCGCGCTGGTCATGATCGCGGTGACCGCGTACCCGATCATCTATTCGGTCTGGCTGTCGTTGCAGCGCTTCGACCTGCGCTTCCCCGACCAGCGTGAGTTCATCGGGCTGGAGAACTACGTCACGGTGCTCACCAACGAGTTCTGGTGGACCGCGTTCGGGGTGACCGCGCTGATCACGGTGGTCACCGTGGCAGTCGAGCTGGTGCTCGGCATGGGCCTGGCGATCATCATGCACCGCACCCTGGTCGGGCGCGGCCTGGTCCGGACCTCGGCGCTGATCCCGTACGGGATCGTCACAGTGGTCGCCGCGTTCTCCTGGCGGTACGCCTGGACGCCCGGCACCGGCTACCTGGCCGACCTGTTCAGCGACGGCGCGCCGCTCACCGAACGGGCCAGCTCCCTGGCGATCATCATGCTGGCGGAGATCTGGAAGACCACCCCGTTCATGGCGCTGCTGCTGATGGCCGGCCTGGCGCTGGTCCCGGAGGACCTGCTCAAGGCGGCCTCCACCGACGGCGCGACCGCCTGGCAGAAGTTCACCAAGGTGATGCTGCCGGTGATGAAGCCGGCGATCCTGGTCGCGTTGCTGTTCCGCACCCTGGACGCGTTCCGGGTCTTCGACAACATTTTCGTGTTGACCGCCGGAGGCAACGAGACGTCGTCGGTGTCGATGCTCGCCTACAACAACCTGATCCGGGGCCTCAACCTCGGCATCGGTTCGACGATGTCGGTGCTGATCTTCATCACCGTGGCGATCATCGCCTTCGTCTTCGTGAAGCTGTTCGGCACTGCTGCCCCGGGCAGCGACGACGGAGAGAGGCGCTGACATGGCTGTCGAAACCACTACCAGGGCAAAGCTGCGCTGGGGTCTGCTCGACGTCCTCGTGGTCGTCTTCGCGCTGGTCCCGGTGCTGTGGATCGCGTCGCTGTCGTTCAAGACGCCGGCCACCCTCACCGACGGGAACTTCATCCCCCGGGAGTGGACGCTGGACAATTACCGGACCATCTTCGACACCGACCAGTTCGTCCGGGCGCTGGTCAACTCGATCGGCATCGCGCTGATCGCCACGCTGATCGCTGTGGTGCTCGGCGCGATGGCCGCGTACGCGATCAGCCGGCTGGACTTCCCCGGCAAGAAGCTGCTGGTCGGCGTCTCCCTGCTGATCGCGATGTTCCCGCAGGTGTCACTGGTGTCGCCGCTGTTCGAGATCGAGCGTCAGCTCAAGATCTTCGACACCTGGCTCGGGCTGATCCTGCCGTACATCACCTTCGCGCTGCCGCTGGCGATCTACACGCTGTCGGCGTTCTTCAAGCAGATCCCGTGGGATCTCGAGAAGGCAGCGAAGATGGACGGCGCCACCCAGGGGCAGGCGTTCCGGCGGGTGATCGCGCCACTGGCCGCGCCCGGGCTGTTCACCACGGCGATCCTGGTCTTCATCTTCTGCTGGAACGACTTCCTGTTCGCCATCTCGCTGACCTCGACCGAGCGGTCCCGCACGGTGCCGGCCGCGTTGTCGTTCTTCACCGGCGCGTCGCAGTTCGAGGACCCCACCGGGGCGATCTGTGCCGCCGCGGTGGTGATCACCGTTCCGATCATCCTGTTCGTTCTCTTCTTCCAGCGTCGCATCGTGTCCGGCCTGACCTCCGGCGCGGTAAAGGGATAGGTGGGTAGTCATGGCTGACATCGTGCTGGACAAGGTGAGCAAGAGCTTCCCGGACGGGACCATCGCCGTGCAGGACGTCGACCTGGAGATCGCCGACGGCGAGTTCGTGATCCTGGTCGGGCCCTCGGGCTGCGGCAAGTCCACCACCCTCAACATGATCGCCGGGCTGGAGGACATCAGCTCCGGTGAGCTGCGCATCGCCGGGCAGCGGGTCAACGACAAGGCCCCCCGGGACCGGGACATCGCCATGGTGTTCCAGTCGTACGCGCTGTACCCGAACATGACAGTGCGGGAGAACATGGCGTTCCCGCTGCGGCTGGCGAAACTCGACAAGGAGACCATCGACCGCAAGGTCGACGAGGCGGCGAAGGTGCTGGAGCTGACCTCGCTGCTGGACCGCAAGCCGGCCAACCTCTCCGGTGGCCAGCGTCAGCGGGTGGCGATGGGCCGGGCGATCGTCCGCCAGCCGAAAGCGTTCCTGATGGACGAGCCGTTGTCCAACCTCGACGCCAAGCTGCGGGTGCAGATGCGCACCGTGGTGTCCCGCCTGCAGAAGCAGCTCGGCACCACGACCGTCTACGTCACTCACGACCAGACCGAGGCGATGACTCTCGGCGACCGTGTGGTGATCATGCGCGGGGGCGCGGTGCAGCAGGTCGGGCCGCCGCAGGAGCTGTACGACCACCCGAAGAACCTCTTCGTGGCCGGCTTCATCGGCTCGCCGTCGATGAACTTCCTGCACGCCGCCGTGCAGGACGGCGAGCTGCACACCGCCCTGGGCAAGGTGCCGATCGGTGACCGGGTCCGCCGGGAGTTGGAGTCGGCCGACGCGCCCCGGGAGCTGATCCTCGGCATCCGGCCCGAGCACTTCGAGGACGCCGAACTGGTCGACGACGACACCCGTCGGCGGGGCATGGAGTTCGAGGCGCCGGTGGACATCGTCGAGTCGATGGGCTCGGACAAGTACGTCTACTTCACAGTCGAGGGGGAGAAGGCCAGCGCCGCCGAGCTGGAGGAGTTGGCCGCCGACGCGGGCGCCGCCGACTTCGCCGGTGCCGGCGGCAACCTGGTGACCCGGTTGTCCGCCGAGTCCCCGGTCGCCGAGGGGCAGACGCGGCGGGTCTGGTTCAACCTGGAGAAGATCCACCTGTTCGACCCGGCCAACGGCCGCAACCTGACCCTGCACGAGGGTCGAGCCGCCGGCGCGCTCGCCGACTGACGGCCCGATCGCGCCGATCTTGCACTTTCGGTTGTCGATACAGGTGGAATGCCCTTGTGTCGGGACAGGAAGTGCAAGATCGGCGCGGCGGGGGCGGGGGCGTGGGAGGGGCGCGCCCGCCGTGTTCTGCGGCGCGGGGGCGGGCGTGGCAAGGTGGTCGCAGGTTTCGTCGTGAAGCGGGGGACGGACGGGATGAACCGACGACTGGCCGCGCTGGCAAACGCGCACGGTGTTTCCACCTGGTACGAGGATTGGCGGCACCGCCGCGTCGCTGTCGCACCGGAGACCGTGGTGGGTGTGCTGGGGCTGCTCGGCGTGGACGCCACCAGCCCGTCGGCGATCGCCGATGCGCTCGCCGCCGCCCGCGCGGTCGACCGGAGCGCCCTGCCGGAGACGGTCGTGCTCACCCACGGACGCAGCCGGGCGCTGCCCGGCCCGGGGGTGGTGACCCTGGAGGACGGTGGCCGTCGCGCGGTCGACGGTGAGCTGCCGGCGGACCTGCCACTGGGTTGGCACCGGCTGGCCTGCGCCGACCGGGAGGTGACACTGGTGGTGGTGCCGCGCCGACTGCCGGTGCCGCCGTCGAGCTGGGGGTGGATGCTCCAGCTCTACGCGCTGACCTCGGAACGCTCCTGGGGGATGGGAGACCTCGGTGACCTCGCCGAGTTCACCGGGTGGGCCGGTGACACCGGGGCCGGGCTGGTGCTGCTCAACCCGCTGCACGCGGTCGGGCCGGCGCATCCGGTGGCCACCTCACCGTATTCACCCGCCAGTCGACGCTTCGTCAATCCGCTCTACCTGCGGGTCAGCGACACCGCCGCGTACCGGGCGGCCGACCCGGCCACCCGTGCGGTGGTCGACGCGTTGCGTCCCGACCGCGGGCCCCTGATCGACTACGACGAGGTGTGGGCCGCCAAGCGGCGCGCCCTGGAGTTGCTGCATCCGTACGCCCAGCCGGTGGATCTTGCCGCGGACCCGGCGCTGACCAGCTTCGCCACCTGGTGCGCGCTCGCCGAGCGGCACGGCAACGACTGGCGTGCCTGGCCGGCGGACCTGCACCACCCGGACGCCCCGGCGGTCGCCGAGCAACGTCGGCGCCTCGCCGACCGGGTCACCTTCCACGCCTGGCTGCAACACCTCTGCGACGAGCAGCTCGACGCCGTCACGGCGGCGGCCCGCTCGGCGGGAATGCCGGTCGGTGTCGTGCACGACCTGGCCGTCGGCATCGACCCGGGCGGCGCGGACGGATGGCAGCTCGCCGACGTGCTGGCCCAGGGCGTGCGGGTCGGCGCGCCACCGGACGACTTCAACCAGCTCGGCCAGGACTGGGGGCTCGCCGCGTGGCGCCCGGACCGGCTCGCCGCCACCGGTTACGCCGCCTACCGGGACATGCTGCGCCGCGTCCTGCGGCACGCGGGTGGCCTGCGGGTCGACCACGTCGCCGGCCTGTGGCGACTGTGGTGGGTGCCGCCGGGCGGCGGCGCCGCCGAGGGCACCTACGTGCGCTACGACGCCGAGGCGATGCTCGGCATCCTCGCGTTGGAGGCGCACCGGGCCGGCGCGGTGGTGGTCGGTGAGGATCTCGGCACGGTCCAACCGGCGGTGACCCGAGGGTTGCGGGGGCGTAACATGCTCGGCTCGACAGTGCTGTGGTTCGCCCGCGACGAGGCCGGTGACTTCGTCCCGCCGTCCCGGTGGCCGCGCAACGCCCTCGCCACCATCTCCACCCACGATCTGCCCACCGCGCCCGGCTTCCTGACCGGTGAGCACGTGCGGGTGCGTGACGAGTTGAAGCTGCTCGGCACCGACCTGGCGGTGGAGCGGGCCCGCGCCGCCGCCGATCGGGACCGGTTGCTCACGATGTTGGCTGCCGAGAACCTGCTGCCCGAGCCGGCTGCGGGGTCTGAGTCGGCTGAACCGGCGAAGACGCCCGACGACGGCGAGGTGGTGGTGGCGATGCACGCCGCGCTCGCGGCCAGCCCGACCCGGCTGGTCGGCGTCTCCCTCTACGACGTGCTGGGTGAGGTGCGCCAACCCAACATGCCGGGCACCGTGGACGAGTACCCGAACTGGCGGCTGCCGCTGCCGGCCAGCGTGGCGCAGATCCGCGCGGACCCCCGGGTGACCCGGATCGTCGACCTGCTCAGCGCCGCCCGCCCACGACCGTCCGACCCGGCACCACCGGAGCAGTGACGCCGCCGGGTCAGGTCAACCAGTCGAAGCGAGCCGGCAGCCCGAGGAAGTCGGCGTAGCGCCCGAGCGCCTGCTCCACCCGGGCCCGCGCGGCGACGTCGAGCGTGGTGAGCGGCTGGATCGTCACGGTGACCGCGGTGCGGCCGACCTTGCGCTTCCACACACCCACCACCCGACCGGCGCGGACCACTGTGGCCTGGAAGATGCCGTTGTTTCCCGGCACCACGGCCGCCTGGTGGGCGGGGTCGAGCATCAACGTGCGGTCCCGGAAGCCGAGCAGATACTCGTCGAAGCCGGGCAGCGCCAACACGTCGTCCGGCGCGGTGCGTGGCGCGTCGGCCACTGCCGCGTCGACGTACATCGGAGTGCCGTCGACGCGTACCGTGCTCAGCGCGTCGTCGGCGGCGGCCAGGCCGCGCCGGGCGTCGGTCAGGGTGAGGCCGCTCCACCCGGCGAACTCGCGGTCGGTGACCGGGCCGTGCCCGCGAACGTAGCGGTGGGCGAGCAGAGCCAGCGCCTCGTCCCGCTCCAGCCGGTGGGACGTGGGCGCCCACTCGTCGAGCAGGGCGAAGGTCTGCTCGGTGCCGACGTTCGGCGCCACGCAGGTCACGCCGCGAACGCTCACATACCACAGCAGGTGGTAGCCACGCTGCCCGTCGGTGCCCAGGCCGGCCGCCCGCAGGGTGGCCAGGCACTGCGCGCGGGTGAATCGCCCGCCGCCGGCCAACGCGGTGCCGAGCACCTCCACCGCCCGGTCCGCGTCGGCCTCGGTGAGCCCGAGCTGTGCCCGCCGGGTCGCCGCGCCGGCCAGGGATCGTACGCCGGTCAGCTCCAGCATCCAGCGGGCGTCAGCGGACGGGACGAGGTGCACGGTGCCCCGCATCGGCCAGGTCCGCAGCGCCTCACGCCGCTCCAACGCCGCCTGCACGTCGGCCACACTGCGACCGGGTAGCCGGGCGCCCAGCGACCACAGCCCGCTGGCCAGATCCTGTGCCTGCATCGCGCCGAACCACTCGACCACCTCGGCGACGGTGCCGGGTCGGGTGCTCGGGTGTGGGCGCAGCAGCAGGCTGGTCATCCGCAGCGCCAGCGCGTCGGCCGCGCTGAGGTCGACAGGCATCGGGCGCTCCTTTTCGTGGCCGGGCGGCCAGCCTAGGGCCGACCACCGACACTTCTGCTGGTGGGAGGCGTAACGGCGGTCGTCAGGGGAATGCCGCTCGCCGCAAGTACGCGCGCCGCGCGTACGGAAGGGAATCTCATGACTGCCGCAAGCGAGCCGGCGCGGGGCGCCGGCGTAACGGCCGGATCCCGCGGCCATCGGGGGGACACCCGCGCGAAGACGAGCGCCGCGGCGACCTTCGCCCTGGTGTTCGGAGTGGCTGGTCTGTTCAGCGTGTTGACGGCGATCCTCGCCTGGCTGGGGTTGGTGCTCGGCATCATCGGGATCATCCTCGGCATCGTCGGCCTCAAGATGGCGCGCCGACCCGGGGTCACCGGTCGCGGCGTGTCGATCGGCGGCCTGGTGCTCAGCATCCTGGCCGTGCTGATCGGGCTCGGTCTGGCCGCGGGCATCACCACGTTCGTCAACAACGAGAACGCTGTGGACCGCCTGCAGACCCAGGTCGACAAGCTGCGCGACAAGCTCGACTGACCCGGGCGTGCCGGTCTGGGCCGGCCCGCCACCCGTCCCGGCCGGCCCCAGTAGGGTGGGCGGCGTGCTCCGCCAGGTCACCGCGATCCGTTACGTCACCCCGCTGCGCGAGGGTGGGTCGCTGCCGGGCGTGGTGGAGGCCGACGACCTCGGCACCTACGTGGCAAAGTTCCGAGGCGCCGGGCAGGGGCCCAAGGCGCTGATCGCCGAGGTGATCTGCGGTGAGCTGGCGCGCCGGCTGGGGTTGCGGGTGCCGCCGCTGGTGGTCCTCGACATCGACCCGGTGATCGGGCGGGCCGAGCCCGACCAGGAGGTGCAGGAGCTGCTGCGCAACAGCGGCGGCGCCAACCTCGGGATGGACTTCCTGCCCGGGGCGCTGGGTTTCGACCCGGTGGCGCACCCCGTCGACCCGGCGCTGGCCTCCCGGGTGCTCTGGTTCGACGCGTACGTGGAGAACGTCGACCGGAGTTGGCGCAATCCGAACCTGCTCGTCTGGCACCGGGAGCTGTGGTTGATCGACCACGGCGCCTCGCTGTACTTCCACCACAACTGGCCACGCGCCGAGGCCGCTGTGCACCGGGCCTACCGCGCGGAGGACCACGTGCTGGCGCCGTACGCGTCGCGGCTGGCCGAGGCCGACGCCGAACTGGCCCCCCAGGTCACCCCGGAGCTGCTCACCGAGGTGCTGGCCCTGGTGCCGGGGGAGTGGTTGACCGCCGCCGACTTCGAGACGGCCGACGCGGCGCGCGACGCGTACCTGGATCACCTGTCCCGCCGGGTCGCCCGCACGGCCGACTGGCTGCCATCGGGGAGCGGGGCATGAGGCAACCCTTCGAGTACGCGCTGATCCGGCTCGTGCCCCGCATCGAGCGCGGTGAGCAGATCAACGTCGGCGTGTTGCTCTACTGCCAGCAGCGCGACTTCCTGGCCGCGCGGACGCACCTGGACGCCGACCGGGTTCGCGCCCTGGCGCCCGACGTCGACCTGCCTGCGGTGGCCGCGGTGCTCGACTCCTGGGACCGGACCTGCTCCGGTGACGGGCCGGCGACCCGGATGCGCCTCGGTGAGCGCTTCCACTGGCTGGCCGCGCCGCGCAGCACGATGATCCAGACGGGGCCGGTGCACACCGGTCTCACCGTCGACCCGGCGGCCGAGCTGGACCGGCTGATGGCGACCCTGGTCCGCTGAGCCAGAGCGGGGCGCGGGAGCGGTGATCGTCCCCTGATCGCGCTGCGCCAGCGCCGTTGCCGGCGGAGCGCGATCCCCCGTTCAGGTGCCCGGTGCGGGGCGGCGGCTCGATCCCGCCGGCACCGATGGCACCAGGATCGCGGTCCGGTCGCGACGTCGGGCCGGAACGACCGGGAAGTTGCGGAAAACTTGAGCCGGCGGACCGGTAACCGGGAGCGCCGGGGCTGTCGTTAGAGCGGGTCCGCAACGGGTAGTCGCGGGAGCTGATCCGAGACGAGAAGGGGACACTCTGATGGCTGCCCAGACCAAGGTAGCGGTGATTTACTACAGCGCCACCGGCATCACCTACCAGATGGCGCAGGCCGTGTGTGAGGCCGCCGGGGACGCCGGTGCTGACGTGCGCCTGCGCAAGGTGCGCGAGTTGGCGCCGGACGAGGCGATCCGCTCCAACTCCGGCTGGCAGGCGCACCGCCTGGAGACCCAGGACGTGCCCGAGGCGATGGTCGACGACCTGGCCTGGGCCGACGTGGTGATCCTCGGCGCGCCGACCCGGTACGGCATGGTCGCGGCGCAGCTGAAGCAGTTCATCGACACCACCGGCCCGCTGTGGGCCCAGGGCGCGCTGGCCAACAAGGTCTACTCCGCCTTCACCTCGACGGCGACCTCGCACGGGGGTCAGGAGACCACGCTGACCTCGCTCTTCAACGTCTTTTACCACTGGGGCGGTGTGGTGGTCACCCCCGGTTACACCGACACCAGTCAGTTCATCGCCGGCAACCCGTACGGCCCCTCGCACACCAGCAACAACGGGGAGATCGCCCCGGACGCCGTGGCGCTCGGAGCGTGCGCGCTGACCGCCCGGCGCGCCGTGCAGATGGGTGCGGCGCTGAAGGCGGGCCTGGCCGGCTGACGGACGAGGGCGACCGGCGGCGCGGGCGGGGGCTCTCGGCCCGTCCGCGCCACCGGTCCATCCAGCCCTACCCCCGGGCCGGGGCGACTATGCGCCTCCGCGCGTCGCGGACAGCTCGTCCGGGCGTGGCGCGGGCAGCAGCTCGGTCAGCAGCTCGCTGAGCACGGCGAGCCCGTCCGGGCTGAGCACCGACTCCGCGTGGAACTGCACCCCGGCGAAGCCGTGTCCCCGCAGGGCGTGCACGGCGCCGTCGTCCGGGTCCCGGGCCAGCTCCACCGGCCCGTACGCGGTGGTCAGCCGGTCGGCGTCGGAGCGGGCGGTGAACGTCGAGTAGAACCCGACCCGGCGGGTCCGGCCGAACAGCGGCACCTCCCGCTGCAACCCCTGGTAGGGCGCGTCCCGGCGGTGCAGCGTCAGCCCCAGCAGCCCGGCCAGCACCTGATGGCCGAGGCAGACCGCGAGGGTGGGACGGCCGGTGGTCAGCAGCCCGGTCAGCAGCTTCCGCAGCGCCAGCATCTTCGGCTCGTCCGTGCTGCCCGGGTCGCCCGGTCCGGGACCGGCGACCACCAGGTCGTAGTCGTCGACCGGGCCGCTCGCGCGCCAGGGGAGGGTGGTCACCGCGAGACCCAACGCGCTCAGTTGGTGGGCCAGCATTCCGGTGAAGGTGTCCTCGGCGTCCACGATCAACACCCGGCGGCCGACCAGTCCGGGCAGTCCGGGCGCGTCCGGTGACCGCTGATCGAGCCAGAATCGCGCCAGCGGCGCGTTGCGGGCGGCCAGCGCGTCGCGTACCGCCGGGTCGTCGGCCAGGCGCGCGACCGGCCCGCGGTCGCCGACGGACGCCGCCGGCCCGAGGCCGAGCGCGGCCAGCACCCCGGCGGCCTTGGCGTGCGTCTCGGCCACCTCGCCGGCTGCCGTCGAGTGCCGGACCAGGGTCGCACCGACCGGCACCCGCAGTCGGCCGGTGGGGGAGATCTCGGCGGTCCGGATCAGGATCGGGGCGTCGAGCGTCTGCCGTCCGGCCTCGTCGTGGCCGAGTAGTGCCAGCACGCCCCCGTAGTAGCCCCGGCCCCGGCGTTCGTGTCGGGCGATCACCCGGCAGGCGTTCTCGATCGGGCTGCCGGTGACGGTGGGGGCGAACATCGTCTCGCGCAGCACCTCCCGCACGTCGCGGGTGCCCCGCCCGGCGAGCAGGTACTCGGTGTGCGCCAGGTGCGACATCTCCTTCAGGTACGGGCCGATCACCTGCCCACCGTGCTCGGCGACGGTGGCCATCATCTTCAGCTCCTCGTCGAGCACCATGTACAGCTCTTCGGTCTCCTTCTCATCAGCGAGGAAGCGCAGCAGGGCCGCCCGGTCCGCGACCCCACCGGGGCAGCGGAAGGTGCCGCTGATCGGGTTCATCATCACCAGTCCGTCGTCGACGCTGACGTGGCGCTCCGGGCTGGCGCCGACCAGCGTCCGGGTGCCGGTGTGCACCACGAACGTCCAGTACGCGCCGCGTTCGGCGACCAGCAGCCGGCGCAGTGCGGCCAGCGCGGCCCCCAGCGGCGGGCCCTGCACTGTGGCGTGCAGGGCGCGGTGGATGACGAAGTTCGCCCCCTCGCCGCGGCCGATCTCCTCGGACAGCACCCGCTGCACGGTCCGCGCGTACTCCTCGTCGCTGACGTCGAAGCCGGCGTCGGTGGTGTGCACCGGTTCGTCGGGCAGCGCGGCGAGGGCGTCGGTGAGCGTGATCCGCTGGTGCTCGCGGACCTGAAGGAACTCCAGCGGGGCGGCGTCGTCGATGCAGGCGAAGCCGCGCTCGGTGATCTGCCGGTACGGCACCAGGGCCAGCGTCCGCGCCCCGGGCGGGCCCGTCGGCAGCGGGAGGTCGGTGAGCTCTTCGACGGTGTCGACCGGGCCGGTGAACAGGTCCAGTTCGTCCGCGCCCTCGCGGCGCAGCAGCGCGAAGGGGCCGGGGTCGACGCCGTGCGCGACGGCGGCGAGCAGGTCGGTCAGGTGGGTCATCGGGGTCTCCGTCGGGCTGGGTGCCGCCGTCGGGCGGCCCCGGAGCCGGGAGATCCGGCGACCGCCTCGATGGCGGCCGCGTGGATGGAGCTACGCGCGGGAGATGGCCGCCGGGTCGGCGGGCCACCAACTGGTCAACTGCGCGAGCATGTGATCCACCCTACGCGCCCGTCGCCCGGCTGGCACGGGGTAACTTGACCGGCGATGAACATTCTCGCGCTCGACCTGGGCACCTCCTCGGTACGCGGGCTGGTGCTGGACGCGGACACCCAGCCGCTGCCCGGCGCTCTGGCCCGCCGCAAGGTCGACCTCGCCATCGGCGACGACGGCACCGGCACGCTGTCCGGTCGGGACTATCTGGCGAGCCTGGTCGAGTGCCTGGACGAGCTGGCCGACTCGGGGCACCTGCACGACGTCGGGCTGGTGGCGGTCTCCGCCCAGTGGCACTCGGTGCTCCCGCTGGACCGCGACGGCGCCCCCATGGGCCCGGTGGTCACCTGGCTGGACACCCGGCCCGCCCCGGTCGGGCGCACCGCCGGCCCGGCCGACCCGGACGGCTTCCACCAGCGCACCGGCTGCTGGTGGCACCGTTCGTACTGGTCGATGCGGTTGCCCTGGGTGCGCGAGCAGTCCGGCACCCCGATCGCCCGGTTCGTCGGTCTGCCCGAGTACGTGCTGGGCGAACTGCTCGACACGGCGCCCATGTCGATCTCCCAGGCCTCCGGGACCGGTCTGCTGGACCTGCGCACCCTGCGCTGGGACGAGGAGGCGCTGACGCTGGCCGAGGCGCGACCGGAGGAGCTGCCGCCGCTGGGCGAGCTGGACTGGCACGGCCGGCTCCGGGTCGACCTGGCCCGTCGGTGGCCGCAGTTGGCGCAGGCCCGGTGGTCGCCGCCGGTGGGCGACGGTGGGGCGTCGAACGTCGGCTCCGGCTGCGTCGACCCGAGCCGGGTCGCCGTCACAGTGGGCACCTCCGCGGCCGTACGGCTGATGCAGCGGATCCCGGCGGGCGAGCCGATGCCGCGCCTGCCCGAACGGCTGTGGCGGTACCGGGTCGATCACGACCACGTGGTGACCGGGGCCGCGTACGCCAACGGCGGCAACCTTTTCGCCTGGGCGAACCGGGAGCTGCGGTTGCCCCGGGGCGCCGAGCTGGACGCGGCGCTGGCGCTGGTGCCGACGGGCGGTGGCCGGCCGGCGGATCCCCGCTTCGGTGGCGACCGGGCGCCCGGGCTGGCGCCGGCGGGCAGCGGTGAGCTGCGCGGTCTGAGCTTCAGCACCACCTCGGTCGACATCCTGGCCGGGCTGATGCAGGGGTTGTGTGAGCTGGTCGCCGAGGATCTCGGCGTGCTGGAGTCCACCATCGACAAACCGGTCGGTGTGGTGCTGGGCGGCGGTGCGGTGGCCGCCTCGGTGTGGTGGCGGCAGGCCTTCGCGACCGCGCTCGCACCGCGACCGGTGTCGCATCAACGCAACCCGGAGATCGGCGCCACCGGTGCCGCGTTGGTGGCTCTGGGGCGCTTCGGTGACGCGATCCAGCTCGCCGACATCGGCCGGACGGACGAGCTGGTTTTACCGACCACGGCAGGACGTTCCCACCCGCAGTATCCTTCCTGAACCTCGGCCTCGCCCGGGCCGTTGACAGCGGTACCGAGCCTGGTTGGATGGACTGCGCTCCCCCGACCGCGGTGGACGCGGTAGGACGGAGGAGGCAGGGTGGCGGCAGGTCCCGACCCGGCGAACGGCGCGGTGTCGAACCATCGCCGACGCCGCTTCGATGTCCGAGTCGTTCCGCATCGACGGCGATCGCCGTTCCGGTTGCGCGACTGGCGAATGAGCACGAAGCTCGCCACAGTGCTGCTGGTGCCGTCGATGGCGTTCCTCCTGCTCGCCGGGGTGCAGACCAGCACCCTGGTGGGGCGGACGACGGCGTTGAACGACTTCTCCAGTCAGGTCGGCATCGGCCGGCAGATCACCGCGGCGGTGCACCAGCTCCAGCAGGAGCGGGACCGCTCGGCGGGGGAGCTGGGTGAGCTGCGTAAGGGCGGTGACCGGCAGGCCGCCGCGAACGACCTGAAGCCGTTGCAGGCGGCCACCGACAAGGCCATCGTGGACCTCAGCCGCGCCGCCGAGCCGTTGGCGGACGCGGACGCGTCCTGGCGGGTGGCCTTCTCCGAGGCGCTGGAGGCGTACGACCAGGTGGTCGACATCCGCGCGGCGATTCCGCCGGCGGTGCTCAGCAGCGAGACCATCCTGAGCAACTACCACCGGGCCATCGGGGCGTTGCTCGACCTGCTCGCCGAACCGACGCCGGGGCAGAACCAGCCGGCGTTGAACGACGCGGTGCTGCGCTACGTCCAGTTGGCCCGGGTCAAGGAGCTCTCCTCCCGGGTGCGGGCCCAGCTCTACGCCGCCGCCCGCGTCGGTGCGTACGGCACCGAGGACCGGGTGATCCTCGCCGACCTGCGCGGTCAGCAACTCACCGCGCTCGGCGCGTTCCGGGTGGCCGCGACCAGTGAGCAGATCCGCCGCTACGACGAGACCTCGGTGTCGCCGAATTTCCTGGTCGCCACGGGGTTGGAGGAGCGCAGCCTGTCCTCCGGCGGCGCGTCGCCGCAGGTGCTGCCGTCGGAGCAGTGGTGGTCGGCCAGCCAGCAACGCCAGGAGCTGCTGCGTCAGCTTGAGGCGGGTGTGCTCGACGACGCCGTACGGCAGGCCGAGGAGGCCAGCGACGATCAGCTGCGGACGACCCTGCTGGTCGTCGGCGGGGTGGTCACGGTCCTGCTGGCCGCCCTGCTGATCTCGTTGCTCATCGGGCGGTCGGTCGCCCGGTCGATGCGGATGCTGCGCAGCCAGGCGCTGCGGATCGCCCAGGTCGAGTTGCCGGACGCCCTGGACCGGCTGAAGACCGTCACCGGTGGGGTGCCGCGCATTGATGTCGCGCCGGCTGTGGTCCGCTCACTCGACGAGATCGGCGAGCTGGCTGAGGCGTTCGTGGCGGTGCACCGCAGCGCGGTCACGGTCGCCGTCGAGCAGGCGCTGATGCGGCGCAACGTCAACGCGATGTTCGTCAACCTGGCCCGTCGTAGCCAGGTGCTGGTGGAGCGTCAGCTGGAGCTGCTGGACGACCTGGAGCGCGAGGAGAGCGATCCGGACCAGCTGGAGAACCTGTTCAAGCTCGATCACCTGGCCGCCCGGATGCGCCGTAACGACGAGAGCCTGCTGGTGCTCGCCGGCACCGACTCGACCCGCCGGTGGAACCGGCCGGTCGGGCTCGGTGCGGTGCTGTTGGCCGCCGCCGCGGAGATCGAGCAGTACCAGCGGGTCCGGATCGAGTCGGTTGCCGATGTGCACGTGGTGGGGCACGCCGTCGGCGAGTTGGTGCACCTGCTGGCCGAGCTGCTGGAGAACGCCACTGCCTTCTCCCGTCCGGACACCGTCGTCGTGGTGACCGCCCGGGTCGAGGCGGGGGGTGCGCTTATCGAGATCGTCGACCGGGGTCTGGGTATGAGCCCGACCGCGTTGGTGCAGGCGAACGAGGTGCTGGCCAGCCCTCCGGCCGCGGACGTCGCGGCGGTGGAGCGGATGGGGCTCTTCGTGGTCAGTCACCTCGCGGCCCGGCTGGGCGTCCGCGTGCGGTTGGAGGGCGGTGAGGACGGGCTGGTCGCCCGGCTCGCCCTGCCCGCGGTGCTGCTGGCTCCGGCGGGCACTGTGGAGTTGGATGCGCCCCCGTCGGCGCGGATGCTGGCGTCAAGCGCAGCGCGGGGGTTGGTTCCGCAGCCCGGGGCAGCCCGGCAGGCCGCTGCCCCGATGCCGAACGGCGCGGTGCGGGACCTGCCGGTGGCCGGGCGCCCGCCGGGCGTCGGCGTGCCGCGTCAGGGCCGCCCGGTGCCGGTACGCGCCGAGGACGTGTTGACCCCCGCCGCTGATCGCGGTGCCGGCGGGGGCTGGTATTCGCGGCAGGGCCCGACCGCGCCGGTGGTGCCCGCTGCGGCGGCGCCACCGACGATCCCGGTGACCGCCGGCACCAATGAGCGGGGATTGCCGGTGCGGGTGCCCATGGCGCAGTTGAGCGCGGTCACCCGTTCGGCACAACCGATGACGGCACCGACCCGCACCGACCCGGACCCGGAGGCGGTCGGCGGCATGCTCTCGCGGCTCTACAGCGGAGTACGGCGCGCCGAGGCTGAGGACACCACCGAGATACCCGTGCCACCGTCCGGGGGGCACGACGAAAGGGGACGACGACAGTGACGACGTTGAGCCAGGAGGCGCGTGACCTGAGCTGGCTGGTGAGCGCGTTCGCGGAGCGGGTGCCGGGTGTGGCGCACGCGGTGGTGGTCTCCTCTGACGGGCTGCTGGTGGCGATCTCCGATCACCTGCCGCGTGACAACGCGGACAAGCTCGCCGCGGTGACCTCCGGGCTGATGAGTATCACCGCGGGCGCGGCCTCGATGTTCGACGGCGATGTCGTCAAGCAGACGGTGGTCGAGATGGGCCGTGGCTACTTCCTGGTGATGCAGATCCGCGACGGTTCGATTCTGGCCACGTTGGCCGCCGGTGACGCGGACATCGGCGTCGTGGGCTACGAGATGGCCCGGCTGGCCAAGCAGGCGGGGGAGATGCTCACCCCGGCCCTGCGGGCGGAGTTGCAGCAGGCGCTGCCCCGCTGAGTGAGCCGGCCGAGGCCCGGACGGTCACGGCTCACCCGAGCCGAGCCGTCCGGGCCCGGCCGTCCGGGTGGCGGCGCGGTCAGAAGCCGCCGTCGGCGATGACGGAGCGGTACCAGGTGGCGGAGTTCTTGAGCACCCGACGCTGGGTGGCGTAGTCGACGTAGACCAGGCCCCAGCGCTGGTCGTAGCCCTGGTCCCACTCGAAGTTGTCCAGCAGTGACCAGACGTGGAAGCTCTCCAGCGGCACTCCGTCGGCGATCGCCCGGTGCGCGGCGGCGAGGTGGTCGCGCAGGAAGCTGATCCGGCCGGCGTCCTGGACGGTGTCGTCCGCGCCCAGAGTGTCCGGTGTGGGCAGCCCGTTCTCGGTGATGGTGAGCGGGATCGGCCCGTATTCGCGGGTGATCCGGGTCAGCAGGTCGTACATCCCCTCGGGGTAGATCTGCTGCCATTCGGCCTCGGAGGTCGCCCAGCGGTGCGCGGTGCCACCGTCGCCAGTGACGTAGATCGGGGTGTAGTACTGCACGGCCAGCAGGTCGACCGGCGCGGAGATGATCTTCAGGTCGCCGTCGCGGATGCCCTGGACCATCCGGCTCTGCGGGCCCAGGTCGGCCAGCAGGTCCTCCGGGTAGCTGCCCCTGAGCAGGGAGTCGAGGTAGAGGCGGTTCTCGTAGGCGTCGTAGAGGTGGGCGGCCGCGGCAGCCTGCGGGGAGTCGTCGGCGGGGTAGCAGGGGTGCAGGTTGAGCGCAGGGCCGATGCGGCTGTCGCTGCCGGTGGCCCGCAGCGCGGCGACGGCGAACCCGTGGGCGAGTTGCAGATGGTGGGCGACCAGGTAGGCGGCGTCCGGGTCCTGTCGCCCGGGGGCGTGGTGGCCGGTGAGGTAGCCGTTCTGCACGACGGTCTTGGGTTCGTTGATGGTGAGCCAGGCGGGCACCCGGTCGCCGAGGGCGCGGAAGACCACGTCGGCGTAGTCGGCGAAGCGGTGGGCGGTGTCGCGTGACTCCCAGCCGCCGGCGTCCTGGAGCGCCTGCGGGAGGTCCCAGTGGAACAGCGTGGCCATCGGGGTGATTCCGCGCTCGTGCAGGCCGTCGAGGAGGCGGCGGTAGAAGTCGAGGCCGCGTTGATTGGGCGTGCCGGTGCCGTCGGGCTGGATCCGGGGCCAGGAGATGGAGAAGCGGTAGCTGCGCAACCCGAGGTCGCGCATGAGGTCGAGGTCCTCGGCGTAGCGGTGATAGTGGTCGATGGCCACGTCGCCGGTGTCGCCGTTGCGGGTGCGCCCTGGGACGCGGCTGAAGGTGTCCCAGACCGACTCGCCGCGCCCGTCCTCCTTGGCGGCGCCCTCGATCTGGTAGGCGGAGGTGGCCGCGCCCCAGCCGAAGTTGTCCGGGAAGCGCAGCGGGCCGGCGGGCCCGATAGGTATCGACATGGATTCTCCTCATGGATACGGGGCCACCGCCGAAAGATTCGGGAGCGCTCCCATGATAGGGCAGACGCTGCCGGCCGGTCAGCCGGCCGTCAGGACGGCCGGCGCTGGCGGATGGGAGGCGGGTGTGTGGCCCCGGGCAGCGAACGAGGCCGTCCGGGCGGCGCGGCGCGCCTGTCCCGTCGGCCTCTTTTCCTATCGTGTACGGGGGTTTAATGTGGGGACGGGGGAGGGCAACCCCCGTCCCCACCGTAACTGCACACACACGGGCGGAATTTGGGTCCTGCCGTGCGTGTCGCGCGGGAGCCGGGCCACGCGAGTGGCTCTGGTTCCACCTCCCTCCGTGTGGCGGGGCGATGGCTGACGACGGCGTCCGGGCTGGCCCGTCGTCGGCCCTCGGTCTGGTTCCCTGGGTTCGTCAGGAACGACCCCAGCGATCTTCTTGTTGGAACCTTGTCGATGGAAGCGCTCCCATCGACCGATGTTGCGACTGTAACGCCCGTCACGCCTTTGTGAAAGACCCAAAACGAGATCGAAACAAGGAGCTGATCCAGCGCCCCGTTCGCTTGTTGTGGGAGCGCTTCCATGGCACACTGTCGATTCGACGCGACAGGAGCCACATCGCGTAGTGCGGGTCCACCGAGGGCAACCGGCAGCACCAGCTCCGGTCACGGTCACCCGAGCGCAGCCGGCGGGACCCCCTCCCGTGCGGGCCGCACGCCCTACCCCGGCCGGGCCCGGGGAAGACCACCTTCCCGGCGCCTCGACATCCCCGCGGACCACCACCACCCTCGCGGGCAGGCGCCTCGCCGGGGACCATCCCGGCCTGGTCCGAGGAGACACCGCGCACATGAGACAACTGGCAATACGCCGGCGCGTGGCGATCGCCGCCGCCGCGCTGCTCGCCATCGGCGGGGTGACCCTGCCTGCCGGCGCCGCACAGGCCGCACCAGCCTGCGACGTGGTCTACGCGACAAACGACTGGAACACCGGCTTCACCGCGAACGTCACCATCAAGAACCTGGGTGACCCGGTGAGCAACTGGACGCTCAAGTGGACCTTCCCGACCAGCGGTCAGCGGGTCACCCAGGGCTGGTCGGCCAAGTTCAGCCAGACCGGCAGCGAGGTCACCGCGACAAACGAGTCGTACAACGGCAACCTTGCCACCGGCGCCTCCACCACCATCGGCTTCAACGGCGCCCACTCGGGCAGCAACCCGAAGCCCACCTCGTTCACGCTCAACGGCACTCCCTGCAACGGCACCCCGGCCAACCAGCCGCCGACGGTCTCCCTCGGCGTGCCGGCCGGGCCGTTCACCGCGCCGGCCGACGTGCCGCTGACGGCCACCGCCAGCGACCCGGACGGGACGATCAGCAAGGTCGAGTTCTACCGCAACGGCCTGCTGATCAACACCGACACCTCCGCCCCGTACGCGTACACCCAGGAGGACCTGCCGGCCGGCAGCTACACCGTCCAGGCCAAGGCGTACGACAACGCCAACGGCATCGGGGTCGACGAGAAGGCGTTCACCGTCGGAGCCGCCAATGGCCCGACACTGGTCGCCACCCCGTCCGCGGTGAGCGTCACCGAGGGTGGCAGCGCCACCTTCAACCTGAAGCTCAGCGCCGCCCCGACGGCCAACGTGCCGGTCACCCTCACCCGCGCCGGTGACACCGACGTCACGGTCTCGCCGGCCACCGCCACGCTGACCCCGAGCAACTGGAACACCGGGGTCACCGTCACGGTCGCCGCGGCGGAGGACACCGACACCGTCGGCGGCGCCGCCACCATCACCGCCTCCGCCACCGGTCTCGCTTCGTTGGCGGTCAGCGCCACCGAGATCGACAACGACACCCCCGGCGGCGACAACGCCTACACCGCGAAGTTCCTCGAGCAGTACGGCAAGATCAAGAACTCGGGCTACTTCAGCCCCGAGGGCGTGCCGTACCACTCGGTGGAGACGCTGATCGTCGAGGCGCCCGACCACGGCCACGAAACGACCTCCGAGGCGTTCAGCTTCTGGCTCTGGCTGGAGGCCTACTACGGCAAGGTCACCCAGAACTGGGCCCCGTTCAACAACGCCTGGACGGTGATGGAGAAGTACATCATCCCCACGCACGCCGACCAGCCGACCGCCGGCTCCGCGGGCACCCCGCAGTACGCCGCGGAGTACAACCTGCCCAGCCAGTACCCGTCGGCGCTGAACCCGAACGTCCCGGTCGGTCAGGACCCGCTGCGCTCGGAGCTGCAGTCCACCTACGGCACCGGCGACATCTACGGCATGCACTGGCTGATGGACGTCGACAACACCTACGGCTTCGGCCGCTGCGGTGACGGCACCACCAAGCCGGCCTACATCAACACCTTCCAGCGGGGCACCCAGGAGTCGGTGTGGGAGACCGTTCCGCAGCCCTCCTGCGACACCTTCAAGCACGGCGGTCAGTACGGCTACCTCGACCTGTTCGTCAAGGACACCGGCGCCCCCGCCAAGCAGTGGAAGTACACCAACGCCCCGGACGCCGACGCCCGCGCCGTGCAGGCCGCGTACTGGGCGCTGACCTGGTCCAAGGCGCAGAACAAGCAGGCCGATGTCGCGGCCACCATCGCCAAGGCCGCGAAGATGGGCGACTACCTGCGGTACGCGATGTTCGACAAGTACTTCAAGAAGATCGGCAACTGCGTCGGGGCCAGCACCTGCCCCGCCGGCAGCGGCAAGGACTCGGCGCACTACCTGCTGTCCTGGTACTACGCCTGGGGCGGCGCGTACGACGCCAGCCAGAACTGGTCCTGGCGGATCGGCTCCAGCCACAACCACTTCGGCTACCAGAACCCGTTCGCGGCCTGGGCGCTGACCAACACCCCGGAGCTCAAGCCGCAGTCGTCGACAGCGGTCGCCGACTGGACCAAGAGCTTCGAGCGGCAGCTGGAGTTCTACACCTGGTTGCAGTCCGCCGAGGGCGGCATCGCCGGTGGCGCCACCAACAGCTGGGACGGTAGCTACGCCCAGCCGCCGGCCGGCACCAGCACCTTCTACGGCATGTTCTACGACGTCGATCCGGTCTACAACGACCCGCCGTCGAACCAGTGGTTCGGTATGCAGGCCTGGTCGATGCAGCGCATCGCCGAGCTGTACCAGCAGACCGGCAACGCGAAGGCCAAGGCGCTGCTGGACAAGTGGGTGCCGTGGGCGATCGCCAACACCACCCTCGGCACCAACTGGTCGATCCCGTCGGACATGGCGTGGACCGGTCAGCCGACCACCTGGAACCCGTCCAACCCGCAGCCCAACACCGGCCTGCACGTCGAGGTCATCAGCAAGGGGCAGGACGTCGGTGTCACCGCCGCCTACGCCCGGATCCTGATCGCCTACGCGGCCAAGTCGGGCAACGTGGCGGCGAAGAACACCGCCAAGGGGCTGCTCGACGCCCTGTCGGCCGCCAGCGACGCCAAGGGCGTCTCCACCACCGAGAAGCGTGGCGACTACCGGCGCTTCGACGACGTCTACAACGCGTCCACCGGGCAGGGCCTCTACGTCCCGTCGGGCTGGACCGGGAAGATGCCGAACGGCGACACCATCGCCGCCGGCAAGAGCTTCCTCGACATCCGGTCCTTCTACAAGAACGACCCGGACTGGCCCAAGGTGCAGGCGTACCTGGACGGTGGTGCGGAGCCGAGCTTCAACTACCACCGGTTCTGGGCACAGGCTGACGTCGCCATGGCGTACGCCGACTACGGCAGCATGTTCCCGAACGGCTGAGACGACCCGGGGTGGGTGGCGTGGACCGCCCACCCCGGGATCCGGCCCGGGTCCGGGGAACGCGGACCGGGGCTGGCGGACGGCCTGACACCCACGGTCAGGCCGGGGTGGGCCAGCCATCTGGCCGACGCAGCGGATCGGCTGGCCCACCCCACCGCCCGGACTGGAGCTACGCGCGAAAAAGCCCAGAAATTCGGGCCGTCGCGGGATCACACCGAGGACTGTGACGGAGTAACGTACGTCACCGGAGAGGCCGCTCCCCCCGTGGCGGCCTCTCCACTTTTTTGCCCCGGGTCCGGCCGCTTCTCTGCCCCGGTCTGGCCCTGCGGGACTGGTTTCAGAGAGGCGGCGCGACCGGGTGACGCAGCCCCGGATGCCCGGCCGGCAGCGAGCGCCGCAGCACCACCCAGCTCAGCGCCAGCGCCGCGGCGACCAGCGGCCAGGTCAGCGCCACCCGGGCCACCACCAGCGCGAGCACCTGCCCACCCAGGTAGAGCGGCACGAACACGGCGAGCCGCAGCAGGTAGGTCGCCGTCCACACCCAACTGGCCCGGCCGTACCCGCGCAGCAGCGCCGGGTCGCGCCGCCACCGGGCGCGCTGGCCCAGCACCGCGCCGACCAGCACACCGAGCAGTGGCCACCGCACCACGATGCTGACCGTCCACGCCAGAGCGCTCGCGGCGTTCGACAGCACCTGGATCAGAAAGAAGTTCTCGGCCCGGCCGGTGCGCACCGCGATCAACGCCGCAACGCAGACGGCCAGCAGCCCGATCAGCACCGAGCGCGGCCGGTCACCTCGACGCAACCGTACGCCGGCCACCACCGCGCCCACGACCAGCGCCGCGCCGACCCCGCCCCACAGCGACTCGCCGCCCAGCAGCCAGCCCGCCGCGAACGCCAGCGGCGGCAGGGTGGCGTCGATGGCACCGCGTCGCCCGCCCAGCAGATCCGTCAGCGACTCGGCGCGCGCCGGCCCACCCGGACCGGTGTCCGCGCCGGCCCGAGCCGGCCCTCGCGACCCCGGGTTGTCGCCTTCACGCTGCTCCGGGCCGGGTTCGGCCGGGCCGTTGTCGCGCTCCGGTGTTCCGCTCACCACCGCCTCCTCGCCTCCGGCACAACCTAACCGGCGGTTGGCGGCAGGCCACCGGCCGGACCGCCGACACCTGCCGCTACGGTGTGCGGATGCGCGCGACGGCACGGGGTTGGACCGCGGTCTGGTTGGTCGTACTGGCCCTCGTCCAGGCGGCCGCCTTCCTCGCCGTGTGGCGGGTGGCCGTGCACCTTGAGATCGGTCAGTGGGTGGACACGGTAGCCCTCACCGGCAACCGGATCGGGCAGGACACCATCGACGGTCCGGTCGACCGGATCCTCAACGCGATGTCGGTGGTCTCGCTGCTGGCCGCCACCGCGATGATCGGGTTCATCGCGCTGATCCGGGGGCGGATCGCCCTGGCGATCACCGCGACTCTGCTTATTGCCGGAGCGAACGTCACGACCCAGTTGCTCAAGTACGGGCTGAGCCGGCCCGACTACGGTGTCGACCCGGAACGCGCAGCGGTGGGCAACAGCCTCCCGAGCGGGCACGCCACGGTGGCCGCCTCGGTGGCGGTCGCGCTGATGCTCGTGTTGCCGCGCAAGGTGCGGGCCGTCGGCGCCTTCATCGGTGCCGGCTACGCCGCCGTCGCCGGAGTCGCCACCCTCTCCGCCGGCTGGCACCGGCCCAGCGACGCGGTCGCCGCGTACCTGGTGGTGGGTGTGTGGGCGGCGTTGGCCGGGTTGCTGCTGCTGGTCGCCCAGCGGGAGCAGGCCGAGATCGCCCCCGGTGACGCGCACCGGGTCGCGGCGCTGGTGCTCGGGCTCGGTGGTGTGCTCGCCCTGGTGGTCTGCGGGCTCTCCCTGTCCTGGCTGCTGGACCTGCGCGGCACCGGGCCGGAGGAGCTGGCCCGCCGCCCCCTGTTCGTCGGGTACGCGGGCAGCGCCGCCGGGATCGCCGGCACCATGGCGGTGGTGATGGCGTTGGCGCTCACCGTGGTGCACCGGCTGGTGCCCAGGGTCAAGGGCTGAGCGGGCATCAGGAGGATCCGCGGATGATCGGGAACCTCGATGCCCGCAGCCTGCGGGACCCCGTCCGCGTGGCGTTCTCCGCCGAGTGCGCGCAGCTCACCGAGATCCTGGCCGAGTTGGTCGATGCCGACCTCGACCGACCCACCGGCTGCCCGCCGTGGACCGTCCGGGAGCTGATCGCCCACATCCGCACCGGAGTGGGCCGGCTGGCCGACATGCTCGCTGCGCCGGCCCCGCCACGCCCCGAGGTGGACGCCGCGGGCTACTTCGGCAGGGCGAAGTTCACCGCGCAGGTGGACGCCGACCGGATCGCCGGTGGCCGGCAGGACGCGCTACAGGTGGACCGAGCAGCGCTGGCAACCGAGTTGGACCGGGCCTGGCGGACCACCGACGTGGCGGTCGCCGCCGCGCCGACCGATCGGGTGGTACGCACCCGGCACGGCGACGCAATGCTCCTCACCGAGTTCCTGCGGACCCGGGTCGTCGAGGTGGGTGTGCACGGTCTGGACCTGGCCGCCGCGCTGGGCCGGCCCCCGTGGCTCACCCCACCGGCGGCCGTGGTCATCGCCGAGCTGCTCACCGGCGGACGACCGACACCGGCCGGGCTGCGCTGGGACGAGCTGACCCTGATCCGCAAGACCACCGGCCGAGCGGCGCTGACCGCCCCGGAACAGGCCGCGATCGACGCCGCCAACTTCCGTTGGCTCGCCTTCGGCCGCTGACCCTGGTCGCGGCCGGCACCGGCCTGGGCGGGTCAGCTCGCGGAACGGGGCGCGGGGACGTGCGGGGCGACACCGCGCAGGTGCGTCAGCACCACCGGGTCGATCCGCCCCGGCACCAGCCGCTCCTCCAGGTTCTCCAACCCGGCCCAGGAGACCAACGCCGCCTCCGTGCCGTCCTCGTGCACTGGATGGCCCAGCGCGCCGAGCAACGCCGCCACCTCGTCGGCGACCGCGCCGCTCAGGTCGAGCAGGGTGGCCGGGTCGGGTCGGCCGAACAGCATGGTGTGCACAGTGAGCAGGCGACCCAGCTCGGCGACCGGGTTCGGGTGGTCGTCCACGCGCAGGTCCACCACCACGTCGCTGGTGCCGCTGTACCCGCCGCCGCGCTCGACCACGAGCAGGCCGGCGCTCTGCCGGCCACGCCGGTCGCCGCCGGCCTCGTCGCCGGCCCGCAGCGCGGCGACCAGCCGCTCGGCGAAGGGCAGCGCCGTTCCCGCCAGCCAGGCTTCGCCGAGGGCGTCGACGACCTCCGGGCCGGTGAGCACGTTGCCCTGCGCTGCCCAGCCGTCGCCGGTCCGGCCGCCGGCCCACGGATGGCAGGCCGGCCCGGTCCAGTTGGCGCCCGAGCCGGTGGCCCCCACGATGCCGAGCTGGCGGTGCTCCCGCTCGGGGTCGGCGGCGATCAGCCCGGCCACCACGTCGGCGGCGGCCACCCCGGTGCGCAGCAGGGTGAGGCCCTGCGGGCGGTAGGCGAGGTTGACGTGCGCCTGGGTGGCCAGCGCGCCCACCTCGGCGGCGGCGGCCGGCACCAACGCCCCGGCGGCGAGGAACTTGCTGGCGACGGCCACGCCGTGCAGGCGGCCGTCGGCGGAGCGGGCGACGAGCGAGAAGGTCACCCGCCGAGACTAACCGGACCCGCCGGCTTCACATCGTCGTACATCGTTCGATCAGGACGGTGGCGCGGCGGCCTCCGGTGGGGCGCCGTGGGCCCGGCGGGCGTCGGCGACCGCGACCGCGCCGAGCACCAGCGCCGTAACGGCGGTGGCGGCCAGTCCGGGCAGGTGCAGCAACGGGACGGCAGCCGCCGCCAGTACCAGGATGGCGATCCACCGTGCGCGGGAGACCCGCCCGAACACCTCGTACTCGAAGCGGGCCCGGCCGGCCAGGAACAGCGCCGGCCCACCCAGCACCGTGGCCAGCCACGGCCCCGGGATTCGGTCCAACGGGTGTTCGATGATCAGCTCGTAGCCGATCGCGGTCGCGGCCAGGCCCACCACCATGACCAGGTGGGTGTTGGCCGCGGAGCGGCCGATACTGGCGGGGCGCCGGGCCTTCATCACCGCCTCGGCCAAGACCTGCCCGGCCCGTTGCACATAGACCCGCCACAGCAGGATCGACGTCGCCAGGGCCAGCGAGAACGCCCAGGCGTGCCCCGCCTTGTACGGTGCCTTGCTGTAGGTGAGACCCGCCACCAGGAGCGTCTCGCCCAGCGCGACGAGGAAGAACTGCTGGTACCGCTCGGCCAGGTGCTCCCCGGCGACCTCCCACTTCGAGACCGTCGACCGGCCCAGCCCGGGCACCGGCCAGCCGAACCAGGCGGCCGCGTACTCAAGGACCAGCGCCGCCGTCCAGAGCAGCACCTGAGCGCCTGTCCCCAGCAGCGCCCCCGTGATCCACAGCACCCCGGTCACCGCGAACACCACCGCCATGCGCACCTTCAGCCAGCGGTATGGGCGCGGCCCGAGCACCATCGACAGGACCACCGGTCGGGAGACCTGCGCGACCACGTACGCCACCGCGAACATCAGCGCGGTCTGGCTGAACGCTTGGGGGATCGCCACCCCCATCACCATCCCGGCCACCAGGGCGGTCAGCACCACGCTCTGCAACACAATCCGGTACGGGTCGTACCGGCTGGTCGTCCAGGTGGTGCCCTGCCAGATCGACCAGAGCGCGAGCAGCAACAGCAGCGTCTTGCCGCCGCCGGTGACCGCCGCCCAGCCGTTCTCCCGGCCCGGCCCACTGGTCAGATCCTCGAACGCGCGCGCGGAGATGCGGGTGAGCGCGAAGACGTAGGCCAGGTCGAAGAAGAGTTCCAGGAACGTCGCCCGACCGGGCCCCGTCGCCGCCGGGACCGGCTCCAGGTGTCCCGCCGCCCTGGAAACCATGGTCAGCGGCCTGCGCCCTCGGTCCGGTCCACCCCGAAGTGGTAGCACCTCCCACCGGCGCGCACGGCCGGAAACCGGCGATTCTGCCCAACCCGGGGATCTTGCTCGGGCCCGCGTCAACGGGCACGATCGACCGGTGACGAATCGATGGGGCATGACGGTGCCGCTGGGCGGAATCGCGCTGGCGCAGCACGACGCCGCCTACGCGGCCCTCGACCGGGCCGGGTTCACCGACGTCTGGTCGTCCGAGGTCGCCGGGACAGACGCGTTCACCCCGCTGGCGCTCGCCGCGGCCTGGCAGCCGGGGCTGCGGCTCGGCACCGCGATCACACCGGTCTTCACCCGGGGCCCCGGGTTGCTCGCGATGAGCGCGGCGGCGCTGGCCGAGGCCGCGCCGGGCCGGTTCTCGCTCGGCATCGGCGCGTCCTCACCCGTGCTGGTACGGGACTGGAACGCGGTGCCGTTCAACGAGCCGTTCCGCCGCACCCGCGACATGCTGCGTTTCCTGCGCGCCGCGCTGGCCGGCGAGACCGTCGACGAGGCCTACGACACGTTCACCGTCCGCCGGTTCACGCTGGAACGACCGCCCGCGGTGCCGCCACCGATCCTGCTCGCCGCGCTGCGCCCGGGCATGCTCCGGCTGGCCGGCGCGGAAGCCGACGGGGTCATCCTCAACTGGCTCAGCGCCGACGACGTGCCGCGCGCCCTCGCCGAGCTGGGCGAGCGCCGCACCGGCTTCGAGGTCGCCGCCCGGATCTTCGTCTGCCCCACCGAGGACGCCGCGTACGCCCGGGCGCTGGGCCGTCGGCTCATCACCAGCTACCTCACCGTCCCGGCGTACGCCGAGTTCCACCGTTGGCTCGGCCGCGACGAGGCGCTCGCGCCCATGTGGGCGGCCTGGGCCGCCGGTGACCGGCGCGGGGCCAGCGCGGCGGTGCCCGACGAGGTGGTCGACGCGCTGGTGCTGCACGGCTCACCAGAGCGGTGCCGCGCCGAGGTGCGCCGCTACGCCGACAACGGGGTGGACGTGCCCATCGTCGCGCTGCTGCCCACCCCCGAGGTCACCGCCGGCGGCGCGACCGCGCTGCTCAGCCTCATCGCCCAACTGGGCACCAACTCCGTGGAGGCGTCCGCGTGAACCTCACCGACCGGATCGTGGTGGTCACCGGCGGAGCCGGCGGCATCGGCGCGGCGCTGTCGCGCCGGTTCGCCGCCGAGGGGGCCGCCGCCGTGGTGGTCGCCGACCTGGACGCCGACGCGGCCCGCGCGGTGGCCGAGGGCATCGGCCCGGTCGCGCACGCCCGCGCCCTCGACGTCACCGACGAGGAGCAGGTCCGCGCGCTGGTCGCCGACACCGAGCAGCGGTACGGCCGGATCGACCTGTTCTGCGCCAACGCCGGGGTGACCACCGGCGGGGGAGTGGAGGTCGACGACGTCGGCTGGGACCGCTCCTGGCGGGTCAACGTGCTGGCCCACGTCTACTCGGCCCGCGCGGTGCTGCCCGGAATGCTGGCCCGGGGCGGCGGGCACCTGCTGCACACCTGCTCCGCGGCCGGTGTGCTGACCGCGGTGGGCGACGCCGCGTACACCGCGACGAAGCACGCCTCGGTGGGGTTCGCCGAGTGGCTGGCCATCACCTACCGGGACCGGGGCATCCGGGTCAGCGCACTCTGCCCGCAGGGGGTGGACACCCCGATGCTCGCCGACGGGCTCGCCGACGGTCACCTGGGCGCCCGGGTGGTCGCCGCGTCCGGTGCGGTGCTCACCCCGGACCAGGTCGCCGACGCGGCCATCGCCGGGCTGGCCGAGGAACGGTTCCTGATCCTGCCGCACCCAGAGGTCGCCGACTACGCGCGCCGCCGCGCCGAGGACCCGGACGGCTGGCAGGCCGGCATGCGAAAACTGATCCGCCGGCTGACCGCCTAACCCCGCTACCGCGCCGGAACGTGCCCGGCGGCCAGGAGATGGGCACTGGAACTGATCAGCGCCGCCCCGCCGCCGCTGACCCTGCCGCCACGGACCCCGCCGCCGGTGATCAAGAAGTTTGCGTCAGAAGTGGACCCGCAGTCGACGCAAAGCTCTTGATCAGCGCGGGGCGCGGCGGGCGCGGCGCAGGGGAGTGGGGTGCACGGACCAGAGCAGGCGGCGCCACCAGGGGCGGGCCGAGCGCAGGGCGGCCACGTAGGCGGTGGCCACCTGGGCGGCGCGAGCCGCCTGGTCGGGCGTCGCGGCGCCGGGGGCGAAGCCCACCTGATTGAGCAGGGCCGCCAACTCGTCGACGGCCGGGCTGGACTCGCCCACCGCCGCTGCGCTGCCGATGGACGCGTCGGCGGTTGTGTCGTGGCCGGTCGTGCCCGCTCGCGCGTCGGCGAGGGTCCGGCGGGCGTGCCCGGCGATCTCGGTGGCGGCCAGGTCGTCCCCGACCGGTCTGCCGGCCAGCCGGAGCGCGTCGGTGACCTCCCGCCAGGCGCCGGCGATGCGCTGGCCGGGGTCGCCCCGCACGAGCCGGCTGCGGGTGAGGGAGCGGCGCATCGCCAGCAGGGTGAGCAGGAGTGCCCCCACCACCAGCAGCAGGCCGCCACTGCCGCCGGCGACCAGCACCGGCGTGGAGACCCCGTCCGGGCCGGTCGGGGCGTCGGCGACGGCCGCCGGTTCTGGTGAGGCGCTCGGCTCCGCGGTCGGTGCCGGCGCCTCCGACGGCGGCGGGTCCTCCGGCGTCGGGCGGAAATCCTCCTCCACCGGTCTCGGCTCGTCGTTCGGGCGGGGCAGCGGGTTGAACGCCACCCAACCCAGCCCGTCGAAGAGCACCTCCGGCCAGGCGTACGCGTCACCGGCCAGCACCGGCCCCTGCCCGCTGGTCCGGAAGCCCACCACCACCCGGGTGGGTAGCCCGGAGAGCCGGCCGAGGACCGCGAACGCCGCCGCGAACTGCTCCGAGGTGCCCTCCTGCCCGCCGCCGTTGCGAGGCCCGAACAGGAAGAAACCCAGATTCGGGTACGCGTGCCCGCTCGGGGCGTCCGCCACCACCCGGTAGTGCTCGGCCAGGAACTGCTCGATCGCCGACGCCCGTGCGAACGGCGCGCCGTTCTCCTCGGCGAGTTGGGTGGCCAGCCGGCGCATCGGGTCGGGCACCCCGTCCGCGACCCGCAGCACCCGGGCCACCTCGTCGCCGGCGGGCACGTTCGCGCTGGCCAACAGGTTCGAGTCGGGGCGTTCCTCGGCGGAGGTCACCGAGTACCGCAGCCCTGGCGTCAGCCCCTCCGGCCGGATCAGCGTCCCGCTCGCCGGGTCGTACGCCACCCGCGCCCCACTGACCTCCCGGGGTGTCGCCACGGCGGGCAGCAGCCGGCCGCTCAACTCGGCCACGCTGATCTGCTGCCGGACCGTCTGCACCGTGCTGTCCCGCGCCGCGGTCGCGGCCGGCAGGATCCGACCGGCGTTGCGGTACGTCGCGCCGACGCGCCAGGTCACCCCGTCGTAGTCGCTGAGCACCGCCAACCGGATCCGCACACTGCGCACGGCGTCCGACGCCGGGTCAGCCTCGGGCGGTGCGTCGAGGCGTTGCGTGCTTACGTCGAGGAGTTTCTGCTCCGGGTGCAGCGCCCAGCCGGAGATCCGGATCAACGGGTTCTCGTCGAGCGTCTGCACCTGCGGCGGCTCCACGTACCGGCGCGGGTCCACCGGCCGGCCGTCGACCTGTTCCGCGACGACCGGACCGAGCAACGCCACCAGCCCAACCACCAGTGCCACCCCGAACGCCGCGCTGGTGGCCAGCCGCAGTCGCACCGCCGCGCGTACCCGGGGGGTCAGCTCGGCGGTCGGATCGCCGCCGCCGGACGCGGTCCGGGTGGGGGTGGCCAGGCCGAGGGCCGCGACCGCCACGAACGCCACTGTCGAACCCAGCGCCGGTTCGGCGTTCGGGCCGACCACGTAGAGGGCGGCAGCGTAGAGCCCCGCCGCCGGCAGGTAACCCAGCAGCACCCGGCCGGTGCGCAGCGCCACCTCCGCGCCGGTCAGCCCGGCCAGCCAGGCCGCGACGACCGGCACCAGCACCGTGTCCGGGGTGGGCTCCACCGGGATCATCGCGGTGAGCAGCCGGGGAATGCCGTTGCGGGCGGCGTCCGCAGTGACCTCCAGCAGGCCGCCCGGCAACTCCGCTTGGGTGGCGGCCAGCCGCAGCGACCACAGTGTCCAGCCGGCCATCGCGGCCACCGACACCGGCGCCACCAGCCAGGACGGCAGCCGCCGGGCGGCCACGCTGACCAGCACCGAACCCGCCGCCGCGCCGACGACCAGCCAGGTCAGCAGGCCACCGGCGTACACCCGGCCGAGCACCACCCCGGCGAGCGCCGTCAGCCCGATCAGCGCCAGCGGCAGGACCGCCGCCCGCAGCACCCGCACGGCGCCCGTCACCACCGGCGTACCCCGTCCCACTCGGCGGCGAACTGCGCGCCGTCGGCCGCGTCGACGACCACCAGGCCGGCGGCGCCCGGCGGCGTCGGCTCGGCCGCGCCGAACACAGCGACCACCACCGACGGGTACGCCCCGCGCAGCGCCCCGACGTGCCCCAGCTCGTCGCGACCACCCGGCCCGGTCAGGAAGATCAGCGTGTCGCCGAGCCGGTCCTGCCGCAGCCGGGTGGTGGCCGCCCGCACCGCGTCACCGTCGACGGACAGGTCGGCGGCGGCGAGCCGGTCCAGCGGCCCGAGCGCGCCGTCGGCCTCGCCGTCGGGGCCCGTGACCTCCGCCGGCTCCGCGGCGGCCAACAGCAACAGCACCGGCAGGTCGGCGCGGTGCGCGGCGGTGACGACCGACGCCGCCGCCTCACAGGCCGACTCGAACGACTCCGCCACCCCGCCGACCCGCTGCGGGTGCGCGGCGGCACGGTTGTCCAGCAGGACGACCAGACGCGGCAGGCTGGTGTCCACGTTCTCCCGCACCATCAGCTCACCCACCCGGGCGCTGGTGCGCCAGTGCACCCGCCGCAGCTCGTCGCCGACCACGTACTCCCGCAGCGAGTCGAACGTGATCGACCCGTGCGGGACCCCGTCCACCCGGCCGTCGAGGCTGCGCCCGGCGCCTCTGGGCACCGCCGTCAGCGGATGGATCCGGGGGTGCACCCAGACCGGCACCGCCGCACCGTACGGGCGGGCCAGCGCCACCAACCCCAGCGGGTCGCGTCGGGTCACCCGCAGCGGACCGACCGGGACCACCCCACGACGGTCGGTCGGCACGTCGTAGCGGACCTCGGTGTCCCGGCCGGGTCGCAGGCGCAGCACCGGCACCGGCACGGCCCGCTGCCCGCACCGGTCCTCGGCCAGCAGGTTCGCCGAGCGCAGCCGCCCGGTGTTGCGCACTGTCACCGTCATGCTCGCCGGCTCGCCGCGCGCCACACGGTCCGGGTCCGCGCGGCGGGTGACCGTCAGCCGGGGCCGCCAGGCCGCGACCAGCGCGGCGTAGCCGACGGCCGCGCCGGCCGCCGCGCCGAGCAACGTCAACTCGGGGTACGCGAACCGGAAACCCACCCCCAGCAGCACCACGGCGGCGACGAGCAGCCCGACCCCACGGGCGGTGATCCCCATCGCGCTGCTGCCGGTCAGCCCTGCACCGGAGCGGGTTGCCCCGACGGCAGTGGCACCGGCACCGAGGCGACGGCCTGGCGCAGCACCTCCGCGGGGGTCATCCCGCGCACCTGGGCGTCCGGGGTGAGCAGCAGCCGATGCGCGAACACCGCCTCGACGAGCGCCTTGAGATCCTCCGGCATGATCCAGCCCCGCCCGTCGATCAGCGCGTACGCGCACGCCGCGCGGGTCAACGCGATCACGCCCCGGGGGCTGACCCCGACGCGTACCTGCGGGTGGGTGCGGGTGGCCGCGGCCAACCGGACCGCGTACGCGTAGAGCGGCTCGGCGATGTGCACCCGGCGGGCCATCCGGACCATCTCGCCGACGGTGGCGGTGTCGGTGACCGGGGCGAGCGCCTCGGGGGATCGCACTGTCGCGCCGCGCAGCACCTCGACCTCGACGGCCTCGTCCGGGTACCCGACGGAGAGTTTCACCAGGAAGCGGTCCAACTGCGCCTCGGGCAGCCGGTAGGTGCCGTCCATCTCCACTGGGTTCTGGGTGGCGACCACCAGGAACGGCGACGGCACCGGGTGCCGGACCCCGTCCACTGTGACCGTCCGTTCCTCCATCACCTCCAGCAGCGCCGACTGGGTTTTCGGCGACGCCCGGTTGATCTCGTCGGCGATGACGATGTTGGCGAAGACCGGCCCCGGATGGAACTCGAAGTCCCGGGTCGCCTGGTTGAAGATTGTCACGCCGGACACGTCCGAGGGGAGCAGGTCGGGCGTGAACTGGATGCGCCGCCACTCGCCCTTCACCGTGGCGGCGATGGCCCTTGCCAGGGTCGTCTTGCCGACCCCGGGCACGTCCTCCAGCAGCACGTGACCCTGGGCGAAGAGCGCGGTCAGTGCCAGCCGCACCACCTGCGGCTTGCCGAGCACCACCGCGTTGACGTTCTCGGCCAGCCGGGCGGCCAGGGCGGCGAAGCCCTGCACCTCCGGCTGGGTGAGCGGCTCGTGGGTGTTCACGGTCGGTGGTGCTCCTCGCCTGGTGTCCTCAGCAGGTGGGCAGGACGTTGATGTTGTCGCCGCCCTCCAGGTTGAGCCAGGCCCAGGGGATGTAGTTCTTCCCCTTGAACTCGACCTGCACCCACCAGTTGCTCTGCTTCTGGTTGTTGTAGATCCACGAGTCGACGTTCTCGCCCGACTTCTTGCAGTACGCCTTGAGCCGGGTGCCGGGCTTGGCCCAGCCGGCCTGCTGGTCGTTGTCCTGCCGGGTGACCTTGAAGACCTCGTTGCCGTTGCGGCCGTCGACTTCCTTGTTGCAGTAGGTCCGCTGGTCACCGTCGGGCCCGTTGTTGCAGGTCGCGATCCCGAACATCGGCTGGGTTGCCTGCGCCTTCTTCGCGGTGCCCTTGCCGGCGGCGTTGCTCGCCGTCACCGTGAACGTGTAGTTGGTGCCCGGCGCCAGGCCCGTCATCGTGATGCTGGAGCACGCCCCGGCCTTCGCCGGCTCGCCCGTCGTGGTCAGCGTGCAGGTGGCCTGACCGCCACCGGCGTCCACTGTGAACGTGACAGTCGCCCCGGTGGCCGTCGACGACGAGCCGGTCACCGTGACCCGTGGCTCGGCCACCGTGCGGGCGGTGGCGGTGGCCTCCGGGCCCGGCCCCGCCTCGTTGACCGCTTTCACCTTCACCGTGACGTTCTGGCCGTTGCCCAGCCCGGTGACGGTCGTGCGGGTGTCGGTCACCTCGCTGACCCGCCCACCGACGTCCACCAGGTACTTCGTCACCGGCCGACCGTTGGCTTCGGCCGGCGCCCACTGCACCGTCACCGCGCCCGGCTGGTTGGCGACGGTGCCGGCGCGCAGGTTGAGCGGCCGACCGGGCGCCGCGAAGGGCACCACCGTGTTGCTGACCGGGGAAGCCGCCGACCCTGCGCCCTTGCTGTTGACCGCCACCACCGTGAACGCGTACTGGGTGCCGAACTCCAACTCACCGGCGGGCACCACCAGCTCCGTCTTTGTCGACTCACCGGCCGGCGCGTTCGTCCCCGCCGAACTTGCCGTCACCGCGTACCTCGCGATGGTGTTGCCCTGCCCGTTCGCCGCCGGCCACTTGACGAGGACCGTGCCGTCCGGCCGTTCCTGCGCGGTGACGCTCGCCGGTGGGTCGGGCACCGCGGCGGTCGGGGTCACCGGGTTGCTGTTGCGCGGCGGTCCGTCGCCCTTGGCGTTGACGGCGTGCACCGCGAACCGGTACGTCTCGCCGTTGGTCAGACCCTTGACCTCCACCGCACGCTGGTTGGCGCCCACCTCCAGGCGCTGCCCGGCGCCCTGCACCACGTACTTGATGATCTCGGCGCCGTTGGCGGCGGCCGGGCGCCAACTCACCCGCGCCTGGGCGTTGCCGGCGGCGGCGGTGACGCTGCGCGGCGCGCTCGGCTTGCCCACCCGCGGCTTCTTCGGCGGAGGCGGCGGCGGGGGAACCGGCGGCGGGTCACCGCCGAGCACGTCGTTGGCGTACTTGTTGACCTCGCGCACCTGGTGCTTGTCGTCCACCACCCGCGCGGTCGCCGAGTCGGGGGAGTTGATGAACAGGTGGTTCTCCCGGACCTCCAGCTCCAGCGGCCCGTTGGCCCGCCCGCGGATGGTCTCGACCAGCTGACCCGCCGCGTCGAAGGAGTAGATGGTGCCGGTGGCCTCGTCGGCGCAGTAGAACCGGTTCGCCCAGGCCACCGCCGGGCTGAGCCGGTCCCCCTCACCCGGCACGGTGAACCCGCTCTCCTGTCCACCGTCACCCACCAGCAGCACCCGCCGGTCGGCGGTCACCGTGACCGGCACCCGTGGGCCGCTGGTGCGCGCGGGCAGCGCCGCCGGGCCGGACAGCGTCAGCGCCGTCGGGTGCACCTCACCGCGCTGCACCCGCACCAGCTTCCCGGCCGTCCGGTCGAGCACCGCCACCCCGTCGTCCAGGGTGGAGACCACGAGCTCGTGGCTGGCGTCGGCGACGTCGTACGACTCGACCCGCTGCGGGCTGAGCCCGGCACCCGCGGGCGCGGCCGACGCCGGCGCGGAGGGCAGCTTTGCGGCGGTGATCGCCGAGACGGTGCCCTGGCTGGGCACCGCGATCCAGAGTCGACCCTTACCGTCGAAGGTGCCGCCGGTGATGCCCGGCGGATATCGCACCGGCTCGCCGACCGGGGTGAGCGATCGCGGGTCGAGCTGCCGGACGATGCCCTGCACGGCGTCGACGACGAACGCCGCGTCCTCGTGTAGGGCGACACTCACGCCCAGGCCGGGGGTGGTCCGGGTGGTCGCGCTGAGCTGGAGGGTGGCCAGATCCAGGGAGCTGACCTGCCCGGTCTGCAGGTCCCGCAGGATCAGCAGCCGGTCGGTCTGGGTGATCTGCATCGGGTGCTGCCGGGCACCGGGGATCTCGGTGCGGGTGTCCACCCGGGCGGTGACCCCGTTGACCCGGGCCAGCTCGCTGCGCGCCGCGCTCCACAGCCAGGAACTCGCGTCGTAGTTGGCCACCGCGTTGTCCGCCGCGCCCAACCCGAGGACGGTCAGCCCCATGGCGGCCAACAGCGCGGCCACCGTGCCGACGGTCACCAGCCCGCCGCGCAGCCGGGACCGGGAGCGGGGGGCCTCGGTCTGTACGGCGTCGTCGATGCTGGCCACAGCCGGCTGCCTCCCTGAGTCGTGGCAGGTGGCGCGCCTTCCGGCGACCCCTCCCCTGAGCCGGGTGCCATCATATGGCGCTGGTGGTGGCGGGGGAACCCGCACCGTCACCCCTGTGGATACCGAGAGTGTGCGTTGTGGACGTCCAGCTCAGCGTGGTTTCTGCTCGACTCAGCGCGGCGACGGTCGGCCGGAGGGCTCCCCACTCGACGTGGCTTCGCGTTCCCGCGCGGTGCAAACCTGCCCGGAAGTCGCAAAGCTGTCAGTGGAGTAGACCGCCAACACGGTGAAACAGTGATCCACTCGGGAGTTCAACCCGTTGACCGTGTAGCTGGTCCGACCCGGGTCCACGGTGGCGATCACGCCCAGGGCCTGCCCGGCCCGCCCGGCGGCGACCATGAACGGCACCGCGCCGCCGGTCGGGTCCGTCCAGGTCAACGTGATCGTTGTCGAATCGTCCCGCAGCTTCAGGTCGCCCGGCGGAAGCCCGGCCGCCGTCGGTGCCGCCGCCGTCGGCGTGGTCCCGGCCGGCGGCGGATCGTCGCGGGTCAGAAGCACCGCACCCAGGCCCACCACCGCCACGACGGCCACCCCGGCCGCCACGACCG
This sequence comes from Micromonospora sp. CNZ322, assembly GCF_007827755.1. Taxonomy (NCBI): domain Bacteria; kingdom Bacillati; phylum Actinomycetota; class Actinomycetes; order Micromonosporales; family Micromonosporaceae; genus Micromonospora; species Micromonospora sp. CNZ322. The sequence continues at coordinate 49,547 of NZ_VITD01000013.1, forward strand.
CGCCGATCAGCGCCCCCCGGTTGCGGCCCGTCGACCCACCCTCATCGACGTACGCCGGCCGGTACGCATCCGGTGCCGGGTGGTACTGCTGACCCGGGTACGGCGCCTGGTGCTGGCCCTGGGTCGGGTATGGCGCCTGGGGCGGCTGGTGGTGGTACTGCTGGACCGGTGGCGGCGCGGCCGGCGGCGCCAGCGCCGGGTCGGTGCCCGGTGACCAGGCCGGTTGCGCACCGGGGCTCGGCTGCGCGGCGATGGGGCTTGCCTGAGCGAGGCTCGGGTTTGTCTGGGCGGCGGTGAAGTGCGCCTGGGCGGCACTGGGGCTCGCCTGCGCGGGGGCACGGTTCGCCGGGGCGGGCTGGGCGGCGGTGGGCCAGCCCGGACCGGCCTCAGCCCCGGCCGGGCCGCCGTGCGCCGGAACGGACGGCAACACCACGGTCTGGTCGGACAGTGCGCTACGGGCCCGCTGAGTCGGCACCACCGGGGCGTCGAGGATGCCCAGCCCGGAGTCGCCGTCCGCGCCGGTGCCGCCCGCGTCCGTCATGCTCTGCCCGGCGGGCGTGCTCTGCCCGGCGGCGACGGCCTGCGCAGCCGCCGTGGTCTGCGGAGGTGTCGTGGTGGGGGTGGGGGAGTCGGCACCTGGATTTGGCAGGGGCTGCGGTGGGGCGCTGCTGCTCCAGGGCGGTGCGGTCAACCCCCAGGGCGGCACGGGTGGTGCGCTCACCGGAGGCGCGGAGACGGGTGGTCCGTAGGGCGGCCCCGAGACAGGCGGCCCAAAACCGGGCGGCGCGGACACCGGGTAGGTGTGCCCGGGTGGTCGGGACACGGGGTGGCCGTGGCTGGGTGGTGCGGATACGGGCTGGCCGTAGCCGGGTGGCACGGGTTGGCCGTAGCCGGGCGGTGCAGAAACAGGTGGGCCCCAGCCGGGCGGTCCGGACACGGGTGGGCTGTAGCCGGGTGGTGCGGAGACCGGGTATGGCTGGGCCGGTGGTCCCGAGACCGGGTATGGCTGGGCCGGTGGGCCGGAGACCGGGTATGGCTGGCTGGGTGGTGCGGAGATCGGATGCGGGGTCACCGGCGGTGCGCTGGTGGGTTGGGCCGGTGGACCGCTCACCGGGTACGCCGGCCCCGGGTGGTCAACGCTCGGGGAGGGCCTGCCCGGTGATGTCGCCTCGGCGCCGGACATGTTGTGCGATTCGGTCGGCGCGGTTGGCCGGGCGGCGGCTCGGGCGGCCTCCTCGGCGAGCAGCGGCTCGATCTGGCGTACCCGGATCGTGGGGTTGTCCCAGCGAGGTGCCGGCACCGCCGGTGTCGCCGGCGGGGCGGTCGCCGGCTGGGGGACGACCGGCGGGGTCGCCTGGTCGCCGACCCGCTGACGTGGTGCCACGGCCGGCCCGGACGGTGGTCGGTCTGGTGACCGCTGCCCGGCCGGCGTCGTCGGCGAGCCTTCAGCCTTCGGCCGGAGCATCGGGCCGACCGGTGGCCGGGACGGTCCGAGCGGTTGCTCATCGGGGTGTTCACCGGGTGGCATCGCACGCTCGGGTGGTTGCTCATCGGTGCGCCGAAGCGGTGGTTGCGCGTCCGTGGTGGGTTGCCCGCTGACGCCCGAGCCGAGCGACATCGCATTCGCCGGCGGTGGCGTGTCGGCGCGCGGGCGGGGCGGCGTCACGGGTCTGGGTGGGGCCGTCGGCGGGCCGGGCTGCGCTGGCGCGATAGAGGGTTCTGCCGGCTGAACGGGCGTCGCCCGAGGGGCTGGAACGGATGCCGCGGTGGCGTGGCCGGGCGACGTGGGTGTGGCTGGTGCGCGTACCGCTGGAGGGGTTTGTTGGGGCGTGGCCGGCGGTTGCGGCGCCCACTGTGAGACGGCGGGCGGCGGGCCACCGGCGGAGGGCCGCATCGCGGCGAGGGTCGCCAGCGACAGGGTCGGGCCGGAGAGCGCCGACCGGGCACCGGGCTCGGTCACCGGGGCGACCGCGGCCGGACCGGACGTCGGCGCGGGGTGCTGCTCGCCCGGCGTCGGCGGGGGTGGGCCGAGGTAGTCGCGGGCTGCGCGTACCGCCGGGTGGTTCTCCCCCAGCGCGGCGGGACCGGCGGTGGCGACGCGGGTGTAGTTGCGGCGGGCCTCGTGCCGGTTGCCGAGCTCCTCCGCCACCTCAGCGAGCTCGAAGGCGAGGGCGAGCATCAGCGGGTCGGAGTGCTCCCAGCGGCGCTCGCCCGCCGCGAACGCCTCCTCCAGCACCCGGCGGGCGGCGAGGGGGTCGTCCCCCTCCCGGTGCAGCCGTGCCAGGAGGTGCGTGGTGTGCAGCACCTCGGGATGGTCGTCACCGTATGGCGGGGGAGCGGATTTGACGGCCTCCGCGAGCAGTTGCCGGGCGGCGCTGAGGTCGCCCGCGGCGCGCAGGGCGAGGGCTCGGTGCTGGGCGGCCGCCAGGGGGGAGGGATGGGACACGTGGCAATGCTGCCGTCAGAGGGCCGCCGGACGCTACCCGGACACGCCTCGGCGGTGTGTCGGTGCGGCCGTTCTGAGGCGGCTTGAGCAGCGGCGGAAGCGCCGTGGGAGAGGCGCTGGAAGGCGATGTGCATGATCCACGAGCGGCGTGTACAGTAACTCCCCGTGCGGCCCGCTTTGCTGACTGCCGGATGGAAGATCATCTGGTCGGCGAGGTAGGCTGAACGTGTAGGTCCGGGTGGCGGAATGGCAGACGCGCTAGCTTGAGGTGCTAGTACCCGTATAGGGTGTGGGGGTTCAAGTCCCCCCTCGGACACATTATTTCCACACGAACTGTGATGGTTGTTCGTGTTTTGCGTGATCCCCGTCCCGTTGGGCGGGGATTTTTGCTGTCGTGGCGAGGAAGCTCCCCGCCGGGGTGAGCGGGTAGATCGCGGTTTCGGCTTCGATGGTCCACGCGTGGTGGTCACACACAATGATCATGTTGTTGGTGCGTAAGTAGGCGGCAAGCTTTTCTGGGTCGGGGCTGCGCAGTGCGGGATGGCGACGGTGTAGCCCGCGGTCGTGTCGGATGCGGTCGAGCAGGTGGTCTTCCCGGATGTAGAGGATCTTCGGTTGGGCGAAGCTCCTGGTGCGGGTGCTCGTGTGTCCGTGTCGGCATCGGTAGCCGGGTCGGCCGTGGACCCAGTGGGAGTCCATGATCCGGCCGCACACGCCGCAGCAGATCACTCCGGCTAACACATAGCAGCGGGGGATGCCGTCGGCTGGGATCGGCGCGGTGTGGATTGCCTGGACGGCGACGAAGTGTTCTTCGCTGACCAGCGGACAATGCGCGATCTCGCGGGAGATGACCCAGTCAGTTGAGGCGCTCCACCGTTGGATCTCGTGGTGTCGATCGAAGGTTCCCTCGTCAGGGAGGGCATCACGGTCGGTCCGTTGACGGTTCCAGACCTGCCGCCCGGTGTAACGGGGGTTGGCCAGGATCGCCGCGACAGTGGTGAGCATCCATTGGCGGCCGCTGCGGTGGGGGTTACGCGCTGGGTCGGCGCCGGACGGGCACGGGACGCCGTTGTCGTTGAGGGCGCGGGCGATGCTGGCCACGCTCCGGCCAGCGAGCCGCTGCTCGAAGATCCACCGGACGTGGGGTGCGGTGGCAGGGTCGGGCTCCAAGCGGTGTAGGCGTCGTCCCCAGGCGGCGTGGGCGCGGTTCGGATGAGGGCCGGCGTCGGCGAGCCGGTAGCCGTAGGGAGGCCGGCCGCCGAGATGTCGGCCCTGCAACTCCGCCTGAGCGCGCATGGCCGCGGTGGTGCGATGCCGGGCTCGGGACACCTCCCGCTGGGAGTGCACGCCGAGCAGGTCCAGCAAGGCCAGCTGCCGCGGGTTATCGAAGTCCACCGGCCCGTAGGTTTCCGGCAGCCACAGCTGCACGCCGTGCCGAAGGAGGGTAGGGGTCAACTGTTCAAGCTGTTGGCCGTGGAAGGCGCGTTCGTATTCCCCAACAACGATCGCGTCGAATCCGCGTGCCGAGTCCATCACGGCGTCGAGCAGCCGTGCCGCCTGCGGCCGGTCCGGCCAGGGCGCCCGGCGGGAGACGCCCTCGTCGAAGTACTCCACCACGATCCGGCCATGACCGGCGACCAAGTCTTCGGCGTAGTTACGCTGCCACCGGCACGACGACGCCCGATCCTGAAAGTTGACGGTGGACATCCGTCCATAGAACGCGAACCGCAGTCCGTCCGCGGACGGGGTGAACCGTTGCGGCCGTAGCTTCCGCTGCCCGGCAGCCCAGGACGAAAGAGTGCTCCGTCCCGGTTCTGCCGCCGCCCTCGTCGCCATAGGACCTCCACGATCGGTGCGTCTACCCCGTCCTGGTTCCCACATCCAGGGTAAGAGGTATTGCACGACTCATGCCGGTCGATCACCCTTTCGGGTGATATCGATAGTCCCTAGCCGGTGCGGCTCATGCATAGCGCCATGCGGCGCGGCGCGGCAACAAAGCTAGCCGTCGGCACGTGGCGTGCTGGTTCAGAACGCGGCAGCAACCTGGCCCGCACCAAGGCCGGGCGCGCCGTTGAGCCATCGGCCGAAGTGATCCACACCCAGAGCGTGAAGACCTCCACCAACGCACCACTGGCCAGCCAGGGCATCGACGCCGGCAAGAAGATTGCCGGACGCAAACGCGGCATCGTCACCGACACCCTCGGACTGCTCCTCGCCGTCATCGTCACCGCAGCCAGCACCAGCGACAACACCATCGGCATCGACCTGCCCGGCCAGGCCAGAACCGCCCCGCCCTGCCCTGGCCACGACCTGGGTCGACGCCGGCTTCAAGAACAAGGTCATCGACAAGGCGCCACCCTCGGCATCGACGTCGAGGTCGAGGTCGTCACCAAAGACCCGCACAATCGAAGGGTTCGCGGTGGTCACACGCCGTTGGGTCGTCGAGCGCGCACTGGGCTGGATCATGCTGCAACGCCGCCTGGCCCGCGACTACGAAACCCTACCCGACAACTCAGCCAGCATGATCGCGCATCGCGATGATCGGCAACCTCACCAAACGGGTCACCGACCAAACCACCCCGACCTCGCGAGGCATCTGAAGATCACATCACCCGCAAAATACGCGAATCAGACCTTCTAAGGGATTTCGCCGATGCTCATTTGGTAGGGCAGCGGCGGGTAGCCGTTGGCGACAAGGCGAGTCGACCGTGTGTAATGGTGCCCGATGACGACGGACTTGCTGCGGCCAAGCCGCGACGGCGACCAGTTTCACTACGTGTGGGCTGCCCGGCAGGCGCTGAGACTGCTTGAGCCTGGCACCCGCTTGGACTCGATCTACGTCGAAGGAGTTTCGCCTAGTGACGGCGCGACCGGAAAAAGTCTCGAAGTCATTGATCTGGCCGAATACTGGGGCGCGAGTGACCCGGCCTCGGCCGATCGAGTGGTCTATCGGCAGTTAAAACACTCGACTTTACAAACAAGTACCGAATGGACCGCCTCGTTCCTGAAAGGCACTCTCGCTGGATTCGCGGAGCGATTCTCTAAGATTCTGAAAAAAGATCCGAGTCTAGGCGACCGAATTTTTTTTGAGGTTGTTTCGAACCGGCCCGCATCGCCTGGCGTCCACGCGGCCATCTCAGATCTCGCGTCGGGCCGTCCCCCTTCTGCGGTATCACGTAGCGCGGTCAGGTACATCCGGAGGGAACTCGCCGCCGTCCTAACTTCACCACAGATCGCGCAGTTCTGCCGGCAACTGCGTATCGATGACACTGCACCCGGATTGCTCCGGCTTCGACCGCTCTTCGAACAAGACCTGAATGCCCTCCTACCTGGCGCGCCCGCCGACTACGCGCTGCGGCTGAAGGAGATGGTCGGCGGCCGAGCCACGTCGCAGCACGGGGGCAATCCGCGCGTCGACAAGGTGGCCGTCCTCGCCGCGATCGGTGTGTCGGAGGAGGCGCTGCTGCCTGCGCCCAGCCTCCTGCAAACGCCTGCGACGGTCGTCCCTACTGCTCATCTCGCTACGGTGGTCGACCAGCTCAGGCACCCCGACACGAGGCCCATTTTGATTCACGCGCCTGGCGGTGTCGGCAAGTCGGTCCTGGCGCACAGTATCGGCGCTTCGCTGCCAGCCGGATCCGTGACGCTGGTCTACGACTGCTTCGGCAACGGCTCCTACCGGCTTCCGAGTAGCTGGAGGCACGAACCCAAGCGGGCGCTGGTTCAAATCGTCAATGAGTTGGCCGCTCAGGGCCTGTGTGATCCACTGATTCCCTCGGACACCGCTGGGTACGACGACTATTTCCGGGTATTCATGAAGCGGGTAGCCAACGCCGCTCAGGTTGTTGCCACTCGGGGGCCAGACACGCTGTTGGTGTTAGTGATCGACGCGGCGGACAACGCGGTGCTGGTCGCCGACGAGAACGGAACCCGTGCCTTCGCCCCTGGGCTTCTCCGGGAGCAGATGCCGCCGAACACTCGGCTCATCACGCTGTGCAGGACTGAACGTCTGCACCTTCTCACCCCGCCGGCCGGCTATCGCGCAATCGCGCTCTCGGGGTTTACTCAGGACGAGAGTGCGGCGCTGCTGCGGGCGTCGTTCCCCGACGCGGATGATCGCGATGCAGCCGAGTTCCATGCACGGACCGGCGGAAACCCTCGTGTTCAGATCACTGCGCTTGGTTCAGCGGCAAGTCTGACCGAGGTTCTCAGCCGTCTCGGTCAGGTTGGCGAAGCTGATCGTGATGTCTTCGGCGCAGTAATGCGGGAGCTGGTGGAGCAACTCAAAGATCGGCACCACCAGTCGGCTGAGATCGATCAGATTTGTGTCGGGTTAGCTGCCCTGCGTCCCATGATTCCCGTGCGAGTGCTCGCTCAGCTTGCACAGGTAGACGTTGCTCTGGTGGAGAGCTTCGTCGCCGATCTCGGCCATCCTCTGCTCATCGACGCAGGGGCCGTCCAGTTCCGGGACGAACCGACGGAAACCTGGTTCCGGGAACGTTTTCGCCCTGTTGGGGAGGGCCTCGACGACCTCCTCGGCAGGCTCAGACCGATGGCTGCCGAGGATCCCTACGCTGCTGCGTCCATTCCCGCGTTGCTGTGGGAGGCACGCCGAGTCGACGACCTGATCCGCTTGGCCCTGTCCGACGACGACCTCCCGTTCGGCGCCGTCGAGGGTGAACAGCCACGAAACCTGCAGCGCACCGAGATCGATCAGGAACGGGCGCAGTTCGCGCTTAAAGCAGCGCTACGCGAGGGCCTTGAGTTCGAGGCGGGACGGTTGGCAGTCAAGGTGGGTGCGCTCGCTGCCGGCCGTACTCGCCGGTTGGAACTCATCCGGCAGCACACCGATCTCGCTGCCGATTTCCTCGATCCCCACATCGTTGAGCAACTCGTCGCCGCCCGCAGCCTGTCCGGTAGCTGGCCCAACTCGAACCTTCCGGCTGAAGGAGCGTTGCTGTCCGGGGCTGCTGGCCGAATCCATCAGGCGCGGAACCGGCTGCGGAGTGCTCAGACCTGGATGAAGGCATGGACACAAGGCGCGCGAGAGCAGGGTGAGCGCTCAGAGGTCGGCCACAGTGACATCGCTCTGGTGGCATGGGGGCTTCTCAATACCGACGGTGCCAAGGCGTGTGCTGGTTACCTACGCCGCTGGACGCCGGAGACTGTCGCGTTTGATGCGGGCCTTATTGTCTCCCGGCGCCTCATCGACGCGGGACGGATTGCCGAGCTGGACCTGCTGGGGTCGGTGGAGGGCCCGCGGTACCTCGCAATCGCTGTTGCGCATGCGTGTGCCGAGGCAGGCCAGCAACTTGGAGTGCCGGCAGTCCGACGCGTGCTCGACGTGTTGAGATCGGAGACGAGTCGCCTGCCCTTATCGGACCGAGCAACGCACGACGTCACTGAGGCTGGCGTAGCGGACGGTGGGGTGGCAGCGGTGACATGGGCAGTCGGTTCTGGGCTGCGCTACGACCTTGTGGACAAATCCACGGCGGCCGAGATTCTCGGTCGATATCTTCCCGAGGACCTTGGATACCGTACCGGAGATCGATACGAGAGGGGCACCCTCGAACTCCTCGTTGGATTCGCTCTTCTGGCTCGCGTTCGTGGGCAGGCGTTCGATCCCGGCGCTATTGCCGGGAAGGAGGTTCGTGAAGCGAAGAGCCGTCCTGCGTACGCTTCGTCATCATCGCGAGCCCGAGCGTACGACGCCAACGTGACACCGTTGGCCGGCTGGGTTGACTTATGGGTAGACGTCCTCCTTGGAAACGACGCGGAGCTGGAGGAGCGGTATGACCAGATGGAGTCGATCTTCGACAAGTCCTTCTCCTACGATCCGCCTCACTTCTTGCTTAACAGCGTCTGTCGCACGGCGATTCGTGTCCTCGCCGTCGCCACTGGCGAGGTCCGGTGTAATCGGTTCGTTGAATTCTGTAGTGCACAGTTCGCCACCTTGGCTCGTGCCACGTTGACGCAGGTCGTTCGCGTCAGCGCTGGGCATCCTTATCTGCACGGCGTCAGCGTCGAGATCGCAACCGCGCTCCGAACCTCGATGGACGAGACGCGCGCCGAAGCCAGTTACATCATCGATGGGCTGATCATGCTGGCTCGTGCAACGTACCGGCTTGGAGACGCTGAGGCCCGCGCGCATTTCGAGCAGGCTGTGGCGGTCGCTGATCGCGTGGGTGATGACGCTCATGCTCGCTGGACCATGCTGTTGCAGATGGCGGACGCAGCCAGCGCTGCAGGCCGCGACCAACCCGAACGCGCCTACCGTCTGGCTCAGGTGGCTGAGAACCTCGAGCCGTACCTTGGTGACGGCGTCGACCTCGCCGAATCGTTGCAGAGTGCGGGAAAGCTAAGCGCTAACACCGCCATCGCCATCGGATCGCGCTGGCGTGACCGGCGCATCGTCACAGTCACGGAAATGGCACGGGCTCTCGTCGCAGGAAAGGAAGCACTGCTCCGTCCGACGCCGTTGGTGGCTACGGCTCTGCTGCCCCTCGGCGACCACTGGCAGAGCATCGACATCATCACGCACGCCATGCGGCAGCACCCCGAGCAGGCGGGCACCGTGGTCAGAGTCCTGGGCGAGTTCGCGCGTGCCGTGAAGCACACGGCGGAAAGCTACCGGCAACTTGACGATATCGCCGCTGAAACGCAAATCCCGCTGGACGGAACCTGCTTCGCGCCTGACGCCCGCGCCGTAGCCGAACCTCCCACATCTTTCGTTTCCAGCCGTTGGCTAGGTGGCTCCGACACCAGTGAAATCGCTAAGCATCAGGACAGCTCCCACACCGCGTTCGACTTGACGTCGCCGGTTGGCTGGGCGGACGCGCTGGCGATCGCCAAGGACCACCAACAACACCCCGACATCCGGCTCGAAGACGTCTACGACCAGGCAGCTAAGACTCCATCCCCGCAGAAGGCCCAGATGGTCGAAGCCTTCAGCCAATGCCCACACACCAGTACCTGGGACGTCGAACGCCTGCTCGACATCGTCGGTACACCCGAACAACTCTCATTCGGACTGCGAGCAGAGATCCGAAAACTCGCTAGAGCAGCGATCGTACGGTTCTGCCGAGAAGTAGTCCTCAAAAGATGGGACCCCATCGACTTCACGAGGCTGGCCGCAGCCGCGGGAGAGCCTTCGGCCGACTACGTCGGACAAGCTCTACGCACTACAGGCACGACAGCACCACGATTCAACGCTGAGGAGGCATTCGCTCTCGCCGGCCGACTCGCCAGCCGTGTCACCTCGGAGGAGGCCGGCGTTCTGCTCGACGAGGGGTTACGTCTGTTCGCCGAGGTAGCTGATGCCGACGCTGGTGACGGCGGTTTCGAATCACTACCCCCGGCCCCGAAGTCGACCCCCCATGCGGTTGCTGGCGCGCTGTGGGCCACTCTCGCCGACGTGGACGATGCGAATCGATGGCGCGCAGCACACGGTGTGCGGCTCCTCCTTGCACTCGGCTGCCGCGACGTCACCGATCTGCTTCTCGACTTCGCCGTGGGTCGCGAGAGTCCAGCTCCGTACTTCGATGCGCGCCTGCCCTTCTACGAACGGCATGCACAGCAATGGCTGCTGCTCGCACTCGCCCGGTCTGCTCAAGACCCCGACGCCCAAGCGGCGACCGCCCAGTTCGAGCCGCTACTGCGCCACGTCCTGTTCGAAGCAGATCCCCATCTGGTGATGCAGCACAGCGCCCGGGCAACCCTGATAGCCCTCGCCAGGCAAGGCTTCATTTCAATGAGCGAGGCGGAAGCCACGGCGGTGCGGCACATCGGCTCACCCATCGCGGTCATCGAGACCACCAGTTGGCGAACCGGACGGCGGGTCGTCCACCGGCTTGCGGACATACCTACTTTGCTGCGGGATAGCGCCAATCCTGGCGCGCCGTCCGTCGGCAGCAGCAACGATGTCGGGGATCCAGAGCCTCCGACCGGCACTGGTCGCCGAGATCCACGGTTTCGGTTTTTTATGGACTTCGCTGACCACTGGTGCTCCGATCTTGGCGATGCGTTTGACATCAGCACAGGGAGCATTGAACGACTCGTCGAGGAGATTCTGCTTGACCGTTGGCACACGCCATGCCGCGGCGAGTACTCCGACGACCCCAGGCATCAGCTCAAGCTCTACAGGCGCGACAAGTACACCAGCAAGTCCGAGTACCCGTACTCGGACGACCTCGACTTCTACCTCAGCGTCCATGCCCTCTTTGAGCTAGCAGGGCGGTTGATCGCAGCGTTGCCGGTGATCAGACGCCCCGGGCAGCACGACAGCGAATGGGACGACTTCCTGCGCAGGCACGTTCCCACCCGTAAAGATGGACGCTGGCTGGCGGACCGCCGCGATGCCGCGCCCCCTATGCAGGTGCGTGAACCCGGTGATGGGCTTGCCGACGGCGGCTCCCGCGAGCAGTCGAACCAGCAGTGGAAGCAGAGCCTGAACGTTGCCGATTGTGTGGCGCGGCTGTCGCCCAGGCCCGGGTGGGTCATCGTGTGGGAGGACTCGTGGTCGGCGACCTACACCCGAACCGAAGTCGTGGATATCAGCAGCGCGCTGGTCAGCACGAAAACCGGACCAGCACTGCTGCGAGCGCTCGAAAGCGCTCCGGATGCCCACGCCTTCCGACTACCGGCCACCAATGACAGGGAATTCGAATTTGACGCCGCCGACTTCCAGATGGCCGGTTGGATCCAAGGCCCAGGGCGCCGCAGCGGGATTGACGAGCGAGACCCGCACAGCGGCACCGTCCGCTATCCGCCCCCTCGCCCTACGGCAAAGATAGCCGCCGCCTTGGCGGCCACTCCTGACCTCGATTTACGGACCTGGAGCATCGACGGAACCGCTGCCGTCCAGTCGCTGGTCTGGAACGACACCGAACGCAACAGCAGCCGGGAACGAGGCAGCATCGGCGAACGGCTTACCATCCGCACGACCGATCTAACCGAACTGCTTCGCCGCACCGGTCGCAGTCTCATCGTCGAGGTCAGAATCACTCGACGTATCGAGGCCAGCCGTGCCCACCCCGTACCCGTAGGGAGACCTGACGATGACGACACCACCACCGGCATCTGCACCAAGTACTTCCTTTTCGACGAGCACGGGGCCCGTCACGAACTCTGAACGAGTGTTCGAACTTGGAAAGCATTTGTGTGAACAGCTCGATCCCAGTGACATCCTCGGTAGGTGGATGTCGCACTACATCGCTGAGTTGATCATACGGGCGGAGTCCGCCACCGGCGAAGCGAAACAGTCAGCCGAGTCAGCCGCCGCCGAAGCGATCATGAATCTATGGGCAAACCGCGACGGCGCCGCCTGGCGAACGAAACCACTAGACGGCTTCGATCGGGTGTTTGCCACTCTCGACCGCCTCGCCCGCGAGCCCAGCAGGTGGGGCTACTTCAGGTTATTCGACGACGAATCACGTCCCACCGTTGAGCAGACACGCAACGACATCCTCCTTGCCGCGGCCTGCGACCTTGACCACCACCTACACCGCCTCGTTCGCGCCGTCGTCGCGCTCGCGGCCCGTGAAGCCGAATCCAAGAACGAGCCATGGGTCTTGGCTGGCCTAGAGTTAGCAGAGGACGATCAGTCCCGTGCCATCCGCCGCCTTCGTACCCTGCAACTTCGCGCGCGCCTGCGACTAGCTCACGCTGACACCGAGCACCAGGAGCAGATGCCAAACCTACATGACGAAGGTCCGATGCTTGATGCATTGACCGCATCGATCTCCGACGCCGCTGATGCATTCCTGCGTATTCAAAGTACGTTATCGCCAACAGCTCACAGCGCAGCAGATGACGAACGACCGGCAGACTGAACCGCTGCTCGTTCCTCTGTCGTCTACCGGCACGGCTCGTCCGCCGGATCTCGGTCGGTGTCGTGCCGCTGGCGGTTGGCTCCCTCCCATGCAACACTCTCCTCGCTTCGGAAGACGAGGCTCAGGAATCGGTTCCGGGGGCGACCAGCCATTCGCGCGCGCTCCTGGCCGTCGCACGCAGCTGTGGATGCTCCCGCACGATCTCGCGCTGTCGCTCGGCGGGCAATCCGAGCTCGTGCAGCACGTTGAGGATCACGACTGCTGTGGTCACTTCCACAATAGCGATCAGCTCATTGGTTGAGTGCGTCGGAGTTCCGCCCTTGTGCGCCAGGTCGTTCCGAGCCCGAGTGGTCCTCTTCGCCCATTGGTCTACGTCTGGCATGAGCAGCCCGACCGCTGCAGCGTCAGGACGCGCAGCGAGTGCGTATAGCCGGTCCCGCAGGGTCGGGTCGTTGCGGATAACTCCTTTGAATCTCTCTCGGTGGTCCTCGGGCGCGTGCGTCAGCATCGCTTCGCGCATTGGCTTGAACTCATCGGCGGGCATCGGACGTTCATCGATGCCGAGACACCGATGCAGCACCTCAGCTGCGCCGACCGCCGTCAACAGATTGCTCTCTACGTAGCGCGGCGGTGCGTAGCGAAGTCCCAGGATCATGTTGATCGCCAGCTGTAACCGCCCGTGGGCCTCGTACCAGCGGGGAACGACCTCCTCGAACGGGAACGATGCGCACGTAAACAACACGAGGTGGTGGTCGACAGCCTTGGCATCGTGCTTACCAAGCACGGAGGGCGAGTACAGCACATCAGCACTTCGGCGCAGCGACGGCCGGTCATCACGCGCTAGAGAGTCCGCGTTTGCCAGCTGCAGTCGCAACCAGATCACGCCGGCGGCACGGTGTGTCGCGAGCGCGATCAGATCTTGAACCAGGCTGGCCGCGCCCAGTGCGCCGCTCAAGGAGAACGGGTCCGTAGGAACGATCCGCAGGAACGCACTGTCGCGCATGCGGCCGACGGTTCCGCCCCTCCGCTGATCGAAGAACGGCAGCGTGTGCCGGTGCGAGAGGCGGAACTCAGTTCCATCGACCGTGATCGACTGGGATTCCGGCGTCTTCACGGAGATGCTTCCGCTTCCGTCTGGAGTGCCGTCGGCAACTCCCACGAAGCCCTCGAACGCCGACGAAGCTGCCCACAGCCCGAGGTCCTCGACAGACACCTCGGCCGCGGCGAACGCTGCGTCGTCCTCCCCGCTGACGTGCGCCCCGATGAGCGCCGTCGTCACCAACACCGTCTGCTTGTCTGGGCTCCGTACTCGCGCACCGAAGGTCCGCTTGCTGCTCTTCGGGACGCAAACGAGAAGGCTTATCTCGCGCTGCTCGGCCGCACCGTGGATGACGTCCCACGTCTGGTGCCCTTCGTGAACCAGAGCGACGCCAGGAGAGGGGTTCGACACGATGCGGTCTTCGAACGCGCCGATCAACGAGAGCACTATGCCGTCCTCCGGCTCGTAACGCAGCACGCCGGGGATTCGCTCGTCGGGGTCGGCGGGGAGCCACCAGAGACCTGCCCACTCGGCGGACTCGTCGAGGTTCAGAGGATCATTGGCCATGAAGTTCGCTTTCGCTGAGTAGGACGTCCTGCGTCGCGGCCTGCTCGCCAGGCGGGTCGGAGTCCAGCAGGGTAACCATCTTGAATTTCGTCCCTCGCAGCGGCGCGCAGTGGTACGCCATCTTGCCGGCGGCTTAGCCAGGGTAGTCGCGACGTCGGTGCGCATCGGCGCTACGCCGGCCTTAGGGATCGCTACCTGAGGGGTGACGTGGTTGCCGTGCTGGTGCGTATGTAGCAGCAGGGCCGTAACCAACTTCTCAATCTTCTGTGCGGGTCACGCGCTTGCGATCCCCGGTGGCTATCGCTGTATGGCCAAACACATCGTCGAATCTGCTCCACTTGCGCTGTCTTGGGATGGACCGTGGCGGAGCCCCACGCAGGCAGTCCGGCGGTCTGACCTCGTTACCGGCGCCCGCATCCTCGACCGGCTATGGGCAGCCGTCTGGTTGTCGACGACGGCAGCTGCTTGGGGTTGACTTACGGCACCCTGTTCCGCCAACGGTGCCGACTCGCCATGCTGTGGCAGGTCGTAGGTGGCCGCAACATCGAGGCCCGACATGAGGAGCAGCTTAACCGTCGGGTCCCAGCCGGCCTGTCGCGTCAAAGTGCGGCACAGCCGACGTCGACTTGCATCCTGTGCACTGTGTCGAGGCGCTAGATGTCTCACTTCCGGCAGATGGTTGCCTTCAGTAGTTGATTGCGTGCATCCTGTTGGGCTGGGCGAGCCCGAGGAGGCATAGTGCCGGACCCCGTGTCCCCGACAAGTCCTACCGTCAGACGTCTGACCCAAGGTCTAGTAGCGCACCTGCTCGCGCAGGTCAAGAGCAGCGAGCGGCCGAATCGCGACGCGATCGACGAGGCCAACACCTACTGGTTTCGTAGGCTGCCGCAAGACAACGCGCGTTCCCGCGGACCGGTCATCATGCAGGTCGCCTACCCTCCGCCACCGGAACCACCTGTACCCCCAACAGCGCTTCGTGACCTGCTAGACGGTACGGAGTACGGCAATGCCGAAGGCCCGCCACTCCAGCTCGTGACGAACTTCAGTGGGCGTGCAGCGACAGGGCCGGCAATCTCCGATTCCCTTCGGCGGGAGTACGAGGACTGGCTCGCCGTGTGGACGAAGTGGGCCGAGCAGGAGCGCCGCGTGGGGGAGCAGCGCGCCACCTACACCTACCTGGAGCGACTTCAGCGCCTGGCACAGCAACGCGGCGATGCCGAGGAGCTTGTGCTCGGTGTCGGTCTCCTTACCTCCAGCGCCGCTGGCCGCTGGGCTGTTCGGCGGCACCTGCTGGTCTGGAACGCCGCCATCGTTGAGGACCCGGCGACCGACAGCCTGCAGGTCGCCTTGTCCCTCGACCAGCGGATGAAGATCGAGGACCAAGACTTTCTCACGTCTCAGGACGGATACCGCGCCAAACCCTTCGAATCTCCTTGGTTCGATACGGGAGCGCAGCTGTACCCCTTTTCGCCGGAGGTGGTGCGCCTACTGCAGCTCTGGCGGCGCCGTTGCTGGGACCGTGCTCTTCACCTTGCTGACGACCGGTGGGAACCTCCGCTCCTCGACGAGGCCGACACGACACGGTTGACCCTCGCTCCAGCCCTGTTCCTCCGCCGCCGTGACCGCAAGGGACTGGAGCGGGTCTACCGCACCATCGCTGACAGCCTTGAGGACGCGGAATCTCCTACCCCCCTCGGGCTGGCGCAACTCGTGACCCCGATCGAGGCAACGGAACGCTGCAATTGGCTCAAGGGCTCAGGCCGGGATCGCCCGGTCAACAGCGACGACCCGCTGTTTCCTCTCGCCAGTAACCGAGAGCAGCGCAGGGTGCTGGCCAAGCTCAGCGACGACACGACCGTCGTCGTGCAGGGCCCACCAGGCACGGGTAAGACACACACGATCGCCAACCTCATCTGCGCGCTGCTCGCCGACGGCCAGAGGCTGCTCATCACGAGCCAGAAGGACCAAGCGCTGCGCGTGCTCCGCGAGAAGTTACCCGAGTCGGTGCGGCAACTGTGTGTACTCATGACGGGCATGCAACGGACAGGAACAGACGAACTTGACCGCAGCATCACCGCGCTGTCGGAGCTGTCCTCCACGATCACCGTCGACGAGCTACGTAGCGACATCACCCAACTTCGGCAACAGCGCGCCAGCCTGAGCGCTCAGCTCGAGCAGACGATCCGGGGTTTGGGCGTGATCCGCGAACAGGAGTACACGATTCACCCGCCGATCGCCGCTGGCTATGGCGGCACGCTCGCGCAAATCGTCGAACAAATCAACGCCGGCCGCGATCAGCACGGCTGGATCGAAACCCTACCCACCGGCGCCTGCGGGGATGCGCCCCTGTCGAACGACCAGGCCCAACAGTTGTGGCAGCTTCTCACCTCCGCCACACCAGAACGCGCCGCACGAGCCCAGCAGTTCATTCCCGACCCTGACCAGGTTCCACACGCCGCGGACGTCGCCGCCACGATCGCCACCATCGCTCACGCTGAGCGGATCCTCGGCGCCGACCACACCGCCACCGCCTGGTCACTCACCACCCTCGACGACGCCACCCTTGCTGAAATCCAGCGCCACGTCGCGGTTGCCACCGACGCCCTGGCATCCTGCGGCCTACCCGACGCGATCACTGACTGGGACCCCGCGGACTGGCGACGCAGAGCCGCCGAAGCGCTCCTAACCCGGCAAAGCCCGGCCTACTGGGAGGCCCTATTCGCCGAACTGCGAGAGGTGGAGCCCCACGTACGTGCCCTCACGGCGCTCAACGACTGCGACATCGACCTGGGCACTACACCCCTCACCGCAGCCCACCTCAGCCGCCTCTCGGGCCAGGCCAAGCGTCTGCGTAGGCACCTGGCCAATGGCCGACGCCTACGCCGCTACCTGCCCCCACGCGCCCAGCTCGACGCCACGGACCTACTGCAAAGCTGCACGGTTGACGGCGCCCCGCCCGCCACCACCTCAGAACTGACCGCACTGTCCACCTTCCTTCAGGCCGAAACAGCCGTCACCACGGCTCTGGAAGCATGGGCCCAGGTCGGCGTTCCGACGTTCCACGGGCCGCTACGCCGTCGAGTCGCACATCTCCACGACATCTCACACAACGCCTCGGCCCTGCGCACGCTCGCCGCCGTACGGGACACAGTGGAGCGCCTTCTACGCAGCCACGGAGTCCGCTTCGCAGTCCGCAGCCCGCAAGATTGGGACCTCCTCGTCCGCATTGGCCACAACCGAACGACTATCACCGGGGCACGGCAGGCGTCCGAAGCCATCACTGAGCTCACCAACAGAATGCAGACATGGCGCCGGAACCCAGACGTCGCCCCCGAAGCCGCCGAGCTCAGCGTTGCTCTCGGAAGCAGCGACATCGACCGTTACGCGGCCGCCCGCCGACAGCTTGATCTGGCCAGGAGCGACAAGGACGCACAACAGCGCTGCGAACAGCTGCTCCAGAGACTCTCCGCCGCCCACCCGGCACTCGCCACCCAGATCAGCGAGAACCTCAACGATCCAACCTGGGGACACCGCCTCAACGACCTCGAAGCGTCGTGGGCCTGGAGCGCAGCAGCGGCCTACCACCAGATGATCCGGCCAACAGATACCGAGCAGATCCACGAGCAGCGCATCGGCGATGTTGAACTAGAACTCAACCGCGTGACCGCAGAGCTAGCTGGTAAACAGGCTCTGCAACACTGCCTGGAACAAATAACGGAAGAACAGCGTCAAGCTCTCCAGTCCTACAAGACCAACATGGGCGCCTACGGCCGAGGGCAGGGCAAGAACAAGGACCGGTACCTCACCGCAGCGTTCGAGGCGATGAAGAACGCCCAGCAGGCCGTCCCCGCCTGGGTCATGCCCCTATCAGCCGTGATCGACACCATCACGCCACGACCCAACGCCTTTGACGTCGTCATCGTCGATGAAGCCAGCCAAGCCAGCGTCGACAACCTCTTCCTTTTGTGGCTGGCACCACGAGTCATCGTCGTCGGCGACGAGAAGCAGTGCGCACCCGGTGCCAACTACCGAAACAACGACTCCGAGGCCGTGCAAGAGAGCCTAGACCGGCACCTAGCCGACATGGCCTTGAACCTGCGCAACGGTTTCCTCCCCACCTCGAATCTCTACGAGCTCCTAGCCACCCGCTTCTCCGATGTCGTTCGACTCTCCGAACACTTCCGATGCATGCCCGAAATCATCGGATGGTCCTCTGCGCAGTTCTACGACGGCAGACTTATCCCACTCCGCCAGTTCGGGGCCGACCGCCTCGACCCCCTCAGAGTCGTACAGGTCAACGACGCCATGGAAGAGGGACAACGGGCAACCCTGCGCAACCAGGTCGAAGCCAGCGCCATCATCGATCACGTCCAAAAGATCATCGACGACCCGATGTGCCGCAACAAGACCATCGGCATCATCGCGCTGCAGAGCGGCAAACAGACTCAGATCCTTGAGAAGCTGCTCTACGAGCGCATCGACCCGGCCGACATACGCCACCGACAAATTCGAGTTGGCCAACCACCCGACTTCCAAGGCGACGAACGCGACATCGTCCTGCTGTCCATGGTCGTGACGAAGGCCAGAACGGCTCTCACCGGCCGCACCGAACAGCGTCGGTACAACGTCGCCGCCAGTCGCGCCCGCGACCAACTCTGGCTGTTCACCTCAGTGCCCCCTAACAGCCTGAACCCCACCGACCTTCGCCACTCCCTGCTGACCTACATGCTCCACCCTCCGGCGACCTTCACGCTCGATCCCGAGCTCGATGACATCACCCCCGACACCCGCACCGAACCCTTCGCCTGCCTGCTGCAGCAACGCGTCTTCCTGGAGCTGCGGCGCCGCGGCTACGCCGTAGTCCCGCACTACCCCGTCGACCACCGAGCCATCGATCTTGTCGTCGTCGGCGACAACGGCCGGCTGGCCGTCGAGTGCGACACACCGTCGCGGTACCGACAACCCGAGCAGGTCCAGCAGGAACTACACCGCGAGCGAGAACTACGCCGAGCCGGCTGGCAGTTCATCCGCATCCGAGACAGCGAATACCTGCACGACCCCGCTGCCGCCCTCGAACCACTCTGGCAGCAACTACAGCAACGAGGCATCGAACCCCGCTCACTGCCCGCAGCACCACGCCAGCAGCCACGTTGGAGACCCACAACGCTTTCCGATGACGAAGACGACCTCTAGGAGACCCGCGTGCTCGAGAGTATCGACGACAACACCCTCGATGAGATCGCCCGAATCGCTTGTGGCGGCGACGACTACCCCGTGTATCGACGTGGGGCCGAGCTGCCCAAGCTTCTCCAACAAGCCGGCTGGGAGAACGTCGCGCCCTACAACGGCGAACAGCGCCGAAGCTGGCTCACCAACCAGCTCCGTCAACGTCGAGACACACCCGGAGCCATCGACGCGCTCGTCTGCCGCCTTGCCGACCGACGTGAGTACGTTCATCGCAACGAGCCCTTGGCCGCCGCCGAGGTCACCGAGCTACTCAACAGCATCCTCGCCATCGAAGGCTTCGAGATCGCACACAGCCAGGGGCGACCCGTCACCCGGCCCTACAAGCAGCCAGAGGACCAAGAGCAACAGTCACCAGACGTCATGCTCCACGTGGCCATGGCAGACATCGTCCGCGACGCCGACCTCGCGATCGTCCTTGAAAGTCGGCTCAACGAGGCACGCATCTGCGACCGCAACGGTGCCTACGCCAGCGCGATCATCATGCTCGGCAGCCTTCTGGAAGGCGTTCTCCTCGACGCCGTCAAGGCCCGCACGCCCGACGCACAAAAGCCTCTCGACAAGTGGACCCTGCACGAGCTGATCGAGACCGCCCACCATGAAAAGTGGATACAAGCCGACGTCCGCGGTTTTGCTGGAAAACTCCGCGAATACCGCAACCTCGTGCATCCCAACGCCCAGGTGAAGATCGGCCATGCTCCAGACCGCGATACTCTCAGCATGTGTTGGCCCGTGATCAACGCAGCCCTAAACGACTTGGCAGCCACCGCAAACTGACACCGAGGCTGCGGCTGGCCGCTCGACGTACTCGACATGCCTCAAGAGATCCCGTGCGCCAGCGGGCCCCAGCCGTCGTCGGCCGGCTGACCAGCGCAGACTTCGAACGAGGGCGGTGAACCTCGTGCACTGAGCGCCGAAGAATCCGACCGCTACGGCTGCCGGCACGTCGACCGGCTGAAAGCGCGCGAAAGGCAGAAATGCTTAGCGGCGGCTCGCCGACGCCTGATTGAGCGGCCATAGGGGATAGCTGCACCTTCATCTTGGCCAGTCGATGACGGCGCGAGCCGCTGCCCGAGACATGCGGCCGCGCATCTTCAAACTGCTATTCGTGCTCACGCGCGGTGATGTGGATTCTGGGATTGAACCAATCCTGGCCGTACCGTAACCTATGGGCATGCGCACCCTGAATGGCGCACAGGTGATACGTACAAGAGTTCGAATCCCCCCTCGGACACGAACCATAACCCCACGGTGCGCGCTGAGATCCACTGCAGCGCGCACCGTTTGCGTTTCGGTCTGGTAGGTGAGCCGGAGTCCGAGTTGCCGGTAGACCTCGGCTTTGTCGTCGGGGTCGGCGTCGCGCAGGACGGTGGCGATGTCGCCGAGCGCTCGGACTAGGTCGGCGATCTGGGAGCGGCTCATCCGGCGTGGCTCTGTCTGCTGGGTCGTTTGAAGATCAGCTTCGGCTCGTGTTCGTTCGGCTTGGGTTTGGGCTATCCATCCGGTGACTAGTGCGGGATCTGCGCCGGCGTCGAGGGCGGCCCGGTACTGGGCGAGCTTTGCGTCACAAGCCGCGATCGTGGCCTGCGCTGCGGCCGTCTGTGGCGTTGTGTCCGTTGGTTGGGCGTCGCACATGGCGGTGATCGTGTGGTCGAGGTGGTCCGGGGTGAACGCGGATGCCAGCCACTCGTCGAGCGGGTCGGTGAGGGCGTCCTCGCGCAGGTAGACGTTGCGGGGGTGTTCGACCTCGTTGGCCAGGGCGTATTCCTGGGGGAAGCGGCAGCGGTAGTAGGCGGCGCCGTGGTTGTACTGGCCTTGCATGCGTCGCTGACAGACGGCGCAGTAGATCATCCCCCGGAAGACGTAGGGGTTGCGGGCGCGGCGTTGGCGCTCCTGACGGTCGACGGCTCGCGCGCGACGGGTGAGTAGGGCTTGCGCTTGCTCGAAGGTCTCGTCGTCGATCAGGGGTGGGTGGGTGATCTCCTTCGAGACCACCCACTTGTCACGCGTGTTCCAGCGCATGACGCCGGTGTGACCCAGTGCGACGTCGTCGACGTCGAGGAGGACCTCGTCGGTGCGTTGCTTGTTCCACACCTGCCGGCCCGTGTAGCGAGGGTTGGTGAGGATGACACGGATGGCGCTTTTGGACCAGGCGATGCCGCTGCGATGTCGGTTGCGGGCCCGGTCGTGTGCCGAGGGACAGGGCACATGGTTGGCGGTGAGTCCTTCGGCGATGGCGAATAGTCCATAGCCGGCGAGGAATTCGTCGAAGATCCGGCGAACAATGGGGGAGGTCTGGGCATCCGGGGTGAGCCCGCGGAGGTGTTTGCCGTCGGCGGCCTTCGCGGGGTTGGGGTGAGGACCGAGATCACGCAGGGTGTAGCCGTATGGCGGACGTCCGCCGAGGTATCGGCCTTCCAGGAGTGTCTGGGCGGCCATGGCGGTGCGCAAACGCAGCTTGATGCGGTTGCGTTCGCCCTTGCTCATACCGCCGAAGACGGACATGACAAGCTCATGTGCCTCGTTGTCGGGGGCGATGGGGCCGCCGATCTCGGGTACCCAGAGTTCGACGCCGTAGTGCGCGAAGAGTGGCACCGTGAGACCGAACTGGTTGCCGTAGAAAGCCCGGTGGGGTTCCCCCACAACGACAGCGGAGAAGCCCCGACGTGGGTTACGTAGCGCAGAGAGAAGAGTGTTGGCCTGGGTTCGGCGTTGCCAGGGCAGCGAGCGGCTCTGGCCGACGTCGAAGTACTCCGTGACGATGCGGCCGCCCTGAGGCTGGATGAGGGCTGTCGCCCGGGTGAGTTGCCACCCTCGCGACGATTCCGGATCTTGGTTGTCCTCGGTGGAGACACGGCCGTAAAAGGCGAAGGGCTTTGGTTGGGGGGAGGTCATCCGTTCTCCTGCTTCGAGTGCTCGGTGTGGCGGTCGTTGAGGCGTGTGAGCAGCTTTAGTAAGGCGGCAGCCGCCCGAGGGTTCAGCTCGGGTGGTTGGTCTGGAGCCACCACACTCTTAACCCCCGTGGATGTGCCGTCGTTGACGTTGTCAACCGTCCATGAACAGCTGTCTTCGTTAGATCGGTCAAGTTGCCTACCTGGCGCGGATGGTGGCGTCGGGCGTGATGGCCCCTCGTGTGGGTCGCTGGATGGCTGCGTCATGCGCCTCCGTCCGGCGGTCGACCTGCAAGCCGGCCGTCTCGCGTCGCCCGCGTCTCGACTTTGGTGACTCGAATCCGAGGCTCGGCCGTTGGGTGGGCGATGGCCGCGTCGGTGCAGTTGCGAGGCGACTCTGAGGCTTGGCCCCTTGATGCGTGGCTGGTTGGCCCCGTAGCGGTTGGGTGGGTTGTCATGGGTGAGTTCCTCCGGGAGCTGGGTGGCGTGCTGATTTGGCGTCAAGGCATAGAGAAGCGGCCGATGCCGTGAGGCATCGGCCGCTGGTCAAGCAGGGCGGGCGCTAGGCGTGCATGGCGATCGAGTAGGTGAACTTGCGGGATGTGCCGAGCACTGCGGTGCTGGCGTGGGTCACCGCGCTTCAGCACGAACGAGCAGTGCTCCGAGAGCACTTCGTTCACACCGAAGAGGTCGCTGGTTCGATACCAGCATCGCCCACTCTCAGTTTGTGCAGGTCAGAAGCCCGTTGCCGGAGTAGCCGGTAACGGGCTTTGCTGTATGTGCCGCTTACATTGGGAGCAGATTGGGAGCAGCGCGGTTGGCTCTGGGTTCGGACCGCCATGGGCCGGCCGGCTGTGTGACCTGATTTGCGTTCCCGAGCGGGCCTGCTGGCTAGTTGAGGAGTTGGGGCGACCGCTGCCGGTGCCGCGTGGCGATAGGGTGCCCCCGGTTATGGCTCATGGGTTGACTGGTGGCCGACGGTCCGGTGGTTGGCCCATTCGGCGGTCCACATTGCGAGGTCGTGTACCCAGGTCTCGTTGCTCTGCCGGGACTTGGCCGCCCACTTCGTTGCGTTCCGTGACGCGAAGTGGTCCAGGACCTTACGGTACGGAGAAAGTGCCGCGGGCGAAAGAGCCCGCTTGCCAGGTGACCAGCCCTCAACCCTCGGTGCGCCCACGGCACTGGGCATCGGAGACTGCGTCCGGACGTGAGGGGGGCCGCTCGCAATCAGTGGGGCCATCGCTCACGAGAGTGCCCCGACCTGATCTCCAGCCTGATCCGGCTGGCCGGTGCCCGGCACACCGGACACCGGCCAGACCGCAACGGGCGGGGAGTGAGACTCACTTTCGCCCGTTGCGGCACGGCGTCACGTGCAGCGCGTCGTCACACCGCCGGTCTGGTCGCCCACCAGATAAATGCCGGACACGTAGCCGTACCCACCGGCGACCAGTGGGAGCTTGACCCACCGGTCGTTGGTGATGCCTTCGGCAGTGACCCGCTCGCCGACCGTCCAGCACACCGCGGGATAGGTCTGGTTGGCGTAGACCTGACTGACGATGGTGCACGTGGTCCTGGCGCAACTACGGACGTTCGCCTGGGCCCAAGCCGTCACCGTGACGTTGCCGCCGGAGGAACCGGGGTTGAAAGTGACGTCGACCCAGTCGTTGTTGGTCATGCCGAGGCCGTCCCAGAAGGTGCCGTCGGCGAGATCGATGCCGGCGGGGTTCGCCACGGTCCGACCGAACTCGTCCTTGCCGTTGTTGTACCCGTTCTGGTAGGCAGCCTGGGCCTCCGGCCGTCCCTGTGGCAGATCGCGGAACGTCTCCCGGACGCTCGACGGGTTCCAGTAGTCGTCGCGGGTGTTCCACGGTCCGACGTCCCAGACCGGAGCCGTCTCACACCGGCCCTGGTAACACACCTTGACCTGGTATTCGTTCCCGCCGTTCGACGCCAGCATGCGACGCGACGGCAGGGCGACAAAGTGGTCCCGGCTCCTGATGACGTGGCCGTTCGCCGTGGTGTGGCCCACCAGTCCTTCGCGGGTGGCGAACAGCCGGACGGGGCCGTACGCGGTGGCGGCTGCCGACGCCGATTCGGCAGGTGCGGCGGCGGACTGCAACTCCAGGCCGGACACCACCGGCGTGGCGCCGTCGGCCGCTGCGGTCAGGGTGACGCGGGCTTGCAGCTTCGACACTGGTTCCGGCAGCGCCGCGATCTCGCCTGGCACGGTCGTACGCCACTCCGTCCAGCCACCGTTGACTCCGCGGCCGCGTACGTCGACCTCGACACGGGTGCTGGCGGGCACCGAAACGTCTGGTTTTGCGATCACGGCGCTGACCCACCGGCCAGCGTTCACCTCGGGGGCGGTGTAGCTGCCACTTGCGGTGGCCGGCTGACCCGACGCCCGCATGGCGGCAGCCGGCGTATAGCGGTCATCGTGGGGCTGCGGGTCGGCGAGCGTGAGACCGCGGCTCGTGCGGCGGGTGTTGTACTGCATCGCTGTCGCCTTGCTCAGATCGACCCGCCAGGAGGTGAGTGCAGAAGGCGGCGAGGTGTCGGGCCTCGGGGCGGCGGCCGCCCCGGCGGCGTCCGCGACGACGGTGGATGCGCTGACGGCAAGGACTCCGACGAACAGAGCCCTGCAGACACGCGTTAGCCCGATAGCCATGCAAAGTCCCCCATGTCCTGATGCCGCAAGCTACGAATGAAGCCGCGACAACCTTTTTCGGCGACGTGACCCCGAAGAGAATCCAAATAGGAGACTCCTCGCATCGATGGACCATAGTGCCTTCTCCGCGCCTTTGGGGGGCGCCTCAAAAGTGGGCGCGGAGCCGACAGTCCCACGCGCCGGCAGTGATGGGTGTAATCTTCCCAACGCTTGCGCGAGACGGCGAAGCTCGATACCTCGGGTGAGGGTCGTGTTGATGCCGTCGATGGCGGAATCTCTCCGCGACGCCGGCGGTGCGCCTCGGCCAGGGCGATTGCCGGAACTTCGTAGGAGTCGAGCATGGCGGGCGATCTATGATCATTAAGGTCGAGCGAGGGTTGTTCGTCCGCTGTCGTCGCCCTCCGGTCGGCGGAGGTTTGAGTGTTCGCCGGGATCGGGAACGGGGTTGCGGCGACTAGCCACTCAGTGGATACTTCTCTGCATGGCCGTGTCGGAGACACTCCTTGCCCTGATGGAACCACGCCCTCTGCACGGCTATGAGCTGCACCAACGTTATGGGTCCCTGCTCGGTCTCCGGCGGCCGTTGCGGTCCGGGCAGATCTACAGCACCCTTCAGCGGTTGCAGCGTGACGGGCTGGTCACCGCCGTTGGTGTGGAGCGCTCCGGTGGTCCGGATCGGACGCTCTTTCAGGTGACCGAGGTCGGCGCGAGTGGGCTTGAGCGTTGGTTCTTCGAGCCTGGGGGGGTGCAGCAGTACCTCCAGCCTGACCTTTACGCCAAGGTGGTTCTTGCTCTGTTGACGCAGCGAGATGCGGTCCGGGTGCTAGACGTGCAAAGAGTTGCGCACCGGGCGCTCATGCGGGAAATGACGAAGATCAAATCGTCGCCGACCTCCGGCCGACTGGAAGTGATTGCCGCGGACCTGGCGATTCTCCATCTGGATGCTGACCTCCGTTGGATTGATTCGACCGAGCGTCGACTGGCCAACCTCAGGGACGACATTGAGGGCCACGCCGCACTGATTCAAGAAGCCGACAAACTGCGATGAACGTGCACACGGGGGATCGAGAAATGCGAGCTGTATTCAAGGGTGTTCTCTTCGTTGGCACGGTGTTACTGGCCGCCGGGTGCTCCTCGGATAAGCCGTCCACGCCGGAGCCCACCGCGTCGGCGGTGAGTGAGGTGGCGGGCAAGCAGGCCCCGGCTGGCTCGATGGAGGAGATCATCAGCCTCACCGAGACCTTGCAGGATCGACGTTCGGCCGACGTTCGGCAGTGCCTTGCCGACGAAGGATTCCCGCAACAACAGCAGGCGTTCGAGATGACTGCGCAGCGCACCCCGCAGGCGCGGAGCGAGCCACTGCGGATCGACCCGCTGGAGATGGGGCCTTACACGACGGAGCAGGCGCGCCAGTACGGCATGGTCGGCTCTGTACTGCTGTTCGCCCGGACCGAGCCCGGGTTGGTCCTCTCCGAGGATGCTTCGTTCGACGCGGCCCTCGCCTCCTGCCAGAAGAAGTTCAGCAAGAAGGCGAACGGCGATGTGGACGCACTGCTGGCGCAGAGCGCCGAGCTGCAGGACGAGATCCGGCGGGGCCTCTTGGACGCTACCTCTGAGCCGATCCTCAAGCTGGTGACCGAGCGGCTCGACTGCGTTCGCAAGGCGGGCTATCCGCAGCTCGACCCGGAGAACGTGGGGAAGGCCGAGGATTTCGCCACGTTGCTGCGCGAAGCCGGTGTGCAAACTGCCGCTATCGTCCAGTCGACTTCCCCTCGGCCCAAGGTCAAGAAGGGCGAGGTCATCGTCGCCCCGCCTGCGGATCCGGGCACCTACACGCCACCGGCACCCGAGGCGGAGTTCGCCGTGGCCTATGTCACCTGCGGCGAACAGCAGGGTTTCACCAAGAAGCTGGAGCAGATGCAGGACGAGCCGCGCAAGAAGCTCACCGACCGCTACGCCGTGAAGCTGACGAGCATCTCGGCAAGCTTGCGCGACGCCGCGCGCAACGCGTCCTGATCATCGTCAACGTCTCCCTCAAAGGTGGTCCTCGTGTCTCAGCCGAGTTCCGACCCGCAGTCGAGCACCGCTCCACAGCCGCGATCTCACCGGCGCCTCGGACTGCTGTTGGCACTGACCGTCCTGGTCAGCGCCAGCAGTTCGGGTGCCACCATTCTCGTTCTCGGCGATCGGATCAACTCGCGAGCTGAAGCCGTGGCCAACGCCGAGTTTCATGCCTCTGGTCCGGTGATCGTGCCTGTCGAGCAGAAGGAGCTGAGCGAGGAGTTCAATTTTCGTGCCACCATGGACACCTCCACTCACAAGGATCTCCGTCTGACGCCTGGTATTGAGGGCGTCGTTACCAGCGTCCCGCTCAAGGCCAACAGCACGGTCCGCGCGGGCAGTGTGCTGTTGGAGGTGCAGGGTCGTCCGGTCATCGTCTTGCCCGGGCGGTTTCGTGCCTACCGCACCATCAAGGACGGCGACACCGGTCCCGACGTGGAGCAGCTCCAGGATGCGCTTCGTTCACTCGGTTATCGCAGCGCTGATCGCAAAGGCACGTACGGCTCCAGCACCCAGAACGCACTCGGACGGTTGTACCGTTCGGCCGGCTGGGAACCGCCGTACCGCGAGGAATCAGCGGCCGTCGACGAGGCGGGAGCGGATGATGCGGCCAAGGCCCGCGAAGCGGATGGCTCGGCCGCGACGAACACACCGGCTCGGCGGCGGATCATCGAGGCGCGTCAAGCGGAGCTGTTCATCGTCCCGGGCCTGCCGAGGCGGGCCGACGCGGTGTCGGTGAAGGTCGGCCAGATGGTCAACGGGAGCGCGACGGTGCTGTCCCGCTACGCCGAATCCACCCAGCTGAAGGGGAACGTGCCGATCGGCCGTTCGGATGTCGCCGTCGAGGGCACCGCGGTGCGCGTCGACGTTGGCGGCAAAGCGGTTACCGGCCGACTCGTGGCCAACACGGCAACCTCGGTGAACGCCCAGGATAGTCCCCCCGACGACGCCGACGCGGGGTCGGGCGATTCCGGCGGCGGGCTCGCCGTCACCGTGCTTCTTGACGACCGGCTGCCGCTCGGCGCCGACCGGTCCTACAAGGTGACCGTCGAGGGGAAACACACCGACGGCTCCGTGCTGGCAGTGCCCCTCATGGCGGTCAACGAGCGGCCCGACGGGACCGCCTTCGTGAGCACGCAGCAGGAGCAGGGAAAGCTTGTCGACATCGAGGTCACGCCGGGCATCCAGGCAGACGGCTGGGTAGAGATCACGCCCCGGAACGCTGACTCCTTGAGCGCCGGCACGCCAGTGATCGTGGGCGGCAAGGACGTGGATGAGTGACACTGCTTCAGCGACTAGCGGGCATCGAGGACACCGTCGAGACAATCGGGTACGGCGGTGGAGAGACCGCAGCTTTCAGGCTCACCGGCGTCAGCCGCACCTACGTGACGGACGGTCCTGCCGTCCATGCATTACTACCGTGTGATCTGTTCATCCCCATGGGCTCATACTCGGCGATTGTCGGGCCGTCCGGTTCAGGAAAGTCGACGCTGCTGAACCTGCTTGGTCTGCTCGATCAACCGTCCTCCGGGCTCTTGGAAGTCTGCGGAATCGAAACGACGACGCTGCGCCCTGCCGACCGGAGCGCAGTTCGGGCACAGGAGATCGGCATCGTCTTCCAGGCGTTTCATCTGCTCTCCGGCCGCTCCGTCACGGAGAACGTGGAGTTGGGTCTGCTCTACACCGGGACGCCTCGACGGGTCCGCCGCCGGCTCGTGGCCGAAGTGCTCGAACGTGTCGGTCTCGGGCACCGCAGCTCCGCGAACGCGCAGACGCTGTCCGGCGGTGAAAAACAGCGCGTGGCGATCGCCCGGGCCGTGATCACCAACGCGCGCATCCTGCTGTGCGACGAACCGACCGGAAGCCTGGACACCGCCAACGGAGCGGCGATCATGACGTTGCTCGCCGAGTTGAACGCTGCCGGCACCACCGTAATCGTGGTGACACACGACCAGACTGTGGCTGCGGGCGCGGACCGGGCACTGCGCGTCTCCGATGGACACGTCACGAACTCGTGGCCGTTCCCTCACCCGGTGCCGGCATGAACCGGACGGGGGCCGATCTGCGGGTGCCGGCGCGACGACGCATGTTCGTCGGCGATGTGCTGCGTGAGGCGGTTGCGTCGATGCGGGCGCAGGGTCTGAAAGCGGCGCTCGTGATCGCGGGCGTCGTGGTCGCGACCGGCACCCTCATCACGATGTCCGGGCTGTCTTCGACGTTGTCGCGTCAGGTCACCGACGAGTTCGACAGCTTCCGGGCCACCGAACTTGTGGTCAGCCAGGCGGCCGGTGCTACGCCCACCGACTTCACCGAGCCAGGCGACCTGGACCGGGTCCGCGTCATCAGCGGCGTGGTGCATGCCGGCGTGATGGATCCGCCCGGAACGTTCCTCGTCGAGCGGCCGCCATCATCGGGCATGACCGAAGTGGCGATCCAACCCGTCGACGCGGATGCCTTGCGGGCGATTCGGCCGCACCTGACGGTCGGTACGCCTTTTAACAGCCTGCACGTGCGGAGTCGGAGTCCGCTGATCATGCTGTCCGAGTCAGCCGCGCGCCGGCTGGGTGTCGCTCGTCCCGGCACGGGAGTCCGAATCGACGGGCTGATGCTCACGGTCACCGCCATCTACTCCGATGTCGATCGGCGTGATGAGGTGCTGTTGGGCGCGTTGGTCCCCCGCGGGGTGTTCGCAACGGGTGACGACTCGTCCGGCAACCAGCCGCGTGTGCTCATCGAGACCCAGTCGGGTGCGGCTGATGCGGTGCGGGAACGGGCCGCAGTTGCGCTGGCGCCCGAGGATGTTCGCGTCCTGAACGTGAGCCGGCCGCTCGACGCCAGCGGCTTCCGCCAGGGAATCGAGGGCAACGTGCGATCGCTGGCCCTCGGTGTGGTGCTCATCGCCCTCGTCATGGGCACGATCTCGATCGCATCCTCCGCCGTATCGTCGGTCCACGCACGCACGGCGGAGCTGGGGTTGCGCACCGTACTCGGCGCTCTGCGGCGGCACATCTTTATCCAGATCATGACGGAGACGCTCGCGCTCGGCCTGGTCGGTGCCTTGATCGGCGTGTACACCGGCGTGGCAGTCGTCGTGGGGATCTCGACCTGGAACGGATGGGAGCCCGTCCTCACTCTCGCGGCAATCGGCTTCGCTCTGTTGGCCGGAGCCGCCGCAGGCATCGTCGCCGGGCTCCCGCCGGCCTGGCGTGCCGTTCGTCTCCAACCGGTGGATGCCTTACGACGCCAGTAACGCGCACTGTCTCCGTTCCCGTCGTGACATCGAGGGGCTGACATCAGCCATCACCGATTCGTGAGGAGTTCTTCGTCCATGTCCCGTTCTCAGCGGTTGGTCGCCGCCCGTATCGCTCTCGCCGTACTCCCGATCTTGGCGGTCGTCTCATGCTCGGAGGGCCGTGATCCCGGACATCGGCCGGGGCCCGAAGGCGTTCGCGAGGTCATTCCGTTGTATACCAGCGCCCTCGCCGACGGCGACGGGACGCAGGCGTGCTCATTGATGAGCAAGGCGGCGCAGGAGGAACTCGCAAAGCGTGCCGCCAGTGCGGACTGTCTGCAGAGTGTCAAGACCGTCGCAGGCCGCCTGGATCAGGCGTCGGCCGCAGCGCTGCGCGAGGTGAAGATGAAGGACCCTCAGGTCAATGGCGGGAATGCCACCGTTGATCTGCAGCTCGACGGCCAGCAGGGTGCGATCGACGCCCTGGGCTCCGCCACGCTGACCCTCGTGCAGATCGACGAACGGTGGCACATTGATGCGGCGCCGGTAGGGTGAGTCGAGCCATGGAGTCGTCGCCGAGTCACGAGCAACATGGGACGCCGCTTCTGCGATCTGAGGGGCTGCGGGTCACATATGGGTTGACCCGCGCCTTGGATGGCATCGACCTGACCGTGGAGCGTGGCGACAGCATCGCGATCATCGGCTCCAGTGGATCTGGTAAGTCGACACTGCTGCACTGCCTTTCCGGACTGGTGACGCCCGGCGAAGGGCGGGTGTGGTTCAGCGGCCGTGACCTGAATACCATGCCTGATGGCGAGCGCAGCGCACTGCGCCGTCAGCGGTTCGGCTTCGTCTTCCAGTTCGGACATCTGGTTCCGGAGTTGACTGCTTTGGAGAACGTCTCACTCAACCTGCGTCTCAACGGTGTCGGCCGACGTCCCGCAGAGGACACAGCGCGATCTTGGCTGCGCGACCTCGGCGTCGAAGAGCTTGCTCGGCGTCGGCCCGGTGAGATGTCGGGCGGCCAGCAGCAGCGGGTCGCCGTGGCCAGGGCGCTGGCCCCGGACCCGGACGTCATTTTCGCCGACGAGCCGACCGGCGCTCTGGACACGACAAATGGAGAGCTCGTGCTTGATCTGCTCAGTCAGCAGGTCAGGAACCGTCGGTGCGCCCTGGTCTTGGTGACCCACGACGACAAAATCGCCGCATACGCCGATCGTGAGGTGGTGTTGCGTGACGGCCGGGTGGTTCCGTCGGTGACGGGAGCGTCGAGGTGAAGCTGGCGGGTGTCGTCGGGCTCGCCGCGCATCTGGCTGTTGGCAGCCCGCGGTCACGTAAGCGTTTCCTGTTGACGGCTGCCGGCATGGCGGTGGCCGCGGTGCTCCTGCTGGCAGGTTCGGCAGCGTTGCCACTGAGCGAGGCCCAGCGCGACCGCACGGCCGATCGGTCGCCGACGCTGGAGCGAGGTGCGACGCGATCGAACGGCACGTTGCTGGCCCGCCGGTGGACCGATGTTTACCTCGAACGCACGTTGGTCGTCACCGAGGTAGCAGCGACCCGATCGGATGCCCCGCCTCCGCCAGGGCTGGGACGCTTGCCGCGTCCAGGGGAGAGCGTCGTCTCTCCGGAGGTTGAGGCCGCTCTGCGAGCGGACGCGGGGTTGCGCGAGCGGTACCCGCAGCGGGTCATCGGCACGGTAGGCGATGCCGGACTGACCGGACCTCGCGAGTGGACGGTGTGGATCGGAGCGGAGCCTGAGGCCTTTCCCGCCGACTACGTTCCGGCCTCTGGCTGGGGCGCCAGGCCCGAGGACGTGCCGCCGCTTCCGGGGGGCTTGCGACTTGCCGTGCCGGTCGGCCTCGCGGCTTTGCTGCTTCCGCTGCTGGCCCTGGTCGTCAACGCGGTTCGCTGGGGTTCGCAGGAACGTGACCGTCGGCTTGCCGCGCTCCGGTTGTCCGGAATGTCGGCTATGCAGGTCCGGCTGCTCACCGCGGTCGAAGTTGGAATGGCCGCAGCCGTCGGCTCGATCGGCGGGGGCCTGGTCTTCCTGGCGCTCGCCGCCGCAGTCGCGGCCCGGCTGCCAGGTGCGGGGGCTTTCGTCGCCGACATCCTGCCGCCAATGCCGGCCGCCGCAGCGATCGTCGTGGGCCTGCCGGTGTTCGCTACGGCGACTGCCGTGCTCGCACTAAGGCGGGTGGTCGTCAATCCGATGGGAGTCGTCCGGCGCTCCACCGTTGTCCGGGCGGGACGTTGGCGGCTGCTGCCGCTGGTCGTCGGTCTGCTGACGGCCGGCTGGTTGATAGTCACCGACCAGACCGGCAGTGCCGCCGCCGTACCGCTCTTCCTGGCCGCCCTGCTGATCATGATTGGTCTGTTGGTCAGCGCGCCGACGCTATGTCTCGGGGTAGCCGGGCTCATTCTGCGGATGGACCGCAGTCCGGCCGTGCTCCTCGCAGCCCGGCGCGCCCAAGCGTCAGCGGCCACCGCCGCGCGGGTGGTAGGCGTCGTCACCCTTCTGGTATTCGCCTCCGGCTGGTTCCTCGCCGTGCTGCCACTCGCAGATGGGGGTGCCCCCGCATCCCTGACGCACCTGGACCAACGTCTCAAGCCACACACACTCCTCGCGCACGTCGAGCGGGCACCGGCACCCGGCGAGCTGGATCTGCCCGGCGTGACGGGTGTGGCGGAGTTGGTCGATGTTGAGCTGGGCCGTCCGGGTGATGGTTTTGCGGAAGTCAACGCGGTGGCCGGGGACTGCGCCGCACTCGCGTCGGTGCTGCGTAGCCCGTTGCCCGAATGCGGCACGGAAAGCACGTACCTTGCACCGTCTGTCGGAGAGGAGAACCTGCGGGGCCCCGGCGATTCGTTGGCGGCGTACCGGTTTGGCTCCGAGAGCGCCGACGGCATCAAATACGTCGAGCTCGGGCCCGTGCGTATCGGGAAGATCATCAGTCATGCCCTGGATGGACTGGGTGAACTCGGGATCGGTGCGGGGATCGTTCCGGTGTCTCAGGTTCCGCAGCAGGCACTCCGCGTCGCGTCCGGGCGACAGATTCTGGTCACCGTGTCGAATAGCGATCCTGTTGTTGTCGAACGGGTGCGGACGGCCGTCGAACGATTGCAGGAGGGCCGCAATCGGGAGGTCCGGGACGT
The DNA here is from genome assembly GCF_007827755.1 of Micromonospora sp. CNZ322. Lineage (NCBI taxonomy): Bacteria > Bacillati > Actinomycetota > Actinomycetes > Micromonosporales > Micromonosporaceae > Micromonospora > Micromonospora sp. CNZ322. Next base: position 82,678 of record NZ_VITD01000013.1, read on the forward strand.
CGCGACGCTGATGCGGGAGGCACAGTCGGCGAGTCAGACCTACCGGCAGGTGGCTTGGGCCGGGCTTGTGCTCGCCTTCGTCGTTTCGACGCTGTCCTTAGCGGTGGCCCTGCTCGACCGGCTCGTTGAGGAGCGACGCGGAATCGCTGCCTTGCGAGCTCAGGGAGTCACCGTCCGCACGCTACGACTGGTGTTGCTCGGGCAGACGGCAGCGAATCTGTTACCAGGTGCACTAGTCGGCATGGTGTGCACGATCCCGATGGCAGAAGCGTTCTTTACCGTTAGTGAGCACCCCGAGTTGACCGTGCCATGGGCTCAGTTGGCGACGGTGGCGGCCGGCTGTGGTGGGGCGGTCCTCGGCGTCGTTGTGCTGATGCTGCCGGCACTACGCGAGGCCATCGACACGCGGTTGCTCGTCGTTGATTAAACCTCGGGTGAAGGCTATTACTGCTCGGGGAGGAACGCAGGACCCCGGCAAAGTCGTTAGGTGATGCCAAGGAGGGCCAGTGTTCGGCTGCTGTCGCGGGCGTGGTGGCGGTTGGCGGAGGCGATGTTGGTGACGCGGTCAGGCGTAGGGTGCTGATGGCGGCGTTGCGGAGGGCGGCCATGACCTGCGGTCCGGTGCCGGTACGGATCTGGGATCGGTCTCGTCGTAGGTGACGTCGCGGACCTAGCGGATCTTGTTCTCGATGGACCAGTGGCCGCGGATCCACGCGGCCCGTTGATCCGGTTTCGCCTGGCGGGTTCGCAGATCGATGACGGCGTAGACGGTATCGGTGGTGAAGCGTTTCGGCTCATCGAGGCGTGGCCGGCGCTGGCGAACCTGGATGGCCTGGGCGGCGTGCGGGGAAGTCATGCCCGTCTTGCTGCCACCAACATAGTCGCTTCTACAAGCCCTATAAGTCAGACACCGTCACGACTTTTCCGGGGCCTGGGCGAGGAACGAAGAGCCGGGCGTAGGAGCAATGCTCCCACGCCGGGCTCGGAGCCGACTGTCAGGAGCAGCGCTCGTGACGGTCGTTCTGGTTCCGGATGTCGGTGTGGAGGGTGTACCACGTCGAGTTGTTGGCGTACGTCCGGTGGTCGTCCGGCAGGGCGCCGTGGTCGTCGACAACCTTCACCGAGCACGCAGTGTCACGGTTGCGGATCTGGTCGGCGCCGTCACGGACGCTGCCCTGGCCGCCGGTCCCGTTCGTGACATTGGTGAAGGTGTAGCTGGTGTGCCAGCCCTCGTTCCAGAAGTGCTTCTGGTAGGTGGTGTTGTCGATGTCCCGGGCGTAGCAGATTTCACCGGTGTTGCAGGCGAGGTTTCCGTCGCCAACGTCAGCCGAAGCTGGCGTAGCTAAAGCGCCAATCATAAACAGCGCCCCCGCGCCACCCAGAAGAATCCTACGCATGTCTGAACCTCCCGTACTCAGGCATGCCGGAAACGAACGTCAGAATGACCGCTATTCCGGCGGGTCGCTGCGCGACCCGTGTAAGACATTGCCGCTTCTCGCCCACGCCGTCAAGCATTCAGCTACGTCAGTATCTGTGGACAATTTGATAGCGTCTAAAGCGGCTATATGTCCGATCTGTTGCCTTTGCCGGGCAGCGCGAGAGTGGGTGAGTGATGTAAGAGATAGTCGAACATTCGGAGAGTGCGCGCAAAGCTGACCTCGCGCCTCATCAAGGCTTGCGGTATGGTGGGCCGTGAGCATGAGAGCCCCATCTGGGCTGGGATGATGGGATTGTCGAGGGCCACATCATCTCGCCGTGAGGGCAGCTTTCGGGAGTGCGTCGAATTCTGTGTTTGGGCCTGTGGTGTGATCGATGCTGTTAGATGTGATCCGGTCGCCGTAGGCGAGGATCAGGGCGTTGAGGGCCTTGGTCCAACCGTAGACCCGGCCGACAATTCGGCAACAGGCACTCGGACCGGTTCGTTTAGGAGTCAGACCGCCCGGAAGAGCACCCACCCAGCCTCGCAGTTGGTTTGGGGCCGGTTGGGGCCGGTCTTCTTCACGGTGATGCCGAGTTCGTGGCAGGTGTTGTGCGCCTGCCGCGTTGAAGAATTCCAGGGGCCCCCGACGGGTGTCGGCATCGCCCAACCCATCCTCGATCATTTGCCGCACGTTCGTGTAGACGTGGGCGAAGGTGTCGTCGGAGGCGATCGCGATGATCGTGGTGATCGTGCGCGGGGTGGTGGCATTTGTTGTCGAAGATCCGTCCACTCTGCTTTCCTCCCGCACAAGCATGATGTGGAAGCTCGCCTATCTCCCCAGGCTAGGCAGTCAGGTCAACCGGCGACGCGCCGATGGGGCCCGACGTCTACGGGCTTACCTGCGTCGCATGATCGCGTGCAATGTCCTGCTGCTCCCAACCTCGGTCACATTAATGAGTTCCCACCCCGTGTGGTTGAGGTAGCCGGCGGCGGTGAGTACGTGGCGTCACCCGGCCCACGCAGAAGTCCTGCTAGCCCCTCGACTGCCGCAATACCGCGCGGAGGATCAGCAACCGGCATGCAGCACACGTCGAGGCCGGCCGGCTTGAGGCCGCGCTTACCGCCCGTCCTACGCTGCCCCGTTGCTGGCAGGTCAAGTCACCGACCGACGCGACAGGACCACACGATTCCTGAACCGGCGCGCTGCTACGTCCGCGCCTGCTAGAACGCCGAGGTGTGGTGAAACGTCAGGTCCTGGTCCTTGTGATGATCAGGAGCCGCCTGCCGAACGCGGCGCGTACATGATCAGGGCGACGCCGATCAGGCAGATGCCGGCGCCGATGGTGTCCCACCGGTCGGGTCGGAACTTGTCGACGATCACTCCCCAGGCGAGGGATCCGGCGACGAACACGCCGCCGTAGGCGGCGAGGATGCGCCCGAAGTTCGGGTCGGGTTGGAAGGTGGCGACGAATCCGTACGCGCCGAGGGCGATGACTCCGGCGGCGATCCACCACAGGCCGCGGTGCTCGCGCCAGCCCTGCCAGATCAGCCACGCCCCGCCGATCTCGAACAGGGCGGCGACGACGAACAGCAGGATCGAGCGGACGACGGTCATCCATGGACCCTACCGATGTGCCTGCGGCCCTCGGTCAAGCCGGCGATTTGCTTGAGCATCCGCATCCGCATCCGCATCCGCATCCGCATCCGCAGCCGCTCCCGCTGGCGCAGCCACCGTGGTGAGAGCGGCGGTTCGCCACCACCGAGCAGGTCGGCGACCTCGTCGAGGGTGAACCCGAGCCCCTGCGCGGCCTTGATTACCCTCAGCACGGTGACCGCTTCGGCGGGGTAGAGGCGGTGCCCGCCCAACGTGCGATCTGGTTCGGCGAGCAGTCCTCGGCGCTCGTAATAGCGCAGCGTCTGCGGGTTCACCCCTGCCGCGGCGGCGACCTGGCTGCTACGCAGCCCGCTCACATTGTCATCCCGGTGGCGAACAGGCTGTCGAACTCGGCCAGCCGCAGTGGCTGTTGCACGCTCGGCAGGGTGCACGCCTCGGGCACCCACGTCTCGTCATCGCTGCTCATACCGATGACGGTAAGCCTGTACCTGGGTACCGGATGCAAGCCCAATTGCTCGACGAAGTCGCCGCGGCGCCGTAGCTAGTGCTCGGATCGCCACTCATTCGCCTGCCCGTCGGTAGTGCCTCGCCAGCTCAGAGACTGGGGGCTGGCGCCGTGGTGGTGGCGCGGGTGAGCATGCCGGTGGCGGCGAGGGCGCAGCATCCGGCGACGGCGGCGAGCAGTGGTGTGTAGCCGCCGGTGGTGTGTAGGAGGGTGGCGGCGGCGAGGGGCGCGGTGGCTTTGGCGATGGTGACGGGGGTGGATAGTCGGCCGGAGATGGTGGCGTAGGCGGTGATGCCGTACCGGTCGGTGAGCAGGGCGGGGGTGGCGAGGCTGGTGATGCCGAAGCCGAGTCCGAAGCCGACGACGGTGATGATCGCGCCGGTGCGGGTGCTGGCGAGCAGGGGCATGGCGAGCACGGCGGCGGCCTGGGTGGTGAAGACGGCGGCGACGATGGTGGTGACGCGGAGGTGTCGGCGGGCGGCGGTGAGGACGAGTCGTCCGGTGACGGACAGGACGCCGAGCAGCCCGGTCAGGGTGGCGGCGACGGTGGCGGGGTGGCCGCGGCTGGTGAGGTAGCCGATGAGGTGCACGGTCATGGTGCTGGTGGCCGCGCCGTGGGCGATCAGGGTCGCGGCGAGGATCCAGAACCGGGTGTCGCGCATCGCGGCCTGGGCGACGGCGCCCCGCTGGGCGTGCTCGGACCGCTCGGTGCCGGCGGGTGCCGTGGTAGTTGCCAGTCGGGGCCGGCGGATGGTGAGGGCGTGCAGCGGCACGGTGACCGCGCCGTGGATGGCGGCGAGGACGAGCAGCGCGTCGCGCCAGCCGAGGTGGGCGGCCAGGAGGCCGGTGAGGGGCATGAAGATGGTGCTGGCGAACCCGGCGACGATGGTGACGGCGAGCAGGGCGGTGGCGCGCCGGTCGGGGGTGAACCAGGCGACGATGACGGCGAACGCGGGTTCGTAGAGGACCATCGCGCCGGTGATCCCGATCCCGATCATGACGGCGTACAGCTGTTCGATGGTGTGGACCTGGGACCAGGCGATCAGCAGGGCGGTGGCGGTGATCGAGCCGGTGGTCATGAGGGCGCGTCCGCCGTGGTGGTCGAGCCACCGTCCGACGGGGATCGCCGCGAGGGCGCCGGCCAGGACACTCGCGGTGAGTGCGCCGGTGACGGCGGTGGTGGAGGTGCCGAGGGTGGCGGCCATCGGGGCGAGCAGGACGGCGTAGGCGTAGTAGAGGGTGCCGTAGCCGATGGTGGAGGTGACGGCAAGGGCGGCGACGATGCGCCACCCGTGGTGCCCCCGACGGCTGCGTCGGCGGGCACCGTGATGGTGGTGGGCATCAGCTGGCGCAGCAGCCGCCGGTCTGGGTGACGGCGGGTGCGGCGCCGAGGGTGACCAGGCTCAAGGGTGCGGCGAGTAGGCCGCCGGAGATGCCGGTGGCCAGGCCCCGTCCGGAGCCTTGGGCAGCCGGTGCCGTATCGCAGCAGCTGTCGGCGGTGGCGGACTCGTCCGGGTTGCTGTTGCACACCCCGGTCTCGGGTAGGTCGAGTTGCACGTCGCGGGCCGCGATCCAGTCGCCGGCGAGGGCGGCGACGACGGAGCGGACCTGCTCGTAGCCGGTAGCCATCAGGAACGTCGGTGCCCGCCCGTAGGACTTCATGCCGACGGCGTAGTACCCCGCCTCGGGGTGGGTGAGCTCGTCCACGCCGTGTGGGGGCACGGTGCCGCAGGAGTGCTCGTTGGGGTCGATCAGCGGGGCCAGGGCGCGGGTGGCACCCATAACCGGATCGAGGTCCAGGCGCAGCTCGGCGGCGATCGAGTGATCAGGGCGGAAGCCGGTGGCCGCGACGATGCGGTCCACGGTGGTCTGCTCTTCGCTGCCGTCGGTGTGGCGCACGACCACGCTGACCCGACCGTCGGTGGGGGTGAGGGCGTGCACGGCGAACCCGGTGAGCAGCCGGATCCGGCCGGCGTCGACGTGCGCCCGCAGCCGGGAGCCCAGGGCACCGCGTGCGGGCAGCGCGTCGGCGTCGCCGCCGCCGTAGGTGCGCGCCGGTGAGGTGGTACGGATCGCCCAGGTCACCTCGGTGCCCGGCATGGATTCGGCCAACTCGGCGAGGGAGAGCAGGGTGTTGGCGGCGGAGTGGCCGGCGCCGACGACGAGGGTGTGCCGGCCGGCGAACCGGTCCCGGTCGACGCCGAGGACGTCGGGCAGCGCGTGCTCCAGGTGTGCCGCGACGTCGGTCTCACCGCGGGCGGACAGTCCGGAGGAGCCGAGGACGTTCGGGGTTCCCCAGGTGCCGGAGGCGTCGATGACCGCGCGGGCGAGCACCTCCTGGCCGTCGGCGAGGCGGATCAGGAACGGGGTGGACTCGCGGCCGGCGGTGCGCAGCCGGTCCAGGCCGAGGCGGCTGATCGCCTCGACGCGGGCGCCGTAGCGCAGGTGCGGCTTGAGCTGCGGTACCTCCGCCAGGGGCTGGAGGTAGTCATCGGCCAACTCGGCGCCGGTGGGCAGGTGCTCCAGGTCGGGGGCGACCCACCCGGCGTCGTCGAGCAGGCGGCGGGCGGCGGGGTCGATGTTGTAGCGCCACGGGGAGAACACACGCACGTGGCCCCACTGGCGCACGGCGGCGGCGGGGGTGTCACCGGCCTCCAGGACGAGGAACGGTAGGTCACGCTCGTGTAGGTGCGCGGCGGCGGCCAGGCCGACCGGTCCGGCGCCGATCACCACGACGGGCAGGTCCTCCAGGGCGTTCATCAGGTAGCTCCTCTGTATCGATAGCTGTCGAATCAAACAGGTAGACGGCGGCGGTGCGTCGGGGTCGAGGGTTGGTCAGGTGATGGCGGGGCTGCGGCGCTCCAGCAGGATCACGTCGCGCCATCGGCCGTTGTGGCGGGCGACCCGCTCGCGCACGCCGATGACCCGGAAACCGGCGCGCTCGTGCAGGCGGAGGCTGGCGGTGTTCTCGCCGAAGACACCAGACTGGATGGTCCAGACGCCGGCGGCTTCGGTGGAGGCGATCAGGGCGTCCAGCAGGAGGCGGGCGACGCCGCGGCCTCTGGCGGTGGGGTCGACGTAGACGGAGTGCTCGACCACGCCGGCGTAGACCGCGCGGGCGGAGGTGGGCGAGACGGCAATCCACCCGATCACCGTGCCGTCGCCGTCAACGGCGACGAGGCGGTGCGCGGGCAGTTTGCCGGCGTCAAACTGCGCCCACGTCGGCGCCGTGGTCTCGAAGCTGGCGTCGCCGCCGTCGAGACCCGCTTGGTAAATGGCGAGCACCCGTGCGGCGTCGCCGGCCGTCATCGGGCGGACGGTGATGTCGGCCATCAGCACGCTCCGTTCGGGTGGGGGGCGGGTCGGCCCATGACGACGTCGGCGGCGGAGGGGAAGCAGTCGACGCAGGCGTCGTTGATCCGGTAGTGCCGGGCGGTGCCGACCGCCTCGACGAGGACGAACCGCACCTCGGTGAGGATCTTCAAATGTTGGGAGACGGTCGATTGGGCCAGGCCGACGGCGGCGACGATCTCGCCGACGCTCATCGGTCGGGCGTGACGGGCGAGGTACTCGACGATCTGAACCCGGGTCGGGTCCGCGAGGGCCCGGAACCACGACGCGTACTGCTGCGCGGTGCTCCGGTCGAGCAACTCGTCCACAACCCCACCCCTTCTATCGTTTATCGCCGATCGGCGATGAGACTGTAGCGCGTGCGGAAGCGGCCAGGCGGACGGTGGCGACAACGAGGCGGGTGATCGCCTTCAGGGTGTGCGGGTCGACGCGGTCCGGGGTGTCGGCGGGACTGTGGTAGCCGGCCATGCCGGCGCCGATGCCCACCGCCGCGAGCCCCGCGGCGGCGTAGCGGCGGTTGTCGGAGGCGACCGGCCCAGCGGCGAGCGGAAGGCCGGTGTGCCGCCCGGCCTGGTCGAGCAGCGCGAGCAGCGCGTGGGCCGGCCCACCCGCCTCGACCGCGGCGGCCCGGTCGAGCAGCCCGGCGCCGTCGACGTTGATAACCAGCGGCCGAACGTCGCCGACGTGCAGCTGCTGGCTGTGGTGGGCCGAGCCCAGCGCACCGACTTCCTCGGCGTCGAGTAGCGCGACCGCCACCCCGACCCCCGCAGGGCGGGCGGCGGCAAGGACTCGGGCGGCTTCCAGGACCACCGCGACGCCGCTGGCGTTGTCCGACGCGCCGGGCTGACGCAGGCCGGGATGGTCGCCGACGCCGTCGTAGTGCGCGGTCAGCAACACCTCGATCCCACCCGGCTCAGCCGCCGGGAACCTCGCGTGGATGTTGGCGCCGGTCACGTCGCGGCGGCGCAACGGAGTGTTCGCGCTCCACCAACCCGCACCGGTGGCGGCGGCCAGGACGGCGCGGTGCGTGCCTGCGTCGAGGGTCAGGATGGGCAGCGGTCCCGGGTCCGGTCCGGCGAGGACCGTGTGCTGCCAGCCGTCGGCGTCGACAGCCCGGCTCACCAGCAGACCCGCGGCGCCCGAGGCGTCGCGGGCGGCGTCGAGAGGGTTCCCGCCCGCGGGCACCACCAGCCACCGGCCGGTCGGGTCGCCGCTGCCGGCCACGCCCAACGGGCCACGCCTGACCTCAGACGTGTCGGCTGAGGCGGGATGGACCGCGACCTCGCGGCCGAAGGTGAGCCGCGTCGAGGTGTCACCGTCGCCCCAGATGACGGTCGGCGCCGCGTACAGCTCGGGCACGTTGCGGACCGGGAAGTCATCAGTGTCGACCGCCGCGCCGAGGTCGGCGAGGTGCGCGACGAGCCAGGCGCGGGCGGCGGCGCCGCCGGCCGTGCCGACCCGCCGGCCGGTGAATTCAGCCGAGGCGAGAGCAGTGACCGTGGCGGCCATTCGCTCTGCCGACACCAGGGGAAGTATCGCGTCCAGGTGAGCGGCCGATTCCGAGGTCATCCGCAGCACCCCTGACCCGTCGTGACGGCTTCGGTCTTCGCCTCGGTGCCGCAGCAGGCGCCGGCCGCTTCGGCGGCCTGCTGGCTGCCGCAGCACGGCCCCGCCGTCGGGGACTGCCCGGCGGGCGGGAGGATCGAGCCGACCGCCTGCGCGGGGCTGCCGCAGCAGGAACCGGAGCCGGGCACGGCCAGGGCGGCGCCCGGATCGCCGGCGAACCCGCCCGCCGTCGCGGGGCTGGTCTGGGTGTTCTCGCTCATTACACAACCTTTCGGTTACCGGGCGCCGATCAGGGCGTAGGCGGTGTCACGGACCTGGTCGTAGTGCCGCTGCGCCCGCTGTGCCGCGGTGGACACCCGCGCGCAGGAGTCACAGAACCGCGCTCCCGCCTGGGCCTGCGCTGAACGCCGTGCCGTGCCGAACATGACGACCCCTTCCCACGACGCCTGTCTTGACGTCTGTCGAATCAGAGAGTTGCACGCTGCTTAGACACCTGTCAACCTAGAGGCATGTCAAAGCAAGCCGGGTTGCTTCCCGTCATCGACCTCACCGCCGACACGCCGTGCTGCCCGCCGCTGGCGCAGAGCCCGGTGCCGGCGCAGACCGCCGCGGTGCTCGCGCCGGCGTTCAAGGCGCTCGGCGACCCGGTGCGGCTGCAGCTGATGTCGATGATCGCCTCCGCGAAGGCCGGGGAGGCGTGCGTCTGCGACCTGACCCCGGCGTTCGACCTGACCGGGCCGACGATCTCGCACCACCTCAAGACGCTGCGCGAGGCCGGCCTCGTCGACGCCGAACGCCGCGGCACCTGGGTGTACTACCGGGCCCGGCCGGCCATCCTGCGTCAGCTCGCCGGACTGCTCAGCGTCGAACCGGCCGCCGTGGCCTGAGGTCTGGCCGGCGACCCGGGCCGGGTAGTCGCTCGGCCAGGGCGGTGGCGACGTGGGTGGCGTCGCGGCCGACGCCACGCAGGGTGTTCGACGAGAACGAGCGTTGGAACTCCAGCCCGAGGTAGGCCAGCGTGGGGTGGGTGGTGGAGATCCCGCCGATGTGTTCGGGCGTGCCGTCAGGCGTGAGGGCGCCGAGCGCGGCGAGGTATCCGAGGTTCGGCCGGTAGCCGGTCGCGAAGATCACCGCGTCGACCGGCTCGCACGTGCCGTCGGGCCACCTGACGCCCTCGGGGGTGAAGGCGGTGACCATGTCCCGGCGGTTGAGCAGGCCACGGGTGATGGCGTCGCGGTAGACACCGGTGTCGAGCACCGCGGCATGACGGATCAGGCGGGTGAGCACCGCGCGCGGGAGGCGGTCCGCCCCGGTGACATCCAGCCAGTGGTGCAGGTCCCGGCCGCGGATGCGCTGCGGCACGAACTGGATCGGCGCCCGGGTGGCCAGGGTGACCCGGGCGGTCGTCGCCAGCTCGTGGGCGACCTGGACGGCGGAGTTCCCGGCGCCGACCACGATGACCCGCTTGCCGGCGTACGGGTCGGGCCTGCGGTACTGCGCGACGTGCCGCACCTCCCCGGTGTAGTCGCCGAGACCAGGCAGCGCCGGCAGGTGCGGGTTTCCGAACGAGCCGCTGGCCGCGATGATCCCCGCCGCCGCGATCTCGTCGCCGCTGTCGGTGCGCACCAGGTAACCGCCACCGGGGCGTTGACGCACGGCGGCGACACGCACGCCGGTGCGGATCTCGGCGTCGATGCCGCTGGCGTAGCGGCGTAGGTAGGCGACGACCTCGTCGCGCGTGGGGTGCCGCTGCGGATCGCCCCCGCCGAACGCCAGGCCTGCCAGGGCGCTGAAGCGGGCCGGGGAGAACAGGGTGAGGCTGTCGTAGTAGTCCGGCCACGAACCCACCGCCTCCGCGCCTGCCTCCAGCACGACGGGGCGCAGGCCAGCGGCCAGGACGGCGTGAGCGGCGGCGAGGCCGGACTGGCCGCCGCCGACGATGATCAGAGGATCTCCAGAGGTGGTCACACCAGCATCGTATCGTCATTTTGTTGAATGACAATATGACTGTGGTGCGGAAAGGTGTCAGGCATGGATGAGTCCAGCCCCGCGCAGGCGGCCCCGCCCGCGACGGCGCCTCCCGGCGGCCCAATTGGGTTGGCGCCGGACACCCAGGAGTTCCTCAGGGCGCTGGGCAGTCCCACCCGCCAACGGATCATGATGCTGTTCGCCCAGGGTGCCGAGCTGTCCGTCGGGCACGTCGCCGAGCGCGTCGGGATCAGCCAGGCGACCGCGTCGCAGCAGCTGACCCTGCTGCGTCGGGGGCGGGTCGTGACCTCGCGGCGTGACGGCAAGACGGTCTACTACCGGGCCGACCGCGACGGCGCGCAGGCAGCGCTGGCCGAACTGCAGTCCTACCTCAAGACCTGCTGCTGAACCGACCCCCGCACTGAGGGGGCTGCGGACCGCCCCGCGCCCGCCATCCAATCGTCGTTTGACATCCCGCGATTCGCTCAGTAATCATTGAGTCAATGATTACTGAGCTTGCTTCCTTGCAGGGGCGCGCCCGGATCCACGCCGCGCTCGGCGATCCGGCGCGACTGGCGATCGTGGACGCGCTCACCCTCGGCGACGCCTCGCCTGGAGAAATCGCCCACGACCTTCAGATACCGACGAACCTCGTCGCCCACCACGTCAAAGTCCTCACCGACGCCGGCCTCGTCGTCCGTGGGCGCTCCGAGGGCGACCGGCGCCGCACCTACCTGCGGCTGCGTCCCGAAGCCCTCACCGCACTGAACCCCGCGCCCCTGACCGGCGTGGGACGGGTGGTGTTCGTGTGCACCCGCAACTCCGCCCGCTCGCAACTGGCCGCCGCTCTGTGGTCTGAGCGCACCCACACCCCGGCCGCGTCCGCGGGGACACAGCCCGCCGAGCGGGTCCACCCCCGTGCCGTCGCCGTGGCCCACCGGCACGGTCTGGCCCTCGACCCGAGCAGCACCAACCGTGTCGCGGACATCGTGCGCGACGACGACCTGGTCATCGCCGTCTGCGACAACGCCCACGAGGAACTCACCGCCCCGGCCCGGCCCCGCCTGCACTGGTCGGTGCCCGACCCCGTGCGCCTCGACACCGACGATGCGTTCGAGACGGCGTTCGCCGACCTCGCCGCCCGCGTCGCCCGCGTCGCCCCCGTCATCACCCCCGCCATGAGCTCGCGAGGACCCCATGACTGACACCCACGCTCACCCGCAGACGTCCATCGACCAACAGCTCGCCCTGCGTACCGCCGCCACCCGCCTCGCCGAAAAGTTCACCGGCGTCTACGGCACCGAAACCATCGAGCGGTTCCTGCACACCAGCTACGACCAGTTCGCCACCGCCGGCAGCATCCCCCACTACCTGCCGCTGCTTGCCGAACGCTTCGCCCGCCAGCGCCTGCAGGCCCTCGCCCGCGTCGAGGGCCACCACCGCGACGGCCGCCCCGTCGCCCTGTTCCTGTGCACCCACAACGCCGGCCGCTCGCAGATGGCGTTGGGGTTCTTCACCCACCTCGCCGGAGACAACGCCGTCGCGTGGTCCGGCGGCAGCGAACCCGGGGCCGAGGTCAACCCCGCCGCGATCGCCGCGATGGCCGAGCGCGGCATCGACATCGCCGCGGAGTTCCCCAAGCCGTGGACCGACGAGGTCATCCGCGCCGCCGACGTCGTCATCACCATGGGCTGCGGCGACGCCTGCCCGGTCTTCCCCGGCACCCGCTACGAGAACTGGGACCTCGCGACCCCGCCGGACGCGACCTCGCCGACGTCCGGCCGATCCGCGATGACATCGAACGCCGCGTCCGGCGCCTCCTCGACGACCTCCACGTCGCCCACCCGGCATGACGGACCCGACCCACACCACCAGCGACCGAGAATTGACGGGAGTGCCCGTGAGCACCCGCACCACCCCTGACACCGACCCCGGCGAGAGCGCCGTTGTCGGCCGCCTGTCCCGACTCGACCAGTTCCTCCCCGTGTGGATCGGCCTGGCCATGGTCGTTGGCCTGCTCCTGGGTCGCCTGATCCCCGGGCTGAACAGTGCCCTGGACGCGGTGCAGATCGGCGGGATCTCGCTACCCATCGCGGTCGGCCTGCTGATCATGATGTACCCGGTGCTGGCGAAGGTCCGCTACGACCGACTCGACACCGTCACCGGCGACCGCCGGCTGCTGATCTCCTCGCTGGTCCTCAACTGGCTCGTCGGCCCCGCCGTGATGTTCGCCCTGGCCTGGATCTTCCTGGCCGACCAACCCGCGTACCGCACCGGGCTGATCATCGTCGGCCTGGCCCGCTGCATCGCCATGGTCATCATCTGGAACGACCTCGCCTGCGGCGACCGGGAAGCCGCCGCCGTCCTGGTCGCCCTCAACTCGGTCTTCCAAGTCATCGCCTTCGGCGTACTCGGCTGGTTCTACCTGTCCGTACTGCCCGGCTGGTTGGGGTTGTCGGGTGCGGAGCTGAACATTTCGGCCTGGGACATCGCCGCCAACGTGCTCATCTTCCTCGGCATCCCACTGCTCGCCGGCTACCTCACCCGCCGCCTCGGCGAACGCGCCAAGGGCCGCGACTGGTACGAGGCCCGCTTCCTGCCCCGCATCGGCCCGGCCGCCCTCTACGGGCTGCTGTTCACGATCGTGATCCTGTTCGCCCTCCAGGGAGACGCGATCACCAGCCGACCTCTGGACGTCGTCCGCATCGCCCTGCCGCTGCTGGTGTACTTCGCGCTCATGTGGGCCGGCTCCTACACCCTCGGACGCGCCATCGGCCTCGGCTACGAGCGCACCACCACCCTCGCGTTCACCGCAGCCGGCAACAACTTCGAACTCGCCATCGCCGTCGCGATCGGCACCTTCGGCGTCACCTCCGGCCAGGCCCTCGCCGGAGTCGTCGGCCCGTTGATCGAGGTACCCGTCCTCGTCGGACTCGTCTACGTCTCCCTGTGGGCACGCCGCCGCTACTTCACCTCCGTGCCTTCCACCAGCACATCCGCCTAACCGGTAAGGGAAACACCGTGAGTAACAAGCCCAGCGTCCTGTTCGTCTGCGTCCACAACGCCGGCCGTTCCCAGATGGCCGCCGGCTGGCTGCGCCACCTCGCCGGCGACACCGTCGAGGTCCGCTCCGCCGGCTCCGCGCCCGCCGAGACGATCAACCCCGCCGCCGTGCAGGCCATGCGCGAAGTCGGCATCGACATCACCGACCAGACCCCCAAACTTCTGGAGTACGCGACAGCGGAGTCCTCCGACGTCATCGTGACCATGGGCTGCGGCGACACCTGCCCCGTCTTCCCCGGCAAACGCTACGAAGACTGGAAGCTCGACGACCCGGCCGGCAAGGGCGTCGACGCCGTCCGCCCGATCCGCGACGACATCCGCGCCCGGGTGCAGAGACTGCTCGCCGAGCTGGGCCCGAGCGCCTGACTCCACCCTCGCCGCCGCCCGCCGGGGTCAACTACCGGCGGGCGGTCCACCCCTGTGAGCAGGAGCCCCTCGTGTCCGACCCGCACCCGCTGATCATCATCGGCTCCGGGCCCGCCGGCTAAGCAGTGAACTGTTCTGCGGCCAGATCGACCTCGACCCCGACGGCTACGTCACCGTCGCGGCCCCCAGCACCCGCACCAACCTGCCTGGCGTCTTCGCCGCCGGTGACCTCGTCGACCAAACCTACCTCCAGGCCATCACCGCCGCCGGCACCGGCTGCGCCGGCACCCTCGACGCCGAGCGCCATCTCGCCAGCCTGTCCTAACCAGCACCTGCCGCAGCCCACGTCAGAACACACAGGCGGCGGTGCCCTCCCAGGGTTACCCGGCGAGTCGGGCGCTGATGTCGGCGACCGTGGCCTTGGCCGTGCGCCCCGCGCCCACCAGCGTCGCCGACGCCGACCCGGTCCAGTCGCCGTACCCCAACAGATACAGACGGGACTCGTTAACCGACCTGGTGCCGTCGGTGGGCGCCACACCCTGCCGCCACCCGGGCAGCAGCGGCGCGAGGTGGGCGAGCTCCGGCCGGAACCCGGTACACCAGATGACCGCGTCACACGGTTGCCCGGTGCCATCGGCCCACCACACGCCGTGCGCGTCCAGCCGCGCGAACATCGCGCGGGCATGCAGCACGCCACGCTCACGGGCGTCGCGGACGCCGGGCACCATCACGATGTCCCCCAGGTCACTCACCCCACCCGCGGCGCCGGCGGCTGTGCGGGTGGCCACATCGAACAGCACCCGCCCGTCGACGTCGTCCGGCATGAACCGTGGCGGGCGCCGGGTGACCCAGGTGACCTCGGCGACCCGCGACACATCAGCCAGGATCTGCGCCCCCGAGTTGCCCCCACCGACGATGACGACCCGCTGCCCGCGGAACTCCAGCGGCGAGGCGTAGTCCACGGTATGCAACTGCCGGCCACCGAACTCCTCCCGACCTGAGACGTCCGGCAGGAACGGGCACCGCCACGTCCCGGTCGCGGAGATGACGTACCGTGCCGACCACGATCCGGCGTCGGTCTGCACCGCCAAGCGCGCACCCGCCGCCCGCACCTCCCGCACCCGGACCGGGCGACGCACCATGAGGTCGTAGCGCTGCTCGTAGGCCCGCAGGTAATCCACGACGTGCCCGGCGCTCGGGAACTCCTCACCGTCCTGGCTTGGCATCCCCCACCCCGGCAGCGGGCTGTACGGCGCCGGGGAGAACAACCGCAACGAGTCCCAGCCATGACGCCATGCGCCACCCGGCTGCGATTGGGCATCGAGGATGACGTAATCCAGGCCAGCGCGGCGCAGGTAATAGCCGGCCGCCAGGCCCGCCTGCCCACCCCCGACGACCACCACATCACACGACCCAGGCACCCATGCCACCTTCCTCGCTCTACAGATCATCATGCGACACGACTCGAACGGGCGCGGAAAGTCCCAGGCCCGAGGAGCAACGGGTAGAGCCACACGGCAAGGCCCGTGGCTTGGCAACCAGGTCTCTACGAGCGGCGGCGGATCTCGGCTAGGCGCTCTTCGGAGCTGGTTACGCTGTCTCGCCTGACTCGGTAGACCTTCAGTTGCCGGGCCGAGGCCAGCGCGCAGATCCGGGCCACGTGCAGCCGCACCAACTCGATGTTGTAGTCGGGGGCCGCATCGCCGGGAAACAGGAACATGTGCACCTTGGCCTTGACGAAGGCTCGCAGCTCCAGTTCCCGCTTGCGGATGTACCGGTCGCGGCCGAACACCACCCAGCCATTTTCGGCCGATCACCGGCAGCCAGTCCTCGCACCGGGTGACCGGCATATGCAGTCGCCGATACGGGGTTACCGTGGGGTCGAGGCGGGTCAGTCGCGCGTCGCGCCGAGGGATCTGGATGGTCGCCATCGTGTACGTGTTTCCGTTCAAGACTTCAACCGGCCTGCTGCAGACACCGGTCAGGGTCGTCGGCTCTTGCCGTGTCGAGGTCCGGTGAGCGCCGTCGAGGTTTTGGTGGTCGGGGCGGGGCCAACCGGACTGGCCATGGCCGGGCAGTTGGCAGCCTTGGGTGTGCCGGTCCGGGTGGTGGATCGATCTCTCGACCGGGTGCAGGAGTCCCGTGCCCTGGCGATTCAGCCCCGCACTCTGGAGGTCCTCGCCAGTCTCGGGGTTACTGACGAGATGACGGCCGTCGGGAACCGCGCGGTGCGGCTGTGTCTGCACGCACGGGGGCGGGCGCGTACCGTGCCCCTGTTCGACTTGGGTCTGTCCGGCACCGCGTATCCGTATCTGCTGTTCCTGTCGCAGGCGGAGACCGAGCGCATCCTGGGTGAGCGCCTCGCGGGAATGGGGCTCGACGTAGAACGGGGTGTCGAGCTGGTGGGGCTGGACCGTGCTGCTGACGGTGCGGTGGCGACGCTGCGGCACGGGGACGGCCAGACCGAGCGGGTGACGGCCCGGTACGTGGTGGGTTGCGACGGCGCGCACAGCACCGTGCGGCACCTCGCCGGAATCGGCTTCGAGGGCGCTGCGTATCCGCAGACGTTCGTCCTAGCTGACCTGGAGGCCGACGGCCTCGACACGGGGACGGCGCACGTCTTCTTGTCCGGGCGGGGAATGCTGTTCTTCTTCCCACTCGGCCATCCGACCACCTGGCGATTGCTGGTCATGCGGCCGCCTGCCGAGGTGGCCTCACCAGACGCCCCAGTCGCCCTCGACGAGGTGCAGGCACTCGCCGACACCTACACCGACACGACTGTGCGCCTGCGTGATCCTGTCTGGATGACCAACTTCCGGCTGCACCACCGCGCCGCCACCCACTACCGGGCCGGGCCGGTGTTCCTGGCCGGCGACGCCGCGCACATCCACAGCCCCGCCGGCGCGCAGGGCATGAACACCGGTATCCAGGACGCAGTCAACCTCGGTTGGAAGCTCACCCAAGCCCTGCGGGGCGACGCTGACTCGACGCTGCTGGATACCTATGAGACGGAACGGGCGCCAGTCGGCAGGATGGTGCTGCGCTTCAGCGACCGGGCGTTCACTGTCGCGACGTCCACCAATCCGGCCGTCCGGTTCGCTCGGACCCGGATCGCCCCCGCTCTCATCCCGATCGTGCTCGCGTCGCGGTTCGTGCGGGCCTCCGCCTTCCGGACGGTTTCGCAGCTGGGCATCACCTACCGGAACAGCCCGCTGTCAGTAGAAGGGCCGCGCCCGTCACGCAGCGGTCCGCGACCCGGAGACCGGCTGCCCGACGCCCCGCTGCCCGGCACGGGAGACGCCACAACGCTGCATCGGCTCACCTCCACGCCCGGATGGCACCTGCTGCTGTGCGGACCCTCCGCTGCCTGGCCTGCCGGCGACACCGCCCGACTCGCCCGGGGCCACCTCACCGTGCATTGGTTGACCGAGCCCGAAACCGTCGGAGAGGCACCGACGTCCGCTGCTCAGGCGTTGGGGCGATTGGGTCTCCGCACGGGCGCTAATGGCGTGTTACTGGTCCGTCCCGATGGACACATCGGCTACCGGGCTGGCGGCACCGACCTGACCGGGCTGATCGCCTACCTGGACCGCTGGCTCGGCTCGTAACCCCGCCCGCTGCTGTCATCGGGCGTAACGGTCCGGTCGTCGTGCCCAAGTCGGGCGAGCCGCCTCGCGGCGGCGGAAGCCATCGCGATCGGGCTACTCACGCGGCAAAACGTGAAGATTCTGCCGGTGGGTGGTGCTTGTTGAGGTTGTCCGTGGAACCGATGAGCGCCGACGGAGAACAGCACGTCAGGTGGTGCGTGAAATGCCTCCTCGGAGAATCCGGCGTCGGCGAACCAGCCGCGTATCGCTGGGGTGAGGTCTGGACCGCGGCGGGTCCTGGTCCAGATCACGGTTGCGTCGGGTGCGCATAGCCGCGGCAAGGCGTGGATCGTTGCTTGGACGTCGCCGTCGTTGATATTGCCCAGTACCCCGGCGAGAACGACCAAATCGGCGGGGGCGGCTGTGCGGTAGGCGGCGAAGTCGCCAGCATCGGCTTGGGTGGCGGTGATCCCGTTGAGCCCAGCGGCGGTGATGCCCATCCGGGCGGCGGCCACGTTGCGTGGGTCGTACTCGATCAGCTCTGCGTATATCCGGTCGGCGTCTGACCGCGGCGCAAGGGCGCCGATCAGGTCATGCCCTTGTCCCGCGCACACGCTGACGATCCGGAGCGAGGAGTCCGGCCGTTGGTCAAGCCAGTCGTTGATGTGCTGCTGAACGAGCCGAAGCCTCCGCGACAACGGCGATGTGTCGTCGTCGTAGGGCAGGTGCCAGTCGTGCCAGTTGGTAGTAGCGGTCACCGAAGCCATGCTGCCACCGCTTCGCTCTGCTGTGCCCCTACGTTCAACGCACAGCGGCGAGCCAAACAGGATTGACAGGCACCGACGCTTTACACCCCAGGTGACCTTGAAAAGAGCGTGCCAGCGTGGCTTTATCTGGGGCACCGATCCTATAGGCGATGCGCTGACCAGGTTTCTCGGCTCGTAGCCCCCTTAAGCATGCCTGACTCCTGGGCGCCTGGTCGAGGCGGCCGGTGCGAGATTGGGTGGCTCCTCCGCTTCGGGGCGTGACGTTTTGGCTGGTGCCGGACATAAGCAGGTAGGGGGTGTGATGGACGATGCGAAGGAGCAGTTCACCGAGTTGTACGAGTGCCATCACGGTGACGTGTGGCGGTACGTCGCTCGCCGGGTGGGTGCGTCTGACGTCGGTGATGTTGTCGCCGATGTCTTCCTCGTCGCGTGGCGGCGTCTGGACGATGTGCCGGACGGATCGGCGTTGCCGTGGTTGTACGGAGTGGCGCGTCTGGTGTTGGCCAACGAGGCCAGAGGCCGTCGGCGGTGGCAGGAGCTGACGCTGCGGGTGGCAGCGGAGCCTGATCAGACGGTGCAGGTGGATCACGCGGACGGACGGTGTTGTCAGCCAGCGTGACGTGGCGGTGGCGTTCGACCGGTTGTCCGCCGGTGGCCAGGAAATTCTGCGGCTGGTGGCCTGGGAGCGGTTGGCGCCGAGCGAGGCGGCGGCCGTACTGGGTCAGTCGCGGGCAACGTTCGCGATGCGGTTGATGCGGGCCCGTCGTCGGTTACGAAGGCAGCTCACCGTTGCCGGGGCGGGGCGGACGTCGAGCGCGGCGCCGTCGATGTCGGATTGGGGTGGATGACATGAGTGCCGTGGATGAGGTGCGTCAGGTGTTGGGTGGCTTGGACCCGGCCTGTACAGCCCCGCCATGCGATGACAGCCGTCGCGGGCAGGCTCTGGCTCGTATCCTCTCCGACGACCGCGGAGCGGGCACCGCCAGGCGATCAGTGCCGCGACGTCGGCTCGTGCTGGCTGCGGTCGGTGCGGCGGTCGTGGCGGCGGCCGGTGGTGGGGAAGTGGTTGTGTCACCAACCGGACAGCTCACCTGTGGGTAAGGGGTACGCGCATGTGGGCTCGCTGCCCGAGGATCGTGCGATGCGTCCTCGCCACAGCATCACCGCCGTCACCGCCGTTGTCATGCTCGCCGCCGGTGGCTGCGGCACCAACACACCCGACACCCCGGCCGCCGCCCCGCCAGCGGCCACCGCAATGTCGGCTGCCCCCGCACCAGCCCGGGCGCCCGCAGAACCGCTCACAGCCGAACAGGTGCTCGGCAAACTGTCGGCGGCGAAGATCGGCCTCACCTCGGGTGCTGTGCAGGACGAGGACACCGACCCCAACAACCTGCTCGGACGGCCCAATGGGTACACGTCAAGGGCGTCCGCTGACATGCCCGGTGGGGACAAGAACGCCGACAAGTACGACGTCGGCCGGGGGCTGGCCATCGAGGTGTTCCCGACCGCCGAGGACGCGGACCGGAGGGCCAAGTACATCCAAGACCTGATGAAGAACATGCCCATCCTGGGCACTGAGTACCACTACCGGGCCGACAGTGGCCGGGTGCTGGTCAGGGTGTCGGGGAAGGTCAAGCCGACGCAGGCCAAGAAGGTTGAGGCCGCGGTAAAGGGCCTGTGAGGCGGTACCGGCGCAGATGATCGTCCCAGCTGGTCCGTCCGGCTACCGGCCGTACCTGTCGTACCGGGCGAGCGGGCGCATTCGTCGCGGCCATGGTCGAGAGGACCGCCGTCGGACGGCTGCTCTGCACTGCGTAACCCCGGCCGGTGAACGATCGGCCGGTCGGGACGACTGCCCTGGAGAGCAACTGGCGCCAGGCGCCGGTGATGGCTCTCCAGGGTAGGAGGATTCGTCGGTTCGCGGCCGGCGGCCGGCGCGGCCCTAGTGGGATCAGCGCCGTCGGGCGGGCTGGCCATGAGGGTACGGCTGTCCTTGACCCCCCATGCCTACCCGGCCGTTGGCGGGGTCCTCGGGTGACCGTGACGCCCGTCCAGGCAGGTCAACTGTCCGTTGTCGAGACAGACAGGTCTGTCATACGCGGTAGCGGACGACGAAGTTGACGTAAGCGTTGTCGGGACGGGTCTCTGCGTCGCCGCCGGAGGTGATGAAATGCTGGTGTGACCCCGCGGAGCCGGTGTTCCCGCCGTTTTCGTTCCAGATGGCGCGGTGCGATCCGGCGATGGGGGTGGACGACTTGTCCTGGGGCACGCCGTAGACCTCGTGGCTGTGGTCGCCGTCGCTGTCCAGCGTGAACGCCTGTCTGGGCCGGCCGGTGGCGTGCTTCTGCGTGGAGCCGCAGCGGTCACCGGCGGCACCGCCGGGCGCCGGCTCGCCCCGGCTGCCCGCGTCCGGGTCACGCCCCGCGCCGTCGTCGACGCCGCGCAGCAGGTAGCCGCGGTAGTCGGGCAGGTTGAACGTGGTCGTTCCGTCCCCACCGCCGTGCAGGGTGCCGATCACCGCGAAGAGATCAGGGTAGTCGGCGCGGCCGACCAGCCGTCCGTCGCAGTACATCCAACCCTGCTCTTCCAGCCCGTACTGGTCGAGTGGGTTACCGGCACCGTAGGCCAGCACCGCCCCGATGACGAAGTGGCCTGTCGGCACGACGGGCAGGTCCTGCTCACTCATCTGGTGCTCCTCCCGAAGGGGTGCCGTAGAAGATCAAGTAGTTCTGGTAGAGGTTCACCGGGCAGCTGTCCTGGTCGCCGCCGCTGAGCCCATGGGCGTGCCAACCGTTGTTGCTGGTGTTGCGGCTGCCGTCGTTCCAGTCGGCGTAATGCGATCCGGCGGCCCAGGGGTGGGAGTTGTCGTCCGGCAGGTTCGGCACCCAGTGGTGGTGGTCCTCGCTGTGACTGGTGGCGAAGCAGTCGCCAGCTGGCAGGCCGGTGGCCCTCGGTTGGACCGAGCCCACGCGGTCGCCGCTGAGACCTCCGGGGTTCGCGGGGGTGCGGGTGCCGGCGTCGGGGTCGCGCCCGCTGCCGTCGTCGACGCCGCGCTGGAACCGGCCCCGGTAGTCGGGCAGGTTGAAGGTGCTGGTGCCGTCCCCGCTGCCGTGGATGTCGCCGAGGACGCTGTAGAGGCAGGCGTACGTGGTTCGTGACACGGCGCTGCCGTCGCACAGCAGCCAGCCCTGTGGGGCGGGATCGTTGCCGGAGACGACGGCGCCATAGCCGACGACCGTGCCGACGAGCACACCGGCGACGCCGGTCACCCCGGCCGGTTCTGTTTTCGAACTGGTTGTCATGGTCACCTCATCCGTCGAACTTGATGACGAAGTAGACGTACGTGTTGGTGGGGCGGGTCTCGGCGTCGCCGCCGGCGTCGACGTAGTGGGTGTGCGCGCCGGTGCCCCAGATCCACCGGCTGTCCTGCCAGATCCCGTAATGGCTGCCGGTTACCGCCGCTCCCGTCGTGTCGGCCGGCATGTGCTCGACGGGGTGCGTGTGGTCCCCGCCGCCGTCGACCGAGAACGCGGTGCCTGGCAGGGCGGTGTACCAGTCCTGGGCGGAACCGGGATTGTTGCCGGCGAGCCCGCCGCGCCCGGAAGGGGCGCGAGTGTTGGCGTAGGGATCCCGCCCGGCGCCGAGATCGACGCCCCGGGCGAACCGCCCGCGCAGGTCCGGGAGGCGGAACCTGCCGTTGCCCGCGCCGTAGTTGCCGCCGATCACGGCGTGCAGAGCGGGATAGTCCGCCTCATCCAGTTCGGCGCCGTCGCAGTAGAGCCAGCCCTGCGGCCGCAGCCACGAGACGTCGAGCCGGCCGGCGAAGGCGGTGATGGTGCCGATGGGCACCGGTGACGGGTCAGCTGGCATCCAGGAGTCCTCTTCTCACGCTTGGTTCGGCATCCGCTCGCCGATGGTCGTGGCCCACAGCTGCAGCAGCGTGGGAGAGCGCACCCACAGCGGCGGGTACAGGCCCGCCTCCCGGAGCACGCCGCTGCCGTAGGTGGTGCAGTTGTTGGTGAAGACCGAGAAACGGCCCGCCGCCGTCTCCGCGCTCCTCTGCGCGAACTCGTCGGCGGCCTGCACGTTCTGTCCGGGCAGGTGGATGCGGCGTACGTAGCGGCGGGGGATGTCGTTTCCACTCATGGGCTCGTAGTCCACGTTCCGGACGTTGATCGTGGTGTGCTGCCCACCGCGGAAGGTTGCCTTGACGTTGCCGAGGTCGGCGTTCAGGTCGCTGATCCTGGTGGGGGCCGCGCGCGGCGCGCGGGTGCCGATCTGCGTGTGCCAGACGCTGCCCTGGTCGTAGTTCATGACGTAGGCGGCCCCTGCTTCGCCGGCGGCCTGTGCCCGACGACCGGCGCTCACCGTCATCCGCGTGCGCAGCATGTTGCCGCGGCCCAGGACACCGCCGAGGGCCCCGCCGACGGCTCCGCCGAGCGCGCCCAGCACGGTCGACAGGCCGGCGCCGGCGCCGAAATCCTGGCCCTGAAGGTGGTTGGTGACGCCGTTGCTGATGAATCCGTCGAGGGCGCCGAGTCCGGTGCCGATGAACGTCTCGATGCCGAGCGACGCGGCCACGCTGGTGGTGGCCGCCGCCGACACGAATCCCAGCCCCGCGGCCGCCAGGCCGAACGCCGCTCCCAGGCCCACCGAGATGCCCCACTCCTTCCAGGTGGCCTGCGGTCCTTCGGCGTTGGCGTGGCCCAGACCGTACGCGGCGCTGGCGATCCCGCCGCCGATGAGGAGGCCGCCGAGCAGGGTGCCGCCCACCATGAGCGGCCAGGCGAGGCCGGCGGTTCCGATCGTGAGCGCGAATCCGGCCAGCGTGACGGCGACGCCGCCGAGGACCGCGCCGAATGCCGGCCAGGACCAGGCGAACCCGCCGCTGGGGTCGTACCCGTTGACGGGATCTCCGCCGGCGTACAGGTAGGGACTTGGATACTGCCCGGCCGGGTCCATGCTCAGGAACCGCCCGGTGTCCGGGTCGTAGAGGCGCTGCGGGAAGAGGTAGAGGCCGGTGCCCGGGTCGCGCTCGGCGCCGGTGAACAGGTACGGGTAGGTGGCGCTCGCGCCGCGGTCCAGTGGGGTGCCGAGGAATCCACCGGCGGGCAGGTAGGTGAACGCGCCGATGAGGCCGGTCGAGTCGTAGACGCCGCGGGTCGAGCCGAGCCGGCCGCGCAGGACGTACGCGGTGCCCTGCGGTGACCAGACGGCGATGGTCCCGCCGGGTCCCGGGATCAGGTAGCCGGCGCGGCGGGTCCCGTCCGGCTCGATGTGGCGCAGCGCCAGCGGCGCCGCGTCAGGGCCCGGTACGGAGAGCCGTTGCCGGTCGTGGGTGGTGCGCAGGAGCAGCGTGCCGTCGGCGTCGCGGGTCAGGCGAAGCGCTCCAGCGGCCCCGGTCAGGCTGGTGGGAAGCCCGGAGACCGCCTCGTAGCGTAGGTCGCGCGCGTTCAGCGGTGCGGCGTCGGTGACGTTTCCGTCCCGGTCGTAGCCGAACGGGGCGCTCTCCACGTCGTCGTCCTGGATGGTGCAGAGCCGGTTGGTGCCGTCGTGGTAGCACAGGCGCTGGGACACCCCGGCGGCGACGCGGGTCGTCAGGTTGCCGTTCGCGTCGTAGGTCACTCCGCTCAACCCGAACCGCTCACCCGCGCTGCAGTCGGCCACGGCGAGGCGGCCCAGCGGGTCGTAGCCGTAGCGGACCGTGACATCGGCCAGGAAGCCATCCTGGCGTACGCCGGTGAAGCGGGTGCCGGTCCGGGCGGCGCGGCCGTCGTGGTAGCCGCTGTCGTCGTATCCGCCGCTGGTGTAGTCGGTGGTCTCCGTCAGGTAGCGGTCCTCGACGCGGGTCAGCCATCCGGGTGGGGTGTAGCGGTAGGCGCGGGTGAGCTCCGCCGCGGTCCCGGGAGCGAACACCTCGGTGGCCAGCGCGCCGCCGGGGGTGTAGGTGAACCGGGCCAGGTCGGTGTCCTGGCCTGCGTGCTCGCCGATGACCGAGACCAGGTTGTTGAAACCGTCGGTGGCGAGTCGGGCGGTGAACGCGTTCGCCCCGAGCTGGGCGTCGTAGGTGATGGCGGTGACCGCGCCCGTGGCGTCGTAATCGAACGCGAGGGTGTGCGGGGCATCGTCGTCGTAGGAGGCGACGTGGATCGTGCGGGTGGTGACCAGGCCCCGCTGGTCGTAGGTGTACGTGCCGCGGGTGGATGCCGCGTCGTCGCTAGCGGGGCCGGAGCAGGTCTGCCACAGCCGGCCGTACAGCAGTGGGTCGGTGCCGTCGCCGTCGTAGCGGTAGCGGGCCAGCCAGGTGCCGGTGCCGGGCAACCAGGCGGGATCGTCGGCATGTCGTTGCAGCTCGTCGCGATTCCAGATCGCGACGCAGGTGCCCTGCTCCACCAGCCGGCTCAGGCTGTCGTACCGCCGGTAGCTGAGGTAGCCCTCGCTGGCGGCCTGCGGGCCCTGACTGAACCGCAGCCGACCGAGGGTGTCGTAGACGTGGTTGACGGTGCCGTCGAGGTCAGGTCCGGTGACCGACACGGGGTTGCCGACAAAGTCATACTCGAATCGTTCGACGAAGCGGTCCCGGTCGGGCACCCGGGTGTCGGTGACGTTTGGTTGGTCCCTGCGCACGAGGTTGCCGTAGGGGTCGTAGTGGTTGCGCACGAGCGCGAAGCTTCCTGCTTCGCCGGTTAGGTCGCCCTGCGCGACGGCGACGGTCTGACCCAACCGGTCGCGCCACAGGCGCATCACCCGGCCGTCGGGGTCGGTGCTCACCTGGAGCGGGTACTGCCCGGCGGGCAGCTTGGGCAGGAGCGGCTGCTCTGTGTTCAAGCGGTAGTCGGTACGGGCAGTGTGCCGCTGTCCGACGGAAATCGACTCGACGATGGCGAACGCGCGGCCGGGCCGTCCGGATTCGACGGGTCGGCCCAGTGGCGAGGGTTCGAAGAGGGTGCGGGAGAACGGGTAGCCGCCGTCGTCGGGGTAGGCGCGGGTCAGCTCGCAGTCGCCCATCGCCCCGGTCTCGGGATCCAGGTCGGTCATCAGGCCGGGTCGGTAGCCGATCGGCTCACCGTCGACTTCGATGGTCTTGGTGGTGATCCCCGCCCGGCCGGCGCAGTCGTAGCCGGTGGCCGACAGCCGCACGCGGGTGTCGTCGACGCGGTGCAGTTGCCGGGGGCGGCCGGCGTTGTCGGTGAAGCAGATCCCGACCACCGGGGCGGTCCCGAACGCGATCCATCGCAGCGCCAGCCGTCCGTCGGTGGCGAACGCGACCGAACCGGCGAAGCCGTCCGGTGCGACCCGCTGAAGCAGAAGCTCACCGTCGACGTACCAGAGCATGCGGTGTGGCCAGACGATGAGCATCAGGTCGGTGCCGGATTCCGCCGGTGCCGCAGCCGCCGCCTCACCGTCGGGCTGGTGCAGCGTCCAGCAGCCGTCGGCCCAGCGTACGCACCACTCGCCGAGGGTGAGCCGTACCGGTCGCCGCACGGCCGGGTCAGCGGTCAGGGCGATACGCAGCAGGTAGCTGCCCTCGGGCGTCTCGGTGAGGGCGAGCGTGCCGGTGCCGTCCTGCGCGTAGCGCAGCAGGCCCGGTTCCTGCTGCCAGCCGGCGTCGGCACGCCAATGCGCGCGCCACTGGTCGCCCTGCCGGAAGTCGGTGAAGGTGCCGGGGCCGCGCAACGACGCCACCAGGGTGGCGTTCGGCCGCGCGGGGTCGAAGGTGTCCCGTCCGCAGCGCCAGACGTACTCGGCGGTGGCCGACAACGGCCAGTTGTCGAAGCCGACGTCCAGCACGGGTCGGGTCAGCAGGTCGTAGCCGATGCGCCGGGTGTCGCTGAGCATGTCCACCGTGGCGCGCAGTTCCTGCCCGTCCGGGGAGTACACCGAGGCTTGCAGGCTGGCCGCGACCGGGGCGAACGCGAGGTCGTCGACGAGAAGGTACCGCCGGTCCTGGCGGCTGGTGAGGGTGAGTGTCACCGACGCGATGGCGCCCAGGTCGAGCGCCTGCGGGTCGATCAGCTGATGCAGCCAGCGCCACCGGTCGTCGGTGGCGGGGATGGACAGCACGATCTCGGCCGTGCGGCCCTGCTCGTCGCGGACCGCGGTGCGCAACGCGGCGAGATCCGGGTCGTCGACGAACCCCGGCTGGGTGCAGACCCAGCACGACAGTTGATAGGGCCGGTCGCCGCGGGCCGGGGTGAACTCGTTGGTTATGCCGATGGCGCAGTCGGGGTCACCGGGGATAACTAGTCGCCGTGACCCGGAGTGCGCCGGGCCCTCGGTGATGTACCCGGTCGGGTCGAGGCCGGCGGGGGTGAGCGTCCAGCCGCCGTCGTCCTCGTACTCCTCGAAGCCGTACCAGCAGACCTCGCCCTGTCGGGGGTCAGCGTTGGCCGTGGTAGCGATCGCGAAGCGGCGCTCGCGGTCGTAGATGGCGGCGGCGACGTGCCCGCTGGCGTCCAGCGCCGCCAGCGGCTGGGCCCGCTCGGTGACGTCGAGGACCTGGCGGGCGCAGAGCCAGCCCGGTCCGGGTTCGGCGTCCGAGCCCCACGCCGGGAAGGTCGGATCGTCGACGCCCAACCACTGGTAGCCTCGCTCGGCCGCCCAGGGCCCCCACTTGTTGCGGTAGGTGGTGACCTCGCTGGCGGTGACCACGTCCGCCGTGAGGTCGCTGGTGGTGACCTGGCTGGTCGGGACGAGGCAGTTGAGCTCGCGCAGGCCCGGGTAGGTCTGCCAGGCGTAGGACGTGTCCCGGCGCAGCCGCCGCCGCACCCCCTGGTCGTCGGTGTTGTCACGGATCTCGCGGCACGGCTGCCCGTGGTCGTTGTACTCGTGTTCGGTGGCGTCGACCAGCCACCCATACACGGTGAGCCGTGTCCCGTCGGCGACCACCTGGTACTTCGTGCCGTCGGCGTCGGTGAGCCGCCAGCGCCGGTCGGGCACCTCCTCGTGCACCGCCACCGGGTCGGTCAGGGGTAGGCCGTGTGCGGTGAAGTGCGTCCGTAACGCGGCCCGCACCCCGTGCTCGCGGGTGCCGGCGCGGTCCGTGTCGGCGGTGAAGAGCTCACCCGCGGTCGCCTGGGTCTGCCTGCGCACCCTGGTCCAGGCGCCGACGATGCGCAGGTCGCTGTCCTGACCCGTGTACGTGTAGGGATAGCTGACGCTCTCGCTGACCTGGCGACCGTCGGCGTCGAAGGCGCGGGTGCGGAACAGTTGCCCGTTGAGCTTGCTGAAGTACGCCCGGGCGTTACTGTACTGATCGGACACCGGGTAGAGCACGCCGGGCACGCTCGGGCTGAGCCCGTTGAAGAACACTCGTTCGACGCAGCCATGGCCGCCGTCGTCGGGCGTGGCACGGACCGTCACGTACTGGGTGACGAGCCCGTACGGGTCGTAGGTCGCGGTGGCGAGGTCGTAGTCCAGCGTCGTGTGCCGGGCCTGGTAGCCGGTGTCGCTGCCGACGCGGACCACCGGGTAGGCCACCAGCCGGGTGGCGGTCCGGCCGCCGACGACCCGGTACAGGGCAAGGCTGGTGGCGTGGTCGAAGTCAGGGCCACGGTAGGTGACGACCGTCTCCGGGCCGGTGAGGATCTGGCCGGGCTGCGGGTCGTGGACCACCACCCGTTCGCCGGGCAGGGCGACTGACTCCCGCACCCCGGCGTCGACGAGCGTGACCAGGTGAGTCGAGCCGCTGCGGTCCTCATAGCTCAGGTAGCCCGGCGCGGCGTTGGTCAGGGTCGCCAGGTCCGCGTCGACCGGCAGCGTGTACACGGTGCTCCAGGCGCCCTCTGGTGTGCGCCAGAGCAGGTCGCGGCCGACCGTGCGGTAGCCCTCGGCGAGGGTGGGCAGCCCAGGGCTGGTGCCGTTGATCCGGGTGGGGGTACGCCACGCGTTGCGGTAGGGGTCGTACTCGTACAGCTCGGCTGACCACTGGCCGCTGTCCTGGACGGTGGTGGCGTAGGCGGTGTCGGCGGCGTAGTGGTAGGTGTAGCGGGGGCCGACGGTGGGGCGGGTCGAGGCGACCTGCTGCCAGCGGGCGCCGTCGAAGCGGAACAGGTGCTCGCCGTTGGCAGCGGTCGACCCGTTCACCGTCGCGTATCCGACCGGGTTGCGCGCGTCCACGGGCTGGCTGCCGTCGACCTTCAAGACCTGCCCGAAGCGATATGCCGTGGACCAGGTGACTAAGCGGCTGGCGTACCGCACGGTCCCGGCCGCGTCGTCGAAGGCGGTCACGAAGCCGAGCACGGCGAAGGACGCGCCGATGGCGAGTAGCCGATCGGTCGAGGTGGCTGTCCAGTCGATGTCGACCGTTTCGCTGACGGTGTCTCCGCGACGCCAGCGCCGCTCCGCGTCGCAGTGATAGACGGCAACGCTCAGCGTTCGGCTCTGCTGGACGTAGGTGACGGCGACACAGACACCTGCGCCGCTGGCCAGCGCGACGCGGTCCACTCCGCTCAGCCCGAAGTCCTGCTCGACCCAGCGCCGCTCGACCGGATCCCACGTGACGATCTTCAACTGCCCGGCCCGGGCGTCCGCGACGGCGACGAAACCGCCGCCGACGCTGACCGCCGGCTCGGCCATCGGCTCATCGAGCGTGACCGGGTACGTGTCACGTTGCCACTCGCCGAAGCGGAACGGCTCCGCGCGGACCAGGTGGACCCGGTACTGAGCGCTGCGCGCGTCCTGGTACCAGACGGCGAAGAACCCGTCGGTGGTGAGCACCCGCAGGGTTGCGGGCGTCGCCGCCCACTGCCGGGTGTCCTGTTGCGCGGACCAGCTGCCGTTCCAGGAGTACACGCCGGTGGTGATCTGACCGGTGGCGCTGCTCTCCCAGGTCAGGATCGTGAAATTGGGGCCGTTCCAGACCCGTGGCGTCCCGCCGGCGGCCGGCCGTTGGACCGCGACCCGCAGCGCGGTGTTGGGCAGCTCGGCGGCGCGGTACTCGTATGCCGCCTGCCCGCCCTGCGGCGTGCGCGCGCCGCACATCGCGCCCGGGTTCGTGCCCTCGGCGCCGTGGTAGTCGAACTCCAACTCCGGCAGGGCTCCGCCAGCGGCCAGCTCCTGCCCGACGGCGATGAGGTAGCGCTTGAGGTACCGGCTGTCGTCGGCGTGGCGGGACTGGTTGTGCAGCGCGTAGCGCAGCCTCGTGGTCAGCACGGTGCCGCCGGCGCTGTCGCGCACGACGATCTGGTCGAGGTAGTGGTCCTCGAGCTGGAACTGGTAGGCGTTCTGGCCGCCGTGCGGCGGCACGTACGGAGACGGGGTCTCGCAGGGCTCCTTCGGCAGGTAACGGAAGTCGACGGTCTGCCCGAACACGTCGACGATCCGGCGGAGCCGGCACGAGCGGGTGCAACGCGCCTGCGGGCTCGTCCCGATCAGCACGTCGTCGATGTCGTACTCGAACGACACGGTGTCGCCCGCCAGCGAGCGGATGTGCAGGAGGTTCCACGCCAGCGGAAAACTCATCCCGCCCGGAACTGTGGACGGGCCGATCCAGTTGCCCCACCGCACGCCGCGCTGCACCGCCCCCAGCCCGTAGGTGGAGGTGCTGCCGTCCTCCCGCACGATGGTCCAGTACTCGGATTCCGGGCAGGTGGGGTCCGGGTGGTAGGTGATCTGCCAGAACGGCTGGTCGACAAGTTGGAAACGCTGCGCCGGCCCGTCGAGACCCACTCGCACGAGCTGTCGCGCAGCACCGCCGGTGATCAGGTAGAACACGTCGTCAACCGTCGTGCCACTGGTCTCGGACTCGACGACGACGCGTTCGTACGACAGGGACCAGCCCAGGCCGAGCACTCCAGTGGGTGAGGTGAGGTTGGACCGCTGCACGGAATGGTGCACTCCGCTGCCGTAGAAGGCGGTGACGGTGACGTCCAAGCCGCCACGGCCAGTCAACGAAACCAGGTCCAGGGGCAGGTTCACCTCCCCGCGGAACATGTTCACCACGTCAGCGACGTCACCACCGACGAGCAGCTGCGACGTCCGTACCCCTGGCGCGGCCGCTGCTTGCGCCACGGCCATCGTGGCCACCCCCGTCTGCCACAGCCGATTGCACTCGCGTCGACTGGGCTGGCGACGCAGGTACCGAGAATATCGACCAGACCTCGCAGGAAGTGACAAAGGCGCTAAAGCACACCAAAGGGCGTAAAGCTTGCCGCTCCGTTCGGGCGGCGATCAGGCTGCCGCTGCACTACGTCGGAGACAAGCTCGCGGTCCTGACCCGTGCGGCCGGCTGGCTGACTCCCACCGGCCGGCTCGTGGCCGACCTGGACCTGTCCAGCATTCGCCTTCCTGGCGGGCGACCCGCCGGGCAGCGCCTCACCGCCCGACTCCGCGCCGCCGGGTTCTCCTACGACTCCCGTCGCCGGATCGGCTGCACCGGCCGCCGTGACGCCCGCCTCCCGTACAGCTACCTCGGTGCCGACGATCGCGCTGGTGCCAACTACACCGGACAACCCGCCGTGCATTCCTACTACGCCGAAGACCACTGACCGCACCGACAGCATCCGCACACGCTGCCGACCGGGCGCGCTGCGCCTCAGCGCCCCGGTAGCGTTGACTAAACGTCGGCCTCGCCTCGCACTGCTCGATGAAGTGCCGAAGCTGAGCCCCAAGGCGCCGAGGTGACGCTAGGGCCACGAGCCCGGGATTGGGGGAGCAGTTTGGGAGCAGCCGGGTGTCCTGAACGGCGTTGAACTGCATCCAATAGCGCACAACGGCGCTCAACTGCACCTGCCCCCACCTGTGGCTGATATCCACGGCAAGAGGCTGAACTCGATCCGCGTTGAACTCGACGATCAGTTCGTGCTCACCGGCAGGCAGCGGCTCACTCCGCTCAACACCGTGCCTCATGCCGCCGCGGCGCTGTGGCTCGGCGCGCAGGTCGCTCGCGACCTGGTGTAGCGGGCATTCTCGCGTCGGTAGCTGCGAGCCTCTTCCCAATCCTGCATCGGCCGGCCGCTCGACCCGTAGTCGAACTCAATTCAACGGCGACCCTTACGACGGAAAGGTCGGCTTCCTCCCTCATCCGGCCACTCTGATTGACGCCGGCGATGGTCGCCAGTGGTTTGCCGCTGGGCAGGGTCACCGGCTCGATCGGTCCGTCGGCGGCACGGGCGACGTCGAAGTCGAAGAGGGTGAGCAGGTCGGCGATCCACGGAGTGCCATGGATTACGTCGAGCAGTTCATGGTCCGTCACGGCGTCTTGCATACCAGGGCCCCGTCGCCGCGCAAGCCCTGTACCGGTACGTCACCCCGTGTTCCAAGCGCCCGTGCTGGATCGTTCGGATGATCTGGACCTGCCACCTGGCTGAACCGGCCCCGGACAGGTCGTGCAGCACGGGATGGTCGTACGAGGGTGCCGCCGACGCAGCATGCGGGGCGAGCCGAATGGGCTTGTAGGCTTCGATGCCCTCTGGCCGGTCGGCGGCGACGATGAGGCCGTCGTGACCGCTATCTGCTTCTGCCGCTGTCAGGCAAATTCCTGGTTGCGCTGCCGTTGCTACCTGTTAAGAGCATCGCTGATCAACTCAGATGCGGAAGACGTAGCAGTCGCGGAGGATGCTGACGTCGTCGTCTGACTCGGGCCAGGCGACCAGCGTCTTACCAGTCAGGCTCGTGGATGTCCTCTTCGAGCGCCTTGATCGTGCTGTAGAAGGTGGTCTCGGGCCAGGGCTTTCTCTCGGCCGCGCGTTTCCAGGTGAGGTGGACGAGGGCCCAGCCTCCAGAGGCCAGTTCCACAACGATGTCGTCTGAGGCCCCGGACCTGCCGATGACCTCGACGGGTTGGTTGTATAGGGGATGCCCGGCGGCCACCTCGGTCAGAAGTTCGGCGTGCAGTGCTCCACGCTGTCGTTGTTCGGTTGGGCCACCTCGGCGTAGGTCCCGCCACGGGTTGGTAAAGACGGGCTGTTCGTCCACCGGGTCATCGTCGCGTAGCTCGCGGAGGTTCGGACTCGTGGGGCTCGAACCATCGCTGGCGGAGCGTCACGTGTCATCTGAAGCCAACCCGTAACGGATCAAGCGGCGGAGGACAGGCTGGCTGCCGGCGCGTGCTGCCGGCGCGTGCTGCCGGCGTTGTGGGAGGACTTTCTGTACGTCTATCAAGGCGGCCCTTGACGGGCCGCACGCGCCGCCGCCTGGGCGCGCGCCGGCCGCGCCGCTGTCGCTCTGCGCCGTCACGCCGGACGCTCGGCGGCTGGCGCGGAGGGCGGGGAAGCCCGGGGGCCGCCGCCGAACGAAAGACCGTTGACCGGTGATGTGGTGGGCCGGCAGCCGGCCGGGCCGCGCGGCCACGTGCCCGCGCGGCGTAGGGGAGCGCACGCCGGCCGCGTGGGCGAGCTGGCGGCGGTCGCCGGGGTGCGGGTACTGCGCCTCCGGCGGGGGGCGCTCCGGCTCCAGGATGGCCGGGGCTGCGTCGGCGGGTCACGGTCCGTGGGTGGTGGCGGTAGGCCATCCCGATGCTCCTATGGAGGTCAAGGGGTGAGGGCGGCGAAGTCGGCGCGTAGGGCGGTGTAGACGTCGCGGACGATGTAGCGCTTGAGGCAGCGGAGGATCTCTTGCTTGCTGAGGCCTTCGGTGATGCGTCGGTGGACGTAGGCGCGGGTGCGCTGGTCGTAGCGCATGCGGCAGAGCGCGATGGTGTGCAAGGCGTGGTTGGCGCCGCGGTCGCCTCCGCGGTGCAGGCGGTGGCGGCGCACCCGTCCTGAGCTGGCGGGGATGGGTGCTGCGCCGCAAAGGTGAGCGAGGGCGGCTTCGGAGTGCAGCCGGTCGGGGTTGTCGCCGGCGGTGGTCAGCAGCTGCGCGGCGACATCGGGGCCGACACCGAACAGGGCCATTGTGCGAGGTGCCGCCTTCGCGACGATGGGTGTTACCTGCCGGTCGAGGGCGGTGATCTCCTCGGTCAGGGCGGTGACCCGGCGGGCGAGTCCGATCAGGGCTGCGGCGGTGGCGTGCGCTGGCTCGTGGAGTTTGGTCGAGTCGCAGGTCAGTGCGGCGCATCGGCTGACCAGCACTGCGGCGCTGACCCTGGTCAGGTGGGCTCGCAAGGGCTCGGGGGCGGCGGCGACCAGGCCGCGCATCTGGTTGAGGGCGGCGGTGCGGGCCTTGATCGCTCCTCGGCGGGCGACCCGCAGGGCACGGATCGCTTCGACCGGCCCGGTGCGGGTCTTCGGTGTGCCCATGGCGGTCCCGGCGAGGGTGGCTCGGGCGGCGGCGATCGCGTCGATCGGATCAGACTTGCCCTGGTTGCGGCGGGCGCGGCGGTCCGGCCGGTCCACCTCCACGACGGCGATGTTCTTGTTGGTGAGGTAGCGGGCGAGGCCGGCCCCGTAGCTTCCGGTACCTTCCACACCCACGGCGGTTACCCAGCCGAAGGAGCCCATCCAGGCCAACAGGTCCGCGTAGCCAGCGGCGGTCGCGGGAAACTCGGCATCGGACAGGAGTCCGCCGGTGCTGTCGATGATCGCGGCGTGGTGGGTGTCGCGGTGGGTATCGACGCCACCGATGAGAGATCGCTTCTTGGCTGCCATGCTGGTGAGGTCCGCCTTTCTCGGTCACGTCGAGAACACGTGGACACGTCACCGGTCAGGCGATGCGGACAACACAGTGGTGGGCGCCTCTCGCACAGGCTCCTATCAGGTCACGACGCCTGACCGGTGACATGTAGCGCTGCCGGGGCCACCGGGCCAGCCGACGAATCGGGATGAGGACAGCAACCGTCGGTCTGCCGGTGAGTCAGACCAGCCCGGCGACCCACCCCACCATCCTCACTGCCTGCCGTCGACCCGGGCAGAGCCGAGCAGATCACCGCCCGACCCGCCAGCGTCCGAACCTGTGTCAGGGTCCGCTTGACGTGGCGGGCCGGGCGGCGGCCCGCTCCCCAGGAGGCCGGTTCAACGGCAGACAGGATGGCATTACGCCGTCAGTTTGGCGTTGCCGCTCTAACGCCTGGACCGCATGGTGTTCTCTCTGCGCACCGACTGGCGCAGACCAGCAGCGCCGACCATGATGGTCGCGGCCTCAGCTCCGGTCAGCTTCAGACCGCTTGCTTGGCTCAACGCGTCGCACTGGGTAACGGTCGTATATGGGAGCGCCGGGTCGCAGCTCAGGGCCCTCAAGCAACACCTCCGGATTCCTCCAGCGGGTCAAGCGGGCTTGGCCTGCAAGATCGTCGTTGGATGCGCGTCGGCGAGTTTACGGACCACGGCGCTGTGAGGTCCCGGGCTGCTCCGCTCGCCGTCGGATGGCAAGCTCATGCCTCATGATCCATGACTTCGCTAAGGGCTATCTGCACCGCCAGCTCAGGTCGAGACGTCAGGCGCTGATCTGGAAGCTCGGTGGGGACGCCGTGAGAAGTCCGGATCGCGTGGAGGTTCGCCCGTGAGGGCGGTCATCGTCGCGGCCGCGGTCGCGTTCATCATCTCCCTGTTCGGCACGCCGGTGGCGATTCGCGTCTTCACCGCGCTCAAGGCAGGCCAGCCGATCCGATCCATCGGGCTCGCCAGCAACCAGGGCAAGAAGGGCACGCCCACGATGGGCGGCGTCGTCTTCATCGTGGCGACCGTCTTCGCCTACGTCGCCGGGCACATCGCCCTGACCACCCTGCCTGAGCGGCAGATCGCGCAGGAGGGCCCGACAATGACGGCCCTGGTGCTGCTCGGCCTGTTCGTCTTCTGCGGTGCGGTCGGCTTCTTCGACGACTTCCTCAAGGTGCGCAAGCGCAACTCCGACGGACTGTCCGCCAAAGGCAAGCTGCTCGGCCAGGCCATCGTCAGCGCAGGCTTCGGCATCGCCGCGCTCTACGTGCCGAGCACCAACGGCCAGACCGTGGCCAGCGAGCACATCTCGCTCATCCGCGACATCAGCTGGCTCGACGTCGGCAAGGTCGGCGCGGTCATGGTCATCGTCTTCGTGGTTACGGCGATGTCGAACGGCGTGAACCTCACCGACGGCCTCGACGGCCTGGCCACCGGCGCGTCGATCCTGGTGCTCGGCGCGTACGCGCTGATCGGCTTCTGGCAGTACCGGCACTGGTGCGCCGACGACGCGTACGGCCGCGTGAATGACTACTGCTACCAGGTCCGGGATCCCCTGGAGGTCGCCATAATCGCGGCGGCGGCGGCCGCCGCCTGCGTGGGCTTCCTGTGGTGGAACACGTCCCCGGCGCGGATCTTCATGGGTGACGTGGGCGCGCTCGGACTCGGCGGCCTGATCGGCGGGCTCGCGGTGGTAACCCGCACCACGCTGCTTTCGATCATGATCGGCGGGCTCTTCGTCATCATCACGACGACCTGGGTGATCCAGATCGTCTCGTTCCGGACCACCGGTAGACGCGTCTTCCGGATGGTGCCGTTGCACCACCATTTCGAGCTGGCCGGATGGAGCGAGGTCAATATCGTAATCCGGTTTTGGATCGTGGCCGGCGTGTGCGTGGCGGTCGGCCTGGGCCTGTTCTACTCGGATTTTCTGGCGGTCGTTGGATAAGAGCCACGCGACAAGACTTGTCGGGCGCCAGTACGTCTGCTGACGTTCGGGTGGTGCTGCCCGGTGCTGCCGAGTCTGTCACCCGTGCGAGCTACCTGCGAATGTCCACCGTGCGGTGACTACTTTGGGCGGGCAAATCCATAGCGTTCGGGGTAGCCCGCGACGCTCTCGCCGCGGCTTCTCAAAGGAGTCATCGTGGGTCTGGTATGGCAGCTCTTGGCGGTTGCGGCGGTCTGGATCCTCGGCAATCTGGGCACGGCGGCGGTGAAGGACACCCCCTGGCTGGCGCTCGTGGCCGGCCTGCTGACGGCCGTCGTCGGGGTCCTGGTCTACGGCTGGGTGGTGCGGCGAACCGAGCACCGCGCCCCCGTCGAGGTCTCGCTGAAGGGAGCAGGTGCCGGGATCAGCTGGGGCACGCTGCTCGGCATTGCGCTGTTCGGGGCAGTGATCGCGAACATCGCCTTCTTCGGTGACTACACGATCAACGGCCTGGGCACGCCGGCGAGCGCCGTCAGCCTGCTCGGGATCATGGCGGGTGCCGCTGTCGCCGAGGAGCTGGTCTTCCGCGGTGTCCTGTTCCGCAACATCGAGCGCTGGACCGGAACCTGGATCGCGCTCGCGCTGACCGGCTCGCTGTTCGGCCTGATCCACCTGGCCAACGCGAACGCGACCCTGTTGGGTGCCGTCGCTATCGCCATCGAGGCAGGCGGGATGCTGACCGCCGCGTACATCGCCACCCGTAAGCTGTGGGTGCCGATCGGTCTGCACTTCGGCTGGAACATCGCCGCGAGCGCCATCTTCAGCACCGAGGTGTCCGGCAGCAACACCGCGCAGGGCCTGCTGGACGCGACGATCTCGGGTCCCGCGCTGGTCACGGGCGGCGACTTCGGTCCGGAGGCCAGTGTCTACGCGGTAGTGCTCGGCGTGCTGGCCACCGGCGCGTTCATGTGGCTCGCCTACCGGCGTGGTCACGTGGTCCCCGTCCGTCGCTCGGCCCGGGCGGACGTGGCCGCTAGGCTCTCCCGGTGACCGATCTCCGGCGGGTCCTGGACCGGTGGCGTCAGCTCGACGTCACGGTCCGGGACCTGCCGCTCGCGTTGCTACCGGCGATCGCATCGATCGTGCCGGCGTTGCACGGGCTGGGGACGGAGGTCGGCGCGCTGCCGACCCGTCCCTTCGACGCGCTGGCCGTCGTCGCGATCGTCCTCCAGTGCTTCCCGCTCGCCGTTCGCCGGCGGTGGCCGGCCGCCTGCCTCGTCCTGGTGTTCCTCGGCTTCGCCCTCGACCAGCTCCGGGGTTACCACACGCTCGCGGGCGCCGGGCTCGCTATCGCGCTGCTGAGCGCGGGTGCCTACCTGGAACACCGTCGCCGCACGGTCACGATCCTCCTCTCGGGTGCCTACGTGGTGCTGGCGCTCGCGATCGACCTGGTCGGCGGGACCGAGCGGGCGGACGGGTACCTGACGTTCTACCTGGTACTGGTCCTCGTGTGGGCCGTCGGCTCCTGGCTGCGCTCCACCCGGGTCGCCGAGACCGAACGGCGCCTCCGGGTCGCCGAGGAGACCCGCACCGCGGAACGCACGCGGATCGCCCGCGAGCTGCACGACGTCGTGACCCACCACGTGACGGCGATGGTCGTGCAGACAGAGGCTGCCAGGTACCTGACAGACGCCCCCGATCGTCTCGACGAGACACTGAATGCGGTCACCGACACGGGCCGGCGGGCGATCGGCGACCTCCGAAACCTCCTGGACCTGCTCGACCCGGGCCACGACGGCGTGGCCCAGGCACCGTTCCTCCGGGACCTGCACACGCTCGTCGAGCAGACCCGTCAGGCCGGGCAGCCGGTAGAGCTCACCGAGGAGGGCACGCAGTCGGAATCCGCCGGGAGCGCCGAGCTGGTCGCCCACCGGGTGGTGCAGGAGTCCCTGACCAACGCCCTCAAGCACGCCCACGGCAGCCCGACGGCGGTCGGCGTGCGCTACGACGAACGGGAGATCACCGTGCAGATCAGCACTGCCGGGACCGGACCTGAGCAGGCCCTCGTCGGCACCCGCCCGCGGTCTGCCGGCGGGAGCGGTCGGGGGCTCGTCGGGCTGCGGGGAAGGGTGGAAGCCCTGGGTGGCGAGTTCAGCGCGGACCGCGGGGCCGACGGCGGATTCGTCGTCCTGGCGCGCATCCCCACCGGGAGCCGGTCGTGAGTGCGCCGATCCGGGTCCTGGTGTGCGATGACCAGGCGCTGATCCGCACCGGGTTCGCGACGATCATCGACGCCCAGCCCGACCTCGAGGTGGTCGGCGAGTGCGCGGACGGGCGGGCCGCCGTCGACCTTGCGGGCCGACTGAACCTGGACGTAGTGGTGATGGACGTCCGGATGCCGGTGCTCGACGGTATCGAGGCAACCCGCCTGCTGGCCGGCGCCGGGGTGGCGCGTCCCGTCAAGGTGCTCGTGGTGACCACGTTCAACCTGGACGAGTATGTCTACGAGGCGCTGCGCGCCGGGGCGAGCGGGTTCCTGCTCAAGGACGCCCCGGCGGCGCAGCTGCTGAACGGCCTCCGCACGGTCGCCTCCGGGGCGGCGCTGCTGGCGCCCGAGGTGACCAGGCAGCTCGTCGGCAGGTACGCGACGCGGATCCGGCCCACCGAGGGCGCCCCCGGCGACATGGCGCTGACCCGGCGCGAGCTGGAGGTGCTGCGTCTCATCGCCGACGGCCTGTCGAACGGCGAGATCGCCGCGGCCCTGGTGATCAGCCAGGAGACGGTCAAGACGTACGTGTCGCGCCTCCTGGCCAAGCTCGGCCTGCGCGACCGCGTGCAGGCGGTGGTCTACGCCTACCGCAACGGGCTGGTGACCTGAGGGTGGCGCACGGCGACGCCCGTGCACGGGCGTCGCCGTCAGCGTCAGCGACGGGCGGTCGTCACTCCGCCCCGAGCGCTGCCACGGGTGAGGTGCGGGCCGCGGCCCGCGCCGGTAGCACCGAGACGAGGAGCCCGGCGAGGAGGGCGATGGCCAGGACCGCCGCGAGGTCCGTCCACGGGACGGTGTACCGCACGTCGTCCATGAGGGACAGCGCCGTGGCCGCGCCGGCCCAGCCGAACACGAGCCCGAGCACGATGCCGAGGATCGCGCCGACGCCGGCGATGAGCACGCCCTCGACGGCGAGCATGCCGCGTAGCTGTTCCTTGCTCAGGCCGATGGCCCGCAGGGTCGCGGACTCGCGGGTCCGCTCGATGACCGAGAGGGACAGCGTGTTGGTGACGCCGATCAGGTCGATCACGACGGCGACGGCGAGCAGGCCCACCACGATGCCGAGGATGACGTCCACGACCTGCCGGAACTGCGCGGACTGGGCAGCCGGCCCCTCGACCAAGGCCTCGCCGTCGACCTGCGCGACGGCGTCCTGGACGTTGGCGAGCACGGTCGTTGCCTCGGTGCCCGAGATCTGGGCCCAGATGTCGGTCCGCGCGTCGTCGCCGCTGATGCGGTCGAGGTCCCCGGTGGTGACGACCCGGTTGAGCGGGTCGGAGCTCGTGATGACGACGATCAGATCGACCGAGGCGTCCGAACCCGAGAGGGTGGTCTGGTCGCCCGGAGCGAGGGACAGCGAGTCGGCTGTGGCCTGGGCCAGCAGGATCAAGCCCTCGGTGAGCTGCTTTGCTTCGTCCGACACGTTCACCACGGCGGCGAGGTCCTGGAGGTCGGCGCCCAGGACGCTCGTGTCCGTCAGGCCCTCGAGCGTGACCGTCGCGTTGGCGATGAGTGCGGTGGCCGTGATGCCAGAGGTTTCGGCCACCGCGTCGCGCACGTCCTCGACGTACTCGGGCGAGGACGACGACACGCTCACGTCGTAGGAGTACTTCTCGTCGAGCAGGCTGTCCGCTGACATGCGGGCGCTGGCCGCGCCGGTGACCGGCTTCGGGGACGCGTCGGCCGCGGTCCAGGTCTGGATCGTGGCAGCAGGGAACGCGGCGGCCCCACCGAAGGTCGCGAAGGCACCGTAGGGGTCGGCGGCGAGGCCGGTCACGGTCAGGGTCTCAGTGACGCTCTTCGGCGCACCGAGCTCTGCGGCCCGGCCCTCCGCCTGGCTCGTGGACCAGCCCTCCGGGTACAGGGTGCGCTTGAGGGTCACCTGGTCGCCCACGCCCGACTTCGAGCTGCTCGGCGACCTTCGACGTCACCACCGCCTCGTCACCGGCGGTCGGCCAGGCACCGTCGGTCAGCTCGAGCGGCGAGAGCCGTGGGTCCTCGGGTACGGGGGGCGAATCTCTGGTAGCCACCCTTGCCGCCGTTGCACAGGTCGCCGTACCAGGACGTGAGGGGCTGGACGGTCTCGACACCGTCGACGGCAGCGACGGCGAACCCGCCCTGCTCCGAGGCGTCGTCCGTGGACACGACGACGTCAGCTCGTGCGTACTCGGCCGCGATCATGTCATGGGTGGGTGCCCTGGATGACGCCGCCGGCGAGGAGCGTCACGGTGACGAACGCCGTGCTGATCAGGATAGCGACGCCGGCGGCGGTGAGCCGCCCGGCGCTGCGGCGGATCTGCGCCAGGGTGAGGCGTGCGGTGGGGAAGGAGCTGGCCATCACCCACCCGTCCCGGGCGCGGTGGCGACAGACTTCGGCCCAGGCGCGGGGCGGCTGGGTGCGGTCGGCGGGGAATACGGCGACGGCGGTCGGTACCTCGACCTTTTCGACGCGCCGGGTCATGCCGCGGGCTAGTCTTCGTGAACTCCCCAACTCCTTCGCCATTGCTTGGCCGTGTGCCCTTTGTTGGCGCTGCTGTTGTCGGTCGAACTGCTCAACCGTGCTTCGAAGCGGCGTCGCCTCCCAGCTGCCACATTTCATAATTGCCACATTCTGCCGTGATCTCGGACGTCACCTGAGCCGCGGAGAGGAAGTCGTCGATCAGCGGCGAGGTGCGCGATTCCGCCACAGCGAGGCACACCTGGTCGGGTGCCAGATCCGGGATGGGAACATAGCTGATCTCCGGATGCGAATAGAATACGGTCGCCGAACGGGCCAGGAACGAGATGCCCCGGCCGGCCGCGACATGCTCGAGCGTCTCGTCCACCCCGCGCACCCGGTATCCGGCGTCAGGGTGCGGGCGCTTGGTGGGCTGCGTGCTCGTGTCGGCATGCCAGAGCAGCGGCTCGCCGACCAGGTCGGCCTCGGTAATCTGTTCCTTGCCGGCGAATCGGTGGCCGGCGGGAAGCACTGCTACCCGCGGCTCGGTGTACAGCGGGGTGACGCGCAGGCCGGCCTCGTCGATGGGCAGCCGCACATAGCCGACGTCGATGCGGCCGTCGAGCAGCATCGCGGCCTGGTCGTCTCCTTCGATCCGCCGCAGATCCACCGGTACATCCGGGTGCTGGATGGCGAACTGCCGTACCGCTGGGGTGACCGCGATGCCCGCCCGGAAGCCGACCATCAGCCGCCGGCTGCCCTGCGCGGCCACGGTCACCCGGCGGCGGACCGCGTGCGCGGAGGCCAGCAGCGGGCCGGCGTCGGTCAGCAACTGCCGGCCGGCGTCGGTCAGCGCCACGCCATGGCTGTCCCGGGTCAGTAGCGGAGTGCCGAGTTCCTTCTCCAGCGCGCGGATCTGCCGGCTGAGCACCGGCTGCGCGATGTGCAGCTCATCGGCGGCGCGGCCGAAGTGCAGCTTGTCGGCGACAGCGGCGAAGTAACGCAACTTGCGCAGGTCCAGATCCATGGAGCCTCCCCCCGGCGATGCCTCCAGGGTATCGCAACGGCCGAAAGAGGTCTTGGACAACCGACTCGGGCCAATGGCACGCTCGATAAGTACTGATGGGCAGGAATTGAATTCCGTACGAGAAACATGACTCGGTACGGTTATGTGGATGGAGTTAGTCGTGGGAAAGCTCGATGGCAAGGTTGCGGTGATCACCGGTGCGACAAGTGGAATGGCGCTGGCCGGTGCGAAATTGTTTGTTGACGAAGGAGCTCACGTCTTCATTTCCGGCCGGCGGAAGGACGCGCTGGACGAAGCCGTCAAGCTGATCGGCCGGAATGTGACCGGCGTGCAGGCCGATTCGGCTGACCTCGATGGTCTGGACCGTTTGTTCGAGACGGTCAAGCAGGAAAAAGGCACGGTCGACGTGTTGTGGGCGAGTGCCGGGACGGGTGAGCAGGGCAGGCTCGGCGAGATCACCGAGGAGCAGTTCGATGCCGCGTTCTCGCTGAACGCACGCGGCACGCTGTTCACGGTCCAGAAGGCGCTGCCGCTGTTCAACGATGGCGGCTCGATCCTCATGACCGGGTCGAACGCGTCGTTGCGGGGCTACCCCGATTGGAGTGTCTACGCAGCGAGCAAGGCCGTGCTGCCCGCCTACGCCCGGGTGTGGGTGTCAGAGCTGAGGGACCGGCGGATTCGGGTGAACGTGCTGACGCCCGGCCAGGTCGCCTCGCCGATGATGGAGCAGGTCATGGACGCGGAAATGAAGGCGCAGTTCGAGTCCGTGATCCCGCGGCGAGAGATGGGCCGCCCTGAGGAGATCGCGTCGGTCGCGTTGTTCCTCGCCTCGGAGGACTCGAGCTACGTCAACGGCATGGAACTGGTCGTCGACGGCGGCACCACAGTGATCTGAGCCCGTTCGGCGAACCCTTCGACACCCGGCCCAGCATGCCGGACCCCCGACCAACTGATTCATACACAACAAGGGGAACACACGTCATGACCACGATCAGCATCATCGGCTCGGGCAACATGGCCACCGCCATCGGCACCCGGGCGGCGAAGCACGGCCACACCATCGAGCTCATGAGCCGCAACACCGCCAAGGCTCAGGCGCTCGCCGACCAGATCGGCAACGGAGCCACCGTCGGCACGTTCGGCGCCAGGCCGGTGGGTGACATCGTCATCGTGGCCGTCCTGTACACCGGCGCGGTCGACGTGGTCGAGCACTACGGCGATGCGCTGGCCGGCAAGGTCCTCGTCGACATCACCAACCCGTTCAACGCCGACGCAAGTGGCGTCGTGACGACCGCGGGTAACTCGGTGTCCCAGCAGATCGCCGCCGTCGCCCCCGAGGGCGCACATGTCGTGAAAGCCTTCAACACGATCTTCGGCGGCGTCATCGCCGAGGACAAGCCCCTGGACGCGTTCTACGCCGGCGACAGCGCCGAGGCGAAGGCACGTGTCGCTGCCTTCCTGGAGAGCTTGGGCATGCGGGCCCTCGACGCAGGAGGGCTCGAGATGACCCACGTCCTCGAATGGGCCGGCATCCTCCTGGTGGGCCTGGCCCGCAGCGGCGCCGGCTTCGACCTCGCCCTGGGCGCCGAGGTCCGCTGAAGCACGGCTACCGGATTACGCCAAACATCTCGCGACCAGCGGGCATGGCGTCCCCATCCATCTTCGGAAAGCAGGCACTTCATGAGCAGCATCAGCATCATCGGCCTGGGGACCATGGCCCGCGCCCTGGCCGCCCGGGCGCTCGCTGGTGGCCACGCCGTCGAGGTCGTCGGTCGCGACGCGGCCAAGGCCAAAGACCTGGCTGCCGCGCTCGGCGGCGGCGCCACAGCCGGGACATTCGGCAGCGCCCCGGCCGGCGACATCGTCATCCTCGCCGTGCCGAACGCCAGCGCCGTGCCGGTCGTCGCCCAGTACGGGGACGCGCTGGCCGGCAAGATCATCATCGATATTACCAACCCCATAAAAGCCGACGCGAGCGGGCTGACCACCCCTGACGGCACTTCCGCCGCACAGGAGATCACCAAGGCCGCCCCAGCCAGCGCGCACGTCGTGAAGGCGTTCAACACCGTCTTCGGCCACGTCCTGGCCTCGGGACGCCCATTGGACGTGCTCGTCGCCTGCGACGACGCGCGGGCCAAGGCGAGCGTATCGGCGTTCATCGAGAGCCTCGGTTTGCGCCCCCTGGATGCCGGATGCCTGGAGATGGCGCACTGGCTGGAAGGGACGGGCCTGCTAATGGTGAGCCTGGCCCGCCACGGCGTCGGGGACTTCAACTTCTCCCTCGGCGTCAACGTTCTGGTCTAAGCACACACCCACCACCACCTCTCGCGCCCACATCACTCACTCGGAGCAGCAGAATGCGTGTTTTCGTCACTGGCGGGACCGGCCATTCCGGTTCTTACATCGTCCCCGAGCTCATCGCCGCTGGGCACGAGGTCACC
The DNA here is from genome assembly GCF_007827755.1 of Micromonospora sp. CNZ322. Taxonomy (NCBI): domain Bacteria; kingdom Bacillati; phylum Actinomycetota; class Actinomycetes; order Micromonosporales; family Micromonosporaceae; genus Micromonospora; species Micromonospora sp. CNZ322. Next base: position 126,520 of record NZ_VITD01000013.1, read on the forward strand.
GGCCTGGCCCGGTCGGACACGGCCGCGGCGGCGCTGTCCGCGCTCGGCGCGAAGGTGCGCCGCGGCGACCTCCAGGACCTCGACGGGCTCAAGGAGGCGGCTGCGGACTCCGCCGGCGTCATCCACGTCGCGCACCGGCAGGACCTGCTCTTCTCCGGCGGGATCCACGCCGTGGCCGCCGCGGAGGTCCCGATCATGCTCGCGTACGGCGAGGCACTGGCGGGAACCGGAAAGCCGCTGGTCGCGGCGGGGAGCATCGGCTCGCCCGGGCAGGGATTCCTGGGCCGGATGGCCACCGAGGAGGACCCGGCCCTTCCCAGCGGCGATGAGCACAAGGGCAGCCTGCGGGCTCGTAACGTCGTGGAGACCACCGTGATCGGCCTCGCCGAGCGGGGCGTGCGGTCTTCGGTCGTGCGGATCGCCAATATCGCCCACGACACGACCGATCGCGCCGGCTTCCTCCCGACACTGATCGCGCTAGCGAAGGCGAAGGGCTTCGTCGGCTACCCCGGAGACGGCACGAACCTGTGGAACGCCGTGCATGCCCGCGATGTCGCCTCCTTGTTCCGCCTGGCGCTGGAGAAGGGCCCGGCCGGCAGTTACTGGCACGCGGTCGACGATGGGGGCATCCCGTTCCGCGAGATTGCTGAGGCCATCGGCAGCCGTCTGGGCCTGCCCGCCGTGAGCGTTCCCGTGGACGAATTGGTGCTGCCGGGATACTTCGGGTTCCTCGCCAACATCGTCACGCAGAGCTACCCGGCGTCCAACCTCATCACCCGCCGGACCCTCGGCTGGGAACCCGCTCAGCCCCGCCTGCTCGCCGATTTGGACAACGGCCACTACTTCCCCGCCAGCTGAGGACAAGGACCCCAATCGCAACGCCGAGGCGGCTGCTTCGCCATCCGCAGGTGGGACAGGTTCCCGTCATCGGTGGGACGGCGACAGTGGCTGAAGGAGCGTTGCCGGTGATGGGGTTGGCCACGTCCAGCGCCCAGCCGCAGGACGCGGGCTTGGCCTCCGGTCTGGTGAACACCACTCAACAGGTCGGTGGCGCGATCGGGCTCGCCGTGCTCGCCACGCTCGCCGCGGCGCGCAGCGAACAGGCCAGCGGGTCCGGCACGCTGCTCAAGGATGAGCGCTGTTCGGGTCTCCCGTTCCAGCGCGGCTATCTGCTGCGAGACGGCAGGCTGCGAGGAGTGCAGCAGCCGCGCGGCCTCGGTGATCGATCCCGTATCGGCCACGGCGACCAGACATTCCAGTGCGCGTAGCGAAGCCATTCGCAGATCTTATGGCAGGCATCCAAAACCCCAGCGTTTCCGAGGGAAGCAAAGCGACGCGCTGGTTGCTGGACCTGCAGAGAGCAGTTGACCCAGGGAGAGCCGACAATGGTGCAGGCGTTCGTGACAGGCGGTTCGGGTTTCATCGGTCGGCGGCTGGTGCGCCGGCTGGTCGACGAGGGGCACTCGGTCCGAGCCCTGGTCCGCAGCGCGGCGTCCGCTGACGTCGTGGCCGGGCTGGGGGCGGAGCCGGTGCGCGGTGATCTGACCGAGCCGGCCACGTGGCAGGACAGCGTCACGGGCAGTGCGGTCTTCTTCCACCTGGCGGCCGAGACGGACATCGACGCCGATCGTGCCCGTCAGGAACTCGTGACCGTGGACGGCACCCGTGCGGCGGTGGCAGCGGCAAGCCGGGTGGGCGTCGCCCGATTCGTCCACTGTGGCAGCGAAGCCGCGCTGCTGGCTGGCGAGCCCCTGGTCGAGGTGGACGAGACCGCACCGCTGCGGCCCGATTCGGAGGGCGCGTACTGCGCGGTGAAGGCCGAATCCGAGGCGATCGTGCTGGACGCCGACGCGCCCGGCTTCGCGACCGTGTCGATCCGCCCGCGGTTCGTGTGGGGCTCGGAGAGCATCCTCATCGACAACCTCGTGGCCGGGGCCCGGACGGGCGCCTTCGCATGGATCGAGGGCGGCCGGCACATCACCGACGTGACCTACGTCGACAACGCCGTCGAGGGTCTCATCCTCGGCTGGCTCAAGGGCCGTCCCGGTCAGGCGTACTTCGTCACCGACCAGCACCGCGTCGTCCTGCGGGACTTCCTGGAGACCCAGTTCCAGATTTACGGCGTGCACGCGACCATCCCCGACCTGGACGCCGACACCGCTGCCCGGGTTGTCCCCGTACCGGCCCGGTGGTTCCTGGGGCAGACCTGCACCCTGCGTACCGACAAGGCCGTCACCGAACTCGGCTACCGGCCGATCGTCTCCCAGGCCGCCGGTCTGGACGCCGTCCGGGCCTCGCTGGCCCCTACCAACTGAGCAGGAGAACCTAGTGAAGATCGTCATGATCGGACGGGCACCATCGGCGGAGGACTCGGCCGACTGTGGAGTGCCGCCGGCCACGACGTCGTAGCGCTCGGCCGTGACGGCGGAGACGCATCGAACGCCGACGTTGTCCTGATCGCCGTTCCCGGCAGCCAGATCTCGCCCGCGCTGCACAAGGTGACCGGGCTGAGGGGGAAGGTCGCCATCGACGCGACCAACATCCTGCCCTCCCGTCACGGCGATTTCCCAGGTCAAGTCCTTCACCGGCGCGCCGGTAGCCAAGAGCTTCAACATGAACTTCGGCGCCCTGATGCACCAAGCCGCTGAGCAGCGCGTGCGGCCGAGCAAACTGGTACGTCGCCGACGAAGGCGCCGTCGAGGTCACCGAGCAGCTCATCCGGGATGCCGGTTACGACCCGGTGCGGGTCGGTGATCTCTGCCGGGCCCGCGACTTCGAGAAGGCGATCTGGCTGCTCATGGGCGTACAGCCGGTGGGCGGCGTGTTCTACCGGTTCGCCGAGCCTGGCGACCTCTGACCCTCGATCCAACCAGCTTCGGTGAAAGGATTGCCGTGTCGTAGCCACTGACGACAGAACCCGTGTCACGGACACGCCAAGCTGCCGGTGTCCGCTCTCCTGGCGCTGTTCACGGCCGGATTTCTCGGCATCATCAACGAGACCATCTCCCGGCCGGTCTGCTGCCGGAGATGAGCCGGGACCTCGGGCTTTCGGAATCCACCGTCGGCCAGACCGTAACCGTGTACGCGCTGGTGACAGCAGGGCTCCCCAGAACGGCGTGGGCGGGGTTGCACACCCCAGACTCCCGCCGACGGGCTCCTGCTCGATGTCGCCTGCGGCATCGGCGAACCCGGGCTGCCGGCTGGCTGACTCCCACCGGCCGGCTCGTGGCCGACTTGGACCTGTCCAGCATTCGGCTTCCTGACGGGCGGCCCGCTGGGCGGCGCCTCATCGCTCGACTCCGCGCCGCCGGGTTCTCCTTGACTCCCGTCGCCGCCGGATCAGCTGCACCGGCCGCCGCGACGCCCACCTCCCGTATGGCTACCTCGGCGCCGACGATCGCGCTGGTGCCAACTACACCGGACAACCCGCCATGCATTCCTAACCGTCAGCACATACCGCAAGGCGGCCCGGTGTGACCCAGTGCGACGTCGTCGACGTCGAGGAGGACTTCGTCGGTGCGTTGTTTGTTCCACACCTGCCGGCCCGTGTAGCGGGGGTTGGTGAGGATGACGCGGATGGCGCTTTTGGACCAGGCGATGCCGCTGCGGTGTCTGTTGCGGGCCCGGTCGTGTGCCGAGGGGCAGGGCACGTGGTTGGCGGTGAGTCCTTCGGCGATGGCGAATAGTCCGTAGCCGGCGAGGAATTCGTCGAAGATCCGGCGGACGATGGGGGAGGTCTGGGCATCCGGGGTGAGCCCGCGGAGGTGTTTGCCGTCGGCGGCCTTCGCGGGGTTGGGGTGAGGGCCGAGATCACGCAGGGTGTAGCCGTATGGCGGGCGTCCGCCGAGGTATCGGCCTTCCAGGAGTGTCTGGGCGGCCATGGCGGTGCGCACACGCAGCTTGATGCGGTTGCGTTCGCCTTTGCTCATGCCGCCGAAGACGGACATGACAAGTTCGTGTGCCTCGTTGTCGGGGTCGATGGGGCCGCCGATCTCGGGTACCCAGAGTTCGACGCCGTAGTCCACCGGAAACAAGATCCACTGGGTGCGGGACGTTACCTACGACGAAGACCGCTGCCAGATTCGCGCCGAAACCGGGCCCGAGGTCATGGCCGCCCTACGCAACGCCGCCATCGGCGCCCTCCGCACCGCCGGAATCGCCAACATCGCCGCCGCCAACCGACATCACGCCCGCGACAGCACCCGGCCCCTGGCCCTACTCGGCATCACCTGACGACTTTACCGGGGCCCTGAGCGGGCATGACGCTCGATTCAGACTCACCCAAACTGCTTGGCCCACCCGCCACGCCGCGTCAGCTCGTCACTCGTTGCGAGAACCCTGGGCATCGTCTTGTCGGCACCGGGAGGCGCGGCAGCATGGTACGACTGCTTCAACGCTGCCACGAAGCCGACAGAACGGGCGAGCCGATGACGACGAGCAGGGCGGGCGAGCTGATGCGCACGCCTGAGGATCCGCAGATGGCAACGTTCCTGGAACTGTTCTACGACCTGGCGTTTGTCTTCGCGCTCACCCAACTCTCGCACGCGCTGATCCAGGATCTCACCTGGAGCGGCGCCTTCCAGACGCTGTTGCTGCTGCTGACCCTGTGGCGGGTCTGGTTCAACACGGCGTGGATAACCGACAGGTTCAACCCGCAACAACCGGCGATACAGCTGCTGGTCATCGCGAATTTGGTGGGCACCCTGGTGATCGCGATCGCGCTGCCCGACGCGTTCGGCAGCCAAGGCCTGGTCTTCGCAGGGGTATTCGTCGCCCTATTCATCGGCACCAACATCTTCCTTGTGACCGCCCTGCAGGGCCGCGCACCGCGACGCACCTCCGCGCGGATACTGTTCTGGTACGGCGTGGCCGCCGTGCCGTGGATCGCCGGTGCGCTCTCGCATGGGACGGCGCGTGTGGCGCTGTGGACACTCGCGGTGGCCCTGGACTACGCCGCATACGCGCTCTACTACCCCACGCCGAGGATCGGCCGCACGCCCCCGTCGGATCTGCCGGCCATGGCCGAACACCTGTCCGAGCGCTACCGGCAGTTCTACATCATCGCGCTCGGCGAGCTGATCCTGGTCACCGGGCTGACGCTTCGCGACACCGCCTTCACGCCCGACCGGGCCGCTGCGTTCCTCGTGACGATCGCCACCACCGTGCTGCTGTGGCGGATCTACATCTACCGCGCCGGGGAACTGGCGGCCGCAGCCATCAAAACGGCCCCCGACCCGGCCCGCCTTGCCGGATCGACGTCATACGCCCACCTGGTCATGGTGGCCGGCATCGTCGTCACCGCCGTCGGCGACGAACTCGTCATCACCCACCCGTTCGGACATACGCAACCGGCCTGGATCGCCGTCATCCTCGGCGGACCCGCACTCTTCCTCGCCGGGCGTGCCGGCTTCGAGTACGCGGTCTTCGCCCGCGTATCCCGGGATCGGCCGATCGGCCTGGTCGTGATGGCTGCCCTGACACCGGCGATGCTCCTCCTGCCGCCGCTGCTGGTCGCCCTCGCCCCCACCGCAGTCCTCGCCGGGGTCGCCATTTCCGACGCCACTCGCGCTCGAGCACATCCAGCCGAACCACCGTCGCCACCAAGCGCACCATCGTGACAGGTGATGGCCGTCTCTTATCTACGCAACACGCCCATCACGGGCAAGTCGTACACCACTCCCGTGGACGTAACCGTGGAGCGTTGCGGGTGGGCACGCTGGAGTCGCCGCGGTTCCGTCATCCGAGACACCGATCCGACGGGGAGTGCGCTGACCGGGCCCTTCAGGCTGAAGACCTCTTCGGCGGATCCGAAGCCGTCAGCGTTGGTGCCTCATGCGGAGGCGGCAGGGCGGCGTCCGCACGTGCCGGTGAGCGGATGTGAATAATCCGACTCGGAGTGCTTTGAGCCTCAGACCCGGTGGACAGTGACGGGACGGGGCGAGTGAGCCAAGCTGACCGGCCGTCAACGATCGCCATGGCTCTCAGCGGAGCGGTCCTCCCGGCGGGCATCATCGCGGTACGACCGGCTCAGCCCGTCGAGTAGCGCTCCCGAACGGGGCCACCGGTCGCGCACACGGTCCGCCGCCGCGCTGTACTGGTCGGCGAGCGCGCGCTCCTGCGTTCCGCCGTCGTAGAGACCGCGAGTTGTGACGCCCGGCTGGTTCATTCGCGCGATAGCGAGATGCTCGTCGAGGTCCGCGTCTCCGAGTATCTCGAGGACGTCCCGGACTGGCTCGCTGGGCCACGTGCCGTCCTCGTCCGCGACGGCTCCGGATAGTGCATCGCCCAGGACGATGGGCAGCACCCGGGCCCGGTCGGACGCGGTGAGCATCTCGCGTACCGATTCCGCTCATCGCAGCATGTCCTCGGTGGTCGGCAAGTACCCGTCTACGGAGCCCGGGAGCGGCGTGCGCCATTCCCGCAGGACGGTCCAGGCCGCGCTGAAGGCCCGTGATGACGCTGACTCCTCGTTTGCCTCTTCGTCGGCTGAGTTCGCGCCGGTGTCCGGGTCCGGCCGGTACATCAAGGACACGAGGCCGATGAAGCGGGCGGGATCGCGGGCGAGTTCTCGATGCAGGGCGATTGGCCTGCGGCTGTGCTCGAGTAGCGGCTGGTAGAACCACTCGAGGTTTGCGAGCAGCGTGTTGTCCGCGCCTGCTGCCTCGAGACGGTCGAGCAGGCGTCCGATCGTGTACTGCCGCGGCAACGGCCTCACCGTCGTCCCCAGTCTGCCCGTCGAGACCCGCCCCGGCCAACTCCACGACCGCCCAAAACTCGTCAACGGCCACGGCGCGAGAGTCTCCCACGGCCAACCGACACCACTCATGCCTGCGACCCGGGTGCCAGTCGCCGCGAGCAGCCGCTCAAGCCTTCCTGAACATGCGCCATGGGCGCAGGCTGGTCGTTACGGGTAACGGTTGTCTCGGCAGGCGTAGGGGTAGCGCCGCGGTGGCGGCACGGTTCGTGACACTCGCCCGGAGGGAATGAGGAGATCGAAACGAGGCGAGGGGTGGCCTGACGTGCGCTTCCCGAAACCGGCAAGAACGCCATGAGCCGGTGCGGCTGCTCGGATGAGGGGCAACAGCGCTCTGTGCGCGATCGGCGTCATCGCGATCAGTCGGCAGAGGGCGGGACGCGGAAGGAAGCGGGATCGACGGGACGGCTCTGCTTCGGCAGGCCGGCGACGACGAGGAGGTACGACTCGGTCACGAGATTGTCGACAAGCGCGGGCTCGGCGTCCGCACCTGCCCGCACCGTGATCCAGTGCTTCTTGTTCATGTGGTAGCCGGGCGAGATGCTCGCGTGAGCTGCGCGGAGCGACTCCGCGTCGGATGGATCCGCTTTCAGGATCACGACGGGCTCGCCGGGCATGGACGTCTGCAGCATGAACACCTTGCCGCCGACTTTCCATACCTCCCAGTCGCCGGTGAACTGGTGTGTGTGCTCGGAGCCGGGAAGCTCGGCGGCGCGGGCCCTGGCCCGATCCTGCACTGCCTTATCAATCTGCATCTTGACCTCCTCGAAGTCCTTAAGGGGTCGATGGCCCAGCGTCAGCGAGGAGGTGCGGAAGCCGGGCAACCGAGTCGACGTGAACGGGGCCGGCACCGCGGTCCCATGGCCGCCCCGTCCGTCATATGCGCGTGAAGATCTTCTCCGCGTCGAACCGCGAGACCGGCTGGCGGGAGACCCGGGCCTCGTCGGGGTAGCCGAGCACCAGAAGCAGCGTGGTCGTGTAGTCGGTGTCGGTCAGGTGGAAGGCCGCGTCCACGGTCGTGCGGTCGAAGCCCTCAAGCGGCGTCGCGTCCACCCCGAGGGATGCCGCGGCCATCATCGTGGCGCCGACGACGAGGTAGGTGTTCTTCTCAAGCCAGTGGAGCACGTCCCCGCCATAGTTCTCGGTCTGGATCTCCACAAAGTTGGAGGCGCCCGCCTCCCATCCCTTCTGGATCTCCGGGTCGGCGAAGCGCCCGTCGGAGCGCTCCTTCTCGAAGATCTCCTGCAGGTGCGTGTCGGGGATGTCCTTGCGCGTTGTGAAGACGATGGCGTGCGACGCGTTGCGCACCTTCTCCGCGTTGTCCTCGAAGCGGCCGACCAGTGCGTCCGCGAGCTTGTCCTTGCCATCCTGCGTTTCCAGCACATGGAAATGGTTCGGCTGGATGTTGATCGTCGTCGGCGAGGTGCGCAGGTAACGCAGCAGCTGCTGGAACGTCTCCTCCGGGATCCTCTTGCTCGGGTCGAAGTAGCGGGTGAGGTGCTTCGTGATCAGCTTATCGAGATTCAACGTCGTGGTTTCTTTCGTTTGAGCGGCGGATGGAGAGGAGAGCCAGGCCGACTGATGGTCGGCGCCGGGGACATCGGCGACGGTGTCGCTGACGTTGTTGAGGTAGTTCGTGAGCAGGGTGACGACTACGATCGTGACGATCGCCTGGATCTCCGGGTCGATGTACCCGACCTCGCGGATCACTGCGAGGTCCTCGTCGCTGACCTGGCCACGCGTCTCGATCAACTGCTGCGCGAACTTCGCGACGGCGGCGCGCTTCGGGTCGCTGGACGTCCCTGTGCGGGCGAGCTCAATCTCCCCCGCCGACATACCGCCGAGGTTCGACGAGATGAAACCGTGGAGTGCCTGGCAGTAGCGGCAGCCGTTCGACTGAGAGACCGCGAGGGCGATCGTGTGGCGCGTCTTCGCGTCCAGGAGCTTCGCGATGCTGCCCTGCAGGCCCATCACGATCTCGAGCACGGTCGGGTTCGCGGCGAGCATGGTGAACATGCTGGGCGCGAAGCCGAACTGCTTCGCGATGGCGTCGAGGGCGCCTTGCGTCTTCGCGTCGATGTCGGCGGGTGCGGGAGCGGTCAGGCGAGCCATTGCGATGAACCTCCGTGTGGCGTTGCTGGACCATTCCGTCCACTCGCTTGAGTGAACACCACAGAAAATGGGTTGGCAAGCCCAGTGGTGTTACCTTGATGACATGCAGGTGGACAACGGGGCGGATGCAGCCCAGAAGCTCACAGCCAAGGGCCAGGCCACGCGCGAGCGAATACTGGAGCACGCGGCTGCGTTGATCTACCGGAAAGGGTTCCACGCAACCAACAACGAGCTCGTCCGTCGCGCTGCAGGCGTGAGTGGATCACAGCTGAGTCACTACTTCCCCACCAAGGAGAGCCTCGTCCTGGCGGTCATCGACTGGCAGGCCGACAGCGTCCTCGGCTTCCATCGCAGCGAACGGTTTGCCAGCTTCGACACCGTCGAGGCGTTCCAGGACTGGATGGACTTTTTCGTCCTCTCGGGGCGCCCGTTTGAAGACGGCTGCAGCCTCGGCTCGCTCGCGAGCGAGATCGTCAAGACCGATCTCGTCGTGAACGACCGGCTCGCGGAGGTGTTCGCGCAGTGGCGCGAGATCTTCCGCGTCGGGCTCGATCGCATGCGGCAACTCGGCCGCATCGACGCGTCCGCCGACCCCGCGCGGCTCGCCGACATGTTCCTCGCGGCGTATCAAGGCGGCATGCTCCTCGCTCAGGTCGCCCGGGACATCGGCCCCCTGCAGGACGCGCTCTCTGCGGCGGTTGACCATCTGCGGACGTTCGTGACGTCTGACGACCAGCGCATGGGCTGACGCGGCGCATTCCGAGCCTCGGGTGTCGGAGCGCGGAATAAGGTCTGGCGAGCTGGTAAGACGACCACGTCGGGCGACGCGAAAGGGCGTTCCCGCGTGACACTGCCTGGACGGGCGAAACGGGGGAGCGAGCTGGCGTCGCGCCGGCCTTAGCTGACCGTTAAGTAACGGGCCGCCTGGTTCACCCGGTGAGCCACACTCGGCAGACTGTGACAATGCCCGCCGCCGAGCCGTCCGCTCCCACCACCCACCGTCGTCGCACCCAGGCTCTCGTCGCGGTGGTCGTCGCGCTCGCTGTGGCGCTCGGGGTGGGCGGATGTTCGCTGCGGCACCGGGTTGTCGGCGACGGCGGCGCACCGAAGACCGGGGACGTCGCCGCGTTCGGCGCGGCCCCCGACGCCAGCCCGGCGGGCGGTCCGCCCAGCTGCGCCGGCCGGCCAGCCCGGGCACCCCGCGAGCTGCGCGGCATGTGGATCACGACGGTGAACAACATCGACTGGCCGAGCCGGCGCGGGCTGCCTGCCGAGACAGTGCGGGCGGAGTTCCGGGGCTGGCTGGACCTGGCCGTGCGGCACAGCCACAACGCGGTCTTCGTGCACGTACGGCCCAGCGGGGACGCGCTCTGGCCGTCCAGCTATGCACCGTGGTCGGAGTGGCTGACCGGGCACCGCGACGGCCGCGACCCGGGTTGGGACCCGATGGAGTTCATGGTCGCCGAGGCGCACGCCCGCAACCTGGAGTTCCACGCCTGGTTCAACCCCTACCGGGGCGGCCAACCGGCCACGGTGGGCGGCCCCGGACCGAGGCTGGACCAGCTCGCGCCGGCCCACCCGTTACGGCACCACCGCGACTGGGTGGTGACCTACCCCAGCGCCGACCGGCCCGGCAGCCGCCTCTACTTCAATCCGGGCATCCCGGAGGCGCGCACGTTCGTCGAGGACTCGATGCTGGAGGCGGTCCAGCGGTATGACATCGACGGGGTGCACTTCGACGACTTCTTCTACCCCTACCCGGAGGTCGGGCAGGACTTCCCGGACGACGCGACGTTCGCCCGGTACGGCCGGCGCTTCGCGGACAAGCACGCCTGGCGCCGGGACAACGTGAACACGCTGGTCCGGGAGATGAGCGAGCGGATCAAGGCGATCAAACCGTGGGTGAGGTTCGGCATCAGCCCGTTCGGCATCTGGCGCAACGAGCGCACCGATCCCGCCGGCTCCGCGACCGCCGGCCTGCAGAGCTACGACGACATCTACGCCGACACGCGGCTGTGGGTGCGGAAACAGTGGCTGGACTACGTCGTGCCACAGCTCTACTGGCACGTCGGGTTCGCCAAGGCCGACTACGCCAAGCTGCTGCCGTGGTGGGTCGACACCGTGCGGGGCACCAGGGTGCAGCTCTACATCGGTCAGGCCGACTACCGGGTGGGTGAGCGCGGCGCCTGGCGCGACCCGGCCGAACTGGACCGGCAGTTGGCCCTCAACCGCCGAAACGGCGTGCACGGAAGCGTGCACTTCAGTGCCAAGCAGGTCCGCGCCGACAAGCTCGGGGCGGTCAGCCGCTACAGCCGCGCGCACTACGCCGGCCCGGCGCTGGTGCCCACGATGGCGCAGCTCCCGGCGGCGCCGCCCGCCGCACCCACGCTCACCGACGCCCGGCGTGCGGACGCCGGCGGGGTGACGCTGACCTGGCGCGGCGACGGCGCCACCAGCTACGCCGTCTACCGGGTGGACGGCGACGAGGCCCGGCTCGTCGGCACCGCCCGAGGAACCGGCTGGATCGATCGCACCGCCCCGACCGACCGTCCCCTCTCCTATTGCGTGTCCGGGCTGGATCGCAGCGGGAACGAGGGCCGACTCGGCACTCCGATCTCCGTCGCCGGGCCCTGAGGGATACCTACGGCAAGGTGCCAACCGCCAGCCGGTGAGGCGTCCTTCGTCGGCGCCCAGCGCCGGTCGGTAGTCACCGCGCCACCGTGGTAGCGGCGTTTCGTCGGGCTCGCGCTGCCCTTGCCTCCGCTCCGCGACGCCGCCACATGCCCCGCTCGCGCTGCCCCAAATGCCACCAAGGTCATGGGCCAACAGGGGCCACTTTTATCCAAAAATCTAAAAGTTCAGCTTGGTCAATCCAAAGTGATAGCGTTTGCGATCGATCTTTTGTGTTCCGAGACCGTACTGGCCCGTCCAGGGAGGAGAAAGTGCTCCTACCTCGGCCAGGACCCACCCACCGGGAGGAACCATGCCCGCACCGAACCGATGGCGCCGTCGCCGTCGCGTCAGTCTCGTGGCCGCAGGTGCCGCTGTCGCGGCCCTGCTCGCTGCGGTCCCCATCACCCCAGCCGGGGCCGCACCCATCACCGCCGATGTTCCGCCGCAGGAACCCGGCGTCACCCTGCGCTCGTACGACATGGGAGCTCCGCTGTCGGCGCTGTGCGACCTCAAGCCGGCACAGACACCGAACGTCGACAAGCTCATGCCGCAGGTCAGCTGGACCACCACCGACGAGTTCGGCCTCTCCGACCGGTTCATCAGCCACGTCATCGCCAACCTCGCCGCGCCCGTCGACGGCGAGTACACCTTCCGGCTCACCAGCGACGACGGGTCACGGCTGACGATCGGCGATCAGCGTGTCGTCGACCACGACGGGCTGCACGGCGAAACCTCCAAGGAAGGGTCGACCACCCTCAGCGCCGGCGTGCACCCATTGCGCATCGAGTTCTTCGATAACGGCGGCGGCCAGGTCCTGCGGCTCGAATGGCGCCGCCCGGGTGCGACCAGCTTCGAGCTGGTACCGAACTCCGCGTTGAGCACCGACGCCGACGTCGTACGCGTCACCGCCCCGGGATGGAAGTACTGCGAGGGGGCCACCGACTCGGCCGGCGACGGCCTGCCGCTCGACCGGGTGCACCCGGGCTACACCCTCACCGACCTGCGCCCCGAAGGGCTTCAGCCGCAGGTCACCGGTATGGCGTTCCGGCCCGACGGCGACCTGATGATGTCCACCTGGGGCGGCACCGACAACGCGACTGGCGAGATCTACGTTGTCGAGGGCGTCACCGGACAGACCAGCCCCGAGCAGGTGGCCTACCGTAAGTTCGCGGAGGGGCTGCGCGAGCCCCAAGGCGTCGCGGTCGTTGACGGCACCGTCTACGTCAGCCAGAAGCACGAGCTGACGGCCCTGCGCGACACCGACGGCGACGGCCTCGCAGACGACCGCCGCACGGTCGCCACCTGGCCATGGGGCGGCAACTTCCATGAGTTCGCGTTCGGCCTGCTCTACCGGGACGGGTACTTCTACCTCAACCTCTCGGTCGCCATCGACCTGGGCGGCGCCACCACCGTGCCCCAGCCGGCACCGAACCGCGGAACCTCGATCAAGGTGGACGCCAAGACCGGCGAGATCACCTATGTCGCAGGAGGGCTGCGCACTCCCAACGGGATCGGGTGGGGCCCCCGCGGGGAGGTCCTCGTCACCGACAACCAGGGCGGCTGGCTGCCCGCGTCCAAGCTGGTCCAGATCCAGCAAGGGGCGTTCTACAACCACTACGCGACGCCCGCGGGTCCGTTCGACGACAAGGCCGTGACGCGTCCCATCGTCTGGATCCCGCAGAACGAGATCGGCAACTCGCCGTCGACTCCGGTGCTGCTGAAGCAGGGGCCGTACGCGGGGCAACTGGTCGTCGGCGACGTGACCTACGGCGGCCTGCAGCGCGTGTTCCTCGAGAAGATCGAGGGGCAGTACCAGGGCGCGGTGTTCCGGCACACGCAGGGCCTGGAGGCCGGCGTCAACGAGGTCACCCTCGGCCCCGACGGCGCGCTCTACACCGGTGGCCTGGGCGCCGGCGGCAACTGGGGCCAGGAGGGCAAGCTCTCCTACGGCCTGCAGAAGCTCACGCCCAACGGCACCTCGGTCTTCGAGGTCAAACAGATGCGCGCGTCGCGTGTCGGGTTCGAGCTGGAGTACACCGAGCCGCTGTCGGCCGAGACCGCGCAGGAACTCGCCGACGCGTACCAGGTGACGCAGTGGCGCTACGGCGCGACGAGCCAGTACGGCGGTCCGAAGCTCGAGCTGGAGACGCTCAAGGTGGCCAAGGCCGAGCTGTCGACCGACGGCCGCACCGTCAAGCTCAAGATCCCGGGCCTGAAGGAGAACCGCGTGGTGCACGTGCGCTCCCCGCGTCCGTTCTCGTCCGCCGACGGCGAGGAGCTGTGGAACACTGAGGCCTGGTACACGCTCAACGAGATTCCGGGCCGGGTGGTGCAGCCGCAGACCTTCTTCGAGGCCGAGGAGGGCCGTACGGCCGGCGTCGGCATGGCGACCGACCACGCCGCCTACTCCGGTGCCGGCTTCGCCGCCGGGTTCGCCCAGGACGGCTCGTCGACCAGGATCTCTGCCGATGTCCGCGAGGCCGGGACATACGACCTGGCGATGCGCTACAGCAACGGCCCGAATCCGTACTCCGGCGAGAAGCAGCTGAGCCTCTACGTCAACGGTGAACGGGTCGAGCAGACGGTCTTCCCCTCCACCGTGACCTGGGAAGAGTGGGGCACCGTCACCACCACCGCGCGCTTGAACAAGGGTCGCAACGTGGTCGAGTACCGCAAGGAGGCAGCGGACTCCGGGCACCTGAACCTGGACGTGCTCGCCGTCCGGCCACACGGCAAACGCATCACGCTCTTCAACGGCGGCGAGCTCACCGAGTGGCAGCACACCGACGGGCGCGAACCCTCGTGGTCCGTCGCCGACGGCGCCATGACGGTGCGTAACGGGGACCTGCGCACGGTGGAGGCATTCGGTGACTTCCGGCTGCACGTGGAGTTCAACCTGCCGCTGTATCCGCCGGACGTGACCGGCCAGGCGCGCGCCAACAGTGGGGTGTACCTGCAGGACCGCTACGAGATCCAGGTGCTGGACTCCTTTGGCATCGACCTGCCGCAGAAGAACGACGCCGCGGCCATCTACACCCAGAAGGCCCCCGACGTGAACGCGGCGCTGCCGCCACAGACCTGGCAGACGTACGACATCGTCTATCGGCAGGCCCGCTACGACGCATCCGGGCAGAAGGTCGCCAACCCTCGCGTCACCGTGGTGTGGAACGGCGTCAAGGTGCACGACGACGTCGAGATCCTCGGCCCGACTGGCGGCAGCCGGCCCGAGGGCCCGGCGACGGGTGCCATCCGACTGCAGGACCACGGCAATCCGGTCCAGTACCGCAACATCTGGATCGAGCCGCTGGACCGGTAGTTTTGCCAGTGGTCAGAACGCGGATGGCCGGGTACCGGTACGCCGGCCCGGCCGTCCGCAGCACAGCCTCTGCCCTACTCAGCAGGGCACGCAGGTGCGGACTTGAGTGCCGTCGTCGTCAGCGAGGGCTACTGCCGAGGTGGTCCAGGCGCCCACCGCACGCCCACTCCACGAAGACATGCGCGCCCATCGACAAAACCGAGACCTCGATCCCGTCAACAGATGCCCTCTGAGCCGCTGGAACCAGGACGTTTCCTCGCTGACGATCAGCCTGGGCACTGCGGTCGGCGACATTAACGATGTGAAGAGTTCGCTTCCCGTGTTGCTTGAACTTCCTGGTCATCGCCACCGACCTCGGGCTGACGTGCGCGGACTGACGGCAACGTCCGTTGCCCCGATCATGGCCGAATGCTCGTCGATCGGGGGTCAAAGCACGTAAATCAGGCGATGGTCGGCGGATGCTGTCCACGGGGGATGTCGGCCGAGCCGCTTAGCTCCGCCAGGAGGGCGTCTACCGCGGGCCGTTGCGGCGTGCCGCCGAGGGCACGAGTGACTGCGAAGATGCGTCGCTCGGTGACCGGCTCGACCAGTGGCTCCACGTGCACCCCGAGTGGCACGTGGCGCAGCGCCAGCTCCGGCACCAGCGCGGCGCCCAGCCCGGCCGCGACGAGGTCCAGCGTGAGCGCGAAGTCGACGGCACGGTGCCGGATGTCCGGCTCGAAGCCGGCGAGCCGGCAAGCGTGCAATGTGGACCGTAGGCACGGCGTGTGCTCGGCGCTGGCGATCCATGGCACGTCGCTCAGCTCGGTCAGCCGGCCGGTGTGACGGCGCCACCGGACCGGGGTGATCAGTTGCATCAGGTCGGTGGTGACCGGATGCCGGTCCAGGTCGTCGACCAGCGGCGCGGGCACGTGGTCGTACTCCTGCAGCACCGCCACATCGAGGGTGCCGGAGCGCAGGTCGAGGCGGCTCTGCTGGTCTTCGGCCTCGATCACCCGCACGTCCAGCTCAGGGTGCTTCGCCCGCAGGCGGGCGGCGGAGGGAGCCACCAGCGCGCCGGCTGCGGACGCGAACGCGCCGACCCGCACCGTACCGCTGACGCCGTGGCGAAGCGCGGCGAGTCCGGCCACCGCCTGCTCCACCGCGCCCAGCACGTCCTTCGCGTGGCTGGCCAGAACCTGGCCGGCCGGGGTGAGGACGATTCCGCGCCCGGCCCGCTCGACAAGCTCGTGCCCGGCCTCTCGGGACAGCTGGACGAGCTGCTGGGAGACCGCCGACGGAGTGACGTGCAGCGCCGCGGCGGCAGCGGTGACGCTGCCGCGCAGCGCGACCTCGTGCAGCACGCGGAGCCGGCGCACGTCAAGATTCATGTAGCCACGCTACAGCAGCAATGAAGAACGTTGAACTGGTCCTTAAGCGTTGCCTCGGGCAGCGTAACCGGCATGAAAGCATCACACCGACTTCTCGCCCTGCTCGTCGCCGCTATCTGGGGCGTCAACTTCGTCGCCATCGAGCTGGGCCTGCGCGACCTGCCGCCGCTCGTGCTGACCGCGCTGCGCTTCGTCGCGGCGGCGGTGCCGCTGGTCTTCCTGGTACCGCGCCCCAGCGCCCGGCTCCGCTACGTGGTCGCCTACGGACTGGTGCTCGGCGTCCTGAAGTTCGGCGCGCTGTTCACGGCGCTCGCGGCTGGCATGTCGGCCGGTCTGGCCTCGCTGGTGCTGCAGGCGCAGGCCCTGATGTCGGTGCTGCTGGCGGCGGCGGTGCTGGGCGAGCGGCCGGCGCGGGCGCAGGTGGCCGGCGTGCTGGTCGGATCGGTCGGGATCGGCTTGCTGGCGATCCACAGCGGCGGCCACGCCTCCGTGATCGGCTTCGTGCTGACGCTGTTCGCGGCGGCCAGTTGGGCCCTGGCAAACCTAGTCATGCGGACCAGCGACGAGACGCGACCGCTCTCGCTGCTGGTCTGGTCGAGCCTGGTGGCGCCGTTGCCGCTGCTCGGCCTGGCCGGCGTTGTCGACGGCGGACAGGCGGTGCTGGATGCGATCACCGGTCTGTCGTGGCGCGGGCTGCTAGCCGTGGCGTACGTCGCGTACGTGTCGACCCTCGTCGGCTTCGGTATCTGGAACCGGCTGATCGCCCAGTACTCGATCGCGAGAGTGGCGCCGTTCAGCCTCCTGGTGCCGGTCTTCGGGCTCAGCGCGGCATGGCTGCTGCTCGACGAGCCCGTCGGCCCGACGGAGCTGGCCGCAGCCGCGACCGTCCTCGCCGGGCTGGCGTTGGTGGTACGGCGTTCCACAGCGGACCGCAACAACGCCACGGATGTGAGCGAGGGTCGCGAGCCCGAGTACGCCCCGGCCGCGACTGCCTAGTCCCGCGGCTACGACACCTCAGCACGCTGGTCGCAAGCTGAACCGTGTCACCGCGTTGACGTTCCACCAGGCACTGTGAACCTTCGCGTCGACGCTGAGCGCTCGCAGCACCTCCGGGCGGGCTCCCTGGAAGCCGTTGTCTTCGAAAATGGTGACAGCGGGGCCTACCTGATCGAGATGCAGGACCCACCCGTCGTTCGGGCCGATCTCGTAGGCTTCGGACAGGTCAAGCACTTCGAGAACGTCGGGGTCGCCAGCAAGGCGGGACGCCACGTCCTCGACGGTCAGGGCAACGCCCAGCGGCTGTGCCACCGTCCAGCACATCGCCACCGGCAGCCCAGTGATCGCGAGGTCTTTGTAGTAGGCAAGAACGTCGCAAAGCACGCGACCATTGTCGATCACTCCCCGACCGGGCGCGCGGCCTCCTACCAGCCCCCCGTAGCGTCCAAGGTCACTTCGGCGGACTGGCGCCGCGAACAAATCGAGCGGATCGCGGCAAATCGGGACGTCTGGCCTGGGCGCCTCGACTGGCAACTGCGGTGACGTCACGCGGATCCGAGGAGGTCCCACCGGTTGCCGGCGATGTCGAGGAAGACCGCGACCCGGCCATAGGGCTCGGCCCGTGGCTCCCGGACGAAGGTGACACCGGCCTCGGCCATCCGTCGGTAAGCGGCGTCGAAGTCGTCGACTCGGAGGAAGAACCCGACTCGGCCGGCTACCTGGTTACCGGTTGCGGCACGTTGTTGTTCTCCGTCGGCGCGAGCGAGGAGAATCCCGGTCTGGGCACCCGGCGGCCGGACGACGACCCACCGCTTGGGTCGACCGTCATTGGTCAGCGATGGGGAATCCTCGACGAGATCGAAGCCGAGTACGTCGGTGAAGAACGCGATCGCGGAGTCGTACTCGTCAACGATCAGGGCAACCAAGTCGATCTGCACCACGGCAGCGTACGCAGGGTCCGTCGCGCTCGCCGCCCGCGCGCCGACAGCGGCAGATCCGGATGCCGTCAGTCGGACTTGAGGTTCCACTGCGCGGGCAGGGCGCTACCGCACAGGGCGCACGTGAAGTCGTCGTCCCGCACGATGTTGCGCTCGCCGCAGCTCGGGCAACGGCGGAAGATGACCCGGTCGGTGAAGCCGCCAGGATGCGATATGCCGACTCGGTCGAGCGCCTTTGCCACAGCGGGCCAGCAGTCCGGGTCGGGGCAGTAGCCAGTCGACTGGTTGGTCACCTCGGCGACGCGCCAGCCGATGCCGGCGGAGGTAAACGCCATCTCACCGGCGGCGAGTACGTCCCGCCCGCCCGCGAGGGCGATGTGTTCGCTACGACGCGGCGCCAGTCTGAGCACGCCATCGAGAGCAACGACGAACGTGACCGGTTCGGCGAGGTCTCCGCGGTCGCGCCCAGCCAGCCACTCGTCGAGCGAGGCAACCGAGTCCACGGCAACAGCGTCCACCGCGATCACTCGGTCACGGAACTCGGCCGGACCGACATAGGGGTACCGCCTGGTTTGCACCACGGCGCGACGATATCGACCTGAGCCCAAATACGGCTACACCAATTCAGGCCTGCGGATACGCCGAGTAACGCCCGGACTGCGGCATGAGAGTGCGCTTTTGGGCCAGCCCGGTGGGCGCCGATCGCGTACCTTGCAGGCATGCCAGTGGCATCCGCCGACGCGCTGCAAGCTGCGGTCGCTACCCCGCCAAATCGTCGCCTCGCAACGATTGCGTTCTCCCTAGCGCTGGTCGCCGTAGGGCTGGTCGGCGGCTTCGGGGCGGCCAAGCTTGCCGACGATCCGCACACCGCCAAGCCGGAGCTGCTCGTTGGGACGGCCACCTGGTCGAACGACCAGACCAGGTCCATCGCCTTTGAGGAAGACGAAGCCTTACGGAGCCCTCGCGATGGCGACACGATCTACTCAGTAATCGCCGTAAGCTGGCAGGACGTGAGCGGGACACTGCACAACGACGGTACCTATCCAACCTGCCTGGCCGGCGAGAAGGACGCCCCCGTCTCAGAGGACCGGCACCGGGTCAAGCTTGAGGTCCTACACCGAGACACGGGCGGTCAGCCACAGCACATCGTCGTTCACGTCCAGTGCCTCGATTGATGGCATGAGCCCGGGCCTGCGCTTCTGGCTTTACCTCGGCCACTAGACCGACCCAGAGTGATTGTTTGGTGACACGCGCTCAATTCGGCACGACCGGGCGCCAGTTTGATCCGGTTGTCGTGACACTGCGTAGGGCGCGGTCGGCGGCATGTGCGGATGCCTGATCATGGCCACACTGCCGGCGCTTGCGCAACCGAAGCACCCCATTGCTGCGTCCGCCTACCGTCGGGAAGAGACTCACAGGCGAAGCTTCGGAGGGTTGGCATGAACTGGTGGGACGTGACGGTCGGAGCCGTCGCTGGGTTGGTGCTGCAGAACGTCGCCTACCCTTCGGCCCAGGGCCGGTACCAGAGGTGGCGAAAGCGCCTGCACTTTCGGGCCGCCGAACGCGCCAGTCGGATCATGGAAGAACGTTTCGGCTCTCTCGTACTGGTCCAGGCCGGCTGGGGGGGGGGGGGCGGGAGGGGGGCAATAAAAAACCAAACGGTTCTCGGTAGAAAAATGCGGCACGAAACACAAAAACGCCCCACGGTTCCC
>NZ_VITD01000013.1:146400-203118 GCF_007827755.1 Micromonospora sp. CNZ322
TTCGCCCTCCCCGCCTCGCCGGGGGGCGGCGCCGGGGCGGCCGGGCGCCGGGCGCCCGCCCCCCCCGCCCCCACGCGCGCGCATTCAACCACGATGCAGTGACGCTCGAACTTGGCGGCGACTTCGACATCAACGACCCACGCGTGGCGGCCATCCGCGACCAGCACAGTCCACAGTGGCTGTCCGACGGCTTCGAAAACGGGCAACAGGTCGGCATTACCACCCTGCGCATCAACCGGGTCAATGACCGGCCCGAGGACGACCGCGCGGGCCGAAGCCACCGCATCGCTTGTCAAATGCATGTGTACGACTACTTCAGTTTTCTGGCCACCCATCGTCTCCTGCTTACCGGTGATGCGGAAGAACGGGAAGTTCTGAAGGAGATTGCCGGCGAGCCGAACTGCGCGGAGCCAATCCACGGATTCCCAAACCCGTTCAGCGTCGGCCTCTCAGTATTCTGCGAGGACGGGGACTACCTCGCGCTCACCCGGCGGACCACGAGCATCGGGGCTGGCGGTTACTCACCGCTGGCCGCCGCGGGGGTGCCGATCCGGTGCGGTCCCGGGCTGTGGCGGTCGGTGTCCGGGCACACCCACGGCGGACAGATGTGGCCGTTCCACTACCTGGTCCGGCTGGACCAGCCGGTCGTGCAGGGCCTCAGCCGGCATGGCCAGACCCAGCTCTACACGAGCCGGGGGACCGGTTTCTGGGGTCCGCCATTCCGGATCTTCGCGCCGAGCGAGATCACCCTGCTCACCCTCCGAGCGAGGTAGCCCCGACCGGGCCGACACCTACCGCCTCACCCGAAGGTGACCGGGGGTTCCCCGGTCAACCCCGGCCCCGGGAACCACCCGCATGCACCCGATGCCCAGGCGCCTCGATGAGGCCGGCCACGTTGAGGAATGCGAAGACGAAGATGAGGCCGACGAACAGTTCAAGCCGGGGCGACGCGGGTGCCGGAGACGATCGGGAGGATCCATCGCGAGCGGCGCAGCGGCGGGATGGCACTCACCGACAGAGTCTCCATCGTGGGGCGGTGCTCGCGCGGGCGATCCCTTCCTGTTCCGCCGGTTGGGTGCCGACCCGGGACGTGAACTGCGAAACGACGTCAATTGAAGGGTGTCAGGGCAGGTTGTCAGCGGCCGGCGTTGGTAACCGACGCCGGATCGCGGCGTGGTGGACGGGAAGCGCGACGGATGCCACGTCGTGGACGACGGAGTCCAGCAGGCGTTGGACGCGTGGCTGCTGCCGGGAGACGAGTCGAATGTCGTCGATGATCATCGCGAGGATGGTGTCGTACGAGATGCTTCTCATCTGAGCGCGGACAGTGCCGTCGTCGTCGCGGACGATGTGGGTCGGGTCAGGGCGGGTGGCGAGCCGGCGCAGGAGGTCGTGTGCTTCCTGCCCGGCGCGTACGGCGGTGGTGACGTCGTTGATGCCGGGGGACAGCGCGCGTTCGGCGATGTCGGCGAGCTGGCGGAAGCCGAACCCGAGGTCCTGGCCCGGGGTGCGTTCCACGCCGATGGTCACGCCCTGTTCGGCCGCCTCGACTGGCACCGGGCGAGGCGTGGCGTCGGCGATCCGGTGGATGCGCAGCAGCGGTGCTCCCGCGACGACGAAGTCACCCGGTGTGGGTACGACGGTGATGGCGCAGTCGTGCTCGCGGGCCAGCCGCGCGAGCAGGGGGAGATCGACGGTGCTGACCATGCCGGGTTCCGAGGCTGGCACGGTCTGTGTCACCTCACCGAGGACAACGACCTGCGGGTCGTCGGGCGGAGGGAGGCCGGCGATCGACCGTCGGGTCTGCGCGCCGATGGAGCCGATGATGTGCGACACCCGCATCACCGTGGTGATGTGGTGCAGGTAGTAGATGAAGGTGGCGCTGCTGACCAGGACGAGCGCGATCGACACCGCCAGGGACAGCTCGGGCAACCCTTGGTTCGCCTGGTCCGGTAGCGCGGCCAGCACCACCATGGCGAACAGGAACGTCGCGACGAACGTACCGAGCGTCGCCTGGATGATCCGGTCCTGCAGGAAGGTCCGCAGGACGCGGGGGGAGTACTGGCTGCTGGCCAACTGCAGGGCCACGACCGTGATGGAGAAGACCAGCGCGGTGAAGGAGATCATCGCCGTGATGATCGAGGACAACAGCGACCGCGCGCCGGAGGGGCCGCTGGGCACGACCCCTCCGAAGGGAAGATCCAACTGCAGCTCCAGCGCAGATAGCCCGATCGCCGACAGCACCGCGCCGACTGAGAAAATCGCCGGCAGCAGCCAGAAGCTCTCCCGTATCTCGGCCAGCCGCGCGGCGGCGGTACGGGGTCGGCTCACGGCGCGTAGTTCATCGTCGTCACAGGGTCATCGTGGCGCATGCCCGAATGCCTCGCGCGCTGTCCGCCGATGTCGACGAGTGGCTGGTACGTCAGGGTGTGAAGTGGGGATGAGGGGGTAGCGGCGTGGGATGTATCCGCTGCACCTCAGTTACGCGCTGGTGGGGATCCTGGGGGTGCTGCTGGCGTTCTGGGGCAGCGCCATTCGCCGGGCCCCGGTCAGTGAGCCGCTGCTCGCGCTGCTGGTGGGCGTACTGGCCGGTCCGGTTCTCGGGCTGATCGACCTGCCTCCGCACGAGGCGTCGGTGGTGACGTTGGAGGTGAGCCGGATCCTGTTGGCCATCTCGCTGATGGCGGTGGCGCTGCGTTTCCCGCTGTCGGCGTACCGGTCGGTGATCCGTCCGGTCGGCGTGCTGCTCACCGTCGCGATGGTGGGTATGGCGGTGGTCAGCGCCGGCCTGGCCTGGCTGGTCCTCGGCCTGCCCCTTGCCCTGGCGGCCCTGCTGGGCGCCTGTATGACGCCGACGGACCCGGTTCTGGCATCAAGCGTCGTGTCGGGTGGTCCCGCCGAGCGGCAGCTACCGGCGCGTCTGCGTCAGGTGATCAGCGGTGAGTCGGGCGCCAACGACGGGCTTGCCTTCGTCTTCGTCGTGCTCGCCCTGTACGCCGCGACGTCGGGATCCTTCGGAGGTCACCTTCGGGAGGCGGTGTGGGGGGTGCTGGGGGCCGTGGCGATCGGCGCGGCGATCGGTTACGCCGCGGGGCGTGCCGTCATGGTCTCCCAGGCTCGGGAGGATGTTGATCCGGGCTCGCTACTGATCTTCACGGTCGTGCTCGGTGTCGCGGCACTGGGAGTGGCCAGGCTGGCGCGTACCGACGCGATCCTCGCGGTGTTCGTTGCCGGTCTGGCGTACAACGCGGTCATCGGCGACCGGTCGCGGGCGTCAGAGCAGAAGCTCGACGACGCGTTGACCCGCTATCTGGTGTTGCCGCTGTTCTTCCTGCTCGGGGTCGAGGTGCCGTGGCGTGCGTGGCGCGAGTTGGGCTGGCCGCTGGCGGCGTTCGTGGTCGCGGTGTTGGTGCTGCGTCGGCTGCCGGTGGTACTTCTGCTGAAGCCGGCGCTGGGGCTGCCCTGGCGGGGTGTGGTGTTCCTGGGGTGGTTCGGGCCGGTCGGCGTGTCGGCGCTGTTCTATCTCACCTACAGCCAGGACGAGGGGGCACGGGACCCACGGCTGTGGGCCGCTGGGAGTCTGGTGGTGGCGGCGAGCACGGTGGTGTACGGGGTGACGGCCATGCCCGGTCGTCGATGGTACGCGCGGCGGTCGTCGGTCTCCGATCGCTGACAGCGGCGGACCGTCGGAGACCGCTACCGGTGGTCGGCCGAGGTGATGGCGGCTGGTTTCATCGGGTGGGGTGTGTGGACGGTGATGTCCTGGGTCTCCGAGGCCACCCGGATGCCGCTGTCGGCGAAGCGATCCAGCACCCGCCGGGTGACCTGGTCCTTGACCTGACGGGCGCCGCGCACCGGCACGACGAACCGTGCCGACAGCTCGATCCAGTTCGAGGTGGCGCGGACGAACACGCGGGGATCGACCTCCGCCTCGGCGGTGGGGTAGCGGTGGCGCATCGCGTCGATGGCGCTGCGCGCTTCGGCCGTCGAGGAGACGTTCTGCGCTTCCTCGCACAGGATGCTCTCCGCGAGGTGCCAGTCGGCCTCGTAGGGGATGGGCAGGGTCAGTTCCTCCCACAGGTGGTCCAGCACCATGCTGCTGTTGTAGACCGGTGTGCAGAACACGAAGCGGTTCGACAGCGAGACCACCCGGCCGGTGTACTGGCGGCCCCGGATCCACGATTCCGGGTCGGTGGAGGAGCCGCTTTCCAGGATGCGGGTACGCAGGGGAGTGATTTCGAGGACGTCACCGCGCACGTCGCACATCTGGATCCGGTCACCGACGCGGAATTGCCGGCCGGTCATGATGCTGATCCATCCGGCGAACGCGCCGATGACCTCCTGCAGGGCCAGCGCGAGACCGACGCCGACCAGTCCGACGACCAGGCCGAGCCGGCCGGCGAACGGCTTCCACAGCAGTGCCAGGGCGAATAGCAACACCACGACGGTCAGGTAGTGCGTCGCCTTGCGCAGGTAGTAGCGGTTGGTGGTGTCCTTCACCCGCAGGGTCGACAGGCGCCCGGCCAGGGCGGCGATGACGAGAGCCAGCACGATCAGGACCATGCTGGTCACGAGGCGACCGCTCACGCTGCTCGTGTCCCAGAGTGCCTCCAGGAACCGCTCCATGTTGCTTGCCCATCGTCCTCGGCGGCGACCGGTCGGTGCGTTGCTGTCGCGTCTGCTTCACCATAGGCAGCCGTTGTCAGCGGATTCTTGGAAACGCCTGGTGCGGGCTGGGCCGGCCGGGACGCGCCCGGCTCGGCGATGCGACGTGCACCTCTCTCCGTCGCGCGGGGGATCGTCACCAGACGGTCAGCTCCCGGGCGACGAGCGCGCGTCCACCCTCGAAGGCCCGGTACGGTCCCGGCGGCCCGAGGTGGTAGCGGCGGGTGAGGTCGCGGTGGGAGAACCGGATCACGGTGCCCTCGACGGTCACCAACTGCGGCGCGGCGGGCACCGTCAGGCCCGTCGAGGTCTGGCCGGCATCGTGATGACGTGTGTCCGTTGAGCGTGACCGATGCTGTTGTTGTCGTTCGCCGCTGTCCTTCTGGTGGCGGTGCTGCTCTCGGCGCTGGCTCACCGCACCATCCTGTCCACCGCGGCGTTGTTCCTGGTTGCCGGTTTCATCCTCGGCGAGGACACCACCGGGCAGGCACCCGCCTGGTTCGGCGTGCTACGCCGGGTCCAGCGGCCGTTGCGGCCCTGGCGGCGAGATCGGGACAGCTCGTCCGCTGACCAGTGATCCGTTGGGGCCGTCGATCGCGGCCCAGACGGTCTTGCCGTCGCCAAAGGGGAAGAAGCCCCACTTGGTGGTGAGGGCGGCGATGATCGGCAGGCCGCGACCACCTTCGGTGACCTGACGAGGGAGGGTAGGGGTGGTGGAGTCGGGTGTTTCGCCCTCGCGGTCCCGGACGCTGATCCTCAGCGAACCTGCCACGTCGGCGACGGTGATATCCATGTCGGTCCCGGCGTGTTGGACGACGTTGCTGACCAACTCCGAGGCGATGACCATCGCTCGGTCGGCCACCGCGTGCATGCCCCAGGCCTCGCACTGCCGGGCGACGAGCCTGCGGGCAGCGGCGGGCGACTGCGCGTCGGCGGGCAGTCGCAGGTGCGCGCGGTACGCAGAGATCGGTGCACGGTCGGCGGGGTGTTCGAGCAAAGCTTTCCCGAGGATCGCGTGCTGACCGAGTGTGGCGCGCAGCAGGCGTCCCGGGGGAGTCAGCGGATTGGCCGACACTGTCAGCTCCGGCCCGTCGGTGCGGTCGGTGACCCACTGGGCGAGGAACGCGCCGATCGGGGCGATGTCCGACGTCGTGATCGTGTCGAGGTCGACCACGAGGGCCAGTGGGGCGTCCAGGGCACCTGCGAGCAGCAGGGCGGCAAGGTGTGGTTCCGCTTCTGGGGTGAGGCCGCCGGCGAGGGTGATCCGGGTGCTCCCACTCTCGAAGTCGCGCTGGATGGTCCATTTCATTCGTGGCACGGGAATTGTCATCTGCCGGTCGGCGAGCCGTAGATCGTGCCGGTCGGCCGGTTGGCGGGACGCCCGAGCGTGGCCGCCACCCCGGTGACCCGGAGCACCTCGGCCACGATGCCGTTGGCGTTGCGCAGGATCAGGACGCGTCCCTGCCGGGCGGCGAACCGGTGGACGTCGACGAACTCCTTCACCGCACCGGAGTCGATCAGTGTGGTGTCCTGAAGATCGACGATCAGCCACTGCGTTGAGGTCGCCGCGAGCGTGCGCTCGACGGCGTCGCGCAGATGCCCGGAAACGGCCATGTCCAGTTCTCCGGAGAGGTGCAGGGTCCGCGGCGCGAGCCCCGCACCGGATGAACGGATGCTGAACACGGGCTTCTGCCCCCTTCCTGAGCTGACGCCGCTACGGCCACGGGGGCCCAAGATACCTGCATGACTGCAGGTAACGTCGCGGCTAAACGGTACCTGCTCGATGACTGCCGTCGTCAGGTGCCGACCGACGCCGACTGCTCCCAGCGCCGCCACCACAGCTCCTCCGTCGGCTCACCGGCGGCGATCACCAGAGAATTGATCAGCTCGGCCGGCGTCCGTCGGCGCCCGGAGTCGGCGACGTTCAGCAGACGCCGGATTTCGGCGGTCCGGCGTCGCATCACATCGCCCACGAGCGTTTTGCCGCCCTCGGTGAGGCTCAACCAGGCGACCCGCCGGTCGTCGGGTTGCTGACGGCGGGCCACCAATTCCCGCCGTACCAGGCGATTGCACGTTCTCGTCGCCGTCGACGGGTGCACCCCCAACAGGGACGCGAGATCCACGGTGCGCAGCGGAGCGCGGGACGCGAGAACGACAAGTGTCCGGTACTGCGGCAGGGTGACCTCGGCGTCCACCGACCCCAGCGTTCGGGCGGTGATCCCCACCAGGGTGCGCGCCAGCGCGGACAGGCCGTCAACCAGCTGATCCTCGGCTGCGGTCGACGCAGTGCCGCCTTCCCCGTACAGTTTCACCCAGAAATGATTGCACGGATGCACGCATAATTGTCGGGTGGGCCGTTCATGCAGATGAGGACTGAAGCGCTGCCCGCCGACCGGGCCGCGCGGTGGGAGGGGCTGACAGCACTCCCGTTGACCGTCCTGTCGGTCCTGTTTCTCGTGGTCTACGCCGCACCAATCCTGCGGCCCGACCTGGCGGAACCCTGGCTCCGGGTCTGCGAGGCGACAACTGTTCTCATCTGGCTGATGTTCTGGGTCGACTTCGTGGTGCGGCTGAGCCTGACCAGAGCCCGGCGGCGTTTCCTGCGGGATCACCTCTTCGACCTCGCGGTTCTGGTGCTCCCCGTCCTGCGCCCGCTGCGTGCCCTGCGACTGATCACCGTGGTGCTGAGCCTGAGCAGACGCGCGGAGTCGTGGGCACGTGGCCGGCTCGCCGTCTACGTGGGCGCCACCACCATGCTGCTGGTGCTGGTGTCCGCGCTGGCGGTCCTGGACGCGGAACGCTCGGCTGCCGACAGCAACATCACGTCGTTCGACGACGCCCTGTGGTGGGCGACGGTGACCATCACGACCGTCGGCTACGGAGATCACTTCCCCGTCACCGGGACAGGCCGGTTCGTCGCCTTGGGGCTCATGATCGGCGGCATCGGCCTGATCGGTTTCGTCACCGGCTCACTGGCGACCTGGATCGTGGATCGGGTCTCCCAGAAGGGCGGAACCGCGCCGGCCACCGCCGACGACATCGCGGCCCTGCGCGCGGAGATCGAGGCGCTACGTCGACAGCTTGATCCAGAGACATCGCTGGCGGGCGACGATCCGGATCGGCGGAGCCATGCGATCCAGTCCTCCGGTTGAGCGCAGCGAGGGCAGGGGGCCGGCCGCCCGTTCCTCCGTCGCCGACGCGGCGCCGGACAGGTGGACCCGCTGGCTCGGCATGCGACTGGCCATGGGATTCATCGCGGTGGTCCTGCTGATCGACGTCGCGGCGGCCACCCATGCCGTACTCATTGGCTTCCTGGCCCTCGCCCCGCTGTTCGCCGCCGCCGTCGAAAGCCCGCGCCGCACCGCCGTGGTGTCGGCCGCCGCGACCACGGCAGCGGTGGGGGCCGGGCTGCCCAGCGGGATGCTCGGCAGTCTCGATCACCTGCTGCGGGTGGCGGTGGTCATCACGGTCAGCCTGATGGCGGTGTACGTCGCGCGGGCTCGAACGGGACGGGAGGAGCGTCTGCGCCGGATGGCCGAGATCGTGCGGATCACCCAGGCTGCGATTCTGCGCGAACCGCCGCAGTATGCGGCCGGAGTGGAACTGGCCGCCCGGTACGTCTCGGCCTACGAGGAGGCTGGCGTGGGCGGCGACCTGTACGAGGTGGTGGCCGACCAGGACCGATTGCGGATCATCGTCGGTGACGTCTGCGGCAAGGGGCTTGCTGCGGTGCGGCTGGCTTCGGCGGTGGCGGGGGCGTTCCGGCAGTCGGCGATTGTTCGGCCCGACCTGACGCAGGTGGCGCGCGACCTGGATGATCTCGTCGCTCGGGAGCCGACTCCCGCCCGGGGCGCGACGTTCGTCACCGCCGTCTTGGTCGAGCTACACGAAGGCGAGATCCGGACGGTCAACTGCGGTCACCCCGCGCCGATCCTGCGGCACCGCTCCGGAGAACTGGAGGAGTTGACGGTGTCTGCGCCGGATCGACCATTGGGTCTGGGTGGGCCTCGGACACCGGAGAAGGTGGGCCGTTGGGACGTCGGTGACCGGCTGCTGATGCTTACCGACGGGCTGCTCGAGGCACGTGACAGCGATCGGCGCTTCTTTCCGATGCCTACGCTGAGGGCGTGTCTGGCCGAGCCATCGGTGGGCAGGTGTCTTGACGCGGTCTGGGACGCCGTGCACCGGCACGTGGGCGGCGAACCACACGACGACATCGCACTTCTGCTGGCCGAGCGGAGCCCCACGGCACAGTGAGCGACGAAAACGCCTCGCGCTTGGCGATCTTGGACACGGCTCCCGCAGAAGATAGGCTGGCCTGCGAAAATGGTTCATTGTATCCATGCATGTTTCACCTGGCACTGCCACGGTTAGGAGTCGTGCGTTGCAGTTGACAGTCGACACGATGCAGATGGGAGCCGCCACCCGCATCCGGTTGGGCGGGGAGATGGACCTCGCAACGAGCGGACTCGTGCACGACGCGGTCATTGCGGCGTTGGCGTCCGAAGCGGTGCGAGACGTCATCCTCGATGTCGCTGACCTCACCTTCATCGACTCCACCGGCATGGGAACGCTCGTGGCGTGCCAACGCGCCGTCGCCGTGCGCGGCGGCGCCCTGCGGTTGGAGAACCTCGCCCCTGTCGTCCGGCGGCAGCTCTTTGCCGCCGGACTGCTCGGCCTGCTGGGCGCGGGGACCGAAGACCAGGCCGCCCCCTCGAACTGACCCCGCCGTCCCCTCGGTTACCCCACAGATCGGATCCCCTCGTGACTCCGCCCTCGGACGCGGCGCCTCCGCATCGCACCGCCCTGGCCGAACGCCTCAGCCACGCGGCTGCTCGGCCGCGCCAGATCATGCGCTCGCCGTGGGCAGGCCGTGTCCTGGCGGCGGTCGCCCTGGTCGCCGTCACCGCCACGGGCATCACGATCGGCACCCTCCTCGGTGCCAGAGGCGCCAGTGACGTCGGGCCGTTCCGGGTCGTGCTCCAGCTGGCCCCGTCCGCGGGCGGTGGCACGGAGATCGCCATACCCCCGCTGGGGTCGCTCTTCCTCGACAGCCACGACGGCCCCGCGCGGCTGACCGTCCGCCTCGACTCACTCGACCAGCGACGCACCGAGGCTCTGCTCGACGACCCCGCCGGCCTCGCCCACGCCGGCGCCACGGCGCCCGAGGACCTCCGCGATGCCCTGGTCCGGCTCGGGCTCCGTACGCTTGGCGTGTCGGTCCTCGCGTCCATGCTGCTCGCCGGCTTGACGTTCCGATCCGTGCGCCGCGTCGCCTGGTCGGGTGGTCTCGCGCTGCTGGTCACCGGCGGCACCCTCGGCACGGCCGCCCTGACGGTACGACCGCAGGCACTGGCCGAACCCCGGTACGAGGGCCTGCTGGTCAACGCCCCGGCGCTGATCGGTGACGCGCAACGGATCGCCGATGACTACAACCGCTACGCCGAGCAACTCCAACGCCTCGTCGGCAACGTCGGCGAGCTGTACACCACCGTGTCGACCCTGCCCATCTACCAGGCCGCGCCCGACACCACCCGGATCCTGCACGTCTCGGACCTGCACCTGAACCCCGCCGCCTGGCCAATGATCAAAACCGTGGTCGAGCAGTACGACATCGACCTCGTCATCGACACCGGAGACATCACCGACTGGGGCAGCGAACCCGAGACCTCGTACGTTTCCATGATCGGCCAGCTCAACGCACCCTACGTCTACATCCGAGGCAACCACGACTCACCCCGAACCGCCGCGGCGGTGGCCAGCCAGCCGAACGCGGTCGTGCTGGACAACTCCGTCACGATGATCGCTGGAGTGACGATCGCCGGCATCGGCGACCCCCGGTTCACGCCCGACAAGCAGGAGACCGAGGCCGGGCCCTGGGAGGAGCCAGCCGCGACGGTCGAGGGCACGGGAAAGCAACTCGCCGCGACGATCCGCGCGCGGGACCTACCGGTGGACATCGCACTGGTGCACGACCCCGCATCAGCGACCGCGCTCAACGGTGCCACGCCGCTGGTCCTGGCCGGCCACACACACCAGCGAAAGGTGACGACGCTGCCGCCGACCGGCACGGTCGCCACCCGGCTGGCAGTGCAGGGTTCCACCGGCGGGGCGGGGTTGCGCGGACTCGAAGGTGACAAACCGATGCCCCTGGTCATGTCGGTGCTCTACCTCGGCGCGGATCACCAACTTCAGGCGTACGACGACATTCAGGTCGGCGGCGCCGGCACCGCGCAGGTGAGCCTCAACCGCAAGGTGGTCGACGCCGCATCGTCAGTAAATCCGGCCGCGCCATCCGCGACTCCCGCCGACAACTAGCTTTCTCTCGTTCGCGCCTGTTCTGCTCGGCCTGCAGGTTCGAGGGGCCCTCGGGCTGCCAGCGGTCGCCGGCCTTCTCTTGGGTGTACTCCAGGCAGGCCTACCCGTGCAACGGCCGGCTCGCCGTCGCCGCGGATTCCTCTACCGGCTTGAGAGTCGTCCTGTGAGGTTTTTGCCGGCCCTCTCATCGCAGCGGCTGATCTCGACGGCAGGCCGGGTTGAGCGGGCGCATTCCCAGGACGGGTGGCGCTGCCTGATGACGCAATCCCCGACGGCACCCCCCTCTCCGCCGTGGTGGACCGGAGCACCGGGGCACAGTCCACCGCTCGACCTTTTCGCGTCCGTAACGCCCTGCGCAAGGTCGGCAAGGGCGAGCGGCCCCAGATGGCCAAACACGACGCCAAGCGATGACGAATGCGGCGGTGCCGGCACCCTCTCGGGTGGCGGCACCGCTTGCGTGTCGCAGCATGCTGGCCGGTAGGTGCGAGCGGATCGGCGCGCGCCTCGGCGCAGATCCGACAGTCCCATACGCACGGCGTGGCCGCCGCACACGATCCGCACGACGTGCGCGTAGTGGCGCACGCCTTCGGCGCGGCGCGGCTCAGGTTCGCACCGTGGCCGTGTCGGGACAGCACCCGGATGGTGTCGCGCTCGGATCAGGCGAGCGCGCGGAGGCGGTCGGCGAGGCTGTCGCGGTAGAAGTCAAGGAAGCCGTCGGCGTCCGGTCAGGCGTTTGGCAACACCAGGTGGTCGAAGCCCGCATCGGCGCACTTTCGCGCTCCGCGATGTGGACGTCGGGGCCGACGGCGATTTGCTGGCGATTGCATCCTCGCGGACGGTGCGTGATGCGGCGTCGCCCACGGCCAGGAGGACCACCGGCGCGAGAGCGGCCAGCGCCGGGCGTGTCCGGTCCCGCCATCTGTTCATTCGCGGTTCCGCCTCCCTGTCTGTCCTGCCTCGTATCCAACAAGTTCCCTGGGATGTGGCGGTACGACCGCGGAAACCGTGACGGTCGTTTGACAATCCCCGGCGCTTGTGAAAGGACGTGTTGAGCAGGGTTTTGGTCCAGACCAGGTCGGGTAGGGCCGAGCGTCGAGGGAACATCAACGCGGCCCGGACGGACGCAACGAATTCACCGTCGCGAATTCGCGTCGATGTCGTGCGACGACTGGAGAGACGGGGCAGATGCGAATCCTGCAGCAGCGCTACCGGCTCGACGAACCGGTCGGCCAGGGTGGCATGGCGGTGGTCTGGCGCGGGTTCGACCTGCGGTTACAGCGTACGGTAGCGGTGAAGATGCTCTCTTCGGAGCTGCTCGACGACCCGGCGGCGCGCGAGCGGTTGCGTGCTGAGGCGCTCGCCGCGGCGAGGTTGGACCACCCGCACATCGCCGGCGTCTTCGACTACGGCGAGCAGCGGCAGCGCCGGAAGCGGGTCCCCTTCCTCGTCATGGAGTTCGTCGATGGCGAGACGCTGGCCGGCCGCCTGCAGCGCTCGGGACCGATGGCGTGGCGCGAAGCCGCGCGGACCGGTGCCGCCGTGGCGGACGCCCTCGCCGCCGCGCACGCGCACGGCCTCGTCCACCGCGACGTCAAACCCGGCAATGGTGATGCTCGGTTCCCGTGGGGTCAAGGTTGTCGACCTGGGCTCCGCACCGTGGGCGGTACGGACGTGGCGCTGCGGCCGGCGGACCCGGTGGCCGGCCTGCCGGCGACCGCCGGATCGACCCGTCAGTTCATCGCCGGTTCGAGTGCCCCGGCGGGCACCGGACGGAAGCCGCCCGTACCTGTCAGGACGCGCGACCGCGCGGGTCACCGCAGGGTTCGTGCCGGGGTTGCCGTCGGTGTGCCGGCGGTTCTGCTCGCCGCCGTCCTCGTCGGTCAACTGCCGGGCCGCAAGGCCGTAGACGATGTCGTGGGTACCGACGTCCCAGCTGCCGGTGCCGGCGGTGTCGCCGATGCCCAGGCCGGAGACTGCGCCGCCCGGTATACCGCCTACCACCTGCCGGACGGCACCTTTCGGGCCGATCTGACCCTCACCAACACCGGCGGGCAGTGGCTGCGCGACTGGTCACTGGCATTCGCGCTGCCCCCCGGGCAGCGCCTCGTCACCGACGACACACCCTGGGATCAGGACCGCCGGCACGTGACCTTCACGCCGGCCACGCAGTTGGCACCCGGTGCCACCCTCGCGGCGGCGCTGCGGGGCACCACCGAGGGCGACAACCTGAAGGCGCCGGCCGACTTCTCCGTGAACGGCCTTCCGTGCGATCGCGTGGTCAGCCAGATCGCGTCACCCGTCGTCGCGCCCGGTGCCCCGTCCGCTCCCGGTCTCAGGACGGCGGCACCGGGACGGCGCCCGACCAACGTCGCGACCGCCCCGCGTTCGTCCGCCGCCTCCGAGTCGCCCACGGTTCCGGAGGGCAGCGATACGCCTTCGCCGACACCGGACGCGAGCGTCGGCACACCGTCGCCGGCCACTCCCTCGACGACAGCGCAACCAGATGTCACCACCACACCGTCGTCGCCGAGCACCGAACCCTCACCGAGCACCGGTTCGACGTCACCACCGGCAGGCGGCGGGCCCACCACCAGTCCCCGACCCGGTGGCCCACCCAGCACGTCGAGCACCGCCGGCACGCCAGCGGCCGAGCAGGGCAGTGACCATCCCTCACCTTCGCACTAGGCTTCGGGCGAGGCCAGGCGAGGAGGCACGATGGCGATCGACCCCAGCGGTAGCGACCTGCGGGACTTCCTGAAAGAGGACCCGCAGGCACCCGTGGTCATGCTCAACCTGCTGCGGTTCGCCGACGGAGGCCGCGATTCCTATGCGGCCTACGCCGCAGAACTGCGGGACACGTTCCTACCCCGCTACGGCGGCGAGGTGATCTACGCCGGTGCGGGCGGCCGAGCGCTGGTGGCCGAGGACGGTCAGGCCTGGGACGTCGTCCTGCTGGTCCGGTACCCCAGCCGGCAGGCGTTCTGCGCGATGGTCGCCGACCCGGCGTACCAGCAGGTCACCCGGCTACGCACGGTCGCACTGCAAGAGGCCGTGCTGCAGCCCACGATGCCGTGGTCGCCGTCCTGAGATCAGGTGCCGGGTTACCGCGATGACCGGCCGGTGCGAGCGCCGCGAGTGGCGGCAGACCGCGAGTCCCTCACGCACGCCACCGGGACGGGCCAGAAGCTGGTCCGCTGGGCCATTAGCCGGATGTCACTGCGGGCGACGTGTCCGTCGTCCCTTCGATGTCCACTGCGGCCGCATCACCACGTTTGGACCGGGCCCTGCGGGCCCATGACCCGCAAGTAGGAGCTGACTCGCCCTGCGGGCCTGCGCCCGCGCCTGAGGTTGGCCGGGTCTTTCGATGTCTCCGCCCGCAGCCAACACCGAGGGCGAACGGTGCGGACACCGCGCTGGGCGGGGTATGACCAGTCCATGTGGCTTAACGACCCCTCGGACCTGCTCCGCCTCACGCTGATCGCGATACTGACCTATCCGGCCTTGGTGGCGCTCCTGCGCGTCTCCGGCAAACGGACCCTGTCGAAGCCCGCTGGCCGGTCAGCTTGCTCATCCGTCGCTGACCGAATGCCGACCAAGGCCTTCCGCTGGCACCGGCGTGGATATCTCATGTTGTCGGACCGTTATCGATCATGGACGTCGCTCGGTGGGGAGCCAGCCGCATGGAACAGGTCTTTCGGATGTTATTGGTGCGCAACGCCGAAGCGGCGGATCCCCAGACCGATGCGGTATCGGTGTCGAACACACCGCTGCAGCAGGAGTTGGGCAGCGTCACCGGCGACGAGTCACGTAGCGAGGTCATGGAGCGCGCGAAGGCGTTCGTCGCCAGTAGCCGGTTCGTCGACGACGCCGAGCGGGTAGCCGGCGGGCCGAAGCTGCGCGAGCTGCGTACCAGGCTGACGGAGCTGCGGGACCCTACCGAGGAGCAGGTGGAGCAGACCGTACGCGACATGCTTGGTGACGGCTACGCCGAGCAGGTCGGCGGTACGACGTGGCGGGAACGCAAGGAACAGTTGGCCGACAGCGCGCTGGCGCTGAAGCTGTTGTCCACTAGCGATCCGGGTGCGATGGCGGAGCTGGTCGGGTTGCTACGCACGGTGCGCTTCGTCGAAGCCTGGGTAGACCGCAACGGCGCCGACCGGGCGGCGGCCACCCTGCCGATCCTCGACATGCCACTGGTGCTGCCGGTGCTCTCCGGGCTGAAGCTGGCGCCACAGCGGCCGAACACCACCGCACCTCCGGCACGTACGGTGCCACCGCTTGCGGACTTGCAGCAGGTCGGCCGGCAGGGGCAGGTCATCGACAGCGTCGTGCGAGAGCTGACCACTATCGCTCCCCGGTTCTTCCGCACCCAGGACGGCGACCCGCAGGAGCCGGGCGGCGCACGGCTCGACGACGGCCGATCCACGCCCAAAGCTGCCGCGAAGGCCCCTGGCATCAGCATCGCGGGCACCCGGGACGGCCCCCGCCTCGGGCTCTCCGACGCCGGCGTCAAGGTGATCAGCGAAGCCAGCCGCCGTTACCTCGGTCAACTGGGGCTGGACCTGTCGCGGGACTCGGTGAGCCAGGTGGTGGCTCGGCTGGACACGGAGAAGGCCGGGTTGGTACGCGACCTGCGCCCCACGGCGGGGAACACCGTACTGGCGCTGGCCGACATGTTCCGTGCCGGCTCGTACGGGCTGGGTGGTGCGTTCCTGTGGCGGTTCCCCGGAGGCGACCGGCAGCCGCTGCCGACCACGCACGGCACGGTACGGCCCATCGGGGAGGGTGAATTGCTGGTGGTGCGGCAACAGCTCACCGGATACGAGCCTGGCGAGGTCGCCCACATCGAGAACGTGCTGCGGGGTGAGAACAAGCAGCGCACCCACCGGCGTCGCGAGGTCACCGAGGAGATCTTCGTGACCGAGCGCGAGATCGAGCGGGAGGAGGAGCGCGACCTGGAGACCACCGAGCGCTTCGAGCTCAGCTACGAGGCGTCCGAGGTGCTCAAGGAGGAGGCGGAGGTCGAGGGCGGGCTGCGGATCCGGGCCCAGGTCAGCCCCGCCGTGCTGATCGAGGCGAACGCACGGGCGGCGTACACCAACGCCCGCGAGAGTTCCCGGAAGAAGGCCAGCGAGTATGCCCGCGAGGTGGTCGACAAGTCGGTGAACAGGCTCGCCGAGCGAATCCGTACCCAGGAGACGCTGCGGGTGACCCGCGAGGTGGAGGAGATCAACGACCACAGCGTCGACAACGTCGACGGGGACGGCCACGTGGTCGGTGTCTACCAGTGGGTGGACAAGTGGTACGAAGCCCAACTGTTCCGCTATGGCGGCCGCACCATGTACGACTTCGTGATTCCCGAGCCGGCGATGTTCCTCACCGGCGCGCTGGAGGAGGACGCCACCAGGGAGGTGGGGCGACCACGCCCGGAGCCGTTCCCACTCGACGCCAGCCAGCTCACCGAAGCCGACTACCTCTACTGGGCGAACAAGTACCACGCCACCGGCGTCCAGCCGCCGCCACGATTCGAGGAGACCCGCTCGGTCACCTTCTCCTCAGGCGGAGGCGGTGGCGAGGCCGGCGACATGTCGCAGCGCCAGGACCTGCCCATCCCCGAGGGGTACAACGCGGTGCAGGCCCACGTCACCGCGGGCTTCTCCGGATCCCAGATCTACATCTCGGTTGGGCGCAAGGTGTTCCTGTACGAGTCGCACTCCGGGCTGCGGTCGACGAACCTCGACCTGGAGGAAGGCACGATCCCGATCACGATGGTCGCCAACGACACGCCGCTGTTCGCGGTCAGCATCGAGGTGGTGTGCCGGCGCACGGAGCGGGCGATGCTGGACTGGCAGATCCGTACCCACGCCGAGATCAAACAGGCGTACCTGGAGCAGCAGGCACGGTTCGACGAGGCGACGGCCCGCGCGGCGGTCAACCACGGGGTGGTCATCGACGGCCGCAACCCGGGGGCCAACCGGGCGTTGGAGCTCACCGAGCTGAAGAAGGCGTGCATCTCGGTGCTGACGCACCAGCACTTCGACGCCTTCGGCGCGGTGGAGACCGGTGCGATGGGGGTGCCGCAGGTGGACGTGGCGGTGGTCGAGGAGCAGGGCAACTACATCCGGTTCTTCGAACACGCCTTCGAGTGGCAGCTGATGAGTTTCCTGTTCTACCCGTACTTCTGGGGCCGGAAGAGCACCTG
This sequence comes from Micromonospora sp. CNZ322, assembly GCF_007827755.1. Classification (NCBI taxonomy): domain Bacteria; kingdom Bacillati; phylum Actinomycetota; class Actinomycetes; order Micromonosporales; family Micromonosporaceae; genus Micromonospora; species Micromonospora sp. CNZ322. The sequence goes on from NZ_VITD01000013.1 coordinate 163,586, forward strand.
GCTGGACCGGGTGCGGTACGACAACAGCGACCCGGAGTTCGCCGAGTTCGTACGCTCTGGTGCCGCCCGGGTGCTGCTGCCGGTGCGGGAGGGGTTCGAGACCTCGGTGGAGCACTTCATGCGTACCGGGCAGGTGTGGCAGGGCGGGCCGCCGCCGGAGATCACCGACCCCGAGTACCTGCCGATCGTCAAGGAGATCCAGGAACGTACCGGCGCCCCGGGCGACGAGGTGCCGGAGGGGGCGCCCTGGCGCGTACGCGTGCCGACCCGGCTGGTGCGGCTGCGCCCGGAAGTCGGGCTGCCAAGCTGGGCCAAGGATGACGACGGCATCTGGCAGCCGGTCGAATCGGACGACCGGTAACGGGTTCGGTGGCTGAACTCCACCATGGATGGTAACGAGGACTTCGGACGGTTCCTGGAACTTCTGCTGGCCGACATCACCACCGCCGGCTGGTTCGATCCGGACACGGCGGGCTCATCGGCGTCGCTGACCGGCGACGTGATCCCGTCGTACCGCGTCACTCTGCCCCCGGCGGGTGAGGACGGCGGTGGTGGTGCCGACGGCGGGAGCGAGTCGTCTCCGCTGCGGCAGGCGTTGGCGGCGGTGCTCGCCGACGGCGGCACCGCCACGCTGGGGCGCGCCAGCTCACCTACGGTGCGTGCGCTACTGGACCCCACGGCCCGCGACGAGGTGCGGCGTACGGTGAGCGCTGTCGTCACCGCGACGGACGCGTACCGAAGCGAGCTGGACGTTGCCGTACCAGCCGACGCGCCGCACGACATGGTGCTCGCGGCGCTCCTGTCGCTGCTGCACGGACCGGCGTGGGGTGCCGCCCAGACCCGGCTGCACGCGCTGCTCGCCTGGTACGAGCGGACGATCGCACTCAGCGTGGTGATCAGCGTCGAACGGTTGGGCCGCCGCGACTCGGAGCCAGCCGTGTTTCGCGACCTGACCAGGGCGGTGCGGCTGGGCCGCAACCGGCTCACCGCCGCAGTACGCGCCCTCGTCGACGCCACCGTCCACGTGCCGCACACCCACCAGGCGCTGGTGGAACGGCAACTCACCATGCTCACCGGCCGGCGGACCGACTGGCAGCGGCGACAACTGGTGGCGCAGTTGGCCGGGGTAGCACCACCGTCGCCTGCCGACCTGGAGGCGTACCAGCGGCTGCGGGCGTTGGCCCGCCGCCGGACCGACCTGGAGGCGGTGCTGAGCGCCGACCGGGCGGAACGGGAGCGGCTGCGCCGGCAAGCCGGCTCCTCCGCGGAGACCCGCGAGACCCGATCCGCTAGCAGGGCCCAGCTGCGGGTGCTCTGGCCCCAGATTCAGGAGCAACAGCAGGAGCTCGCGACGACGAGCCGCGAGATCGCCAGCCTCCGCCGGGCACTCAGCGGCGCGACGATGAGCCGGATCGCGGCGTACGAGGACGCCGAACGCCGCGGGATCCGGGACGACGAGGCCCGCCAGGATCGCGACGCCCTGCTGCAGCGCATGGACCAGGAACTCACGTCGCTGACGAGCCACCGGCTGTCGGTCGCCGACGAGACCGGCCGCTGGCAGCGCTACGAGCTGCTACTGGAGCGGCTGCTGAAGAACAGTCACAACCTCGGGCTGGAGCTGTTCATGGACTCGTTCCTGAAGGTCAGCTCGTCGGCGGAGCGGCGCCGCGACATCGGGATCTCCGCACACACCAACGGCCAGGTGCAGTGGCTGAGCTACCCCGGCCACGGCGACAACGCCGTCGACTGGAACTGTCATGCCGGCCTGCCGCTGCTGCTCTCCGCGCCGCTGGAGTTCCGGCTTCCCGAGCGGTTCCGCGCCACCTCGGACGGCGCGGCGGCGTACCGCCTTTCGGGGGGAAGCGCGGTGGTCGAGGCGCGCGCGTCCGACGACCTTCAGGACATCTTCGGCAAGATCGCGTACGGCCTGCTCGGCCGGCAGGGATCGCGGGAGACGGAGCTGGGGGCGCTGCTGCGCGCGCACGGGGACGACGAGATCGCCCCGGCCGAAGTGCTCACCCGTTCGTCCAGTGGCAGTGAGGTGTCCCGGCTGCTTACCGGTCTGGTCGCCCGCAACCTCACCCCGATCGACAACGCCGCAGCCTTCGACGCGCTGCGCGCGGGGATCGTCCGGGACTTGGAAGCCGGTGTGGTGCGTGCCCGTGGCCTGCCGGTGGGGACGGTGCTGTTCCGCCGGGATCGGCTGCATGCCGACTCGGGCGCGTTCGGGCTGGGTCGCATCGTCACCCCCCACATCACGGTGGGCGAGCTGCTCACCTCGGTACGGGAGTTGCTCTCCAGCGACAGCAGCTCCGCGTACGACACCGAACGGCGCAGGTCGGTCAACCGGATCTGGCAGCTGTTGCTGTGGCTGCGCTCGGCCGGCGCCGACGACCACCGGCGCGCGGCCTCGGTGTCGGTGGGCCACACCTACCGCGGGAATACGCCCGACGACCTGACAGTACGGGTCTACTACTCCCACATGTATGACATCGCGGTGCGCGCCGGCAGTCAGGTCAGTGTCGGCGACCGGCTCGGGCTCACCGGCTCCACCGGCAACGCGGTCAACTCGCACGTACACATCGAGATCTTCCTCTCCCGGGGCGGCAGCCAGCTCGGCGCCTGCCTGCCCCACGAGTTCTTCCCGCTCACGTCCTAGCTGGGCTGACAGCCCGGGCCGATCGGCTTGCTATCCGCCGATCGCGATGGCGCCGTGAACGCGCAGCACTAGTTGGCGTCGGTCTGTGCCGATCATCGGACACCAGTACGTCTCTTATCGAGGCACCAAGCGACGTGCCCCGGCCGCGCTCACGATCTGCTCGCCGCACGTGTCAATAGTCCCTGGCGCCCCCTGGAGGTCGGTCATACCCGACGACCTGCCCTGGAAGTAATCGTCATTCCATCACGCACCCTCCTCACCAGGCACAACGCCCAGCAGGTCAGGCCGGAAACACCTTTAGATCCACAGACCCGAGGGACGCGGACATCGCGTGTGGGTGTCCGCTGGTCACGTGTTCTGTTCGTGTCGGGCGTGGCTGTGCCCGACAATCTGAGGGTCAGGTGGGAAGGGGTAGGGATTCCTGCGGCCAGTTGAGGACCTTGGCGCCGAGCACCGCCGCCTGCAGCGTGAAACGGTGGCTGGGGTCAGTGGGGTCGTAGCCGGTCAATGTTTTGACGCGAGCCAGGCGGTAGGTGACGGTGCGTACCGATACGTGCAGGCGTTTCGCCGATTCGGTGGCCACCGCACCGGTGTCGAAGTAGGCGTGCAGGGTGTCGAGTAGCGGTTCGGCGCCGCCGCGCGCCCGGGTGAGTGGGGTGAGTACGGCTTGTACCAGGTCCACGATGGCAGGTTGGTCGCGTAGCAGAACTCGGTAGATGAGCAGGTCGTGTGCGTTGATGACGGGGGTGTCTGTGTGGAGTCGCCCGGCCATGGCGAGTGCTTCGCGGGCCTCCTCGTAGGAGCGGGCTATGCCGTACAGACCGGGGTGGGACCGGCCGACAGCTACCCGCCAGGGTCCTCCCCGGGGCAGTCGGCTCAGCTCGCGGTGCATGAGGCGGCCGAGTTCATTGCTCGCGTCCATCGCTGGCGGTAGTCGGCCGACTGTTCCGGTGTCGACGGGTGCCAGCACGACGAGCAGGCCGTCCTTGGTCGCGACGAGGACGTCGCGGTCGCCGAGCCGGTCGAACATGACCGCCTCAAGGGCGCTGATCGCCGCGTCGGCGTCGGGTAGTCGTCGGCTCGGTGCGGCCAGCGCCACTTGGTGGACCCTGGCGAGGTCGAGCCCGAACGGTTCGGCACGTTCGACGAGGGTGCCGAGGTCGGAGTCGCCGCGCAGCAGGTCGTCGATGAGTTCGCGGCGCAGGGTCTCCTCGCGGCGGACGAGGTCGCGGCGGGCGACTGCGTATCCCTCGGCGAGGGTGGCGACCGCGTCGTCGATGACCTGCAGGACGGCGGTCGCGGCGGCGCGGACTGCTTCACGGTCGCGAGAGCGCACCACCATCGGCAGGTCCTGCCACAGCCGCCGCGCGGCGGACAGATACAGCTGTACGACCGGCCCCGCGGAGATGCCCTGTTCGGCGGCGCGGCGGCCGAGCAGGCCGACCGCGTCCAGTTCTCTACTTTTGGCTTGGCGGCCGTGCGTGGCCGCGTCGGCGAGCATCCGCAGGTAGTCGCCGAGTAGCTCCACCGGGACTCCGCCGGCGTCTCGGCTGGCTCCTTCGGCGACTTTGAGTAGCCACGCATCTTCCGGTTCCGGTGTCGCAGGCCGCCGCCCGCCGCGTCGCCGCGTGCTGTCGGTCATCTCCGCCTCGCCTCCTCGAACCGCCACTTGTCACGCCACTCGTGGTGGTGGCCGGCGCAGATATTCGTATCTCCGCTGGCTCGGCACCCGTTTGTGTGCATGTCGGCGGTGTCCGGCGACGCTGAGGGTTCAGTCCATTGTTGCCGACAGTCGGCAGTCTAGACCCGTCGTGTCTGTGGGTCAGGGCCCTGCCGAGGACAGGCCCGGCGAGACGACGATGGACTTTGACCTCAGGCCATTGCATCCGCAGCGCTGACGCGGCGCGTAGGCGTCGATGAGATTTTCGGCAGGCCCTGGCTCCTTCATGTCATGGCACCGGTGGGCTTTTGCTCGCAGAGGGGAGAACGTCATGCGGTTCCGTAAATCTCGACTGTGGCTGACGATCGCCGTTGCTGCGGCTGTCCTCGTGGTCGCCGTGGCGCTGCTCGTGAGCCGCAGTGTCATCGATGCGCTGTTGATGATCGCCATCGTCGCCGCGTTAACCGGCTTGTACCACTTGCGGCGCTATGCCCGCGCCGTGCTGCTGTACCGCCGACGCTGGGAGCTGCGGCGACGGCACCCTGACGGCGAACCGGTCAGCACTGTGCCTGTGGCCGGCCGTCGAGACGTGACCGCATCTGGCGCTACCAGCGTCGCGCCTGGCCGTCGTGTTCGCAACCGGAGGTGAGCGCATCCCTGACGCGTATGCCGGCCAAGCGACCACCACGCATGGGCGGGACCCACGCAGACGGCGGTCTGGTCGACCCAAACCCCAACGGTCTCGCCCCCATCACGCCAGCATTCGTCACCACCGATCGGTTGCGCCGCCGCGCACCTCACAAGATCGTCGCCGACAGGAGGAACAGCATGCCGCAGTGGCGGGTACGCGATGTGATGACCACGGACGTGATCTCCGCACCCGAGGACGCGTCGGTCGCGGAGATCGTCGCTGTGCTCACCGACCGGCAGATCACCGCCGTGCCAATCGTCGACGGCTTCGACGTGGTGCTCGGCGTGGTCTCCTGGACCGACCTGCGAGGGAAGATCGACATCGGTGCGCCGGACAGCCCGCCGCATGTCGGTTGGTGGCGCCGGTGGGCGGCGCCGCCGGTGTGGTGGCCGCAGGGCACCGCCGTGGAGGTGATGAGCGGCCCGGCGTTGACCATCGAAGCCAACGCGCCGCTGCCCGCGGCGGCCCGGGTGATGTACCGCAGCGAGGTCGGCCGGCTGCTGGTCGTCGACGGCGACCGCCGACTGCGAGGCATCGTCACCCGGTCGGACCTGTTGAAGGTCCACGCTCGGCTCGACGCCGTCCGCGACGAGGTGATCCACCAGGTCCTGCGTCGTACGCTGTGGATCCCGCCGGGGGATGTCCAGGTTGCCGTCGATGACGGTGTCGTCACCCTCACCGGGCGCACCGCGCGCAAGACGACCGTCGTCGCCGCCGCCCGGCTGAGCGAGGCTGTCCCCGGCGTCACCGACGTCGTCGACCAGCTCACCTTTGACGTCGACGACACCGTCGCGGCGGCTCCCGCGCGTCAGGCGACCGAGCGTGATCCTCTGCTCGGCTGGTGGATCGGGCGCCCTCCCGCCTGGTCAGCCGGCAGCGGACCCGCAGACCGGATCGGCGACCACGAGCAGCAGATCCTGACTCGATCGGCGGCACTGCAATGACCAGGCCGCAGGCGGACCCGCGCCCATCGCCGGTGCCATCGCGTCCGGACGGCGGACACCACGACACGATCATCGATCTGCACGACCGAACACCGGATGCGCCCCGGCAGCCGCCGGGAATCGACGACGACTCCAGCGGGCTCGCCGGTGACATTGTCGACGAATGGGGCAGGCAATCATTCCCGGCGAGTGACCCACCGGCCAACTGGTGACCACTCACCGATGTGGATGCCGATGGTGACTGCGAGGGCCGCCCAGCCTGGGGCACGCGCGCAAGCGCTGGTCCAGCCACGAAGATGCCGGCATCGAGTCGGGGAGGCGCTCGCCCCTTGGGCGCGCCGGTCGACTTCCCATGAGAGGTGAGCATGGACATCCTGAACGCGCATGATCTGCTCCGGCTTGCCGACCAGCGCGGCGGCATACTGGTCTCCATCTTCCTGCCCACCCACCGCGGCGGGCCTCATACCGGGCGTAACCGCATCCGGCTGAAGAACCAGCTCCAGCACGCGCACCACGCGCTGCGCACCGACGGCATACCCACCGCTCGGATCGACGCGATACTCGAGCCCGGGCATCGACTCCTCGACCTGGTGGGGTTGTGGGACCAGCCCAGCGACGGTCTGGCGGTGTTCCTCGGACCGGACGGCCTCGAACACCTGCGGGTTGCGTTGCGGTTACCCGAACTGGTGACCGTCGGCGACCGGTTCATGGTCCGACCGCTGCTACCGCTGTTGAACGCGGGCGGCCACTTCTACATCCTGGCACTGAGCCAGGACGAGATCCGGCTGTTCCACGGCACCCGGTTCGGCCTCGACCAGGTCAACCTCGACGGGCTCCCGCTGGCGGTGTGGCTGAGCATGCCGCGCCGGCGACCACAGGTGCACGCCTTCCTCGCCGACCGCGGAGGCGCTGGCGGCCGGGCTGTGTTCCACGGCGGTGACGACCACGACGTCAAGCCTCTGATGTTGCAGCACTTCCGGCGCGTCGGCCAGGCCCTGCGCGAGCTCCTCGCCGGTGACCAAGCCCCCGTCGTCCTCGCCGGTGTGCGCTACCTGCAAGCCATCTACCACCAGGCCAACACGCATTCTGAGCTACTGCCCGACGGCATCGACGGCAGCCCACGGGACACGAATCCCGATCAACTCCACCGCCGGGCGTGGGCGCTGGTCGAACCCGTGCTGCGCGGCCAAGAGACCGCAGCCGCCGCCGGATACCGTGCGTTGCACGGCACCGGACGCACCAGCAACACACCCGACGAGATCGTCGCGGCAGCCCGGCAGTGCCAGGTCGAGACACTGTTCCTCTGCACCGACACCCCCGCATGGCGCACCGGCACGGACCGCGAGCCGCTGATCCTGCTCACCGACACACCCACCACGAGCGATCAACTCGACCTCGCCGCCGCGGCAACGCTGCGCCACGCCGGCACCGTCTACGCCGTGCCCGCCCCACGCATGCCCGACGCCAACCCGATAGCCGCGACCCTGCGCTACTGACAGAACCGCCCACCCTGCTCGATGTTCAAACCCTCTACCTGGACAGGAGCCCACCCGTGAGCGATCCCATGTATCACCCGACCACTCCCGAGATCGCCGCGCAGCGCAAAGAGCTCGCACCCGAGACCCACGACGCGTTCGAAGCGTTCACCCGTGTCGTGTTCGCCGATGGTCCGCTTCCATCTGGACGTCCTCACCGACGCGGGGCTGGTTACCAGCCGGGCCGTCCAGTCCGGTACACGCGGGCGACCTCGACGGCTCTGTCTGCCGGCCAGCCGCGCCGTCGCCGGCGGGCAGGCCGGCTACGAACTGCTGTCCGGGATCCTCGCCACGCGTTGGGCCGGGGACAGTGAGCAACGGGCGCGGCGGGCCGAACAGGCCGGCTGGGATTGGGGCCGGACACCAGGAACCGGGACCGGCGGTTCCCGCCGCGACTCTGGCCGAGGCGGCGGTACACGTGAACGCGGTGTTCGCGGAGTTGGGCTTCGAGCCCGATCTCGTCCGCGACGGTGACAGCCTGGAGATCCGGCTGCATGCCTGCCCGTTCCGCGCGGTCGCTATAAAACACCCGGACGTCGTCTGCTCGATCCATCGGGGTCTGCTGCGGCGGGCTCTGGCCGACGTTGATGCCCTGCCCGCCGCGGTCAGTCTGCAACCGTTCGTCCAGCCGCATCTGTGCCTCGCCCGGATCACTCCCGTGACCACGCCGTCCCCCGGGCGACAGATCCCGCCGTCGACCGGCTCCGGAGGCAAGCCGTGACCGCTCGCCTGGCTGCCGTGGTGCTTCTCGCTGTCCCGTTCGTCTGGCTCGGCATGGTCCTGGCGATCTCGTTCCTGGAGACCCCGTTGAAGTTCCGGGCGCCGGGCATCACCCTGCCGCTCGGGCTCGGCATCGGCCGGCTGGTCTTCCGGGCGCTCAACGCCGCGGAACTCCTCCTCGCCGCCGCGCTCACACTGGCGGTGCTCACGAGCACTGCCGGCAGATCCACCATCGCGGGCGTCCCGACGACAGTGCTGATCGGGCTCTGGGCGCTCCTGGTCGTCCAGGTGGCGGTGTTACGCCCCCGCTTGGACCGTCGTGCCCACCAAATCATCGGCGGGCAGGTACCACCACGATCGCGTCTTCACCTGGCCTACATCGCCGCCGAATGCGCCAAAGTCATTCTCCTGCCCACGCTCGGGATCGTGGTCGCCCTACGGCTCATGCCATGAGTCCGCCACCCGATGCCGGGTCCCCCGGCCAGCGCGCCGACCGCAATCCGCACGGTCCAGCGACCATCGGCCCGGCCGTTTCAACCACCACGACGATCCCGTCACCTGGACCCATGGACGTCAACGTTTGCCCCGGGCGTGCGCGATGCGCCATCCGATCAGGCAGTCGAGACAACAGCACGGCAACGCTGTGAGAAAGGCCCACGCCATGACCGCAGAACTCCACCGGCAGCCACTGACCAGCGGCGCGCTGCCCAGCCAACTGGTCGACCTGGACCCCGCCGAGACCCAGGAATGGCGGGACTCCCTCGACGCGGTCGTAGAACACGCCGGAACCGATCGGGCCCGGTATCTGATGCTCAGCGTGCTGCAGCGGGCCCGCGAACAGCACGTCGGTGTTCCCGGACTGCACAGCAGCGACTACCTCAACACCATCCCGCCGCAGCTGGAGCCGGTGTTTCCCGGCGACGAGGACATCGAACGGCGCCTCCGCGCCTACATCAGGTGGAACGCCGCGATCATGGTGCACAGGGCGCAGCGACCCGGGATCGGGGTCGGCGGGCACATCTCCACCTACGCCTCGGCCGCGTCGCTGTACGAGGTCGGGTTCAACCACTTCTTCCGCGGCCCCCACGCGCAGGGCGGCGGCGACCAGATCTACTTCCAAGGCCATGCCTCCCCGGGCATCTACGCACGGGCCTTCCTCGAGGGCCGCCTGACCGAACATCAGCTCGACGGGTTCCGCCAGGAGCTGTCGCATCCCGGCGGCGGCCTGCCGTCCTACCCGCATCCGCGGCTGATGCCCGGCTTCTGGCAGTTCCCGACCGTCTCGATGGGCCTCGGCGCGATCAACGCCATCTACCAGGCCCGGTTCAACCGCTACCTGCACCACCGCGGGATCACCGACACCAGCCGCCAGCGGGTGTGGGCGTTCCTCGGCGACGGCGAGATGGACGAGATCGAAGCGCTCGGCGCGATCGGCGTGGCCGCCCGCGAGAACCTCGACAACCTCACCTTCGTCATCAACTGCAACCTGCAGCGCCTCGACGGCCCGGTCCGCGGCAACGGCAAGATCATCCAGGAGTTGGAGGCGTACTTCCGCGGCGCCGGATGGAACGTCATCAAGGTGATCTGGGGCCGGCAGTGGGACCCGCTGCTCGCCGCGGATACCAACGGCGCGCTGCTCAACCTGATGAGCGTCACCCCGGACGGCGACTACCAGAGCTACAAAGCCGCATCCGGGGCGTTCGTACGGGAACACTTCTTCGGCCGTGACCCGCGCACCGCCGCAATGGTTGCGGACATGTCCGACGACCAGATCTGGGGACTCACCCGCGGCGGCCACGACTACAAGAAGCTGTACGCGGCGTACCAGGCCGCCGTGACGCACACCGGCCAGCCGACCGTGATCCTGGCCAAGACCATCAAGGGCTGGACACTCGGGTCGCACTTCGAGGGACGCAACGCCACCCACCAGATGAAGAAACTCACCCTCGACGACCTCAAGGGCTTCCGGGACCGGCTACATCTCGAGATTCCCGATACGGCACTCGACGAGATACTGCCGCCGTACTACCGCCCGTCCGACGGTTCCCCGGAGCTGGAGTACCTGCACGAGCGTCGCCGTGTCCTGGGCGGCTATCTGCCGGACCGTCCCACGCGAAACCTGCGCCTCGCCCTGCCCGGCGCCGGGGCGTACGCGGTCGCCGCCCGCGGTTCCGGCCGGCAACAGGTCGCCACGACGATGGCGTTCGTCCGGTTGCTTAAGGACCTGATGAAGGACCCGCACATCGGTCACCGGTTCGTGCCGATCATCCCGGACGAGGCCCGCACCTTCGGCCTGGACGCCCTGTTCCCGTCCAAGAAGATCTACTCCCCGCACGGACAGCACTACCTGTCCGTGGACCGGGAACTCATGCTCAGCTACCAGGAGGACACCCAGGGCGTCCTGCTGCACGAGGGCATCACCGAAGCCGGCGCCACCGCGTCCTGGACCGCGGCCGGGACCTCCTACGCCACCCACGCCGAACCCATGATCCCGATCTACATCTTCTACTCCATGTTCGGGTTCCAACGCACCGGCGACGGCCTGTGGGCGGCCGCCGACCAGATGACCCGCGGCTTCCTGCTCGGTGCCACCGCCGGCCGGACCACCCTCAACGGCGAGGGACTGCAACACGAAGACGGCCACTCGCTGCTTCTGGCCGCCACCAACCCCGCCTGCGTCGCCTACGACGCCGCGTTCGCGTTCGAACTGGGCCACATCGTCCGCGACGGCCTGCGCCGCATGTACGGCGAAACCCGCAACGGTGAGGACGCAAACGTCTTCTACTACCTGACCCTGTACAACGGACCCATCACCCAGCCCGGCCAGCCGGCCGACACCGACGTCGACGGCATCCTCGCCGGCATGCACCTCTACAGCACCGCCGAGGAAACCGGCTGCCCGCGGGCGCAGATCCTGGCCTCCGGCATCGCCGTGCAATGGGCGCTGCAGGCACAACGGCTGCTGCGCGACGACTGGCGCATCGCCGCCGACGTCTGGTCGGTGACGTCCTGGACCGAACTGCGCCGCGAGGCCATCGCCGCCGACGCCTGGAACCTCACCCACCCCGACCGGCCACGCAGAATCCCCTACGTCACCCGCCGGCTGACCGAGGCGCCAGGCCCCGTCACCGCCGTGTCCGACTGGATGCGAGCCGTCCCCGACCAGATCGCACCGTTCGTGCCTGGCACCTGGTCCTCCCTGGGCACCGACGGCTTCGGGCACTCCGATACCCGCGGGGCGCTGCGCCGCCACTTCCACGTCGACGCACCCTCCATCGTGCTGCGGGTCCTCTCCCAACTCGCCGACGGTGGAGAAATCGACGCGTCCTCGCCCGCTAGGGCGATTGAGCTGTACCGGCTGAATGAGATCGACGCGGCCACGCCCGGCAGCACCGAAGGGTCCGCCGAGTAGGGAAGGGGCCGGCCCAGCTGTGATTCGCCGGATGTCTCACCGAGGCGACAAGCAGCTCGGGCTGGCCCGATGGGGGCGTGCGCCCAACGTGTGCATGCAGTGTCGCGGCGATGGAGCGGAATCATCCGCTGCGGCGCGAAGCCGCTCAGCAGCAGCGGCAGTCGGCGACGGCGGTCAGGGGTGTCGCAGGTGTGCCAGCGCCATGCCGATCGGGATGCTGACAGCCAGCACGAGCAGCAGCGTCCGGTGGACATGGCCGACCAGCGCTGACAACCCACCGGCGGCCGAGCTAGTAGCCGAACCCGCACCGGGTCGTGCGGCGCGGAAGGCGATCGCCAACGCGATGACCAGCAGCGCCGAGCCGAAATCGACCGCCAAGGGTTCACCGGTCAGGGTTCCACCGATCACCAGGGCGTTGCCCACGTTCCAGCAGCCGATCTGTGCCCAGCTGCCGCGCGGCGCTATGACCTCGGGTCCCTGGATCCGGGCCTGGCCCATGGCGCACTGCGTCACGCCACCGACCAGCACCAGATAGGCCGCGAGCCAGCTGCCGTGCGCCAGATCGAGTGGCTCGGTGACCGCGGCGACCAGGCCACCGATCACCACCGAACAGACGCCGATCGCGGTCAGGACGGTTGCCGGGTTCGGCTGTGAACCGCGCCGCGGGGCGGGCGGCGACGTCGCGCTCAACTGCTGCGCCGGCGGGTTGCTCGGCCCTGCCGGGTGGTCGGCCGAGGCGGTCACTCCCGTCGGTCGGTGACGACGCTCAGCAAGACCGCGGAGTCGTCGATCGCGGTCAGGTCATGGCGGGCCGGTGGGATGATCAGATAGTCACCTGTGGCCGCTTCCCAGGAGTCGTCGCCGGCACTCAGGCGTACCCGCCCGGCCAGGACCTGCAGCGTTGCCTCACCGGGGCTCTCGTGCTCGCCGAGCCTCTGGCCCGCCGCTAGGGCGAGCACCGTCTGACGCAGGGCATGTGTCTGCCCGCCGTGGATCGTGCGGGCGCTACGCCCGGCCGACGAGGCATGAGCCGCGGCGACTTGCTCCTCGGCCAGGGCGGTCAACGACAGGGCATCCATCAGGATCCTCCGACAGCGCTCAGGTGGGCCACGCACCGGTCTGGTTGAACAAAGGGGTCGAGTCGGTCGACCGTGATGGGCGAGGCCCACGACTGCATCGCGCCCTGCATCAGGCCCAGGTGTACCGGGCACACGACGTCGGTCCGACTGATCGCGAGCTCGAAAAACGGGCAGTGCCGCAGGTCGATCTGTGGCCGGTCGCCACCGGCGGGTCGCTCGGGTGCGAAGCCTAACTCGTCGAGCAACCGCATCAGTCGCTCAACAGATTCATCCGGGTCGGGTGCTTCGTCCGGTGCGGTGGCGTCGGTGATGGTGGACGCCTGGTGACGTCCCCAGAGGCGTCCGGTCGCCAAGACCCGGCTGCTCGGATCAGGATCGGTCGCGATCACCTCGGCGAGTACTTCGGCGAGCACCCGGAAGTGCCGGGGACCCATCGGATCCATGCGCCGTACCGCATGGAACAGTTGCGGTGGACGTCCCGGGCTGCGAGAGTCGGTGGTTGTGCGCTCGACCCGACCGTCACTGACCAGGCTCTCGGCAAGCCCACCGGCTGTCAGGTCGACACCGAGGGCGGTGAGGAACGTGGCGGCGGCAAGTTCCGCGGCGACCAGATCCTTGTCCGGTCGCCGTTGACCGACGCGCAACGCAGCGGTGGTGGTCATGGTGCTCCCTTCGCACGCCGCCGTGCGCAGATGCGACTGTCATTGACCGAACTGGCATGGGCACGTGGGCGGTGCCACCGGCGGACGCGGCACGACTCCGTATGCGGGGGACGACAGTGTCGCTCTACCTGCGCTACCGAATCGCCGATCATCGTATCGGTCAGAATGAACGGGGCTCGGTCGATGGGCGTGGCTCTGCGAGCGGTGGGCAGGCCCTCTCGTCGGATGCCGCTGGTCGAGCGGCGCCCGGCATTCACCATGCAGACCCGCACTGACGCCCGGACTCTTGTTGCATCGTCCGCGGGCGCGGTCACCGGTCGGTCTGTGAGCGGGCCGCCGCCCTATGGCTGTGGTGGTCGTCGATCATTGGCCCATCGGGTGTGGTCGGTGATCCAGATGGCCGCGCTCACGCCGGCCACACCGACCGCGATGAGCGCGATTCCGAGGCTGGTCGTCAACCCCGCCAAGCCCATGATCAGCACGGCTGCGATCAGCCAGGTGCGTGGAGTCATGCCGCGCCACTTGTGCGGGCGGCTCTGCAGGGCATGGCCGAATCGATCGGCGAACTCGGGGTCTTCTGACCGCAGTCCGCGTTCGATCTCCGTCAACCTGCGCTGTTCTGCGTCGCTGAGCATGCTGCTCCTTTCCGACTGGCGACCGTCCGCAACGACCTACCGTGCAGCCCGCCTCGTGGCGTCTCCGTTTCATGTGACCGGTGCAGGCGGCGGACGCGAGCCGCCGCCTGCCGATCCGTCGTTTGTCCACGGACAGCATCCGGCTTGACCTGATCCCATCGACAGGGCCGACAACAGCAAACTGCGAAAGTCGGACCTGCCGAACCACGGCAACCGCCCGTCACACCTCATACCCTCTCGGTGGATGCGAGCCCGGGCCGAGCCCGACACATCGATATGACGGCACGCCGTCAATCCCCGTCGTGGATCGCCGGAACGACCATCACCGGGCACGGGGCGTGCTCGATCAGGTTCCGCGACGTCGAGCCCATCACCAGCCCACGGAAGCCCCCCAGTCCCCGGGAGCCGACGACCAGCAGGCCGGCCGACATGCGGCGGACGAGGGCGATCAACGCCGCGGCGACGGAATCGCCCGGCACGACCTCGGTACGGTACTTGACGTCCGGATAGCGCGCGCCGACGCCGAGCGCGCCTGCCGCAGGATCGCCGACCGTGACCCAGAACCCGGGGTCGCCCGCCGCGATCGCACCCGCGGAGCTGCTGCGCGCCGGCTGATGATGGGCCAGGATCAGCTCGACGTCGCGTAGTTGCGCCTGCGCGAAGGCGATCTCTGCCGCCCTGTTGGCCCCGGGTGAACCATCGGTGCCGAGCACGACCGGCGCGTCATCGCAAGGGGTGTCGCCGCGCACGACCACGACCGGGCAACACGCGTGCGCTGAGGCCTGGGCAGCCACCGAGCCCGCCAAGAGCCCGGCGAACCCGCCCAGGCCGCGATGACCAACGACGAGCAGCTCAGCGTCGCGTGAGAGGTCGACCAGCACCTCGCCAGGCGAACCGTCGATCAGGCGAGTGGTCACCGACAGGGAAGGATGATCGGCGCGGGCCTGCTGTGCGTTTCGCGCCAACAGGTCCAGCATCGCCGCCCGCGGCCCTTGATCGCGCTGATCGTACGGGACGTGGAAGGGCGGCCCGATCACCTGCCAGCCGAAGGCATGCACGATGCGCAGGCCACAGCCGCGCCGCACGGCCTCCCACGCGCCGTAGTGAACCGCGGACCGGGCTGTCGCCGAACCGTCGAAGCCGACTACCACGACCCTGCTCATCGCAAGACCTCCACCACTGCGCTGGTGCCGAGCGAACGTCCGCGCGGCAGGGAGCACGACACGACGTTCAAGTCGGCGTTGCCGGCGGGCGCCTTGTGGGCCCGGCCGACGTCGCCACCCGTCGCGGGACATGAGACGCGATGGCTCGGCGCAGCGGCGAGCAGCGATGCCAGTCGATGCATAGAGAAATGCATGATGATCCCCTTCTTCTGGACGTGTGTCGAAGACGGTCGGGCTTGGTCTCCGTTCCTCGCTCCGGCGCGGTGTCTCCGCAGCGCCCGCCAGAGCCTGATTGGCGGCTGCACGCCGCTCGGTGCGACCGGCAAGGACTCGGATGGCTGGCGTCGCCGTAACCAGCCCTGCGCCGAAAGTCCGGGACGGCCCTGCGGTGGACTCTCGTCCCCGCCCGGGTTTGCCCAACCCGTCCCGCGAGCAAAGACGCGCAGCTTCTGGTGCCAGTCCACCGCGCAGCCGCTCTCCTCAACGGTGAATCGGTTTGCCCTGTGCGCACAGGGTCGGCGACGGACACATTGGTGGCCCCGGATTGCCGGTCATGAGCAAGCATCGCCAGAGAAGCGACGAAAGGCGCCCCGGTTCAGACGCCGCTCCGGTCCTGTTCGGTTGGGCGGCACCGGGCAGATTGCCGCCCGTCGGCAACCAAGCGAGTCCAGATTGGTGCTGCGCCCGCCTGCCCTGCCGGCGTAGGCGCGACGAACATGGTGCCAGATCGCACCGGGCGTGGACCCACCGGCGGAGTTCCGATCAGGTCGTTGCCGGTAGCCACGTCGTCGACCGACGCAGCCTCGCGTATCACCTGTCGCTGCCACCGGGATGGAGGAACGGATGGGCCTCAAGTGCCAGCTACCCGCACTCACCCTCGCCATCGCCCTCATCACGATCGCTGTCGCATTGCTGAACGCCGACAAGATCGGCTTAGGGCTGGTTCTGGGCGTTGTCACGTTGATCTCTGTCCGCTACTGCGCGCGTCGCTGCGCCGACAAGTACCTGAGCGACCTGCATGCGGAGCACGGCGACCGAATGGACTAGCTGACACACCCGGGTGCCAGATGATCACGACACGCCCCGACCGTCGCCGGCGACTGCCTTACAACCTTCACCGGCAGGTACGCGCGGAACGAAACCCAATGAACCTAGAGGAAGGTGGTCTGAGATGCCGAACGTGGCGATCAACGGGCTGGGCCGCATCGGCCGTGCGGCGTTGAGGATCCTGCTGGACGCCGACGGGTTGAACCTCGTCGCGGTCAACGATGTCGCCGACGTCGACAACCTGGCCTACCTGCTCAGGTACGACACCGTCTACGGCCGCTACCACCGCCTGGTCAGCACCGAAGACGGGGCGCTGCTCGTCGACGGTCGACGGATCGCGACGTTCACCGAACGCGACCCGGCGAAGCTGCCGTGGGCCGACCTCGGCGTCGACCTGGTCCTGGAATGCACCGGCGTCTTCAAAACCGAGGACGAGCTCAAGAAGCACCTGCAAGCCGGCGCCTCCTTCGTGATCCTGTCCGCCCCGACATCGTCGGAGGCGGTACCCACCGTGGTGCACGGCGTGAACCGTCCCGACGGCGCACCACAGATCGTTTCCTGCGCCAGCTGCACCACCAATTGCATCACCCCGGTCATCGAAATCGCTCACCGTCACATCGGTGTCCAACGGGCGGTGATGACGACCATCCACGCCTACACCGCTGGCCAACAGCTGGTCGACGGCCCCGCCAAGAGCTTCCGGCGCGGTCGGGCCGGGGCCGCTAACCTCGTGCCGACCTCGACCGGGGCGGCCCGGGCGACCACCCGCGCGGTACCCGAGCTGGCCGACAGGCTCGACGGCATCGCGGTACGCGCACCGATCCCGGCCGGGTCGGTCGCCGACATCGTGTTTGTCGCGAGCCGGCCGACCACCGTTGAGGAAGTCAACGCCGCGTTCCGGCAAGAGGCCACCGACGAGCGCTACCACGGCATTCTCGGTGTCTCGCAGGATCCTCTGGTCTCCGCCGACATCGTCGGAGATGCACGCGCCGCTGTCATCGACCTGGACCTGACCCGCGTCGTGGACGGCACGCTGGTCAAGGTGATGGCCTGGTACGACAACGAATGGGGCTTCACCCACCAGATGATCCGCGAGGCCCGCAGCACACTCGGTGTAGCCGCATGATGCTCGCCGACCGGACGAGCGGTGTTCCGTGACGCATTCCCTCCCGGAACACCCAGGACGACCTTTGCAGCGCGGGTCGCCGATGGCCGGGCGGTTCCGGCTCACCGCAGCCGTCCCCGGGCCGTCACCAGAACGGGTACGCCGCGCCCGCCGCTACAGTATTTGGGACCGGATATGGCACAAGCCACGATTGTTCTGCCTGCACCCTCTCCCTTTCGGCTGGATCTGACGGCCTGGGCGTTGCGACGACGCTGGAAGAACACCGTCGACCGGTGGGACGACGGCCAGTACAGCCGCGTCATCATCGCCGACGGACACCCCGCACGGCTGACAGCCGTTCAGGCGACAACCGGCGTCCAACCGACGCTGATGGTCACCGTGGAATCGGCAACACCCATCAGCGAGCGGGCCTTGAACGAGGCCGGCCTGCTCGTCCAGAAGATGTTCGGGCTAGCGGTCGATCTGCGGCCCTTCTACGAGCTCGCCGATGACGACCCTGCCATCGGTCCGCTGGTGCAGCGGTTCCGCGGGCTGCGCCCGCCTCGCTTTCCGACCGTCTTCGAGGGACTGGTCAATGCGATCGCCTGCCAGCAGGTGACCCTGGATCTGGGGATCATCGTGTTGAACCGGTTGTCGCAGCGATTCGGGCCGCACCTTGTTGATCACGATGGTGTGCGGCACGCGTTCCCCGCAGCGGCCGACCTGGCCGACGTGGGCGAGGAAGCGATTCGCGAGCTCGGGTTCAGCCGCCAGAAGGCGCGGGCGATCCAGCAGCTCGCCGTCCATGTCGTCGACACGAGTGTGGATCTGGAGCGGCTTGAGGGCTTGAACAACGACCAGGCTGTCGCCGCGCTGTCGCGCGTGCACGGCATCGGCCGGTGGTCCGCGGAGTATGTACTGCTGCGAGGACTCGGAAGGCTGGACACCTTCCCGGGCGACGACGTCGGGGCGCAGAACAACCTGCAACGGTTGTTCCACCTCGCCGGCAAGCCGACCTACGATCGTATCCAGCAGTTGACATCTCCGTGGCGTCCCTACGAGGGCCTCGTCTACTTTCACCTGCTACTGGACAAACTGCGCGCGAACGGCGCGTTATGACCCCTGCCGCCACGCAGCTGACCAGCCGAGACTGCTGACTGCCGCGGCCGTCGTGTCCTACTTCATCGGTGAGCACACCGACGCCCGTGGTCATCAGGGTCATGCTCACGATCAGTGTGGGACGGGGGTTCGCCAATGAGTACCGCGCCGAGTGGGCCGGGGCAGCGTTGCACGACAACGTCCGGCACCGGGCGGTGGCGGTCCGCAGCAGGATCGCCGGCAGCATCGACGTGGTGCAGGACGAGAATCCCTACGCAATCGCGGTTCCCGGGCGGGCAACAGCGCCGCCCCGGCCAGGTTTCCAGGTTTGAGGCTGGCGGTCGGCGCATTCGTCGGAACATCGATGCGGGGCGAGACCAAAGCCATCCGGCGGTGATCACCTCACGCAGTCCATCCACTGCCCGGACGGGGGATCCTGGCGACGGCATGTCCCAGCGACCGTGGGGCCTTCGGGTCCCATCGCCGTGACACCGCTCATAAAGAAGACCCTGAGAGTCCTCTTATCGGTAGGGTCGGTTCGTGCGGCTCAACAGATCCACGGATATCAGTCTTCGCATCCTCATGCTCAGCGCGGTGCGCGACGACCGGCTGACCATCGACGAGCTGGCCGAGGTGCTCGCGGTGCCGCGGCACCACCTGGCCAAGGTGGTGCAGCGACTGCAGCATCTGGGGCTGCTGGAGACCGTTCGGGGCCGCAGCGGCGGGGTGCGCCTCGCCGGTATCGCGCACACCGCGTCGATCGGCGGGCTAGTCCGGAAGCTGGAGGGCGATACCGAGGTCGTCGACTGCGAGGGCGAGCAGGCCTGCCCGCTGAGCCGGGACTGTCTGCTGCGCGGGGCGCTGCGCCGCGCCCAAGAGGCGTTCTACGCCGCCCTCGACCCGATCACCGTCGGCGATCTGAGCGCCCCGCCCGTCCGGCAAGTACTGCTCAGTCTCGGCCGGCGCTGACCGTTCCATCCGTCACCAGGAGAAACCGATGCTCTCTGCCACCAGCGCCCCGGTCATCGAGGCCACCCTGCCGGTCGTCGGCAAGCACCTCGACCAGATCTCCGGCACCTTCTACGAGACGATGCTCGGCGAGAATCCGGAGTTGCTCGACCTGTTCAGCCGTAGTGCGCAGGCCACCGGTGAGCAGCGCAGCGCCCTGGCCGGCGCGGTCGCGGCCTTCGCCGCGCACCTGGTCGGCGCGGGCCCGAAGAGCGTGGTCTTCGACCACATCGTGGAGCGCATTGCGCAGCGGCACTGCGCGCTGGGCATCCGCCCGGAGCAGTACACGATGGTCGGTCGCTACCTGATGGGCGCGGTCGGCGCGACGCTGGGCGACGCGGTCACCCCCGCGGTGGCCGCCGCCTGGGACGAGGTCTACTGGCTCTTCGCCGCTCGGCTTATCGGCCGCGAGGCCCGTCTGTATGCCGAAGCCGGGGTGGATGGCGCCGACCCGTGGCGCGACTACCTGGTAGCGAAGAAGATCGCCGAAGCGCACGACACGATGTCGTTCATCCTGACCCCCGTCGACGGGCTCCCGGCCCCCGCTTTCCTGCCGGGCCAGTATGTGACCGTCGCCGCCGACTTGCCGGACGGCAGCCGCCAACTGCGGCAGTACTCGCTCTCCCAGGCGGCCACCGGCGGCACCCTGCGGATCACCGTGCGGAGGGTACGCGGCAGCGATGGCGCCCCGGACGGCGTGGTTTCGACCTTCCTGCACGACCAGGTCGACGCCGGCGACCGGCTGCGGCTGAGCCACCCGTACGGCGACCTCACCCTGCGCGACAGCGCGGCGCCGCTCGTCCTGGTCAGCGCCGGGGTGGGCATCACCCCGATGGCCGCGATCCTGGACCACGTGGCCCGTACCCAGCCGACCCGGCAGGTCACGATCGTGCACGCCGACCGCAGCGCCGAACGCCACCCGCTGCGCCTGGAAATGGCCGGCCACGGCTCGCGGCTGACGTCCTGCACCACCTTCGTCTGGTACGAGCAGGCGAGCGACGTCCCGGACGCGTACCACGGTTTCGTCGACACCGACGTCATCCCGCTGCACCCCGGCTCCGAGGTCTACATGTGCGGCCCGGTGCCGTTCATGCAGAGCGTCCGGGCTGGGCTGCACCGCCGCGGGATCAGCGATGGCCAGATCCGCTACGAGGTCTTCGGCTCCGAACAGTGGCGCGCCACGCCGAAGCGCGCGACCGCCCAATTGGCTACCACGGCCTGAACGCGCCGAACTCACGGGTGGAGCGGGTCGGCGGCGTAGTCGCAGTTCCGGCTCGCTCGGACTACGCGATGGCCGAGAGCTCAGCCCAGCTGGCGAAGCCGAGCAGGGCCAGCCCGGCCCCCGCACCCGTGATGGCACTGGTGGCGACGGCGGTAGTTCGGGAGACGAGGACGGCTCCGACCGCGACACCAGCCAACAGCGCCCCCAGCGCCACCAGGGACGGGCTTTTCAGGACCGGTGACATCGGCCAGAAGTGCACGCCTACCACCAGGCAGACCCGCGCCGCGATGTGCTCGCCGCCTCCGCAGAGGGCGATCACTGCGGCGCCTACCGCGGCGATGCCGAACGCCGCACCGACCACGGCGACGATCAGACTCAGCGCCGCGCCCACGATCAGCGGTGACCGCCACACCGGCGGGGGCTTCTCCTGCGCCCACCCGAACCAGCAGGACGCGAAGAAACCAAGGACCAGAGCGGACATCGCGCCGTCGCGTGCGTACTGCATCGCAGGATCTCCCATCGGTCGCCTTCGTAACGGTTGAGCGGGACGGGTTAACTCGAGCTACCGCTGAACCCGGCTACCCACCTACGCAACTCGGGTGAAACGCGTCGAGGGCCAAGAGATCTGGTGTCGATGAGTGGCGACACCCCCGGTGCGCGTGGGATCAGAGCTGGTCCGAGGGCACCGCGGAGGTGTCGATCACCTGTGTGACAGCAAGCCGCGGTGTTCGCGGTGGCGGCCCGTGCTGTTCCGGATCGGCGATCCCCAGCCGCAGGGCGAGGTACGGGTGGCCGAGGCCGGCGAGTAGGTGCCACAGGGTGTGCCAGCTGGCGGCGACCTCGACGACACCGCTGAGCGGCACCACCGACACGCCGATGGTGGTCGCGGTCAACCAGGCCGCCGACAGCGCCTCTCCGGCACGCAGCCAGTCCTGCGGTCCGTCACCGTCGCCGAACAGCAGCGCGTAGACCGCGGTCCGGTCGTGCCCGCCGCCGACCGGCAGTGTCCCGGGCCGACCGAAGTCGCGACTGGGCACGGTGGTCTGCGTGGGGTGCTCGGGCAGCACACTGTCGGGGAGGCCGGCGCCCGACAGCTGGGCGTGGCCGGTCCAGTACGTCAGTTCCGCGGCGATCTGCGGGTCGCCGGCTTCCACCGCCGCGGCCCGGCCTGCCGCGGAACCCAGCTCCGCCACGTTGTTGGAGGAGAGGATGTGCAGGCTGCCTTCCGCGCAGGCCGCGGCCGCGACGGCCCGCAACCCCACCTCGGGTATGGACCGCTCGCTCACCGGCCGCCGGTCGGTGTGCCGGATGCGTATCGCGTGCGCCAGGCGCAGCGCCTCCATCGTCACCGGCGTCCGGCCGTACACCACGAGCGTGGCCAGCAGGTCCGGATCGTTTGCTTGCGGGAACCGGGTAACGTGCGCCGACCAGCCGTCAGCGGCGAGTGCGATCCGGGCGTGGTGCAGCGCGGCCCCGCAGCTGAGCATCAGCTGCCGGCCCTGAGGGTCTCCGGCCGTCAGCTGGCGGCTGCGGGCGGCGACCAGGTCCAGCCGTTCCGGGTGTACCCGCCACAGCCACGGTTGGGTGTTGAGGATCGACGGCGCCTTCCCGGCTGCGGTAGCAGCGTCGGTGAACGCGACAGCAGGCAGCCGGTCGACCGCCGTCGCCTCATGTCTCATACTCAGGCCTCCTGAGCGTTCGTATGCGGCGGACCGCCGACGTTCACCCGGCGGCGGCGTGGGGTCGAACCAGGCACCTTCGGCGCCGGGTCACGGGCTGTTCGGGCGCCGCGTAGAAGGTCACTGAGGACGGCTGCCTGGCTGTGCTCGACGTCTCGGGTGGCCGTCAGCAGCGTGACGGTCCTCGCGCGGGTCAGTTCCCGGAGCCGGTCGAGGGCGGCTGCTGGTCGGGCGTCGCGGAGTTCGACCAGGTAGCGGTCCCGGAACTCCGTGAAGCGTTCCGGTCGGTGGCCGTACCAGCGGCGCAGCGGCGTGGACGGCGCGATGTCCTTCACCCACTCATCGAGATGGACCGCAGCCTTGGTCAGACCGCGTGGCCACAACCGGTCGACCAGCACCCGGGCGCCGTCATCGGGTGAGGGATCATGGTAGACCCGGCGGAGCCTTACCTGCCTTTCCATAGGTCAGTCCTCCTCGATGGAAATCGGTCGCGGATTGCCACACGGACCGCGGTGCGAGGTGTCGTCGCAATGCTCGCGCCATGCCCTCATCGCGGGACAGGTGTGTGGCCAGCACCTAGCGCGGTGACAGATTGCCGGGTCCCGGCAACGCCGGGCGCCATGGTTGCCCTACCCCGGCATCAGCTCGACCTGGTGGTGTCTCCCCGGAAGGGGCCAGGCGGAGGCCGATCACCGCGGCGGGGGATCGGTCCGGCGGCTCCGCGCGATACGCGAGCGATGATCGGGTGCGAGTTCCGTGTGCCGGCCACGTCCACGCGGTGTCGGCAGACCCGACGAGGGCTGGCCGGCCAGAGGCTGACGGGATTGGTGGTGTAGGCGACCGTCCGATTCGCTGGCCCGCGCCGCGGTGTCGTGAGCGCCGTAATGCCGAGCATCGGCAAGTTGCGGCACCCGACCTGACCGGCGACGGCACCTGTGCCGGACCGGACCGACGGCAATCATTGATGGTGATCGAGGCGACGTCGGCTCGATAACAGAGTCGTCCGGCCGGCGGTCGTCGCTGCAGAGCAGTGTCCATGAACAGGGCAGAACGAGGGCCACGTGGCCACGATCCAGCAGTTCCATGCCGCGCAGCCCCGTCACCCGTCACCGCATCGATACTTGAGGAGTCGCAGATGAGTATTGCCCAACGAACCGCAGAAACGACCTGGGAAGGCTCGTTGACCGCCGGCGGCGGAGTGATCCGCTCGGGGAGCGACGCACTCGACGGGCTGGACGTGACCTGGGCGGCGCGCACGGAGACGCCCGGCGGCAAGACCAGTCCCGAGGAATTGGTTGGCGCCGCTCACTCGTCCTGCTTCGCGATGGCACTCACGCTGCTGCTCGGCAAGGCCCACACGCCACCGGATCGCCTCAACGTCGCGGCAACGGTGACCCTGGACGACGTCGACGGCGTACCGACCATCGTCTCCTCCACGCTGCGCGTGGACGGCTGGGTGCCCGGGCTCGACGCGGCAGGCTTTCAGAAGCTAGTGGACGACGAAGCCGCATTGTGCCCCGTCTCACGGCTGTTCGCCGGTGCTCGGATCAGCGTCGAAGCCACCCTGCAGCCGAGCTGATTCACGCTTGTCACCCAGGCGGCAGCGAACCACCTCGAGATGATTGGCCGTGCGGGCGGCGGACCTGGTTAGGCCGTACCCGTTGTCGGGGTCGCATCCCGGGCGGTGGCACTCAGGACCGGGTGCTGAGGGTCCCGTGCTTGCGGACGGTCGGCAACCACGCGCCTTGGTGTTGACCGGTGCGGCCCGCTGCCATCGCGTTCAGGGCGGCACAGGCTGGACAGACGGTGGTTGTTCTGGAACGAGCCGGGAGGCCGACGGTGACAAGTCACATGCTGACCCTGGCAGCGGGCCGCGTGCGGCCGTCCCGAGGAACGGTGTTCGACCGCCCGGTTGCCCCGGGACGCGCCGGTCGCATCCGACATCGACCGGCGATCATGACAGTGGCGGGACTCGGCTGTGGAACGTCGAGCACGTGTCCACGCCGCGCCACGCGCCGTCTATGCGCTGAGCCGGCAGCCCTTCACCCCGGGCGGAAGTCACCGTAGATGGCCACCGCCCGCACCGTGGCAGTGCCACACCCACCCAGCCGGTCTGGCGGTGGTTGGCATCCGTAGCCGCTACTCGAGCTGTGAAAGGACCATTGAGGTGACCAGCACCGTGCAGGATCCGATCGACCTGCTCCGCACCAGCTTGGAGGAGCAGTTCCAACGGAGCACCGACCAACTCGCCGAGCTCACCGTGCGCAGCCGGCAGCGGAGCCACGGCGGCTACGACCACGACACTCTCGCCGCGCTCATCGCGTCGGCCCGCCAGGCGGTGTCCGACACCGCTCACGCGCTGCGTCGCATGGCCGAGGGTAGCTACGGCAGCTGCGAACGCTGCACGGCCGACATTTCGCTGCAACGACTGGAGATCCTGCCGCATGCCCGGTTCTGCGTGCCGTGCCAGCGCAGGCAGACCGGCTGACACCACCGGCACCGACGACGAGCGCCACCGCACGACGATGCACGCGACAGGACATCGGCACACCGCCCGGAGGCCTTCATGCGTTTCTCGTTGACTCGACATCACAGTGACGACCGCCTGGTCACGCTTGCCCTCGCCGGCGACGTGGACATGGGCGCCGTCGACGCGCTGGTATCAGCTCTTCAGGACACCCTGCAGACACCGGACCGCATCGCCGTGGTCGTCGACCTGGCCCGGGTGACGTTCCTGGACTGCGCCGGTATCGGCGCGCTGGTGGTCGGCCGCAACACCGCCGTCAGCCGGGGACACCGCTACACGGTGGTCAACCCGCAGCGCCAAGTCCGCCGCGTCCTGGAACTCACCGGCGTCTTCACCGCCCTCACCGGGCGGCACCCGCAGCCGGCACCGGAGACCGCCCGAGCAGCGCGGTCACGCCGATCCCGGCGCCACCGCGACGACCGGCGGTGTGCGGCGAAACCGTCGACCGCCGGCGTTGACGCCTTGCCGCACGGATAGGAGCTGGTGATGGAGAAATGGCCGTTGACGGCGCTCGTCGATGGACTGTTGAGCCGCGCGCTCAACGCGTCGAGCCGCCGCAACATGCGCACCATTGATGGCGGACGTCCGCACCTGCTCTACCAAAGCGTGATCGCGTTGGCCTGCGGCCAGCGGATCGAGGAGCACGACCACCCGGGCGAGGCGACCGTGCAGGTGCTACGCGGGCGGGTGCGGGTCACGGCCGGCGATGACACCACCGACGTGTCGACCGGTCAACTACTCATCGTGC
The DNA here is from genome assembly GCF_007827755.1 of Micromonospora sp. CNZ322. Classification (NCBI taxonomy): domain Bacteria; kingdom Bacillati; phylum Actinomycetota; class Actinomycetes; order Micromonosporales; family Micromonosporaceae; genus Micromonospora; species Micromonospora sp. CNZ322. The sequence continues at coordinate 189,180 of NZ_VITD01000013.1, forward strand.
CCGACGTTCGACACTCGGTGACAGCCCTGGAGGACGCGGCCCTGCTGCTCACCGTCGCCAAACGAACGATGCCGACTCCGGCTAACTGGGTGAACCCCGACCTGCCCGATTCCTACCAGCGTCATCACCAGCGCGGGCGCCGCCGCTGGCCCGTGAACGCACCGCTGCCCTAGCCACCGAAGACCGAGCCACGACGACGCATCGCAAGGAGAGAAGTCGATGAAAGACACACACGTGTTCGTGATCGTCGGGGCAGGGCTGGCCGGGGCGAAGGCCGCGCAGACGCTCCGGGAGACCGGCTTCGGCGGCGAGATCGTGCTGCTCGGTGAAGAACCCGAACGGCCCTATGAGCGGCCGGCGCTGTCCAAGGGTCTGCTGCTCGGAACGGCCGAGCGGGAGTCGGTGTTCGTGCACGAACCCGGCTGGTACGCCGCGCATGATGTGGACCTGCGAACCGGCGTCCATGTATCCGCGGTCGACCGCGCAGCCCGGCAGGCCGAACTGGGCGACGGTCAGCGCATCGGCTACGACGCGCTGCTGCTGTCCACCGGTGCGACACCACGCCGCTTGGACGTCCCCGGCGCCGACCTCAACGGGGTGCTGTCGTTGCGGACCCTGCCCGACAGCGACCGGATCGCGGCCGCGCTCGCCGACGGCGGCCACCTGGTGGTGGTCGGTGCCGGCTGGATCGGGTTGGAAGTCGCCGCCGCCGCCCGACAGCACGGCACCACCGTCACCGTCGTGGAACACTCCGAACTGCCGTTGCTGCGGGTGCTCGGGCCGGGCATCGCCCGGGTCTTCGCCGACATGCACCGCGACCACGGGGTCACCTTCCGCTTCGGCGCCACCGTGCGGGCCTTCCGCGGCGAGAGCCGGGTATCCGCTGTCGTGCTGGACGACGGCACCGAACTGCCAGCCGACGCGGTCGTCGTCGGCGTCGGGGTCCAACCCAACGTCGCGCTCGCCGAGCAGGCGGGACTGACCGTCGACAACGGCATCGTCGTCGACCAGGCGCTGCGCAGCAGCGACCCGCGTATCTACGCCGCCGGGGACATCGCCAACGCCTACCACCCTGTGTACGGCACGCATCTGCGGGTCGAGCACTGGGCCATGGCGCTGCACTCTGGTCCGGCCGCCGCCCGGTCCATGCTGGGCGCCGAGGTCGTCTACGACCGGCTTCCCTACTTCTACACCGACCAGTACGACCTGGGCATGGAGTACACCGGCTACGCCCCTTCCGGCGGCTACGACACCGTCGTGGTGCGCGGCGACCTCGCCAAGCGGGAGTTCATCGCGTTCTGGACCGCCGGCGGGCGGGTGATGGCCGGCATGAACGTCAACGTCTGGGACGTCACACCGCAGATCGAGAACCTGATCCGCAGCAGCAAGCCGGTCGACCTCGCCCGGCTCGCTGACCCCGGCATCGCCCTCGAGGATGTCACACCCGGCGACACCCAGCCGCTCGCCTCCGGAAGGAGCAACAGATCATGACCAGTGACCTGGCCGCCGCGATCGTGGTGGGCGTCGACGGCTCTCCACTCAGCCTGCACGCCCTGGACTGGGCCACCCGTGAGGCCGTCGCCCGGCACCGTCCGCTGCGGATCGTGCACGCGTTCCAATGGCCGCTGACCAACGAACTGATGGGACCACCGGCGGTAGGCCCGCCCGACGCCGGACTCCAGCACGCCGCCGAACAGATCCTGTCGGCCGCGGCCGACCGGGCCCGAGCCGCCGCACCTACCCTTCAGGTCAGCACCGACCTGCCGGCGGACGTGCCCGCGGCGGCACTGATCGACGCTTCCCATGACGTGGACCTTGTGGTCGTCGGCCACCGCGGCCTGGGCGGATTCACCGGCCTGCTCCTGGGATCCGTCGGCGTGCAGACCGCCGCGCACGCTGCCTGCCCGGTCATCGTCGTCCGCGACAGCGACGCCGGCCACAGCCCCGGCACGTCTGACCCTGCCCATGGCCAGGTGGTGGTGGGCGTGGACGACTCGGACCTGTCAAGCCTGGCCGTCGACTTCGCCTTCGCCCACGCCGCCCTGCACGGAACAGGAGTGGTAGGGGTCCACGCCCACCGCACCGCGGTCGCCGCGCCCGACGGACCCGAAGGCCGTGCCCGGATGCTGACCGACGCGCTGGCCGGATACCGCGACAAGTACCCGAACGTGCCGGTGCTGGAAAGACTGGTCCACGGCCGGCCGGGCGCCGTCCTGATCGCCGAATCGGCCGGTGCGACGCTGACAGTCGTCGGGTCCCGCGGCCGCGGCGGATTCGGTGGCCTGCTGCTCGGTTCCACCAGCCAGGATGTCCTGCACCACGCGGCCAGCCCCGTCGCGATCGTCCGGGCCCGGCAGTCCCACCGTCGCGGCGCCACCACCCGAGCCCGGCGCAACGCGCCGCCCGCCGGCGACCTGACCGCGGTGACCGCCCCGGCAGCCGAGCCGGCAGAAACCGGCCCCGACGCCACCGGCCCGCCGCCCTCGTTCGGCAAGGCCCTGTTCACCGGCCGGCTGCCCGCGACGATGGTGATGCCGTACCCACGGCTCGGCCCTGACGCGCAGGGCCGCGTCGACACCCTGATGGCGGACGCCCGTGACTTCCTCGACACCACCTACGACCCGGACAAGGTCGAAAAGCAGCGGTGGATCGGCGACGACATCGTGCGCGGTCTCGGCGATCGCGGCCTGCTCGGGCTGTATGTGGCACCCGCATACGGCGGGCAGGGACTATCACAGACCGGCTACTGCCGGGTGATGGAGGAATTCGGCGGCTACGACGCCAGCCTGTCCGTGGTCATGGGAGTGCACCAGTCCATCGGCATGAAACCGATCCACCTGTTCGGCTCCGACGACCAGAAAGCCCGGTTCCTGCCGGATCTGGCAGCCGGCCGCAAACTCGCCGGGTTCGCCCTGACCGTACCCGGCGCCAAGATCGCCGGCAGCGAGTTCTACTGGTACGCCGCCAACCGGGTCTTCCAACTGCTCGGCGGACAGGCCTACATGGCCGACTCCCCGGCAGCCAAGGCGCTACGCGACAGCCGGATCTTCCCCATCTTCGAAGGCTCCAACGACGTCCTCGACCGCGGCGGCTACACCCCACGGCTGCCCTGACACACGTCACATACCAACCGTTGGCTGGGGAACCAACGGCGGCCTCGAACCCGTCGCGTCGGGCGGCACGACGCAAACCGCAACCCTTCAAGGCACCCGGGAGTCGCTCGCCCAGCAACCGGTGGCGACGACCACCGTCGGACATCGTTCGTCGCAACGAAACACCCACAACCGTTGCCCGATCTGGAGGCAGAGATGAGACATCCCGACATCGTCGTCGGTAGCGACGGCTCCGAGCAGAGCAGGACCGCAGTGCGATGGGCAGCCGCCGAGGCCCGCCTCCACGGCGTCCCATTGAAGATCCTCACCGCCTACACGTGGAACGGGCCGGCCGAAGCGTTCGACGGCGTGGCAGAACTGCCGGACGTCATCGCGCAGCAGTTCGATCAGATGGCAGCCGCGGCCGCCGCCGAGGCCCGCACCTGCGAACCGGGCATCGAGGTCTCCGGCGCCGCGGTGATCGGCGACCCGATCTCCATCCTGCTGGACGCTGCTCGCAGCGCGGCGATGCTCGTGGTCGGCAACCGCGGACGCGGCGGCTTCGCCAGCCTGCTGCTCGGCTCGGTCAGCCAGCAGGTCGTCACCCACGCGACCTGTCCCGTCGTGATCGTCCGTGGCGGCCGACGCGAAACCCCATCCGGTCCGATCACGGTCGGCGTCGACGGCTCGGCCTCGGCGCAGCGCGCCCTCGCACTGGGATTCGACCAGGCGCAGCGGCGCGGTTGCGGGCTGCTCGCCGTTCGCAGCTACCCGGTGCCGACGCCACCGTACGAAATGGGTATGCCACCGTTGCCCTACGACCCGGACGCGGCCTCGCGAGACGCGGCCCGCGACCTCGAAGCGACACTCGCGCCGTGGCGGGACAAGTACCCCGCAGTGAGGGTGAAGACCCTCATCGGCCCCGGTAGCCCGGCGAAGAATTTGATCGACGTGTCCCGCGAGGCGACTCTGCTGATCGTCGGCAGCCGCGGCCACGGCGCGTTGGTCGGCAGCCTGCTCGGATCGGTCGGTCAGCAGCTACTGCACCACGCCGACTGCCCGGTGATGATCGTCCACCCTGAACAGGCGACCTGACGAGGCCCGGGAACAGGCTGGGGGCAGACAACGCCACCGTGTGGCCCGCACGATTGCCGCATGCACCCCGATTCCACCTGGATGAGGAGCACAGAAATGACCGTTACCGTACAGCCGAGTTCAGGATCGATGTCCGAGACGCCCACCACCCGGATCCTGGTGGGCTACGACGGATCACAATCGGCCAGCGCGGCCATCGAGATCGGCGCCGCCCTGCTCCCTGGGGCGCAGGCCTGGATCGGTCACCTCTGGACACCACCGTTCGGGAGCGAGCCGTTGCGTCAGCGGCTATGGAAAGGCGCCGCCGCCGTCAACGAGTTCGTCGACGCCATCGAGCGGGAAGGTGCCAGCGAGGCACACCGCCTCGCCGCGATGGGCGCCACCCTCGCCGTCGCCGCCGACTGGGACGCGCACACGTTGGTCGAACGCACCTACGGCGGCGAGGGCGTGCACCTCACCCAGGTCGCGGAGAAACTCGACCCCGACCTGATCGTGGTCGGTTCCCGCGGGCTGGGCGGCGCCAAAGCCGTACTGGGCAGCGTCTCCGACATGGTCGTGCACTACGCCGCACGCCCCGTGCTCGTCGTCCCCCACCCACTGCTCATGGCGGAGCGGGCGGACGTGACCGACGGCCCGATCATCATCGGCTGGGACGGCTCCGCCGGCGCACAGGCGGCCCTCGCCGCGGCGGCACGGCTGTTCCCCACGCGAATCGTGGAGCTAGCCAGCGTCAATCAGGGCGACCAGCACACGCCGTCCGCCGGCAGCCATGACGTGATCCCGCTCGCGGCGCACGGGCGCCACGCCACGGCGGCGCGAGCCGTGGCCGAAACGCTGGCCGGCCACGCGCGGGACCGGCGGGCGGCGCTGGTGGTGGTGGGCTCACGCGGAAGATCCGCGGTCCGCGAAGCCCTGCTCGGCAGTGTGGCCGTGGCGACCGTGCACCACGCGCACCGGCCGATCATGGTCGTGCCTCACGTCACGTCGCCGGACGTGTCGTGAGACGGCGATGCCATGAGTCGAGGGCTCGTCCGGCGGGCTGCCGAGGCTCGGGCAGTACCGGCCCGAGGGGTACGGCGGCGCCGACGTCGACCCGCTCGCCGTAGACCAGCACCGGCAACCGGGCATCGGAGCCGTCGCGCAGGCGCAGGCGCAGGCCGCTGTGCCGGATCCGGAACCTCAGCCGGGTGACGCCGGCGGGCAGCCGCGGCGCCAAGGCCAGCACGCCGGGATGCTGGCGCAGCCCGCCAAGCCCTCGACGACGGCCGACGACCCGCAGTCGCCTTCCACACAGGCATCACAGGCGACCTGCCGTTAGAGGTCGACCGTCCGGGCGACGACGGCGATGAGGTGCAGCGCCGCGGCGCCGGCCGGCCAATACGCCGAGCATTCCTCGCCGCGAATGGTCCGCCAGGGGAACGCCGCCCCGGACAGTCCGAGCGTGCGGGCCCTCCGCCGCGCCAGGCCGAGAGCGCTGCGCCGCCAGCGCAACGTGTCGGCAGCGGACCGCGGCCTGATCGGGGAGCGCCTGCGGCGAGCGGTCGCGCTCCACCCGTACCCGAGATATATGACGACATGTAGTTGCTGGCCAGCACGTAAGACGGTGACCACGGTGGTGCGGGCCCAGCCCTCGCGGACGTCGGCTTCTTCGTCGTAGTCGCCCCGCCGGGTGATCTCGCGGTCCATGCCGGCCGCGATCAGCACGCCGCTGGCCCGGTGCGGTGCAGCGGCACCGCGCCGTGCTGCTCGGGTGTCCTGTTCCACGGCGGCCAGGGGCCGGTCCAGAACGGCGGCGACGCGGGGATCGCCGGAGGCCTGCGGCTGGGCCTCGTTGGCGATCAGACCCGACTGCACGGTGATCCGCAGATTCGAGTCAACGGCCTCGACCGTGTAGTCGATCGCGGCGACCGCCCGCTGGGTGAAGGACACCAGCGGGGTGCTGCCGATCCGCAACCCGCCCGCCGGCCGGCCGGTGACACCCGCAGCGGGCGCTGCTCGTAGACGCCGTTGAGATAACTGCCGTTCGCCCTCGTCGAGGTTGCCGCGCAGCCCGAGATGGCCGTTCGTGAGGGCGAATACCGACTCCGTCTGGGCCAGCAGTTTCGGGTTCCAGGCCGGCTCGCGGACTAGCCACGGCCCCACCGGGAAAGGGGCTCGCTGCTCATGCGGGAACCTCCGTGGTCTGCCGGCGTGCCTGCCGGGCCTGGCGGCGCAGGACGCCCTTGACCAGCTCACCGGCGATCAGGATGGTGGCGCCGACCGTGGCGCAGGTCAGCCACTGTCCGGACGTCAGATCGGTGGTGGTGAACGAGCCGTGCAGGACGTCCATCTCCACGAGCAGCACCAACAAGGCGACCACGGTCGCGGTGGCCACGAACGCCGACCGGTTTTCGAGGGTCTCACGGCGAAACGCGCTGCGGGTGTCGTGCCGGACGTTGAGTAGGTTGAACGCCTGGAAGAACACGAATGTCACGAACGCCATGGTGCCGGCGACGCTGGCCTGGCCGGCGGTGGTGGGGGCGGGTCCGGGGGCCCACGCCAGCACGGCGAGGGTGCCGGCGGCCATCACCGTGCTGGCCAGCCCGATCCGTAGCAGCCGCTGCCGGTTGAGGATCCGTTCGTGACGGGGTCGCGGCGGCCGGCTCATGGCGTCCGCGCTGACCGGTTCGACACCGAGTGACATCGCGGGTGGTCCGTCCATGACCAGATTGACGAACAGGATCTGCAGCGCGGTGAACGGGGCGCCGCCGGCGATGCCGGTCAGCGACGCGATCAGGAACGTCGCGACGAAACCCAGCGCGGTGGAGACTTGGAAGCGGGTGAAGCTGACGATGTTCGCATACACCCCACGGCCCTCGCGGACAGCGGCGACGATGGTGGCGAAGTTGTCGTCGGTCAGCACCATTGTCGCGGCTTCCTTGGTCACCTCCGTGCCGGTCAATCCCATCGCGACACCGATGTCGGCCTTGCGCAGCGCGGGGGCGTCGTTGACGCCGTCGCCGGTCATCGCGACCACGTCGCCGCGGTCCTGCAACACCCGCACGATCCGCATCTTGTGACTGGGTGAGACCCGTGCGATCACCCCGATGTCGTCCAGCCGGCGGGCGAGGAGGGCGTCGTCGTCGATCGCGTCTAGGTCGGCCCCGGTCACCGCCTGCCCGGGGATGCCGAGTTCCCCGGCGATGGCCGCGGCCGTGACGGCGTGGTCTCCGGTGATCATCCGCACCCGGATGCCGGCGCTGCGGCACTCGGCGATGGCCTGGCGCGCCTCGGGACGCGGCGGATCGACGATACCGACGAGGGCGACGAGCACCACCCGGTCGAGCATGTCCTTCGGGTCTTCCACGGGGTCGAATCCCGCGGCCGGAAAGTCCTCCACGCCGATGGCCATCACCCGCATTCCCTGCGCGGCCAGTTCCCCGTTGACCCGCTCGTATCTGGCCTGTGCGGCGGCGTCGAATGCCACGATGGCGGACTCGCCCAGATAGCGGTCGGCGCGGGCGGATAGCACGTCCGGGGCGCCCTTGACGAAGCAGCGCACCACCTCCTCGTCCTGGTCGTCGGTCCAGTGGTGGAAGGTGGCCATGAACTTGTAGTCGGAGTCGAACGGGATCTCCAGGACCCGGGGACGTTCCGCGCGTAGTGCCGCGACGTCGATGCCGCCCTTTTCCGCGAGGACCACCAGGGCGCCTTCGGTGGGGTCGCCGACCACGTCGCCGTCGCGCAGTACGGCGTCGCTGCATAACGCCATGGCGAGCAGCGCGTGGTTGAGCGTGTCCGGCAGCGGTGACCCGTCGGTCGTGCGGATCCGTCCGTCGGTCGCGTAGCCCTGGCCGGATGCTGTGAAGCGGCGGCCGGCGAGCAGCATCTCCCGGGCGGTCATCTGGTTGAGCGTCAGTGTGCCCGTCTTGTCGGTGCAGATCTGCGTGGTGCTGCCCAGCGTTTCCACCGACGCCAGCCGCTTCACGATGGCGCCCCGCCGGGCCAGCCGGCCGGTGCCCATGGCCAGCGTGAACGCGACCACTGCGGGCAGTCCTTCAGGGATGGCCGCGACAGCGAGCGAGACTGCGGTGACGAACAGGGCGCTGAACTGTTGCCCGCGTACCAGCCCGAGGATGAACACGACGGCGATGACGACCGCGGCGATGATCGCGAGTGTGCGGCTCAACGCGTCGATCTGACGTTGTAACGGGCTCTGCCCGGCCTGCGCGCCGTGCAGCATGTCTGCGATGCGACCCATTTCGGTCCGCATGCCCGTCGCGGTGACCAGCACCTCGCCGCGACCCCGGGTGACCGCCGTGTTCATGTAGACGGTGTTCACCCGGTCCCCGAGGGCGGCAGCCTCGTCGACCTCGACCGGCGTCGATTTGACCACCGGTTGCGCCTCGCCGGTGAGCATCGACTCCTGGATCTCCAGGGACGTCGCCTGCAGCAACCGGCCGTCCGCCGGCACCCGGTCGCCGGGCTCGACCACGATCACGTCGCCGGGTACCAGGTCGGCGGCGTCGAGCCGCACGATCCGCCCGTCGCGGCGCACGGTGGCCGTCGTGACGCTCATCCGCCGCAACGCATCCAGCGCCGCCTGCGCACGGGACTCCTGCGCGAAGCCGATCACCGCGTTCAGCACCACGACGAACGCGATAGCCGCCGGCGTCTCCCACTCGCGGCTCACCAGCAACGACACCACCGCCGCGAGCAGCAGGATAATGATCAGCAGATCTTGGAACTGCCGGAGGATCGCCCGCCACCACGGCACCGTCGGTGCCTCGGCGAGCCGATTCGGACCGTACCGCTCCAGCAGGCGCGCAGCCTCCACCGCCGAATGCCCGACGCCCGGCTCCACCCCGAAGTGGTGGGCGACGTCGCTCGCTGGACGGGAGTGCCACGGCATCGAGTCGATCAGTCGGGGGTCGTTCATTCCTTGTCCTTCACGAGAAGGCCTCCTGGCTGGGCTCCGTTAAGGGTGTCCGCCGCGGCGTGAGGCTTCCGGAGCCCGCGTCCGACTGGTTGGAATCTGATCACCGTTTCGTCCGGACCGCCTCACGACGAAACCCACGTAGGTGCGTCCAGGGTCGCCACCGTGGACGCACCTGCGTGGGGTTCGCAGCCCACTTGTTCCCCGTTTACCGACGTGCTGCGTGCCTGTCTCGGCGAGGTCCCCGCAGGCACTGCAGGACGTCGCAGAGCCGTTTCGGCGATCCGGTCCCGGATTCGGCCATGCGGGCCGTCCTGACTACTCCGCCCCGGACCGGGTTGAAACCGCCGCGACGTGGGCGTCGGCGAGTGGCGTTGACACCGCCGGCCGACTGATAGTGACCTCCTGAACGCCGTTGATCATCAACATCGCGCCGGTGGCCGGCGCGAGACCCTCCATGAAGGGCAGTGTTTCGGACGCCTCCGCAGAACCGTCCGTGGCCCAGGCAATGGTGGTGAACACGGCACCTCCTCAGGATGTCAGCTCTTCTCACCGCGCGCGGACGACGCCGACGCTCGTGACCGGCGTCGGCGACTGTCCGGCACCTCCGCCGATATGCCAGCACCAGCCTGCACCAGCGGACACCCACAGGCGCCGGCCGACTCCGGCCAACTTGATCGTCGTTGGTTGCCGACCCCCTGCAACCGCCGTTGTTCCGCCCCCGGCGATCCTGCCGAACCCCCCGACAATCTGGCGGCCAGCATGCCAGTCAGAAGTCGGCCTCAGCGGGCCCGCTGAGGCCGGACAAAGCCGGGCGAGGATCGGAGCGCCGCGGGCATCAGGTCGCCCGACCGGTGCCGACGCACCGCGTGCGGCTCGTGGGCGTGCTCAGCTGCCGTGTGGCGCTGCGCGTCGACGCGGCCGGGGTCACTCTGGGTCAAACCTCGCTCTGGCCGTCCTCACACACTGCGGTGGTGCTGTGGTCCGACATCGAGGCTGTCGTGCAGTGGACGCAACAGGCCGGCCCGACCACGGTCCCGTACGTCGGGCTGCAGCGGCGCCCCGGCTTGCCGCCGCTGCCGGGCTCGGCGCGCTCGCGCGGCCTGCGGCGGATGAACCGGGCGCTCGTCCCGCACGTGCCGCCGGCCGTCCTCGCCGACAGCCGGCCGGCGACCCTCTGGCGACTGCACCGCCCGAGCATTGAGGCGGCGGTCCGCCACTTCGCACCCGCGGTGGAAATCGTCGACGCGGGCTGAGGGGTCCTCGCCAAGCCCACGGGGCCTTCATGCGGACGTTGATGAATATCCGACGATCCGACGGTGGTCCAGCGCGCACCGTCTGCGTTTTGGTCTGGCAAGTGAGTCGGAGGCCTAGTGCCTGTAGACCTTGGCTTTGTTGTCGGGGTCGGCGTCACGCAGTACGGTGGAAATGTCGCCGAGCGCTCGGCCTAGGTCGGCGAACTGTTTCGAGCCTGGCTTGCGGCGGTCGACCGGGCTCGGACCGGTTTTGGGCCGCCATTGAGCGCCCGGATGTGGGAGCCGTCGATCACCGCCCTCGACATGTCCAGCTGATCGGTGGCCCGCAGCTTGCCGAGCAGGATCTCGCGCAGTCGTTGCCATGCGCCGGCGTCGTTCCAGTCCCGCAACCTGCGCCAGCAGGTCTTCCCAAAGCCGAACCCCAACTCCTGGGGCAGAAACCTTCACGGAATCGCGGTGTGAAGCATGAACAGGATTCCGCACAACACTCTGCGGTCGTCGAGGCGCTTACCCCGGGGAACCGGTGCCGGCGTGGTGGTCGGGGTGGCAACAGTGGTTCGATCTCGGCCCAGAGTTCGTCCGGGACGATCCACGGCGGCTGCTCACCCCTCCTCACGTTCAGACAGAACGATCCTCGTGTCCCGAGTACACGCTCAACATCAATTCGTGTTGGTATCGATGGTGTAAACCACGTCTGGCCCGACGTCGTGGCGGGTGATGCCGGGTACGTCGGGAATGTTAAGCAGTGGTTCGTACGGGGTGCCTTGGACCCGGTTGCGCAGCAGGACGACGCTGCGGATGCCGAGCTGGTGCAACCGATCTAAGGCCGCCTCGCTGGGGAAGGTCGCCATAACGTCGCGGATCGCCTGACGGTTGGGTGTGGTGTAGCTGGCCGCACCGTTGACCATGGTGGGAAAACCGTCGGTCGACCAAAGTAGGACGTGGAGGTCGATACCGTCGTTGGACGGCAACACCATGATGGGAGCGTGCGCGGAGGCTAGCGCCATCGCGGCCGGTTTGGCTGGGGTTTGGGGGTGGTCCAGGTCAGGTAGGCCCTCAGCTAGCACGAGGACCAGCAGCGGAACGGTCAGCAGGCGTCCCGCTCTCACCGACCATTCCGGCTTGGCGTCCCTGCGAGCCGCCTCGTACAGGTGGGTAACCAGGCCAGCCGCGAGGATGGCCAGGCAGAGAGTGGGCCACAAGATCAAGCGGCCTGGTGTACGGGACCCATCGAACCCGGGCACGTAAAGATAGAGCAGGCGGTAGATCGGCCCGTTCGTGCCCAGCGCGAACAACACTCCGACGACCGCCCCGAACAGCAGCAGAAGCCGTTGCACCGGTGACCAGCGGGATAGGAACAGGCCGGCGAAGGCCAGTAGATACAGTGCATACCCGCATAGCAGCACTTTCTCAGTCGGTACGTCACCGAGTGCGGTGCGGGCGTCGTTGTGCAGGGTGCCCCAGGGCAGCGAGGACTGCGGCGCCACGAGAAGCCCGCGCAGTGTCGGGGAGAAATGCGCGACGTAGTCCCAGTCCCGGGTGACATCTGGGTTGAGCTCGCGCACGTGTTTGTACGCGTACGCGAAGTATCCGGTCACCGCGGTGAAGACCAGCCCGCCGATCAGATCACCGACGATCAGCCGGAGGCTAAGGCGTGGGCGGTGGATCAGCCAGGCTGTCAGTGTGATCAGGCAGAGGGCGGCGAGGACGTATACGAATCCCAGCCCCACGCCGAAGCCTAGGCTGACCTGCCAGGCCGCGACCAGCCAACCAGCGAACGCCCAGCCCGGCCGGACTCGTTCGGCAAGGTAGCCGCGGGTGAACGAGAGTCCGTGGCCGCGTGCCAGCATCGCCAGGGCCAGAGTGATACCACCGGTGGAGAGAATATTCAAATGGCCGTCGTGGCCGTAGCGCCAGGGCGCGTAGGCGAGGGCGGCCCCGGCTACCGCGGCGGCGACCTTATTCGCGCCAAGCTGGCGCAGGAGCGCGTAGCCGCCGAGGAAGGCGAGCGCGAAAGCCAGCACGAACAGGATGTTGTAGCGCAGCACGGCGCCGACTACACCGCTGCCTATCAGCCCTGCCGGGGCATAGCCGAGCAGGCTGTCGTTCAGGGCTAGGCCGTACGTGTCTGGATAAAAGGCGTTGGTATCCCACAGGCCACGCAGACCGTGGGTGAGAGCGTGGCCACCCCATCCCACCAGCCATGCTTGGGCCGTCGGGTCACCCACGTCACCGACGATGGTGTGGGCCGGGTCGGCGATCGGCACAGTCTTGGCGCCGGCAGTCACCACGCGAACCGCGTACGGCGGAATCAGCCAGATCATCGCGACAGCGAGGAGCACCGAACCGAGGCTCGCGATACTCAGTTCCCGTCGATGGGCCCTACGTGTCAGCCAGTCCCTCGTGCCTCGACCGGCGCGCGCGAGTCGGCCAGTTTGTCCAAGCTCGCTGAGAGTGACGGCTGATGTGGGGCCTCCTGCCGGTGGATCTCCCTGCGTCATCACATCTACCCTCACTTTTGAACCGCCGCAGTAAATCATGAGCAGGGCGGCGCACAGAGTCAAGACATCGATCACTACCGTTCCGGTAGCCGGGACTTACGCTGTTTATCAAAGGCGCCTTGTCACGCAGGAGTCGCGATCGGTGCAGCGGCGAATTTTGCCGCTGTCGGAACAGGACACGCCAGGGTTGCTGCAGGCCCTCGCCCGGGTTCCGGACCCACGGGACGCTGGCGGCCGGATCCATCCGCTGCCGGGACTGCTCGCGATCGCGGCGGTGGTTTCGGGAATCGAGCCGCGTCGTGGAGATCGTCGAATGGGCCGCCGACCTGTCGGAGCGGCGTGGGAGCGTCTCGGTGCAACCCGCGACGCGTTCACCGGTGTCCGGCGGGTGCCTGACGACAGCACCCTGTCCCGGGTGCTGACCGTTGATTACCACCTCATCGTCGGTACATAGCGACGGTGGGGTCGCGGTATCGATCGCCCCTCGGACACAAATGATTTGCCCACGGTGTGCGCTGAGATCGACTGCAGCGCGCACCGTTTGCGTTTCAGGCTGGTAGTTCAGCCGGGGACCGAGTTGCCGGTAGACCTCGGCCTTGTCGGCCGGGTCGGCGTCGCGGAGCACGGCGGTGATGTCGCCGAGCGCGTTCACCACGGTCGTGATTTCTGCTTGGCTCATCCTGCGCGGGGCGGTGCTCGTGTTCGCGCGGAGGTCTGCCTCCGCACGGGCGCGTTCGGCCTGGGTCTGCGCGATCCAGCCGGTGACTACCGCTGGGTCGGCTCCAGCGTCGAGGGCTGCGCGGTAGCGCTCCAACTTGGCGTCGCACTCGGTGCTGATCGTCTGAGCTGCTGTGCCGCTGCGGGCGGATGATCTAAGGGTTGGGCTTCGGTCTTCGCGGTGATCGTTTGTTCGATGTGTCCGGGTGGCCCGGCCTGAGTCACCCAGGCGGAGCAATCAACCGCCGTCCGTCTTGAAACATCGCACCTAGGGCATGTCCTGTCGATCTTGTGTGGTTGATCGTTGACGATGTGTCGGTGGTACGTCGTGGTGAACTGACTGACGAGGCGTGGGCGGTGATC
>NZ_VITD01000014.1:0-188908 GCF_007827755.1 Micromonospora sp. CNZ322
TACCACAGCGTGGAGATCTCCAGCCCCAACGCTGACGGTAAGCAGACCGACCGGCTGCGCGCCGACATCGTCAAGACCGTGGACGACGGCCGGGCTGTGGTCGCGAACATCGCCGGCACCAGCGTCGACACCGACGGCGGCGTGCACTCCTTCGAGGGCGGGCACTACATCAGCGTCGTGGGTTACCGCGACGGCGGGAACGTGGTGAAGATCGCCGACTCCGCCGATGCGAACACCGCCTCCTACGAGGTCACCGTCGAGCACCTCGCCGACTGGATCGCCACCCGCGGCTACGCCACCAGCTGACCCACACACCACCAGCACACACCGAAGGGCCGGACCCCCACCACGGGGCCCGGCCCTTCGGCATGCCTCAGTCAGTGGCGAGGACGGTCAGGATCTGCTCGCCGTACTTGGCGAGTTTGTTCTCGCCGACTCCGCTGACCCGGGACAGGTCGGCCAGGGTGCTGGGCGCGTCGCTGGCGATCTGTCGCAGCGTGGCGTCGTGGAAGATGACGTACGCCGGGACGCCCTGCTCCTTGGCGGTGGTCGCGCGCCAGGCTCGCAGCCGCTCGAACAGCGACGCGGCGGCCGGGGTCAGCTCGGCCACGACGGTGGACGAGCCGCGCGGCTTCGATGAGCGGCTCGATGCCGGCTTCTCCGGCTCGCGGCGCATGGTGACCGTACGGCGGCGAGCGAGGACGTCGGCGCTCGCCTCGGTCAGCGCCAGCGTGCCGTAGTCGCCCTCCACGGCGAGGAGCCCTTCGGCGAGCAGTTGCCGGACCACGCCCCGCCACTCGGCCTCGCTGAGCTCGGAGCCGATGCCGAAGACGGTCAGCGAGTCGTGACCGTACTGGCTGATCTTGTCGTTCTGCTTGCCGAGCAGGATGTCGATGCAGTGCCCGGCGCCGAAGCGCTGGTTGCGTTCGCGGTCGAGGCGGAAGACGGCGGAGAGCAACTTCTGGGCGGCGACGGTGCCGTCCCAGGACTCCGGTGGAGTGAGGCAGGTGTCGCAGTTGCCGCAGGCGGCCGTCGACGTCTCGCCGAAGTATTCGAGCAGTTGGACCCGCCGGCAGCGCACCGTCTCGCAGAGGGCGAGCATCGCATCCAGGTGCGCGGCCAGGTTGCGGCGGTGGGCGAGGTCGCCGTCGGACGTCTCGATCATCTTGCGTTGCTGGACCACGTCCTGAAGCCCGTACGCCAGCCAGGCGGTGGATGGCAGGCCGTCACGGCCGGCGCGGCCGGTCTCCTGGTAGTAGCCCTCGACGGACTTGGGCAGGTCGAGGTGGGCGACGAACCGGACGTCGGGCTTGTCGATGCCCATGCCGAAGGCGATGGTGGCCACCATGACCAGGCCGTCTTCCCGCAGGAAGCGCTGCTGGTTGCGAGCGCGGGTGCCCGCGTCCAGCCCCGCGTGGTACGGCAGCGCGGCGACTCCGTTGGCGTTGAGGAACTCCGCCGTCTTGTCGACTGAGGCCCGGGACAGGCAGTAGACGATGCCGGCGTCGCCGGGGTGCTCGTCGCGCAGCAGGGTCAGCAGTTGCTTGCGGGGCTCCCGCTTGGGCACGATCCGGTACTGGATGTTGGGCCGGTCAAAGCTGGCCACGAAGTGCCGGGCGTCGTCGAGTTTGAGCCGGGTCGCGATCTCGGTGCGGGTGGCGCTGGTCGCGGTGGCGGTCAGGGCGATGCGGGGCACCTGCGGCCAGCGCTCGTGCAGCATCGAGAGCGCGAGGTAGTCGGGGCGGAAGTCGTGCCCCCACTGGGACACGCAGTGCGCCTCGTCGATCGCGAACAGGGAGATGCGGCCCCGGTCGAGCAGGGCGAGGGTGGATCGGACGCCGAGCGCCTCCGGGGCCAGGTAGAGCAGGTCCAGTTCGCCGGCGACGAAGGCGGCCTCCACCCGCCGCCGGGCGTCCAGGGTCTGGGTCGAGTTGAGGAACCCGGCGCGTACGCCGACCGCGGTGAGGGCGTCCACCTGGTCCTGCATGAGCGCGATCAGTGGGGACACGACGACGGCGACCCCGTCGCGGACCAGGGCCGGGATCTGGTAGCACAGGGACTTGCCGCCACCGGTGGGCATCAACACCAGCGCGTCGCCGCCGGCGACCACATGGTCGATCACGTCCTGCTGGAAACCGCGGAAGGCGTCGTAGCCGAACACCCGGCGCAGCACCGGCAGCGCGTCCTCGGCCCGCAGGTCGGTGGGAGAAGCCATCCGGGGAGTCTACGAGCCCACCCCGACAGCGCCCGTCCGGCGCACCCGGGTCGGGCGGACCGGACGGGCGACGCGGTCAGCCGGGCTGGCTGGACCGGTTGGCCAGGCCGCGCGGCGGGGCCTTCATCCCCATCACGATGTCGACGATCTCGATGTAGCGGGCCTTGTTGCCCATGCGGAAGGCGGTGGCCGCCGCGTTGATCTCCTCGAGGGTGTCGGCCTCGACCATGGTGACCTGGTCGTACTTGCCGTTCACCCCGGTGCAGACGACGTGGGTGAGCTGCTTGGCGAAGCGGCCCAGGTCGCGGGCGTGCTCGGCGGAGATCTCGTGGATGCCCTCGCGGCCGAGGGCGAAGTACTCGGGGCTGATTCGCATGAACAGGAAGCCGACGTACTTGTTCTTGTCCGCCAGGTCGTGCATCGCACCCTACAGATGTCGGTCTGACCTGCGACGATCACGTTGAGCGTATTGACAACTACTGATCGTCATCAAGCGTGCGGGATGTCGGGAGGGCGACCCTCGAAGCGGTCCGCGGCCGCCGCCCGGCCACGGGTGCCGGGCCGCGACCCGGCGGCGGGATAGAGTCGCTGATTGACCAATCGCGGCCGAGGGCGGCCGCGGCGCCACGGCTTGGGGGTACGGGTGAGCGAGGCGCGCACAGCCGGTGACCGGATCGACGGCCCGGATGCCGGTGACGAGCAGATGGCGGCTGAGTCGGAGACCACCCTCGTGGTGGTCACCGGCCTCTCCGGGGGTGGCCGCAGCACTGTGGCCCGGGCGTTGGAGAACGTCGGCTACTACGTCGTGGACAACCTGCCGCAGGCCCTGATGCTGGACATGGCCGAGCTGGCGTTCAAGGCGGGCGGCGCGGCCCGGCGTACCGCAATGGTGCTGGACGTGCGGTCGCGGGCCTTCTCCACCGATCTGGCCGGGGCGATCCGGGAGCTCAAGGAGCGCGGATTCTCGCCCCGGGTGGTCTTCGTCGACGCCGACGACGAGGTGCTGATCCGGCGGTTCGAGAGCGTTCGGCGTTCGCATCCGTTGCAGGGTGACGGCCGGCTGGCCGACGGCATTGCCGTGGAGCGCGGCCTGCTGGAGGAGGCCCGTGACCAGGCCGACGTGATCATCGACACCAGCCACCTGAACGTCAACCAGCTCCGGCGCCGCATCGAGGAGCTGTTCGGCGGCGAGGACGCCCGCCGGCTGCGGGTCACCGTGTTGTCGTTCGGCTTCAAGTACGGCCTGCCACCGGACGCCGATTTCGTGTTGGACGCCCGTTTCCTGCCCAACCCGTACTGGGTTCCGGAGCTGCGTGAGCACACCGGGCGGGAGGAGGCGGTCAGCGCGTACGTGCTGGGTCAGGAGGGTGCGGACGCCTTCGTCGCCTCGTACGCCGACCTGGTCAACGCCACCACGACCGGCTTCGAGCGGGAGGGCAAGCGGTACCTCACGGTCGCCGTGGGCTGCACCGGCGGCAAGCACCGCAGCGTGGCCATCGCCGAGGAGTTGGCCAGCCGACTGCGTCACTCCGGGTTGGCGGCGAACGCCCAGCACCGCGACCTGGGGCGGGAATGACGGCCCGGCGGGTGGTGGCGTTCGGCGGCGGGCACGGCCTGTCCGCCTCGTTGCGTGCGCTGCGCCACTGCGCTCCCGAACTCGACCTCGACATCACCGCGGTGGTCACGGTGGGTGACGACGGCGGCTCCAGTGGCCGGCTGCGGGCCGAGCGGGGTGGCCTGCCGCCGGGAGATCTGCGCCAGGCGCTGGTGGCGTTGGCCGGGGACCACCCGGCCACCCGGCGCAGCGCCGGGCTGTTCCAGCACCGCTTCGCCGCCGTACCGGTGGGCGTACCCGGATCCGGCGCGACCGGCCCGGGCCCGGCGGTGGGCGACGACCCGGACCGGGACGGCGCGGCCCCGCGCGGCACGGACACAGCCCAGGGCGGCACGGACACAGCCCTGCGCGGCACCGACGGGGCGTCGGCCGGGACCGACGGTCTGACCGGGCACGCGGTGGGCAACCTGGTGCTCTGCGGCCTGATGGAGCTGCTCGGCGACCCGGTGGCCGCGCTGGAGCACGCCGGCGCGATGCTCGGCGCGGTGGGCCGGGTGTTGCCGATGTCCCGCCAACCGGTCGGCATCGAGGCGCGGGTACGCGGTGCCGACCCGGCCGCCCCGGACGAGGTGCAAACGGTCAGTGGCCAGCACCAGGTGGCCGTCACCACCGGCCGGGTTGAGTCGTTGCGCCTCACCCCGAGTGCCCCGCCGGCGTGCGCCGAGGCCATCGAGGCGATCCGGGCGGCCGATTGGTTGATCTTCGGGCCGGGCAGCTGGTACACGAGTGTGCTTCCGCACCTGCTGGTGCCGCAGTTGGCCGACGCGATCGTGTCCACCTCGGCCCGGCGGCTGGTCACGCTGAACCTCGCCGCCGAGAAGGAGACCCTCGGGCTCTCCGTCGCCGATCATCTCGCGGCGCTGCACTGGTACCTGCCCGAACTCAAGGTCGATCTTGTGCTCGCCGATGCCAAGGCGGTGGGTGACCCCGAACCGGTCGAACGTGCGGCAGAATCGCTGGGTGCCCGCCTGGTCCTCGCCCCCGTCGCCGTTGTCGACGGGACTCCCCGCCATGATCCGGCTGCCCTGGGCGCCGCGCTGGTGCCTGTCCTGGGCGCCGATCGTTAGACACGTACGTAATCTCCGGCGACACGCCGGAACAGGTCCGTGAGGGGACGCACAATGGCGATGACGGCCGCGGTCAAGGACGAGCTGAGTCGGGTCGACGTGCCCAAGCCCTGCTGCCGGCGGGCGGAGATGGCCGCGCTGCTGCGCTTCGCCGGCGGGCTGCACATCGTCTCCGGCCGCGTGGTGGTGGAGGCTGAACTGGACACCGGGGCGGTGGCTCGGCGGCTCCGCCGGGAGATCGCCGAGGTCTACGGCTACCCCAGCGAGATCCACGTGCTGGCCTCCGGTGGGCTGCGCAAGGGCAGCCACTTCATCGTGCGGGTGGTCAAGGACGGCGAGGCCCTGGCACGGCAGACCGGCCTGCTCGACGTGCGGGGTCGCCCGGTGCGTGGGCTGCCCCCGCACGTGGTGGCGGCCAACGTCTGCTGCGCGGTCGCCGCGTGGCGGGGCGCGTTCATGGCCCACGGTTCGCTCACCGAGCCGGGCCGCTCCAGCGCGCTGGAGATCACCTGCCCGGGGCCGGAGTCGGCGCTGGCGCTGGTCGGCGCGGCCCGACGCATCGGCATCACCGCGAAGAACCGTGAGGTACGCGGGGTGGACCGGGTGGTCGTCAAGGACGGTGACGCGATCGCCGCGCTGCTCACCCGGATCGGCGCGCACTCCAGCGTGCTGGCCTGGGAGGAGCGTCGGGTACGCCGTGAGGTGCGAGCCACCGCCAACCGGCTCGCCAACTTCGACGACGCCAACCTGCGCCGCTCGGCGCGGGCGGCGGTCGCCGCGGCCGCCCGGGTCACCCGTGCGCTGGAGATCCTCGCCGACGAGGCGCCCAACCACCTGACCGACGCCGGTCGGCTGCGTCTGGAGCACCGGCAGGCGTCGCTGGAGGAGTTGGGGGCCCTGGCCGACCCCCCGCTGACCAAGGACGCCATCGCGGGGCGGATCCGCCGGCTCCTGGCGCTGGCCGACAAGCGGGCCCGCGACCTTGGCATCCCGGATACGGAAGCAGCCGTCACGCCCGACATGCTCGTGGTCTGATAGGACGGTGGGGCCGCACGGTGCGCCCGGGAGCACGACCCGGCGCAGCGTGGTCTCGCACGCTCGGATAGGGTCGCTGCGTACGGCAAGGGGGCCGACACCGGCACTCCTCGTCGTGCCCCACCGCCTCGGGCGGTCAGGTCCTCAGACCGCGCGGCGGGGTGGCCGAGATGAACCGTCGACGGCCGGCTCCAACGGTCGGCGCACACCATTCCCGCCGGCCCGTTGTCTGAAGCCGGCGGACCAGAACGCGAGGAGATGGGACCTGTGACCATCCGGGTTGGCATCAACGGCTTCGGCCGAATCGGCCGTAACTTCTTCCGGGCAGTGCTGGCGTCTGACGCCGACATCGAGGTCGTGGCGGTGAACGACCTGACCGACAACGCCACGCTTGCCCACCTGCTCAAGTACGACAGCATCCTCGGTCGCCTGCCGTACGAGGTCAAGGCCACCGCCGACGAGATCACCGTCGGCGGCAGGACCATCAAGGCGTACGCCGAGAAGGACCCGTCGAAGCTGCCGTGGGGCGAGGTCGGCGCCGACGTCGTCATCGAGTCGACCGGCTTCTTCACCGACGCAACGAAGGCCAAGGCGCACGTCGACGGTGGGGCCAAGAAGGTCATCATCTCCGCCCCGGCGAAGAACGAGGACGTCACCGTCGTCATGGGTGTCAACCACGACACCTACGACCCGGCGAAGCACACCATCATCTCCAACGCCTCGTGCACCACCAACTGCCTCGCCCCGATGGCGAAGGTCCTGCACGACACGTTCGGCATCCAGCACGGTCTGATGACGACGATCCACGCGTACACCCAGGACCAGAACCTCCAGGACGCGCCGCACTCGGACCTGCGTCGTGCCCGGGCCGCCGCGCTGAACATCGTGCCGACCTCGACCGGCGCCGCCAAGGCGATCGGCCTGGTCCTGCCGGACCTCAAGGGCAAGCTCGACGGGTACGCCCTGCGGGTGCCGATCCCGACCGGCTCGGTCACCGACCTCACCGTCAACGTGGGTCGCGAGACCACCGTGGACGAGGTCAACGCCGCGCTGAAGGCCGCCGCGGACGGCCCGCTCAAGGGCATCCTGGTCTACAACGAGGACCCGATCGTCTCCACCGACATCGTGACCGACCCGGCGTCGTGCATCTTCGACGCGCCGCTGACCAAGGTTGTCGGCAACCAGGTCAAGGTCGTCGGCTGGTACGACAACGAGTGGGGCTACTCCAACCGCCTGGTCGACCTCGTCAAGCTGGTCGGTTCGTCGCTGTGAGCATCCGGACCCTCGACGACCTGCTCGCCGAGGGGGTGTCGGGTCGGCGCGTGCTGGTGCGCGCCGACCTGAACGTCCCGCTCGACAAGCAGACCGGTGCCATCACGGATGACGGCCGGATCCGCGCGGTGCTGCCGACTCTCGGCGCGCTGGTCGAGGCCGGCGCGAAGGTGGTCGTCTGCTCGCACCTGGGCCGCCCGAAGGGCGCTCCGGACCCGCAGTTCAGCCTGGGCCCGGTCGCCGGGCGGCTCGGTGAGCTGCTCGGCGCGCCGGTGCACTTCGCCACCGACACCGTCGGTGATTCCGCCCGCTCCACAGTCGCCGACCTGGCCGACGGTCAGGTCGCCCTTCTGGAGAACCTGCGTTTCAACGCCGGTGAGACCAGCAAGGACGAGGCCGAGCGGGGTGCCTTCGCCGACCAGCTGGCCGCGTTCGGCGACGCGTACGTGGACGACGCGTTCGGTGCCGTGCACCGCAAGCACGCCAGTGTCTTCGACGTGCCGGCCCGGTTGCCGCACGTCGCGGGCCGGCTGGTGCTGCGTGAGGTCGAGGTGCTCTCCAAGCTCACCGGTGACCCCGAACGCCCGTACGTGGTGGTGCTCGGTGGGTCGAAGGTGTCCGACAAGCTCGCCGTGATCGAGGCTCTGCTGCCCACTGTCGACCGGCTGCTCATCGGTGGCGGGATGTGCTTCACCTTCCTCAAGGCCCAGGGCCTGGAGGTGGGCACCTCGCTGCTGGAGAAGGACATGGTCGACACCTGCCGCAACCTGCTGGAGCGGTCCGGCGGCAAGATCATGCTGCCGGTCGACGTGGTGGTCGCGGACGCGTTCGCTCCGGACGCGGCACACGACACGGTGCGGGTCGACGGCATCCCGAGCCACCGGCTCGGCCTGGATGTCGGCCCGGAGACGGTGGCCGGCTTCAGCGCCGCGCTGTCCCAGGCGAAGACGATCTTCTGGAACGGTCCGATGGGCGTGTTCGAGATGCCGGCGTTCGCGGCGGGCACCCGGGGGATCGCCGAGGCGATCACCAAGGCCGACGCGTTCAGCGTCGTCGGTGGCGGTGACAGTGCAGCCGCGGTCCGTGCGTTGGGGCTGGACGAGTCGTCCTTCGGGCACATCTCCACCGGTGGTGGCGCCTCCCTGGAATACCTCGAGGGCAAGACCCTCCCCGGCATCGCGGCCCTGGAGAACTGAATGTCGAGCACCACCCGCCGGCCGCTGATGGCCGGCAACTGGAAGATGAACCTCAACCACCTCGAGGCCAACCTGCTGGTGCAGAAGCTGGCGGCGAGCCTCACCGAGAAGCAGCTCACCGACGTCGAGACGGTTGTGCTGCCGCCCTTCACCGACCTGCGCACGGTGCAGACCGCGGTGGACGGGGACAAGCTGCTGATCGGCTACGGCGCACAGGACCTGTCCCCGCACGCGTCCGGCGCGTACACCGGGGACATCTCCGGGCCGCTGCTGGCCAAGCTCGGCTGCACGTACGTGGTGGTCGGGCACTCCGAGCGGCGGGCCTACCACCACGAGGACGACGTGCTGGTCAACGCCAAGGTCAAGGCGGCGCTGACGCACGGCCTGACGCCGATCCTGTGCGTGGGGGAGGGGCTGGACGTCCGCGAGCAGGGCACCCACGTGGCGCACTGCTCCGACCAGCTCGACGGGGGCCTCGCTGGGCTCACCCCCGAGCAGGTGCGGCAGGTCGTGATCGCGTACGAGCCGGTCTGGGCGATCGGCACGGGCAAGACCGCGACCCCGGACGACGCCCAGGAGGTCTGCGGGGCGGTGCGTCAGCGACTGGCGGAACGCTTCGACCAGGAGACCGCCGACCAGGTTCGGGTTCTCTACGGCGGCTCGGTCAAGGCGTCCAACATCGCCTCGATCATGGCCCAATCGGACGTGGACGGGGGCCTGGTGGGGGGCGCCAGCCTGGACGCCGAGGAATTCGCTCAGATCTGCCGGTTCCCGGAGCACCTCGCCCGCTGATCGCTCGGTATCCTTGACACCGCCCGTCCGCCGGTCGGTGCCGCCGTGCCCGATCAGACCGGGCGAGGATCGCTACGAGAGGAACTGACCCCAGCCATGCCGATCTGGTTCGCATACACGTTGATCGTGTTGCTGGTCATCACGAGCATTCTGCTCACCCTGCTGATCCTGCTGCACCGCGGCAAGGGTGGCGGTCTGTCGAGCATGTTCGGCGGTGGCGTCAGCTCCAGCCTCGCCGGCTCCTCGGTCGCGGAGAAGAACCTGGACCGCTACACCGTTCTGGTGAGCGTCGTCTGGTTCGCCGCGATCGTCGGCCTCGGGCTCTGGCTGCGCCTCCAAATGAACAGCGGCGCCTGAGCAGGCTCAGTAAGTCGTACAATCTGCGCGCGGTTCGTCACTCGACGGGCCGCGCGCAGGCTTTTCTCCGCTGCACCGCGTCGCCCGCCGCTCCACCCCCGAAGACGGCGGGTCCCCTCCGACGACAGGAGCGAGCAGCCGTGCCGAATGGCAACGTTATCCGGGGAGCCCGGGTCGGGTCCGCACCGATGCGCCCGGACGAGCGGCACCAACCCGCCCCCCGACAGGACGTCAGCTACTGGTGCCGTAACGACCATCGGGTCGACATCCGGATCGCCGCGGACGTCGAACCGCCACCCGTGTGGGACTGCCCCCGCTGTGGCCTACCCGCCGGTCGGGACGCCCAGAACCCGCCAGGTCGGGTCCGCGCCGAACCGTACAAGAGCCACCTGGCGTACGTGAAGGAGCGGCGCACCGCCGAGGAGGGGGAGGCCCTGCTCGCCGAGGCGCTCGCCGCACTACGCCGTCGACGCGGCGAGTAGCGGGCTCCTCCCCGCGCTCAGCGCAGGCTGCGCAGTCGGACAGGCACGTCGGCTGCGGCCGCCCGGTCCAGCAGCCAGCGGGTGCGGTTCACGCCGTGCACGCCCGCCGCCGGCAACTGCACCGGGCCGGCGCCGGCCAACGCCATACCCACCGCGCGAGCCTTGTCTGCGCCGGCGGCCACCAGCCAGACCTCCTCGGCGGTGTTGATCGCCGCCAGGGTGAGGGTGGTCCGCGTCGGCGGCGGCTTGGGGCTGCCCCGCACCGCGCTGACCGGCCGGGTCTCGTAGCCCACCGGGTGCTCGGGGAAGACCGAGGCCACGTGGCCGTCCTCGCCGACGCCCAGCATCAGCACGTCGAAGTGCGGCAGGGTGGCGTGCCCGGGCCGGGCGGCGTGGACCAGCTCCTCCGCGTACGCGGCAGCCGCCGCCTCGGGGTCGTTGCCGGCCGGGCCGTCCGAGGCCGGCATCGCGTGCACCCGGGCCGGATCCAGTGGCACCACGTCCAGCAGGGCGGCCCGCGCCTGCGTCTCGTTGCGGTCCGGGTCACCGGCGGGCAGGAACCGTTCGTCGCCCCACCACACGTCGACCCGGGACCAGTCCACCGCGTCGCGGGCCGGCAGCGTCGCCACCGCCCGGTACACGGCCGCGGCGACCCGACCTCCGGTGAGCACCACCGAGGCTTCGCCCCGGTCGGCCTGGGCGTCAAGCAGCTTCACCAGCAACCGGGCCGCCACGGCCTGCGCCAGCAGGTCGGCGTCGGCGTGGACGGCGACACTCGCCTCACTCATGGTTACGCCTTCGTTTCCCGACCGCGAGGCGGTCGCTGTCGTGCCCGGGGCGGTGTGCCCGAGGTGGTGGGGCGAAAACCCCGGAGATTGCGGGGCAGGGCCGGTGCGTACCGGCCCTGCCCGACGTTGTGCCCCGGCTGGGCTCAGCCCTCGCCGCTCGTGCCGACGTGCGCGGTCACGCCGGCCTCGGCGCGCTGCGCGGTGGCCGGATCCTTCCAGACGTGGACCCGCTGCGCGGGGCGCTGCTCCAGCCCTCGCAGCCCGACCGTCGCGCCCAGCGCCTCCGCGTACACCTGGTCGGCGTCCAGCCGGCGCAGCTCCTCGGCCAGCTCGTCGCCGAGCGGGCGGCGCACCAGCGGCAGGGCCCGGTCGTCCTGGCCCGTCCGCCGGAACACGGCCAGGCTGTCCTCGCGGGTCAGCGTCAGCTGGTCGCCGTTGGCGCAGCTGAGCTGCACCTCCCGCATCCGAGGGAACTCGTTGCTGTCCACCCGGCGTGGGGTGATGCCGAGCCGGCTGGACAGCCAACCGGCCATCAGCGCCGCCGTCGGGTCGGTGGGAGGGGCGACGATGGTCGCCTCGGTGACCTTCGCGCTGGTGGTGTCGAACGCCCCGGCGACCAGGGTGCGCCACGGGGTGATCCGGGTCCACGCCAGGTCGGTGTCGCCCGGGGCGTAGTCACGGGCACGCTGCCGCAGCGCCTCCACCGGGTCGGCGGCCTGCGCGGAGTCGGTGATCCTCCGGTCGGCCACCACCCCGAGGAAGTCGGTGGCGATCTCCGCCGGTGGCTCACCGTGCCACCAGGTGACAACCGGTACGTCGGGAACGAGCAGCGGCATCACTACCGACTCGGCGTGCAGGGACAACCGGCCGTACATCCGGGTGACCACCGCCTCGCACGGGCCGAGCCGGCCCCCGACCACGATCTCCGCGTCCAGTCGGTTGCGGTCCCGCTCGATCTCCGAGCGGACCACCACCACGAGCCGACACGGGTGCGCGGCGGCGGCGATCGTCGCCGCGGCCTCCGCCTCCCGGACCCGCTTCTCGTCCACGACCACGATGAGGGTGAGCGCCATGCCGCTGGCCACCCCGCCGGCGCTGCGCCGCTCGGCGGCGAGCGCCTTGACCACCTCGTTGCCGGTGGTGTCCCACAGCCCGATCATGCTCGTCTCCAGGCGCGGCCCTCGCGGGCCAGCATCTCGTCGGAGGCCCGGGGGCCCCACTCTCCGGCCCGGTACGGCTCCGGGGTGGTGCCCTCCCAGGCGTGCTCCAGGGGATCGATCACCTGCCAGCTCTGCTCGACCTCGGCCGCGTCCGGGAACAGGGTGCGGTCGCCGATCAGCACGTCCAGCACCAGACGCTCGTACGCCTCGGGGCTGGACTCGGTGAACGCCTCGCCGTACTGGAAGTCCATCGCGATGTCGCGGACCTCCATGGTCGTGCCCGGCACCTTCGAACCGAACTTGAGCACCACGCCCTCGTCCGGCTGCACCCGGATGACCAGCTGGTTGTTGCCCAGCGACTCCATGTCGGCGTCGTTGAACGGCAGGTGCGGCGCCTTCTTGAAGATGATGGCGACCTCGGTGACCCGCCGGGGCAGCCGCTTGCCGGCCCGGATGTAGAACGGCACCTCCGCCCAGCGGCGGTTCTGGATGCCCAACCGCACCGCCACGTACGTCTCGGTGGTGGAGTCGGCGGGGACGTCCCGCTCATCCAGGTAACCGACAGCGCGTTCACCGCCGACCCAGCCCGGCAGGTACTGACCGCGCACGGTGTCCCGGGCGACGTCCTTGGGCAGGGTGATGGCCTTGAGCACCTTCAGCTTCTCGGTCCGGATCTCGTCGGCGTCGAAGCTGGTCGGCTCCTCCATCGCCACCAGAGCGAGGAGTTGGAGAAGGTGGTTCTGCAGCACGTCGCGGGCGGTGCCGACGGTGTCGTAGAAGCCGGCGCGGGTGCCGATGCCGACGTCCTCCGCCATGGTGATCTGCACCGAGTCGACGTACTTGGAGTTCCACAGCGGCTCGAACAGGTTGTTGGCGAACCGCAGGGCGAGGATGTTCTGAACCGTCTCCTTGCCCAGGTAGTGGTCGATCCGGAAGACGTCCTGCCGGGTGAACACGTCGTCGACGAGGTCGTTGAGCGCCTTCGCCGAGGGCAGGTCGTTGCCGAACGGCTTCTCCACGACGACCCGGCGCCAACCGCCGGACTTGTCGTTGTCGGCCATCCCGGTGCGGGCCAGCTGCTTGAGCACGACGGGGAACGCGGCCGGCGGGATGGAGAAGTAGAACGCCGCGTTGCCGGTGATGCCGTGGGTCTGACGCAGATCGTCAAGCGTCGAGGCGAGGGAGTCGAAGGCGGCGTCGTCGTCGAACGACCCGCCGACGAACTTGATGTTGCCGGCCAGCCGCGCCCACACCTCGTCGCGCCACGGGGTGCGGGCGTGCTTGCGGGCAGCCTCGCAGGCCAACGTCTCGAAGTCGCCGTCACCCCAGTCGCGGCGCGCGAAACCGAGCACCACGAAGCCCGGCGGCAACAGCCCCCGGTTGGCCAGGTCGTAGACCGCGGGGAGCAGCTTCTTGCGGGCCAGGTCGCCGGTCACCCCGAAGATCACCAGAGCGCAGGGCTCCGGGATCCGGGGCAGCCGGCGGTCCTGCGGGTCGCGCAGCGGGTTCACCGAACCGCCTCCTCGCTCCGCTTCAGTCACGTCGTCCATCCTCACGCCCGCAGATCACCGGCCGCGTCCAGTAGTTGGGCGACACCGGCGGCCCGGTCGGTCAGGTGCAACCGCAGCACCGGCCGCTCCCGACCGGCGAGAGCCTGCCGGTCACCGGCGGCCTGCGCCGCCTGCAACTCACCGAAGGTGTACGGCTTGCCCGGCACCGCCAGGTCCTCGGCGACCGCGCCGGTCACCTGGAGGTAGCTGCCCACCTGCGGGCCGCCCTTGTGGTACTGGCCCGTCGAGTGCAGGAAGCGCGGACCCCAGCCGAAGGTGACCGGTCGGCCGCTCGCCTGAGCCAGCAGCGACCGCAGCCGGGCCGTGTCGGCGTCGGCGAACCGGTCGAGGTACGCCATCACCGCGAGGTAACCGTCGTCGCCCAGCCCGTCGAGCAGCCAGCGCAGCGCACCGGCCAGGTCTCCGGGGGCGCCCTGCGGGGCGTACACCTCGATCGCGCCCTCGGTGAACGACGGCGTCTCCGCCGGCAGGCCCGAGGCCAGGATCTTGTTGGTGTTCTCCTTGGACTCGGTGACGTTCGGCTGGTTGAACGGGTCGATGCCGAGCACCACGCCGGCCACCGCGGTGGCGTACTCCCAGGCCAGGAACTGCGCGCCCAGCGGGCCGTTGACGGCCACGTCCGGGTTGGCCCCGCCGCCCGGCATGTCGCCGGGGGCCAGCGCGCCGCCGTAGCTGACGGTCAGCACGTCCGCGCCGGTGGCGCCGGGGCTCTGCGGAGACTCCACGACCACCGGGAGGATGCCCACCCCGGCCTTGCCGGTCGACTCGGCGATCAGCTGCTCGGCCCAGTCGCCGAGCCCGTCGATGCCGGTGCCGTCGGAGACCAGGGCGACCTTGTCCCGGGCCAGCGTGGCCGCGGCGCCCAGGGCGGCGCCCAACGCCAGCGCCGGGTTGTTCTGGTCCGCGCCGAGCGACGTGGCCAGCGCGTCGGCCTGGTCGAGCAGTTCCGCGACCTCGACCCCGGCCAGCGCCGAGGGAACCAGACCGAACGCGGTGAGCGCCGAGTACCGGCCGCCGACGTTCGGGTCGGCGATCACGGTGAACGCGCCCATCTCGACCGCGGTGGCCTCCAGCGGCGAACCCGGGTCGGTGACGATGACGAAGTGCCGGCCGGCCTCCGCCTCGGTCATCCCGGCGTCCAGGAACGCCTGCCAGTACGCGCGCCGGTGGCTGTCGGTCTCCACCGTCGACCCGGACTTGCTGGCCACCACCACGACGGTGCGCTCCAGCCGGTCACCGAGCGCCGCCCGGACCTGGCCCGGGTCGGTGGTGTCCAGCACTGTCAACGGGCGACCCAGCGTCCGGGTGATCACCTCGGGCGCGAGCGACGAGCCGCCCATGCCGGCGAGCACCACGTGATCCAGGTCGGCCAGCTCAGCGGTCAGCTCGGCCAACTGGACGAGCAGCTCACGGCTGCGCCGGTGGGTGTCCACCCAGCCCAGCCGGATCTTCGCCTCGGCCTCAGCGTCCGGACCCCACAGGCTCGCGTCCTTGCCCGCCAGCTTGCCCGGGACGCCGGCCTTGACCAGCGCGTCCCGGGTCGAGGCGGGCGCGGCCTTGTCGACCGCGTCCGCGCCGTACACGGCGAGCCCGGCCGCTGCCTCCACCGGCCCAGCCAACAGGTCGCTCATGCGTTACCACCGGCCTTCTCGGCAGCCTTGGCGTTGCCCTTGGCCGCCTTGTTCGGGGCACCCTTGCCCTTGGCCGCCGCCTCCAGCGACTTGCGGACCCCGTCGAGCAGCTCCTGCCAGCTGGCCTCGAACTTCTCCACGCCCTCGCGTTCCAGGGTGACGATCACGTCGTCCATGTCCACCCCGACCGACTCCAGGTCGGCGAAGACCTTCCGGGCCGCGTCGTAGGCGCCGGTGATGGTGTCGCCGCGGGTCTCGCCGTGATCGGCGTACGCGTGGATGACCGACTCGGGCATGGTGTTGACAGTGCCGGGGGCGATCAGCTCCTCGACGTAGATGACGTCCCGGTAGTCCGGGTTCTTCGTCGAGGTGGACGCCCAGAGCGGCCGCTGCGGGTGCGCGCCGGCGGCGGCGAGCGCCTTCCAGCGGTCGGAGGAGAAGATCTCGGTGTAGCGCTCGTACGCCAGCTGGGCGTTCGCGACCGCGGCCTTGCCCTTCAGCGCCTTCGCCTGGTCGGAGCCGACCTTTTCGAGCCTCTTGTCGACCTCGGAGTCGACCCGGGAGACGAAGAACGACGCCACCGAGCCGATCTTGGACAGGTCGTGGCCGTTCGCCTTGGCCTGCTCCAGACCGGCGAGGAACGCCTCCATGACCGCCGAGTAGCGGTCCAGGCCGAAGATCAGCGTGACGTTGACGCTGATCCCCTCGGCCAGGGTGGCGGTGATCGCCGGGAGGCCGGCCTCGGTGGCCGGGATCTTGATGTAGAGGTTGGGGCGGTCCACCAGCCACCACAGGGCCTTGGCCTCGGCCACCGTCCGGTCGCTCTCATGGGCCAGCCGGGGGTCCACCTCGATCGAGACCCGGCCGTCGACACCGTCGCTGCCGTCGTACGACGGGCGCATCACGTCGCAGGCCCATCGCACGTCGTACGTGGTGAGCATGCGCACCGACTCCTCGACCTCGACGCCACGGGTGGCGAGGTCGTGCAGCTGCCAGTTGTACTCGTCGGCGTCGCTCAGCGCCTTGGCGAAGATCGTCGGGTTGGTGGTGACGCCGGCCACGTGCTTCTCGCGGCGCAGCTGGTCCAGCCCGCCGGAGCTCAAACGTACCCGGGAAAGATCGTCGAGCCAGACCGCCACACCCGCGGCGGTGAGCTCATTCAGCTTGTCCGTCATGCCATCCACGCTCCCTCAGTTGCCGGTCGTGAAACCGGTGATGTCGCCCACCCGGGCCAGCGAGGCGTGTGCTGCCGCCACGATCCGGTCGGGGGTGAACCCGAACTGCTCGAAGAGCACGGTGTGCGGGGCGCTCGCTCCGTAGTGCTCCAGGCTCACGCTCTCGCCCAGGTCACCGACGACACCGCGCCAGGACATCGCGATGCCCGCCTCCACGCTCACCCGTGCCTTTACCCCGCGGGGGAGCACCGACTCCCGGTACGCCTCGTCCTGCTCGTAGAACCATTCCTGGCAGGGCATCGAGACGACCCGGGTCGGGGTGCCGTCGGCCTCCAGCCGCTCCCGGGCGGTCAGGCAGAGCTGCACCTCGGAACCGGTGCCGACGATGATCACCTGAGGCTTGCCGTTGGACGCCTCGGCCAGCACGTAGCCGCCCTTGGCCACGCCCTCCGCGCCGCCCAGGACGTCGCGGTCCATGGTCGGCAGCGGTTGGCGGCTCAGCGCCAGCGCGGTCGGCCGGTCGGTGTGCTCCAGCGCCTGCCGCCAGGCCCAGGCGGTCTCGTTGGCGTCCGCCGGACGGACCACGTCCAGGCCCGGGATGGCCCGCAGCGCGGTCAGGTGCTCCACCGGCTGGTGGGTCGGGCCGTCCTCGCCGAGGCCGATCGAGTCGTGCGTCCAGACGTAGGTCACCGGCAGCTTCATCAGCGCGGCCAGCCGCACCGACGGGCGCATGTAGTCGCTGAAGACCAGGAACGTGCCGCCGTACGGGCGGGTGCCACCGTGCAGGGCGATGCCGTTGAGGATCGCGCCCATGGCGTGCTCACGGATGCCGAAGTGCAGCGTGCGGCCGTACTCGTGGCCCGGGAAGTCCTTGGTGGCGTGCGCGGCCGGAATGAACGACGGCTCGCCCTTCATTGTGGTGTTGTTGCTCTCGGCCAGGTCGGCCGAGCCGCCCCACAGCTCCGGGAGCACCGGCGCGAGCGCCTCCAGCACCTTGCCGGAGGCGGCCCGGGTGGCCACCCCCTTGGCGTCCGCGGGGAAGACCGGCAACGCGTCGGTCCAGCCGTCGGGGAGTACGTGACCAGCCAGCCGCTCGTAGAGCGCGGTGCGCTCCGGGTTGGCCTTCTTCCAGGCGTCGAACGCGGTGGTCCACTCCTGCTGGGCGTCGGAGCCGCGGCCCATCACCGTGCGGGCGTGGCTGAGCACCTCCTCGTCGACCTGGAAGGTCTGCTCCGGGTCGAAGTCGAGGATCCGCTTGGTGGCCTTCACCTCGTCGGCGCCGAGCGCCGAGCCGTGGATCTTGCCGGTGTTCTGCTTGTTGGGCGCGGGCCAGCCGATGATGGTGCGCAGCGCGATGAAGGAGGGGCGGCCGGTCTCCGCCTTGGCGGCCACCAGCGCCGCGTACAGCGCCTCGGCGTCCTCGTGGTAGTCGCCCTGGTCGGCGTCGCCGCTGCGCCAGTCGACCGTCTGCACGTGCCAGCCGTACGCCTCGTAGCGGGCGGCCACGTCCTCGCTCTTGGCGATCCGGGTGTCGTCCTCGATGGAGATCTCATTGTCGTCGTAGATCACCGTGAGGTTGCCCAGCTGCTGGTGCCCGGCGAGGGCGCTGGCCTCGTGGCTGATGCCCTCCTCGACGTCACCGTCCGAGACGATGCACCAGATGTCGTGGTCGAAGACGGACGCACCGAGCTCGGACTCGGGGTCGAACAGGCCGCGCTCGCGGCGCGCCGCCATGGCCATGCCGACCGCGTTGCCCAGACCCTGCCCGAGCGGGCCGGTGGTGGTCTCCACGCCTGGCGTGTGCCCGTGCTCGGGGTGCCCCGGCGTCTGCGAGCCCCACTGCCGCAGCGACTTGAGGTCGTCCAGGCTCAGCGGGTAACCGGAGAGGAACAGCTGGATGTAGAGCGTCAGGCTGGAGTGCCCGGCGGAGAGCACGAACCGGTCGCGGCCGGGCCAGTTCGGGTCGGCCGGGTTGTGCCGCATGACGCGGTTGAAGAGGAGGTACGCCGCGGGCGCGAGGCTCATCGCGGTGCCCGGGTGACCGTTGCCGGATTTCTCTACGGCGTCCATGGCCAGCACGCGGACGGTGTCTACGGCCCGGCGATCGAGGTCGGACCAGTTCAGTGCGGAGTGCTCGGGTCGTTTAACAGCCACGATGGTTGTGCTCCTCGGCAGATGGGCGGAACCCTCACCGATGACCTTATCGAGCGTCCCTAAACGTGCGCCCGGGGATCTGCGCATGGTGTGCGCTACGTGACCATCCGGATGCTCGGTTCAACCCGGTGGTGTGACGGCCCGCACCGTTGTCGGGTCGGCCGGGCAGCCAAAACGACGACGCGTAGTGTGTGGGGCGGTATGCGGACCCGAGTGGTCCCGACCGATCCGATCTCCCCGTGCCCGATGCCGGAAGGTGGCAATCCGTGAGCATGATCACCGAGCGCCCCGCGAGCAACCCGGCCGGGCCACACCCGGCGCGGGCGGCCGAGGGCCCGGTGGCCCGGCGGGACGTACGCGCTGTCCTCTCGGCGTACGTCGCGCTCACCAAGCCGCGGATCGTCGAGTTGCTGCTGGTCACGACCGTCCCGGCGATGATGCTCGCCGAGGGCGGGCTGCCGTCGCTGTGGCTGATGGCCATCGTGCTGATCGGCGGCTCGCTCGCCGCCGGCGCGGCCAGC
The DNA here is from genome assembly GCF_007827755.1 of Micromonospora sp. CNZ322. Lineage (NCBI taxonomy): Bacteria > Bacillati > Actinomycetota > Actinomycetes > Micromonosporales > Micromonosporaceae > Micromonospora > Micromonospora sp. CNZ322. The sequence goes on from NZ_VITD01000014.1 coordinate 19,032, forward strand.
GTCCTCAACTGCTACATCGACCGCGACATCGACCAGCTGATGCGACGCACCAAGCGTCGGCCGCTGCCGGCACACACCGTGTCGCCGCGAAGCGCACTGATCTTCGGTCTGGTGCTGGCGGCGGTGTCAGTGGCCCTGATGGCAGCGTTCACCAACCTGCTGGCCGCGGGGCTGACCCTCGCCGCGATCGCCTACTACGACCTCGTCTACACCCTGTGGCTCAAGCGCTCCACCCCGACGAACACCTTCTGGGGCGGCGCCTGCGGGGCGGCACCGGTGCTGATCGGGTGGGCGGCAGTGACCGGCTCGCTGGCGCCGGCCGCCTGGGGGCTCTTCGCTGTGGTCTTCTTCTGGCAGATGCCGCACTTCTACCCGCTCGCCATGAAGTACAAGGACGACTACGCCCGGGCTGGCATCCCGATGCTGCCGGTGGTGGCCTCGATCCGCCGGGTGAACGCCGAGATCCTGATCTTCGCGTGGCTCACCGTGCTCACCTCCCTGGCCGTCTGGCCGCTGGGGCTCAGCGCGATCTACGGGGTGCCGACCCTGGTGGTGGGTGCCATCTTCGTGGTCGAGGCACACCGGCTCTGCCGGCGCGCGACGCGCGGCGAGGCGGTCAAGCCGATGCGACTGTTCCACTGGTCGACGACGTACCTGACGATCGTCTTCGTGGCCGTCGCGCTCGACGCGCTGATCTGACCCCTCCCCGCGCTGCCCGGCTCTGTGCCCTTCGCGTCCAAGGCAGTGGTCTCCGCCCGCCGTCTTCCGCTGGCTGTCGGCTCTCTTGGGCACCGGGCTCTCTTGGGCACCGGGCTCTCTGGGGCACCGCGGCTTTCTTGCGCGCTGCGGCTCGGCGGCCCTCGCGTCGTGCGTCAGTTGTCGCGCCGTGGCTCTACCCGGCGGGGAATGGCGCCGATGATCTACTGACTAATCATGGACGTGGATGAGTTGTCCGGGTTTAATGTCACATCAGGGTAACTTTCAGCATGAGTCGGATCGGCTCAACCTGGGTCGGTTCGGAGGCGATTTCCCGACGTGCTTTGAGCGCAAAAGTCGGTAAATAAACGGACAGTCAACCTGTGGTCGTCCTTAAACCTGTAGGTAATTGGCATCACAAAAGGTTCATGGTTCTCGCGCGACAGGGTGCAACTCTGCTTAGGCTTCGCGTCATGGCAGATGGTTCCGATACGACGCTGACGGCCGAGCAGACCGCCGGCGAGCAGGCGCCCCAGGGCCTGGTCGCGGGCCTCAAGGCGTTCGCGGCCGGACACGGCGGCGCGAAGGCGGTCATCGAGTACGTCGGCAAGCGTGGCGCGCGGATCGTCCTGGTGGGTTCCGACGGCGAGTGGGGCGACCAGTTCGCCGACGACACCGTCACCGCCCGGGAGGCGTGCGCCAAGGCGGGAGTCACCGTCGAGAACGCCTGGGAGCGTGAACTGATGGACCAGATGCGTCCGAGCAACGACCTCTGGCGGTCGATGGCCCGGCGCACGATGGCCCGCTGAACACACAGCTGAATTGACCACATATCACCAGTCGACCCGGGGGGAACCCCGGGTCGCTCTCGTCACCTGCTCAGACCTGGCCGACCTCGACCCGGACGACCGGCTGGTCCTGACCCCGCTCACCGCCCGTGGCTTCGCCGTCCAGTCCGTCGTCTGGGACGACCCCGACGTCGACTGGTCGTCCTACGACCTGGTCGTGCTCCGCTCACCCTGGGACTACGCGCTACGCCGCGACGAGTTCGTGTCCTGGGCGGCCACCGTGCCGAGGCTGGTCAACCCCGCGGACGTGGTCCGCTGGAACACCGACAAGCGCTACCTCGCCGAACTGAGCGCCGCCGGGGTGCCAACCGTGCCGACGTCGTGGATCGAGCCGGGGGAGAGCTGGCAGCTGCCCGCCGAGACCGGCGAGTACGTGCTCAAGCCCGCGACCAGCGCCGGCAGCCAGGACACCGGCCGGTACGACCTGGCCGACCCGGAGCACCGGGACCTGGCCGCCGCACACGTTCGCCGGCTCTCTGAGGCCGGCCGGGTCACCATGGTCCAGCCGTACCTGCGGGCCGTCGACACCGAGGGCGAGACGGCCCTGCTCTTCCTGGCCGGCCCGGACGGGCTCGCGTTCAGCCACGCGATCCGCAAGGGTCCGATGCTGTCCGGGCCGGACCTCGGCACCGACGGGCTCTACAAGGCCGAAGAGATCACCGCCCGCACCGCCCGCCCCGAACAGCTGGCGGTCGCCGAGCAGACCCTCGCGACGGTGCCCGGCGGCACCCGACAGCTGCTCTACGCCCGGGTCGACCTGATCCCCGGCCCGGACGGCGAGCCGGTCCTGGTCGAGCTGGAGCTGACCGAGCCGTCGCTCTTCATCGGGTACGCGGACGGCGCCCCCGACCGCCTCGCCACCGCGATCACCACCCACCTGGCCCGCACCACCTGACCACCACAACAAGAGCAACCCCTGACGGCCGCCCGCGCCGCCATGCGTCCGCGCCGCCGGCCTCCGTGTGTCCGGTGCCGCTTGCCGCCCGTGCCGCCGTGCGCCCGTTGTCGCCGGCAAGATCGCGCAACATCCTGGTTGTAGTGGCTTCCTGGCGTGCCGTGGCCACTACATCCTGGTTCGAGTGCGATCTTGGTGGCAATGGGCGGCCAAACCGTGGTCCGGTCTCCTCGGGGGCGGGGTTCGTCGTCAAGATCCGAGCAACATCAGGGATGTTGCTGTCTCCCGCGTGTCGGAGGCAGCAACATCGGGGGAGTTGCGGAGATCTTGGCACCGCGGGGCGCGGGAGCGCGGGGCGCCACGAGGCCGAGCGGTTAGGCGGTCAGGCGGTGACTGGCACCGGGGCGGCGGCGTCGGCCGGGGTGGCCTGGGGGGCCGACGTGACCGCGCGGCGTTCCCGGGTGGACCACTGCACCGACAGGGCGGCCAGCAGCACCAGGCAGGAGCCGAGCATGTGCGTGCCGACCAGGATCGCCGGCACGTGGGTGAAGTACTGCACGAAGCCGATCAGGCCCTGACTCAACTCCACGGCGACCAGGATGATCGCGGCGCGGGTGGCCCGCTGCGCACCGACGGCGCGAAGCGCGAAGATCAGCGCCACCGACAGCCCGATCAGCAGGAAGACCCCGTCGGCGTGCACCTGCGAGATCGTCTCCGGGTCGAGCCCGTTGCGGGCGGCGCCGTGGTCGCCGGCGTGCGGGCCGCTGCCGGTGACCCAGGTGCCGACGACGAGCACGGCGACTGTGACGCCTGTGGTGACCCGGGCCAGCGCGCGCAGCGGTGCGGGCACCACGGCCACTGTCGGGCCGTCGGGGTCGCCGATGCGTCGCCAGAGGGCGTACGCGGCGGCGATCACGGCCATCGAGGCGAGGAAGTGCAGCCCGACCACCCACGGGTTGAGGTTGGTCAGCACGGTGATGCCACCGATCACCGCCTGGGCGGGGATGCCCAGGAAGACCGCCACGGCCAGTGCGAGGAGCCCGGGTCGGCGGGGTCGGTGGGCCAGTACGGCCAGTACGGTGGCCAGCGCGATCAGACCCACCGCGAAGGTCAGCATGCGGTTGCCGAACTCGATCACCCCGTACACGCCCATCTCGGGCGTGGTGACGTAGGAATCGTCGGTGCACCGGGGCCAGGTGGGGCAGCCGAGGCCCGAGGCGGTCAATCGGACGGCCCCGCCGGTGACAACGATGCCCACGTTCGCGATGATCGAGGCGAGCGCGAGGCGGCGCAGCAGGATGCCGGAGACCGGACGGACGATTCGGTTCACGGCGCAAATCCTACGCACCGTAGTGATCGAGGTTCGTCCGACTCCGTCGGCTCGGTGGTTGGGATCACCGGAGCCCGGGTTTGCGACCCTCCGGGTAATTACGTAACGTTGGCGTTGTGAAAAACGCGGCGGCGCTCTCCGGGCACCAACCGACGGCCGTACCGGCCCTCGGTGCGTCCGCCTCCGCGCCTGCCGTGACCACGTCGGCCGGCCTCGCTGGGCCGGCGGCGGCCGAGGTTTCCACCCGGGATCGGGTCACCCAGTTGCTGCTGGAGCAGGGTGCCACCACCGCCGCGCAGCTTGGCGCGGCGCTCGGGCTCAGCCCGGCGGCGATCCGCCGGCACCTGGACGCGATGCTTGCGGACGGTGACGTTTACGCCCGCGAGCAGCCCGTGCAGGGCAGTCGCGGTCGAGGGCGCCCGGCCAAGGTGTTCCTGTTGACCGAGGCCGCCCGGGTCCGCTGTGGCACACACCACTACGACAACATGGCCACCGCCGCGCTGCGCTGGATCGCCCGCAGCGGCGGCTCGGACGCGGTCGAGGCGTTCGCCACCGAGCAGGTGTCGGCTCTTGAGTCCCGTTGCCGCACGGCCATGGAGGACGCCGGCGACGACCCTCTCGCCCGAGCCGAGGCACTCGCCGCAGCGCTCACCGGCGAGGGTTACGCTGCCAATGCGACCACGATCGCCTCTGGCGGCCAGCTCTGTCAGCACCACTGCCCGGTGGCGCACGTGGCCGCCGAGTTTCCTCAGCTGTGCGAGGCCGAGACCGCGGTCATCTCCCGTCTGGTCGGCACCCACGTGCAGCGTCTGGCCACCATCGCGCACGGCGACGGGGTGTGCACCACGCACATCCCGACTCAGCCGGGCCGCGCTCAATCCGGTAATCCCGTAACCACTGTGAGGACAGATAGATGACCGAGCAGATCGTCCAGCCCCTGACCCAGGAAGAGCAGCTCGCCGCCCTGGGCCGGTACGAGTACGGCTGGTCCGACCCGGACGCCGCCGGGGCGGTCGCCCAGCGCGGCATCAACGAGGCGGTGGTGCGGGACATCTCGGCCAAGAAGAACGAGCCGGCGTGGATGCTCGACCTGCGGCTGAAGGGCCTGCGGCTGTTCGGCCGTAAGCCGATGCCGGCCTGGGGCGCGGACCTCACCGGGATCGACTTCGACAACATCAAGTACTTCGTGCGGTCCACCGAGAAGCAGGCCACCAGCTGGGAGGACCTGCCCGAGGACATCAAGAACACCTACGACCGGCTGGGCATCCCGGAGGCCGAGAAGCAGCGGCTGGTCGCCGGTGTCGCGGCGCAGTACGAGTCGGAGGTCGTCTACCACAAGATCCGTGAGGACCTTGAGGAGCAGGGCGTCCTCTTCCTGGACACCGACACGGCGCTGCGCGAGCACGAGGACGTCTTCAAGGAGTACTTCGGCACGGTGATCCCGGTCGGCGACAACAAGTTCGCCGCCCTGAACACCTCGGTGTGGTCCGGTGGCTCGTTCATCTACGTGCCGAAGGGCGTGCAGGTCGAGATCCCGCTGCAGGCCTACTTCCGGATCAACACGGAGAACATGGGCCAGTTCGAGCGGACGCTGATCATCGTCGACGAGGGTGCGTACGTGCACTACGTCGAGGGCTGCACCGCGCCGCTGTACTCCTCCGACTCGCTGCACAGCGCGGTCGTGGAGATCATCGTCAAGAAGAACGCGCGTTGCCGCTACACGACCATCCAGAACTGGTCGAACAACGTCTACAACCTGGTCACCAAGCGCGCCGTCTGCCACGAGGGCGCGACCATGGAGTGGGTCGACGGCAACATCGGCTCCAAGGTGACCATGAAGTACCCGGCGGTCTACATGACCGGCGAGCACGCCAAGGGCGAGGTGCTCTCGGTGGCGATGGCCGGCGAGGGTCAGCACCAGGACGCCGGCGCCAAGATGGTGCACGCCGCGCCGCACACCTCCTCGACCATCGTGTCGAAGTCGATCGCCCGTGGTGGCGGCCGTACCTCGTACCGGGGTCTGGTGCAGGTGCTGGAGGGTTCGCACCACAGCCGGAGCACTGTCAAGTGCGACGCGCTGCTGGTCGACACCATCTCCCGCTCGGACACCTACCCGTACGTCGACATCCGTGAGGACGACGTGTCGATGGGCCACGAGGCGACCGTCTCCAAGATCAGCGACGACCAGCTCTTCTATCTGATGAGCCGGGGTCTGAGCGAGGACGAGGCGATGGCCATGATCGTGCGCGGCTTCATCGAGCCGATCGCCAAGGAGCTCCCGATGGAGTACGCCCTGGAGCTCAACCGACTGATCGAGCTTCAGATGGAGGGCGCGGTCGGCTGACGCCGCCGCTCCCCGTGACGGGCCGGAATCTCGGCCCGTCACACCTGGCCCCAACTCGTCGTCACGGAACAGACAGACCAAGGAAGAAATGACTACCCAGGCTTCCGCGCCGCCGCCCAGCACCAAGTCGCAGGCGCTGCGCTCGTACGACGTCGCCGACTTCCCGGCCCTCACCGGCCTGGAGGAGGAGTGGCGCTTCACCCCGCTCAAGCGCCTCCGCGGCCTGACCACTGAGGCGCCGGCCGCGACCGGCGCGGTCCGACACGAGTACGGTGACCTGCCCGAGGGCGTGGCCATCACCCGGGTCGGCCGTGACGACGAGCGGGTCGGCAGCGTGCTGACCCCGGTCGACCAGGTCAGCGCGCTGGCCTACGGTGCCGCCGCCGACGCCCTGCTGCTGCGGGTCGCCCCCGACGTGGTTCTGGGTGAGGCGGTGCGGCTGCGGGTGGTCGGCGAGGGCGTCGAGCAGCCGGCGTTCGGTCACACCTTCGTCGAGGTGGGCCGGTTCGCCGAGGCGACAGTTGTTCTGGAGCACGTCGGGTCGGCCACCCTGGCCGACAACGTCGAGGTCGCCGTGGCCGACGGCGCGAAGCTGACGCTGGTCACTGTCGCCGACTGGGCCGACGACGCGGTTCAGGCCCAGCACCTGAAGATCAAGCTGGGCCGGGACGCCAAGGTCATCCACATCCAGGTGTCCCTGGGTGGCGACCTGGTCCGGCAGTTCACCAGCGTGGAATACACCGGGCGCGGTGGCGAGGCCGAGCTGTACGGCGTCTACTTCGCCGACTCCGGCCAGCACCTGGAGCACCGGCAGCTGGTCGACCACAGCGTCCCGGACTGCCGCAGCTACGTCGGCTACCGGGGTGCTCTGCAGGGCGAGAGCGCGCACACCGTCTGGGTGGGCGACGTGCTCATCCGGGCCGAGGCGACCGGCACCGACACGTACGAGATCAACCGGAACCTGCTGCTCACCGACGGCGCACGGGCGGACTCCGTACCCAATCTGGAGATCGAGACCGGCGAGATCTCCGGCGCCGGCCACGCCAGCGCGACCGGCCGCTTCGATGACGAGCAGTTGTTCTACCTGATGGCCCGGGGCATTCCGGAGAATGAGGCCCGCCGGCTGGTGGTGCGTGGTTTCTTCGCCGAGCTGATCAACAAGATCCCGGTGGAGTCGCTGCGCGAGAGCCTCGGCGACGCGATCGAGGCCCGGCTGACCAAGGCGGGCGCTTGATGATCCGCATTTGCTCCACCGAGGACGTGCCGAAGGGCACCGCGATCAGCGCGGATGTCGACGGCACCCCGATCGCCCTGGTGCACGGCGAGGACGGCGGCTTCTACGCCGCGTACGACGAGTGCTCGCACGCCTCGGTCGCGCTCTCCGAGGGTGAGGTCGATGGCTGCACGCTCGAGTGCTGGCTGCACGGCTCGCGCTTCGACCTGCGCACCGGCGAGCCGACCGGCCTGCCCGCCACCGAACCCGTCCCCGTCTACCCCGTCGAAGTCCGCGACGGCGACATCTACCTCAGCCTGACGCCGAGTAATGGAGTGACCCGATAATGAGCACCCTGGAGATCCGCGACCTGAAGGTGTCGGTCAAGCTGCCCGAGGGTGAGCTCAAGCCGATCCTGGCCGGCGTCGACCTGACCGTGAAGTCGGGCGAGACCCACGCGATCATGGGCCCGAACGGTTCCGGCAAGTCCACCCTGGCGTACTCGATCGCCGGCCACCCCAAGTACGAGATCACCGGCGGTACGGTGACCCTCGACGGCGAGGACGTGCTGGCCATGACGGTCGACGAGCGCGCCCGCGCCGGCCTCTTCCTGGCCATGCAGTACCCGGTCGAGGTGCCCGGCGTCTCGGTGGCGAACTTCCTGCGGACCGCGAAGACCGCCATCGACGGCGAGGCGCCGAAGCTCCGTACCTGGGGTGGCGAGCTGCGCGGCGCGATGGAGCGTCTCCAGATGGACCCGGCGTTCGCCCAGCGCAACGTCAACGAGGGCTTCTCCGGTGGTGAGAAGAAGCGCCACGAGATCGTCCAGCTGGAGCTGCTCAAGCCGAAGATCGCGATCCTCGACGAGACCGACTCCGGTCTCGACGTGGACGCGCTGCGCGTGGTCAGCGAGGGCGTCAACCGGGTCCGCGACAACGGTGACACCGGCGTGCTGCTGATCACCCACTACACGCGGATCCTGCGCTACATCAAGCCGGACTTCGTGCACGTCTTCGTGGCCGGCCGAATCGTCGAGCAGGGCGGCCCGGAGTTGGCCGACAAGCTCGAGGCCGAGGGCTACGAGCGGTACGCCGCCGGGGCCGGCACGGCCAAGGCCTGAGCGGGAGAGGCGCTGCCGAGATGACCAGCATCGCGATCCCCTCGGGGATGCCGCAGTACGACGACGTGCCGCGTTTCGACGTGGCCCGGGTGCGCGCCGACTTCCCGATCCTCGGTCGGGACATCAACGGGCACTCGCTGGTCTACCTCGACAGCGCCAACACCTCGCACAAACCCCGCCAGGTGCTCGACGTGCTCGACGAGCACTACGCGCGGCACAACGCCAACGTGTCGCGCTCGGTGCACACCCTGGGCACCGAGGCCACCGAGGCGTACGAGGGAGCGCGGGCGAAGATTGCCGCGTTCATCAACGCGCCGAGCACCGACGAGGTGGTGTTCACGAAGAACTCCACCGAGGCGATCAACATCGTGGCGTACGCCTTCTCGAACGCCTCGCTGCGCCCGGACGCCGACCCCCGTTTCCGGCTCGGTCCGGGCGACGAGGTGGTGATCTCCGAGATGGAGCACCACTCGAACATCGTCCCGTGGCAGTTGCTCTGTGAGCGGACCGGCGCGACCCTGCGCTGGTTCCCGGTCACCGACCAGGGGCGGCTGGACGAGTCGGGCCTGGAGGATCTGGTCACCGAACGGACGAAGATCGTCTCGTTGGTGCACATGTCCAACATCCTCGGCACTGTCAACGCCACCTCCCGGATCACCGCGCGGGTCCGCGAGGTGGGCGCGCTGCTGCTGCTGGACTGCTCGCAGTCGGTGCCCCACCTGCCCATCGACGTGGTTGACCTGGACGCCGACTACATCGTCTTCACCGGCCACAAAATGTGCGGTCCGACCGGCATCGGTGTGCTCTGGGGTCGGGGTGAGCTGCTGGCGGCCATGCCGCCGGTCTTCGGCGGCGGCTCGATGATCGAGACGGTCAGCATGGCCCGCTCGACCTTCGCCGCGCCGCCGGCCCGTTTCGAGGCGGGCACCCCGCCGATCGCCGAGGCGGTCGCGCTCGGTGCGGCCGTCGACTACCTGACCGGCATCGGGATGCAGGCCATCCAGTGGCACGAGAAGGAGCTGACGGCGTACGCGCTGGAAGCTCTCGGCTCGGTGCCGGACCTGCGGATCTTCGGTCCGACAGTGCCGGTGGGCCGGGGCGGCACCATCTCGTTCGCACTCGGTGACGTGCACCCGCACGACGTGGGTCAGGTGCTCGACTCGCTCGGCGTGCAGGTGCGGGTGGGCCACCACTGTGCCAAGCCGGTGTGCAGCCGGTTCGGCGTCCCGGCCATGACCCGGGCCTCGTTCTACCTCTACACCACCACCGAGGAGATCGACGCTCTGGTGGCCGGTCTGGAGCAGGTGCGGAAGGTGTTCGACTGATGCAGCTCGACCAGCTCTACCAGGAGATCATCCTGGACCACTACAAGCGCCCGCACGGGCGTGGCCTGCGCGATGCCGACGACCCGGGCGACCAGGTCGCGGAGGCGCACCACGTCAACCCCACCTGCGGCGACGAGGTCACCGTCCGGGTGGCCACCGACGGCACGGTGCTGCACGACATCTCGTACGACGGGATGGGCTGCTCGATCAGCCAGGCATCGGCCAGTGTGCTGCACGAGTTGCTGCGTGGCCGGGGCGCCGGGGAAGCATTCGAGGTGCACGAGGCGTTCGTGGAGTTGATGTCCGGACGTGGCCAGGTCACGCCGGACGAGGACGTGCTCGGTGACGGGGTGGCTTTCGCGGGTGTGGCCCGTTACCCCGCCCGGGTCAAGTGCGCGCTGCTGCCGTGGATGGCGTTCAAGGACGCCGCGGCACGCGCCGGTGTGGGTGTGAGCCCGGAGGTGAAGGCGTGAGCCAGCGTCAGCGAGCGAATGACACAGTGGTGCCTTGTGGCATCACGCAGCGATGCGGAGGGACGGCATGAGCGAGAACACCGCTACTGAGGCGACGCCGGAGGCCGGTGACACCACCGTGAAGCCGCAGACCGACGCCGCGACGACCGATGGCACCGTTGACGCCGCCGCTCCCGCGGGCGGCGTCACCAAGGCGATGATCGCCGACATCGAGGAGGCGATGAAGGACGTCGTCGACCCGGAGCTCGGCATCAACGTGGTCGACCTCGGCCTCGTGTACGGCGTCCACGTCGACGACGAGAACGTCGCCACCCTGGACATGACGCTCACCTCGGCGGCCTGCCCGCTGACCGACGTCATCGAGGACCAGACCCGGCAGGCGCTGACCACCGGCCCCGGCGGCGGCCTGGTCAACGACATCAGGATCAACTGGGTGTGGCTCCCGCCGTGGGGCCCGGACAAGATCACTGACGAGGGTCGGGACCAGCTCCGTTCCCTCGGCTTCAACGTCTGACACGATCCACTTCGTCGAGCGCGGTACCCGTCCGGGTACCGCGCTCGACGCGTTCCAGGCCCGCGCGCCAAATAGTGGAACGGATCGTTCCGGTCTGCTAAGCTGAGTTCATCTAACGGAGCGGAATATTCCGCTCCGGAGGCGGGTGGGGAAGCTCGCTGAAAGCCGGCAGAGAGGGCAGGACGATGAGCGAGATGGCAGCGGGGCAGTGGCGGACCGTGCTCGAAGAGGCGCACGAGGCGCTTCGGACGACCGTCGAGGGGGTTCCGGCCGACGCCTGGGAGCGGCCCACCCCGTGCGAGCGGTGGAACGTCACCCAGGTGCTCCAGCACGCGACCGGCGACCAGCTCGCCTTCGCGTCGGCGATCAACGGCGGTCCGGGGCCGACGGAGGACCCGTTCGCACCCTCCGGTCGGATTGACGGCGACAAGCTCGCCGGCCTGCGCGCCGCCCTCGACGCGTCCGCTCGGGCCTGGAAGCGTGTCGCCGACGACGCCCCGGAGGTGCCCACGCCGCTGCCCCAGGGCAAGCTGCCGGCCGAGGTCGGCGCCGTAGCGTGCGCCCTGGATGCGGCAGTGCACGCCTGGGACATCGCGGTGGCCACCGGCCAGCCGTCCCCGCTCGGCACCGAACTGGCCCGCCCCCTGCTGGTGGTGGCCCGGCAGATCGTCGAGCCGCTGCGGGCCTACGGCGCGTACGCCCCGGCGATCGACAGCGCTCCGGAGGCCGACGAGGTCGCCGCCCTGCTCTCCTACCTCGGTCGCGATCCCCGACTGACCGCCTGACGTTCGCCTCTGCCCGGTCGGCCGACTCCCGAACAACCGAAGATCTTGCTCGATCATCGATGTAGTGGCCTCGGTGCGTCGCCGAGGCCACTACATCCTGCTTCGAGCACGATCTTGGCGCGGGGCGCGGGGCGCGGGGCGCGGGGCGCGGGGCGCGGGGCGCGGGGCGCGGGGCGCGGGGCGCGGGGCGCGGGGCGCGGGGCGCGGGGCGCGGGGAAAATCGGTGGCGGCGGCGCGGGTCCGGCGCGGAGAATGCGCGTGTGTCTGAGGCGTACCCGAAGCAGGTTCCTGTCCGTGCGGCCACTGCCGTGCGTCGACAGCGGCTCCGGTCACGGACCTCGACCCGCCACCGACGTCCGTGACCGGGGCGTTCCTCGCCGGTCTCGTGGCCGGCTACGGCGTCGCCATTCCGGTCGGCGCGATCGCGATTCTCATTCTGGGGCTCAGCGCCCGTACCTCGTTTCGGGTGGGTGCCGCCGCAGCCCTCGCGGTGGCGACGGCCGACGGGCTCTACGCGGTGGTGGCCGTGCTCGGCGGTGCCGGCCTGGCCGGAATCATCGCGCCGGTCGCCGGGCCGCTGAGGGTGGTCGCCGCGGTGGTCCTGCTGGGTCTCGCCGGGCACGGCCTGTGGCGGACGTGGTCCGCGCACCGCTCGCAGCGGCCGCCGACGCCACGCGACGGTGGGGGCATGAGCACTCCGGGGCGGGCCTACGCGGCGCTGCTCGGATTGACTCTGCTGAACCCGATGACGGTGCTCTACTTCACCGCGCTGGTGCTCGGCCGCCGGGACACGGCCGACTCGGGCGTGGTCCCGGTGGCGCTCTTCGTGGCCGGGGTGTTCCTGGCGTCGGCGAGTTGGCAACTGGTCATCGCCGGCGGTGGCACTGTGGTCGGCCGGGCGCTGACCGGGCCGCGGGGGCGGCTGGTCACCGGCCTGGTCTCCAGCGCGCTGATCGCCGCGCTGGCGGTGGCCGCGCTGCTGCCAGGCTGAACGGTCACGGCGACCATCCGACGGCTGAGCCACCCGAGCCGACGCCCGACCGCGCCGGGTCGACGGTGTCGCCCCGGTGTTCCGGGCCGGGCCCGGGGCCGCCCGGGGGCCCGGGTGGGCCCGCTGTGCCGTACGGTCGGGCGATGACCAGTCGACCCGCAGCCGGCGGAGGCCGGTGGGTCGAGGTCGACCCGGCCCGCGTCGGCCGGTGGGTCGAGGGCTTCGCCGACCGGCACGGCCCGCCCACCACCAGCGCCCAGGAGTACGGCCTACTGCTCGCCGCCCCGGACGGCGCAACCGCTGAGCTGTACGCCCCACCGGGTGCGCCGGCCGGCTTGGACGTGGCCGGCTTCGTGGCCTCCGCCGTCACGCCCCGCCGGATCGGCCTGCTGCTGGCCCGCAAGGGCGCTGTGGCGCTCGGGGTGGCCGAGGGCGCCGACCTCGTGGTCTCCAAGGTGGACACCCGCTACGTGCAGGGGCGCACCGCTGCGGGGGGATGGTCGCAGCACCGGTTCGCCCGTCGGCGTGACAACCAGGCGAAGGCTGCGCTGGGTGACGCGGCGGACCTGGCCGTACGGCTGCTGTTGCCGGAGGTGGCGACGCTCGCCGCGCTGGTCTGCGGCGGTGACCGGCGGGCGGTGGACGGGGTGCTGGCCGACCGGCGGTTGGCCCCGCTCGTGCCGTTGCGGGCGGAGCGGCTGCTCGACGTGCCGGAGCCCCGGCACGCGGTGCTGGTCGCGGCGGTGGGTGCGGCCCGGGCGGTACGGATCCTGGTGCGCGACCCCGACTGACCTCGGCCTTCACTGGCGTCGGCGTCGGCGGGGAGACGATCGCCACGCAAAACGGGGTTCGCGGCGTGCTGCCCGGCTGGCCGCCGGAGGATGGGCGCGTGGAGTTTCTGGTTGACATGGTGACGACGGTGCCGCAGGGAACATCGGAGAACGGCGTCGCCGAGATGCGCGCGCGAGAGGCGGCGCGTTCGGCCGAGCTGACGGCCCAGGGCAGTCTCCTACGGTTGTGGCGGCCGCCGCTGGCGCCGGGGGAGTGGCGTACGTGGGGGCTGTTCCAGGCCGACGACGCCGATGAGCTGGAAGCCGTGCTCGCGTCGATGCCGCTGCGCGCCTGGCGGCGCGAGACCGTGACGCCGTTGACGCCGCACCCGAACGATCCGGGTCAGCCGCCTCGCTGAGCCTGGAGGGGGTCGCCTCGCACGTGGGGCAGCTCGACAGGCAGGCGACGGGGAACGTCCGTCCAGCAGGGAGATCATCATGTCCGAGGCGCAGATTCTGCGTACCGTCCTCGACCGGTGGAAATCGGCGGTCGACGCCCACGAGCCCGATCGGGTCGCGGCGTGCTTCACCGAAGACGCGATCTTTCAGGGGTTGCAGCGGTACACGGTCGGTCCTGCCGGCGTCGCCGCGTACTACGCCGGACAGCCGCTCGGCCTGACCGCCGCGTACGACATCCGGGAGATCCGTCGTCTCGCCGACGACGTGGTCCTCGGCTACCTGGAGGTGGAGTTCGCCTTCACCGACCGGCCGGCCCTGAACGTCAACCTCGGCGTGCTCCTGCGGCGGGTCGACGACGACTGGCTCATCGGCCACTACCAGGTCTCGCAGCTCACCTGACCCGGGAGCTTCGGCAGGGATGACGATCGTGGCAGGCCCGCCGGGGGACCTGCCACGATCTGGGGGCGGATGTCAGAGCTGGTCGGTGCCGAAGGTGTCGCAGGTCTTCGGGTCGCCGCGGTCGTAGCCCTGGTTGAACCAGCGCTTGCGCTGCTCGGACGTGCCGTGGGTGAACTGGTCGGGGTTGACCCGCCCGCCGGAGCGCTCCTGGATGCTGTCGTCGCCGATCGCCTCGGCGGCGTCGATGGCCTGGTTGATGTCGGCCTCGGTGATCGACGTGAACAGTGGCTGCTGGCCGGTCTTGTCCTTGCTCTCGGTGGCGTGCCTGGCCCAGGCGCCGGCGTAGCAGTCGGCCTGCAACTCCAGCCGTACGGAGGCGGAGCGGGGGCCGCTCTGGTCGCCCTGGCCGGCCTTCGCGTTGGTGCCGAGCAGGTTCTGGACGTGGTGGCCGTACTCGTGGGCGAGCACGTACGGCTGGGCGAACTCGCCCTTCGCCCCGAACCGGGACGCCAGCTCGTCGTAGAAGCTCAGGTCGATGTACACCTTCCGGTCGGCGGGGCAGTAGAACGGGCCGACGCCCGAGTCGGCCTGCCCGCAGCCGGTGTTCACGGCCGCCTGGAAGAAGTTCGTGGTGGTGACCTCGTAGTCGCTTCTGCCCAGCTCGGGGTACGCCTTCTTCCAGTAGTCCTGGATGCTGTTGACGTAGAGCAGGTTGCGGCAGCGCGCATCGTCGAGACGCTCGGGGTTGGCGGTGGAGCACAACTGCTCCAGGTCGGTGCCGCCGGCCTGCCCGCCCTCGTCGCCGTTGGTCATGGCGTTGAGACCGAACCCGCCGCCGAGGAGGGCGACGAGAACGGCCACCACGATTCCGATGATGCCGCCCCGGCCGCCGCCGCCCGGGATGGGGATGCCGAAGCCGCCGCCCGACCCGCCGCTACCCCGGCCCAGGTCGTTGGCCTGGGAGGTGTCGAGCTCGGCCCGCTCGTTGAGTTCCATGGGTGACCCCGATCGCCGTATGCCGGTGAATGTCTTTTGTGTGTCGTTTCGTCCATCGAGTGCCGGACGGGGTCCGGACAGGCGTTCCGATACCCGATGATCTTGATCGGTAATCCGGGAGGGACGTCCGACGGCGCCCGGTACACTTGTCGGGTGCTGCGCTGCGAAGGCTGAACCGCCCCGCGCCGTCGGGCCCCTTGAGCCCGTCGGCGGTTTCGCGTGCCCCGAGTCAGCCTTCCAAACCCCGAGAGCGAGCCCGCAAACATGATCACTGCCACCGGCCTGGAACTGCGTGCCGGTTCCCGGATCCTGCTGTCCGACACCACCCTGCGCGTGCAGCCCGGTGATCGGATCGGCCTGGTCGGTCGCAACGGCGCAGGCAAGACCACCACGCTGAAGGTGCTCGCCGGCGAGGGGCAGCCGTACGGCGGCCAGATCGACCAGCGCAGCGCCATCGGCTACCTGCCGCAGGACCCGCGCACGGGTGACCTGGAGGTCACCGGCCGCGACCGGGTGCTCTCCGCCCGCGGCCTGGACGTGCTGATGGCGCAGATGCAGGAGGTCGAGGCCCGCCTCGCCGAGGACGCCAACGACAAGCTGGTCCGTCGGTACGGCGCGTTGGAGGACCAGTTCGCCGCCCTCGGCGGGTACGCGGCCGAGGCTGAGGCCGCGCGCATCTGCGCCAACCTCGGCCTACCGGACCGGGCGCTCGC
The DNA here is from genome assembly GCF_007827755.1 of Micromonospora sp. CNZ322. Classification (NCBI taxonomy): domain Bacteria; kingdom Bacillati; phylum Actinomycetota; class Actinomycetes; order Micromonosporales; family Micromonosporaceae; genus Micromonospora; species Micromonospora sp. CNZ322. The sequence continues at coordinate 34,903 of NZ_VITD01000014.1, forward strand.
GCAGACCATCGGCACCCTGTCCGGTGGTCAGCGTCGCCGCATCGAGCTGGCCCGGATCCTGTTCCGCGACGCGGGCGAGAACGGCGGCGGCATCCTGCTGCTCGACGAGCCCACCAACCACCTCGACGCCGACTCGATCACCTGGTTGCGGGGCTTCCTCGCCAACCACAAGGGCGGCCTGATCGTGATCTCCCACGACGGCGCGTTGCTGGAGTCGGTGGTCAACAAGGTCTGGTTCCTCGACGCCACCCGGTCGGTCATCGACGTGTACAACCTGGGTTGGAAGGCGTACCTGGAGGCGCGCGAGACCGACGAGCGACGCCGCCGCAGGGAGCGGGCCAACGCGGAGAAGAAGGCCGGCGCGCTGATGGCGCAGGCCGACAAGATGCGGGCCAAGGCCACCAAGACCGTGGCCGCGCAGAACATGGCCCGCCGTGCCGAGAAGCTGATTTCCGGCCTGGAGGAGGTGCGGGTCGCCGACCGGGTGGCCAAGGTGCGTTTCCCCAGCCCCGCGCCGTGCGGCAAGACCCCGCTCACGGCGACCGGCCTTTCCAAGTCGTACGGCTCGCTGGAGATCTTCACCGACGTCAACGTGGCGGTGGACCGGGGCTCCCGGGTGGCCATCCTCGGGCTCAACGGCGCAGGCAAGACGACCCTGCTGCGGATGCTCGGCGGGCTGCTCAGCCCGGACACCGGCGAGGTGCACGCGGGGCACGGCCTTCGGCTGGGCTACTACGCCCAGGAGCACGAGACGCTGGACGTGGAGCGGACGGTGCTGGAGAACATGCGCGCCGCCGCCGTCGAGCAGTCCGACACCGACCTGCGCAAGATCCTTGGCGCGTTCCTCTTCTCAGGTGACGACGTGAACAAGCCGGCCGGCGTGCTCTCCGGCGGCGAGAAGACCCGGCTGGCCCTGTCCACTCTGGTCTGTTCGGGTGCCAACGTGCTGTTGCTCGACGAGCCGACGAACAACCTCGACCCGGTCAGCCGCGAGCAGGTGCTCGACGCCATCGCCAACTACCCGGGCGCGATCGTCCTGGTCACCCACGACCCGGGTGCGGTGCTGGCGCTCAAGCCGGACCGGGCCATCCTGCTGCCCGACGGCGACGAGGACGCGTGGAGCGACGACCTGCTCGAACTGGTCGAGCTGGCCTGACCGAGGCTGCTCGGCCGGCTCTCAGCCGAGCAGATCGACCAGTCGGCCGAGCACGCCGGAGCTGACCAGGATCACCAGCCCGATGGCGATGAAGATCGTCGGCACCAGCCAGGCACCAGCGCGCTCGACCAGCCGGACCACCCTCCGGTGCCCGCCCAGCCAGGCCCCGGCCACGCACCAGAGCGCGATCAGCAGCACGAACACCAGCAGGAACACGGCACTGTCGGCCATGCCGAGGGCCCGGAAGACGGGTACGTAGACCGCGACGTTGTCGGCGCCGTTCGCGATCGTCACCCCGGCCACGCCGAGCGCTCCGGTGACGACCGCCGGTGGCTCGTCGTCGCCCGAACTCCGCAGCGCGCGTACGCCGAGCGCGATCGGCAGCAGACCGAGCAGCCCCGTCCACGGGTCGGGGACCACCAGGAGTCCACCCGCGATCACCGCGCTTGCCAACGCGAGCGCGCCGATGCCGAGGTATTGTCCGGCGACAATCTCCCAGGTGCGGGGTTGGCCGGTGGTGCGGGCCGCGACGAAGAACAGCGTCAGAATGACGATGTCGTCGATATCGGTGGCGGCGAAGACCACTGCCGCCGCGCCGGCGGTGCTCAACAGGTCGATCACGAGCGAAGGCTACGGGCCGCCAACAGCCGCCAGCTCCCGGTGGTACGCGCAGACGCCGCGGCGGGCCGGATCGCCAGGATCACTCTATCGGGAAGCTGACATTGCATAGCGTGTCGGTTGGCGAAGAGTTGATATCTGGCGCATGATCGTCCGAGGCGGTCTAATAGGTGGGACCGTATCCGAACCGCACAGTCTGGGACGTGAGGACACAGCATGGCAGCCACTGGCACAGCCACCAGCACTGAGAAGGGTCGCCGGATCGTCGGAGCCGAGCGTCAGACGCTCGCCAAGGACCTGGTAAAGCGGTACACCTCGGGGGAGAGCATCCGCGCGTTGGCGGCCTCGACCGGCCGTTCCTACGGGTTCATCCACCGAGTGCTCACCGAGTCCGGCGTGCAGCTGCGTCAGCGCGGTGGCGCCCGACGCCGCAAGAAGGCGTGACCCGCCCCTCAGCGTCGTGCACCAGCGCCGCGCCCCGGGACGTCCGGTGACCGCCGAGGCGACCGGGGTTCGGCTGACCTGCGACGGGCCGGTCGCCACGGTGACGTTGTGCCGGCCCGACGTGCTCAATGCCCAGACGCCCGCGATGTGGCAGGCGATGAGCGACTTCTCCCGCGACCTTCCCGGCGACGTGCGGGTGGTGGTGGTCCGCGGCGAGGGTCGCGCGTTCTCGGCCGGCCTCGATCTCGCGGTGGCGGGCGCCTCCGGCCCGGGGTCCTTCGCTGAGCTGGCCACGCTGCCCGAGCAGGAGTGCGCCGAGCGCATCGCGGAGTTCCAGGCCGGTTTCACCTGGCTGCACCGGCCGGATGTCGTCTCCGTCGCGGCCGTACAGGGCCACGCGATCGGTGCCGGCTTCCAGCTCGCGCTCGCCTGTGACCTGCGAGTGCTGTCCGCGGACGCGAAGCTGTCGATGGCCGAGGTGACCCTCGGCCTGGTGCCCGACCTGGCCGGCACGAAACGCCTCGTCGAGTTGGTCGGATATTCGCGGGCGTTGGAGATCTGTGCGACCGGCCGCCGGTTGGACGCCGCCGAGGCGGATCGGATCGGGCTGGCCACCCTTGTCGTGCCCCCGGCCGAGCTGGACGGCGCGGTGCGGGACCTGACCGCCGGCCTGCTCTCCGGGGCCCGCGACGCGGTGGTGGAGATCAAGGCGTTGCTCGCCGGTGCCGGCGGGCGGTCGCACGCCGACCAGCAGCGCGCCGAGCGGGAGGCACAGACCCGTCGGCTGCGTGACCTTGCCGGCAGGGGAGAATAGGTAAGGACCGCACGGGAAGATCCGGGTTACGACCGAGGTTGTCACACTCGTCGGGAGAATTGACCTGACGGTGCGGTCCGCCCGGCAACCCGGAGGTGAGCGATGTCCAACCCGATGTCCGGCGGTGGCATGGCCGGGTGGAGCATGCTCCGGTCGATGCGTAACCGCGACGAGGTCTCCGGCCACCAGCTCAAGCGCGGCACCGCCAAGCGGATCATCGCCTTCGCCGAACCGTACCGGCGCGACATTGTGATCTTCCTGGTCACGGTGGTGATTGCCGCAGTGATCGGCGTGGCGACTCCGCTGCTGGCGGGTGAGGTCATCGACGCCATTGCCGATCGAGGGCCGCAAGCCGGCTCCATCGTGGTCAAGCTCGCCCTGGTCATCGCCGCGCTGGCTGTCGCCGACGCCGTCTTCTCCCTCGCCCAGCGCTGGTACTCCGCGCGCATCGGCGAGGGCATCATCCTCAACCTGCGCACCCGGGTCTACGACCACGTGCAGCGGATGCCGTTGCAGTTCTTCACCCGCACCCAGACCGGCGCCCTGGTCAGCCGGCTCAACAACGACGTGCTCGGCGCTCAGCGGGCGTTCACCTCCACCCTCTCCGGGGTGGTCAGCAACGTCATTCAACTGGCGCTCACCGCCGGTGCGATGATGATCCTGTCCTGGCAGATCACGGTGCTGTCTTTGATCCTGCTGCCGGTGTTCATCATCCCGGCTCGCCGGGTCGGCAAGCGACTGGCCGAGATCACCCGAGAGTCGTACAACCTCGACGCCAAGATGAACGCGACAATGACCGAGCGGTTCGGGGTGGCCGGTGCGCTGCTGGTGAAGCTCTTCGGCCAGCCCGATATCGAGGCCCGTCGGTTCGCCGACCGGGCCGAGCGGGTCCGCGACATCGGCATCCAGTCGGCGATGTACTCCCGCACCTTCTTCGTGGCGATGTTGCTGGTCGCCTCACTGGCGCAGGCGCTTACCTACGGCCTCGGCGGCTGGCTGGCGGTCGCCGGCGCGGTCAGTGCTGGCACCGTCGTGAAGCTCGCGTTGCTGCTCACCCGCCTGTACGGGCCGCTCACCGCGCTCTCGAACGTCCGGGTGGACGTGATGAGCGCGCTGGTCTCCTTCGACCGGGTCTTCGAGGTGCTCGACCTCAAGCCGGGCATCGTGGAGAAGCCCGACGCGGTGCCGGTGCCCCTGGGCGCCGGCCGGGTCGACTTCCGCGACGTGCGTTTCCGCTACCCGAGCGCCGCCGAGATCTCCCTCGCCTCCCTGGAGGAGGTCGCCACTCTCGACCGGACCGTCAACGAACCGGTGCTCAAGGGCGTCTCGTTCAGCGTCGAGCCGGGGCAGATGGTCGCGCTGGTCGGCCCGTCCGGGGCGGGCAAGTCGACACTGTCGATGCTCATCTCCCGGATCTACGACGTCAGCGATGGGCAGGTGCTCGTCGGTGGGGTGGACGTGCGCGACGCGACGCTCGCCTCCCTGCGCGACGAGATCGGTGTGGTCACCCAGGATTCGCACCTGTTCCACGAGACGATCGCCGAGAATCTTCGCTACGCCAAGCCGGGCGCCACCGACGACGAGATCTGGACCGCGCTGGCCGGGGCGCAGGTGGCCGATCTGGTCCGGGCGCTGCCCGACGGTCTGGACACCACGGTGGGGGAGCGGGGCTACCGGTTCTCCGGCGGCGAGAAGCAGCGCATCGCTATCGCGCGACTGCTGCTCAAGGCCCCGTCGATAGTGATCCTCGACGAGGCGACAGCACACCTGGATTCGGAGAGCGAGGCGGCGGTGCAGCGTGCGCTGTCGGTGGCGCTGGCCGGGCGTACCGCGCTCGTGATCGCACACCGGCTCTCCACAGTGCGCGACGCCGACCAGATCCTGGTCCTGGACGGTGGACGGATCGTCGAGCGGGGGCGGCACGAGGAGTTGGTAGCTGTCGGTGGGCTCTACGCCGAGCTGTACCGGACCCAGTTCGCGGTCGCCGACTCGCCGACCCCGTTCGTCGACGCGACCGGTCCCGAGCCGGTGGTCATGCCGCTGGGCACCTACCGCGCCGACGAGGTGCTGCCGCCCGCCGCCGCCAACTGACGGCCGCGTCCATCACAGGGCCGGTAGGTCGGTTGCCGTTCGCAACTCGGCGAACGCCAGGCCCAGGGTGGCCGGGGTGAAGTGCGCGTTCAGGCCGCTGGGGTTGGGCAGCACCCACAGCCGGGCGCCGGCCAGCGACTCCGGCTGCGGCCCGAAGGTGGCCTTCGGCCGTTGAAAACCGATCCGGTACGCGGTCACGCCCACCACGGCCACCCAGTGCGGCCGGTACCGGGCCACCTTGTCGGTCAGGATCGCCGCGCCGTCGAGGAGTTCCTCGGTGCTCAGTTCGTCCGCGCGGGCGCTGGCCCGGGCGGCCATGTTGGTGATGCCGAGCCCGAGCGCGGGCAGTTCGTCCTGTTCGCTGGGGTGCAGCAGCCGGGGGGTGAACCCGCCCCGGTACAGGGCGGGCCAGAACCGGTTGCCGGGTCGAGCGAAGTGCCAACCGGTGGCAGCCGACCACAGGCCCGGGTTGATGCCGACGAAGAGCACCGCCAGCCCCGGCGCGAGCACGTCGGGAATGGTCCGGTCCGCAGCCGCCGCCAGGTCCGCCCGGGTCGGCCGGGTCGTCCCGGGCGGCGTCACGGCACGGGCGGGTCGGGCTCCGTCGGGGGTCACAGCCCGCGCAGCGCGCCGCCGTCGACCGGCAGGGTGATCCCGGTGAGGTAGCTCGCGGCGGGGGAGAGCACGAACGCGGCCACCCGGCCGAACTCGGCCGGGTCGCCGACGCGGCGCAGCGGGATGCCGGCCTCCGCCTCGGCGCGGGCCCGCTCCGGGTCGCCGGTCGCTCCGAACAGTTCCCGGTTGCGATCGGTCATGATCCGGCCGGGCAACAGGCCGACCACCCGGACCCCACGCGGGCCGTAGTCGTCGGCGATGTCCTTGGCCGCCCCGACCAGGCCGGGCCGCAGACCGTTGGAGATGCCGAGACCGGGCACCGGGCCACGGGCCGAGGTGGAGAGCACCAGCCCGATCGCGCCGCCGTCGGGCAGGGCGTTGGCGACAGTGCGTACGGCGCGGATTGTGCCCAGGAAGACGGTCTCGAAGGAGAGCCGCCACTGCTCGTCGGTGACCGCTGCGGCGTTGCCCGGCGGCGGCCCACCGACCGAGATCAGCGCGCCGTCGAGCCGGCCGAAATGCTCCTGCGCGGCGGCGACGAGCTGCCCCGGGGTGTCCGGGTCGGTGAGGTCGGCGGTCAGTCCGACGGCGTGCTCCGGGCCACCCAGCTGCTGTGCGGCGGCGGCCACCGCGTCCGGGTCCCGGGCCGAGAGCACCACCCGCGCACCGTCGGCGACCAGGCACTGCGCGGTCGCGTAACCCAGGCCGCGGGAGGCGCCGGTGAGGACGTACACGCGGTCGGTCAGTCCGAGATCCATAACGCCGATCCTGCCGCATCCGGTATCCCGTCGCCAGCACGGGTGGGTACCCGTGGGGCGGGGCGCAGCAGGCGTACCCGGCCGGCGATCTGCACCGCGACGGCGCCGCCGGCGCGGCCCACCGCCGGCACCCGGCGCGGACGCGGCGCCCGAACCCCGTCGTAGCGCAGGCGTGCCTCCCGGACGGCCAACTCCTCGGCGGCCACCGGTGGGAGCGCGTGCTGGTCGCGCAGCACCCGGGCCAGGTCCCAACCGTCGCGCAGCGATCCGGCGGTGGGTCGCCGGGCGGCCCAGTCGGCGAAGGTGGTCGACCACCTGGCACCGAGGCCGGCGGCGAGCAGTGGCCAGTGCCGGGCCACCTCGCCGGCCCGCTTGCGCAGCAGGGCCGCGCGGGTGGCGGCCAGCGATCCCGGCGCGAACCCCGCCGGTGGCTCACCCCCGGCGACCAGCGCCGCGACCAGTTCGGCCTGCCGCTCGGCCAGCCCGGCGCGGGGCGTCAGCGCGGAGCCGCCCTCGGGTGCGCCAGTCATGTCACGGCTGGGAAGCCCGCGGCGGAGGCCAGGGCGTCCAGTTCGGCGCGGAGTTCGGCAGCCGGCGGATAGTGGCCGTCGCGCTCCAGCAGCAGCGCCGGCGGTCGCCGCCGGGCGCAGAGCGCGCCGACCAGCTCCAGCACCGCCGCCGGAACCGGGTCGGTGTGGGTGTCGTGGTAGAAACCGCCGTGCTCCGCGCCACCGGCCACGTGGGCGTACGCGACCCGCTCCAGCGGCAGGCGGTCCAGCAACGCCAGCGGGTCGGCGCCCCGGTTGCGGGCGTTGGCGTGCACGTTGGCCACGTCCAGCAGCAGCAGTGCCCCGGTCCGGTCGAGGATCTCGGTGAGGAAGTCCGCCTCGGTCAACTCGTCGTCGGGCCAGTCGAGCAACGCGGCGATCGGCTCCAGCGCGATCGGCACCGGGAGCTCGGCCTGTGCCCGGGCCACGTTGGCGCAGACCGCGTCGACGGCTTCCCGGCTGCGCGGCAGCGGCAGCAGGTGGCCGGCCTCCAGACCACCGGCCCGGACGAACGCGATGTGCTCGCTGACCAGCGGGGCGTCCAGCCGTTGCGCCACCGCGGCCAGGTGGGCGACCCGGGCCGGGTCGACCGGCTCGGCGCCGCCGAGGGAGAGCCGCACCCCGTGCGGTACGACGGTCACCGCGCGGTCCCGCAGCTGCGTCAGACCGGGCGGGAGCGGCCCGGAGGCGGGCACCCCCTCGGCCACCACCTCGACGAAGCACAGGCCGGGCAGCTCGGCCACGAAGCCGGCGATCTCCGGACGCCAGCCGATGCCGACCCCGGACGGGCCGGTCATCCGCCGCACCCGCCGCCGCCCCCGCACCCGCCGCCTCCACCGCCGCAGGAGCTGCCGCCGTCCCCACCGGAGCTGTCGCCTCCGCCACCGGACGATCCGTCGGACCCGCCCGTCCAGCCGCCGTTGCCGGAGAGGGCCTGGCGCTGAATCTCGGCCTGCTCGGCGAAGCCCGGGTCGAGAGCCCAGAGCGAGGCGGTGCCGTACAGGGCCACGCCCATCGCCGCGCCGGCCGCTCCGTAGGTGGCGTAGGCGGGCGCTGAGGCCGGCGCGAGGTGGGTGTGTTCGCGGCGGACGGAGCGTAGGGCGGCACGACCGGCCCGGGTGCGGACGGGCGCCCGGCGAAGCAGCAGGGCCGCGCCCAGGAGGGCCGCCAGGGTGAGCAGCAGGTAACCCACCGGGCGACCGCTGAACAGGCCGGAGATCAGCCGGAGTACACCGAGGCCCAGCAGGGCCAGCAGGATCCGGTTCCAGAAGCGGGCACGGGCGCGCTGCGCGTCGTCGGTGAGCAGGCCGCGCTGCTCCAGGCCGTTGCGGATCTGGTCCAGCGCGGAGCGTACGCGCTCGTCCTGCGGCAGGTCCCGAACCCGGGAGTGCTGGTGGGCGGCCCAGTGGATGGCCTGATCCAGTGGGGTGAGCCCGGTCGGCGGGGTACCGCCGGTGGTCAGCCGACGGTCCGGTCGTACGCCGACCGCGCCGCTGCCCCGCAGCCCGCCCAGCGCCGCGTGCACCGCGAGCTGAGGGCCACCGTTGAGGTACGCGACCTGCTGTGGTCCGAGTGGGTCTTGGGTGTTGTGCGCCGGGGCGGTCAGCAGGCGGATCCGGTGGTACGCCGCGATCGCCACCACCAGGATGGCCGCCGCGATGTAGTACCGGAGGAAGGTTGGGCCGGAAATGCCCCAGGTGTCGCCGGACGCGGCGTGGACGTTCATCGACTGCTCCTGTCACCGGAGGGGATCGGCGGCCCCATTGTGGAGCAGCCTCGCCACGGGTGTCCGACCGGTGTGCGCGCGGTCAGTGGCGGCGGACCGCCTCCTCGACGAGGTCGAGTACCGGGCCCAGGTCACCGGCCGGTCGGCCCATGGCCAGGTGCAGCACCAGGCCGTCGTAGGCCAGCTCCAGGAACTGGGCCAGCACGTCGATCGGTACGTCCTCGCGCAGCACCCCGGCGTCGCGCTGGCGGGCCAGCCGGTCCCGGGTCGCCTCCGCGATCGCGGCGGACCGCTCCGCCCACCGCCGGGCGAACGCCGGGTCGGTGCGCAGCCGCCGGGAGACCTCCAGTTGGCTGCCCAGCCACCCGGTGGTGTCGGGGGAGACGGCGCGGGCGAGCAGATCGCGCATCACCTGCACCAGACCGTTGCGTGCCACCGTCTCGACCATCGCCGCGGCGTCATCCTCGGCGACGGCGAGGAAGAGCGAGTCCTTGTCGCGGAAGTGGTGGAAGATCGCGCCACGGGACAGGCCGGTGGCCTCCTCGAGGCGGCGTACGGTCGCCCCCTCATAGCCGAGCCGGGCGAAACACGCCCGGGCCGCGGCGAGGATCTCCTGCCGGCGAGCGTCGAGCTGGTCCTGGCTTACTCTGGGCACACGTCGATCGTTGCAGGTCACCCCGGGGCATGCAAACCGTACGTACGGCTTGGGACGTCGCCGATTACGATCGCCCGGTGACTCAGCCTCGCACCCTGCCCAGCTCCCCGCTGACCGTGGCCACCGTCCAGGCCACCCCCACGCCGGGCGACGTCGCCGGCAACGCGGTCATGGCCGCCGACCTGGTCCGCCGAGCCGGCGAGCGGGGCGCCCGGGTGGCCGTCCTGCCGGAGCTGTTCCTCTGCGCGTACCACCCGCCGGTTCTCGCCGCCGACCCGGTCGGCACGGACGTCGCGGCCGATCCGGCCGGGATGGTCGCGGATCCCCGGCTCGACCCGCTGCGGGCGGCGGCGCGCGAGGCCGGCGTCACCGCGTTGGTCGGGGCGGCCGTCCGCCACCCGGACGGTCGGCGGACCATCGCGGCGCTGGTGGTGGACCGGACCGGCGAGGTGCGGGTCGGGTACGACAAGCAGCAGTTGTGGGGCGACGAACGGGAGCTGTTCACCCCCGGCGATCGGGGTGCCACGCTGCTCGTCGACGACTGGCGGCTCGGGCTGGGAATCTGCTACGACGGCTGTTTCCCCGAGCACGGCCGGGCCGCCGCCCTCGACGGCGCACACGCCTACCTGTGCCCCAGCGGATACCTGGCCGGCTCGGAGCACCGCCGGGATCTGTACTACGCCGCGCGTGCCCTGGACAACACGATGTTCGTGGTCTTCGCCAACGCGGTCGGCGGCGTCGACCCGTGGCGGTTCAACGGCGGCGCGGCCATCTACGACCCCGAGGGAAGGGTGCTGGCTCGCGGGGCAGACGACGGCACGGCGGTCCTCGTGGCGACTCTGGATCCCGCCGTGCTCGCGGCCACCCGGACGGCCCACTCGATGCTCGTCGATCGGCTGCCGGACCAGGGTGGCGCGCGGCTGTCGATGCCTGGCTGAGCCCTTCGTCAGCTCGATACCCGCCGCATCTGTTGGCGGACACGTCGGTCCCGTAGGGTGCCCGAGTGCCACTGCTCCTGCTGGACCTGGACAACACCCTGCTGGATCGGGCCGGGCCGTTCCGCCGCTGGGGTGAGCGCTTCCTGGACAGCATCGGCGCGCCCCACACCGACATCGACTGGCTGATCTCGATCGACGCCGACGGTCTGACCGACCGCTGGGACCTCGCCGACGCCATCCGGGACCGCTACGAGCTGCGCATTCCCTCGATCGACCTGGTCGAGGAGCTGCACGACGGGGTGGTGGCGCAGACCCGGCTCGACCCGCTGACCGCCTGCGCGCTGCGGATCGCCGACGACGCCGGCTGGGTGCCGGTGGTGGTCTGCAACGGCACCGTACGCGTCGAGGACGCCAAGATTCGCCAGACCGGGCTGGACCAGTACGTCGCGGACTGGGTGATCTCCGAGGAGGCCGGGGTCAGCAAGCCCAACCCGAGAATCTTCGCGCTCGCCGCCCAGCGGGTCCGGATGCCGCTGCGGGGGGCGTGGGTGATCGGCGACAGCCCGGAGGCGGACATCGGCGGTGCCGCCGCCGTCGGGCTGCCCAGCGTCTGGCTGCACCGGGGGCGCACCTGGTCGGACGTCCGGTTCGCGCCGAGCCGCACCGTGGACGGGTTGATCGCCGCCGTCGCCACGGTCCTGGCCCGCTGAGGGTTTCCGCGCCGGCGACTGGGCGTCGGAGCGGCCGTTCGGGTGGCGGCTCGGTAATTCGGTTGACCGCCCGACGTGATGGTACGAGCATTGTCCGCGCATGGTGCATCCCGGGCGAGTGCCCGGTCGAGGAGAGGGGGTCGGTCATGGCCGTCTTTGCAGGTCGCTTCCAGCTGCCTATCTCAGCCTCGACCAAGGGAACCTCACCACAGTGCGCGATCATGACCTTCCGGCGCTCGAGCGCCGAAGCCGCGGCAAGAGCCGCTTCGACGACGACGAACCGCAGTTTCTGAAGCGCGGGCGGCCCACCGAGCCGCTCGCAGACCCGGACAGCGAGCCCGACCCGGACACCGGCGAGCGCTGGTCGTCCTGGGACGACGCCGTGCACGGGCCACAGCCGCACCCCGCCTGGCTGGTCACCGAGTTGGCCGCCAAGGACACCGAGCTGGGTGTGTTGAAGACCGGCAAGGAGGCGGACGTCCACCTGGTCCGTCGCGCCGTGCCGGACACCGACCGGTCCTGCCTGCTCGCGGTGAAACGCTACCGCGATCCCGAGCACCGGTTGTTCCACCGCGATGCCGGCTACCTGGAGGGCCGTCGGGTGCGCCGGTCCCGGGAGAACCGGGCGATGGCCGGCCGGACGGCGTTCGGCCGGCAGATGATCGCCGGGCAGTGGGCGGCGGCCGAGTTCGCCGCGCTGAGCCGGCTCTGGGAGATCGGCGCCGGGCACGACCGGATCGCCGTGCCGTACCCGGTGCAGTTGCGGGGCACCGAGCTGATGCTGGAGTTCGTCGGTGACGCCGATTCGGGGGAGGCGGCACCCCGACTGGCCCAGTTGCGACCCGGCCCGACCGAGCTGCGTGACCTGTGGGCCCAACTGGTGGAGGCGCTGCGGGTGCTGGCGCGGGCCGGCTACGCGCACGGAGACCTGTCGCCGTACAACCTGCTCGTGCACCAGGGTCGGCTGGTCGTGATCGACCTGCCGCAGGTGGTCGACGTGGTGGCGAACCCACAGGGGCCCGAGTTCCTGGCTCGCGATGTGCGGGTGGTGGGCGCCTGGTTCGCGGCCCGGGGCCTCCCCGCCGAACAGGTGGACCCCGGCATGTTGACCGGAGAGCTGCTGCACGAGGCGGGCCTGCGCTGATCGGAGCGGGTCGGGCGGCCACACCGCCCGACCCGCCACGTCGGCTATTGCAGGTAGCGCTCCACCTCGGGCTTGGGGCGTTCGCCCTGGGCGTCCGGGTCGCCGTGGGTCTCCCGGGCGGCCCGTCGGCGGCGCAGCAGGTCCCAGCACTGGTCGAGGGACTCCTCCAGGGCGCGCAGTCGCTCGCTGGCCTCGCCTTCGGTGCCCGACTCGTGGGCCTGGGCGTCGGCACGCAGCTTGTGTTCCTCGTCGACCAGCTCGGAGATCCGGTTCAGGATGGTCTTGTCGTCCATGCCACAGAGCCTGGCACAGGGTGCCGGGCATCGCCCGGATTCGGGGGTACCGGTGCGTCCTGGGTCACCGACCCGCCCCGGTCAGCCCGATGCCGCCCGTCCGGCCGATGCCGCGGCCAGGTCGGCGGCACGCGCCCGGTCCGCCCATCGCACGGGACCGTGCCTGAGTGTCCATTCAGGAATCGAACAAGATGAGAACATCGACGAGTGTGCGTGCACTTAGATGGAAATTGCGCCGTCCGCAAGTCTGGAGGTGCCCCTCGTTTGGTGAGATGCTTCCGTCGGCCCAGAAGGTGAAAGTTTCATCAACCCGCCCGACCGAAGTGGACCGCTGCGGTCGCCGGGACGACGAGGAGACGTGGTTCGATGTCGCAGGTGTTCGAGGCGCGCCCCGCCACTGTCAGCACCGAGCCCCGGACAGTCCCGTTACGACGCGCTCTGCCGGCACTGGTCCGCGATCCGCTGGGCGCGCTCGTCGACTTCGCCCAGGACGCCGACGGCGACGTCGTCCGGCTCAACCTCGGCTCGTTCCGCCCCTATCTCGTCAGCCATCCTGAGCACCTGCAACGCGTCCTGCGGGACAACGTTGCCAACTACACCCGGGACGGCGACGGGCTGCTCTGGCGACCCGTGCGTCGAATCGTCGGCGACGCCATCCTGGTCGCCGAGGGTGAGATCTGGGAATCCAGCCGAGGCGCGCTGCAACCGTTGTTCACCGCCAAGCGGGCCGAGACGCTCGTCGACAAGATGGCCGAGGCGATCAACGAGGCGGTCGACGAGTGGCTCGAACCGGCCCTCGCCGGGCGCCCGATCGACGGCGGCGCCGAGCTGACCCAGATCGTCCTGCGCACCACCATGCGGGTGCTCTTCGCCGACCGGATCTCGGTCCCCGATGCCCTACGGATCAGCGCCGCGCTGAACACCCTCACCACCGCGATGCTCCCCCGGCTGCTGATGCCCGCCGTGCCGTACGCGGTGCCGATGCCCGGCGACCGGCGCTTCCGCGACGCGGTGCGCGCCATCGACGAGGTGGTGCTGCCGATCATCCGGGAGGCCCGGGCCCGTCCCACCGACGGTGAGGACATCATCTCCACGCTCTGCCGCCCGCGCGCAGATGGCAGCGAACCCGACGAGTACGCGATCCGCGGCGACGTGGTCGCGATGTTCTCCACCGCCACCGAGACCACCATCGCCCTGCTCTCCTGGCTCTGGCCGGTCCTGGCGTCCCGGCCCGACGTGGCCGAGCGGATGACCGACGAGATCGAGCAGGTGGTCGGCGCCGAACGGGTCGGCCGCGAGCACCTGCCCCAGCTGCGCTACGGCCGGATGGTGCTCGACGAGATGCTGCGGCTCTACCCGGCCGGCTGGATGATCCCGCGCACCGCGGTCGGCGACGACGTGCTGGGCGGGGTGCGGATCAAGGCCGGTGGCACGGTGCTGGTCAGCCCGTACGTCACCCAGCGGATGTCAACGTTCTGGACCGACCCGGCGCTCTTCGACCCGGAGCGGTTCGCGCCGGAGCTGCCCCGGCGGCGCTACCGCTACTCCTACTTCCCGTTCGGCGGGGGCCCGCACCAGTGTCTCGGGCAGTACCTGTTCCTGCTGGAGGCGCAGCTCATCGTCAGCACCGTGCTGAGCCGCTACCGTTTCCGGCTGCGCGAGCCGGCCGACCTCACGCCTCGGATGGGTGCCTCGCTGCAACCCAAGCAGCGCGCCGAGGTCATCCTCACCCCGGTCGAGCGTCCGGTCGCGTCGTGACGGAGACCCCGCGACCGGCGCGGGCCGGTCAGGACGCGGTCGCCGAGCAGGGCCGGGTGTGCGCGCTCGCCGTGCGCGGCGTACGCGACCTCCAGGACGTCACCGCCGCCCACCCGGAGCTGTTCGACGCCGCACCGTTCGACCCGGCGCTGCTCAGCTCGGTGGCCACCGTGGTCGCCTTCATCGCACCCTGGCACACCGCCGCCGAACTGCGGATCACCACCCGTACCGTGCTCTGGGTCTTCGCGGCCGACTGGCAGATCGACTACCTGGCCCGGTCCGTGGACGACGTCCGGCAGGTGGTGACCGACTGCCTGGCGGTGGCCGATGGCGCTGTGCCCCCACCGGGGCGGCACCTGGCCCGGCTGCTGGCCGACCTGCGCGACGAACTGGCCACCGTGCCGGCGTTCGCCCGGCTGCGCCCGATCTGGCGCGACGAGCTGGCCCGGATGCTCGCCGCCGCGGCTCGGGAGTGGGACTGGAAGAACCTGCCGACCGACCCGACCACCGGGCGACGCCTGCCGGACCTGGACCGCTACCTGGAGAACGCCGACAACTCCGGCAGCTCCTTCGTCAACGCCACCCACTGGATAGCCACCGGCGACGAGAAGACCCTCGCCCAGTTGGCCGACCTGCTGGACGCCGGACGTGGCGTCCAGCGGGTGCTGCGGCTGGTCAACGACCTCGCCACGCAGAAGCGCGACGCCGAGTGGGGTGACCTGAACGCCCTCTCGCTGGTCGACGACCCGGCGCAGGTGCACGATCGGCTGGCCGAGCTGACCGCCCGGTCCCGGGGGGACCTGGCCGCCCTCGCCGAGCGCTGCCCCCGCCAGGCGGACTACCTCAACCGGCAGATCTCCTTCACCGGCGGCTTCTACCAACTGTCGGACTTCTGGGGGGAGCGCGATGAGTGACGGTGCCACCCGGATGCTCGCCGACGCGGCGACCACTGCCGACCCGGTCGCCGACGCCGCCCGCGAGCTGATCGCCGGCCTGGCGCTGCGACCGTGGGGG
The DNA here is from genome assembly GCF_007827755.1 of Micromonospora sp. CNZ322. Classification (NCBI taxonomy): domain Bacteria; kingdom Bacillati; phylum Actinomycetota; class Actinomycetes; order Micromonosporales; family Micromonosporaceae; genus Micromonospora; species Micromonospora sp. CNZ322. The sequence goes on from NZ_VITD01000014.1 coordinate 50,185, forward strand.
CAGGTCGCAGCGTCGGTGTACGAGACCGGGCGGCTGGTCGCCGTCGCTCCCTGGCTGACCGGGCACGACCAGCGGATCGCGTTCCTGTTGCGCAGCCAGCGCCCGGACGGGGCGTGGGGCCCACCCGAGGGGTACGCCCTGGTGCCGACGCTGAGCGCCACCGACGCGCTGCTCGCGGCACTGGCCGACGGCCGGGCCGGGACGGAGCTGCTCGCTGCGGTGGCCCGTGGGCTCGGCGCGCTCGTCGGCACGCTGCTCATCAGCGACGCCCGGACTCTGCCGGACACCCCCGCGCTGGACCTCATCGTTCCGGCGTTGGTCGACGCGATCAACGACCGGCTCGCCGGGCTGGAGCGGGCCACCGCCGCCCGACTGCCCCGCCCGCCGTTGCCGCTGCCCACCGGACTCAACCGCGACCGGCTGCGCGCGGTGCGGTCCGCGGTGGCCGCCGGAGCGACGCTGCCACCGAAGCTGGCCCACTTCTACGAGATCCTGGACGCGACACCCACCGACGCTGGCCCCACGCTCACCGCGGTCGGCGCCTCACCCGCCGCGACCGCGGCCTGGCTGACCGCGGCCGGCCCGGCCGCCGGCCCCGCCGCGCACGCCTTCCTGCGGGCGTTGATCCGGGACGGAGGCGGCCCGGTGCCCTGCCCGGCACCGATCACCGTCTTCGAGCGAGCCTGGGTGCTGAGCGGCCTGCGCCGGGCCGGGATCACGATCAATCCACCGGCCGCCGTCCTGGAGAGCCTGACCGCTGCCACCGCCGGCCAGGGAATCGCCACCGGCGACGGCCTGCCGACCGACGCCGACACCACGGCGGTGTCCCTCGACGCGTTGGCCCGGCTCGGCCGTCCGGCGGACCCGGCCAGCCTGTGGGCGTACGAGACGGCTGACGGTTTCTGCACCTGGCCGGGGGAGGACGGCTTCTCGATCACCACCAACGCCCACGTGCTGGACGCCTTCGGTCAGCACCTGGCCCGTCACCCGGACGCGGAGGCGCGCTATCACCTGGCGGTCGACCGGCTGAGCACGGTGCTGACCGGGCGCCAGCGCGCGGACGGCGCCTGGCAGGACCGGTGGCACGCCTCGCCGTACTACGCCACCGCCTGCTGCGTGCTGGCACTGGCCGAGTTCGGGCGGGGTGCGGCCGCCGCCGAGGCGGTGGATCGGGCGGCCGGCTGGGTGTTGAACAGCCAGCGCGCGGACGGTTCGTGGGGGCGATGGGACGGCACTGCGGAGGAGACCGCGTACGCCCTCCAGGTGCTGCTGACGGTGCCGACAACGGTGCCACGGGTCGACGACGCCGTGGCTCGTGGGCACGCCTACCTGCACGAATCCGCCGGCCGGGAGCACCCTCCACTGTGGTACGGCAAAGAGCTGTACTGTCCGACCGTCATCGTTGGCGCCACTGTGCTCGCCGCCTGCCGACTGGCCAGCATCCGTGTCTCCGGCGTGGACCGATCGGTGGTGGATTGCGGTTACCAGTCAACAAAAACAACAACTTGAGGGGTTGTGTCGACACTGCTAGCGTACGCAGAGCCTCAGCCCCGGATGCCCCGCTGCGGTGGGACGTCGCCCCCTCTGATCATTCGTTGATGAGCTGAGTCAACGCCCGGCCTGGGACGGTTCAATGCGTTCTCGCGGTACGAGTATCCGCACCAAGGTTATTGCCCTGCTGCTCTCCCTGGTCGCGCTCTGGATGTTCGCGGCGTGGGTGACCCTGCGCGACGGCTTCAACCTGCTCGGTGTCCAGCTGATCAACAGCAAGGTCTACACGCCGAGCGAGCCGCTGTTGCAGGGGCTCCAGGCGGAGCGGCGGCTGACCCAGTCGTACCTGAGCAATCCCGAGGCCGCGCAGCGGACGGCTCTTGAGGCCGAACACCGCAAGACCGCGCAGCTGGCCGCCGACTTTGCCGACTCGGTGCGCAACTGGCAGGTCGACGTCGCCGGCAGTTCCGCACTGGACAACCAGCTCGGCGTGACGATCGCCCAGGTCAACGCCCTGGAGCGGACCCGTGCGGAGGTGCTGGACCGCAAGATCGACCGGATCGCCGCCGCCGAGGCGTACACCGACACGATCGAGTCGATCTTCCAGATCTACGACGTGACGGGCAGCCTGGACGACAAGCAGATCGCCGGCGAGGCCGCGGCCCTGATCCAGCTCAACCGGATGAAGGAGCTGATCTCCCAGGAGGACGCGCTGCTCAGCGGCCTCTTCGGCAACGGCCGGATGAGTGGGCCGGAGTACGTCCGCTACGTCAGCCTGGTCTCCGCAGAGCGGTTCCTCGGCGAGGAGGTCCGGGTCCGCCTCGCCAACGCCGACCAGCGCCGTTACCAGCAGCTCGTCGAGGGTGAGGCGTTCACCCGACTGCGCGCCGTGCAGGACAGCATCATCCGTGAGGGCCGGCCGTCGACCCAGTTGCCGGTCGGCGCCGAGCAGTGGCGGGTCACTGTCGAGCCGGCGCTGGCCGGGGTGAACGACACAGTGACCACCGGCGGCGAGGGCATCGTGGACCGGGCCACCGGCGTCGCCGTGATGGTCGTCGTCCGGCTGGTCCTCGCCACCGGCCTCGGCCTGCTCGCCGTCATCGCCTCGGTCGTCGTCTCCATCACCACGGCCCGGACCCTCCTGCGCCAGCTGGAGCGGCTGCGGCAGGCCGCCTGGCAGCTCGCCGACGAGCGGCTGCCCCGCGTGGTCGAGCGACTCGGCCGAGGCGAGGAGGTCGACGTGGCCACCGAGGCGCCCCCGCTGGAGTTCGGCACCGACGAGATCGGCCAGGTCGGCAAGGCGTTCAACGCGGTCCAGGAGACCGCGTTGCGCACCGCCGTCGAGCAGGCCGACCTACGTCGCAACGTCCGCGAGGTCTTCCTGAGCCTGGCCCGACGTACGCAGGCGCTCGTCCACCGCCAGCTCACCCTGCTCGACGCGATGGAACGCCGCGAACACGACGCGGAGGAGTTGGAGGACCTGTTCCGGGTCGACCACCTGGCCACCCGGATGCGGCGCAACGCGGAAAACCTGATCGTGCTCTCCGGCTCCACCCCCGGTCGGGCCTGGCGGCGCAACGTCCCGATGGTCGACGTGGTGCGCGGCGCCGTGGCCGAGGTGGAGGACTACACCCGGGTCAACGTGCTGCCGCTCGGGCCGGTCTCGCTCGCCGGCCGCGCGGTCGGCGACGTCATCCACCTGCTCGCCGAGCTGATCGAGAACGGCCTGTCGTTCTCCCCGCCACACACGACCGTCGAGGTCCGCGGCCAGCTGGTCTCCAACGGGTTCGCCATCGAGATCGAGGACCGGGGCCTCGGCATGAGCGAGGAGGACCTGGCCGCGGCGAACCACCGGATCGTCGACCAGTCCGAGCTGAACCTCGCCAACGCCGCCCGCCTCGGGCTCTACGTGGTGAGCCGGCTGACCGAACGGCACGGCGTGCGGGTACGGCTCAAGGAGTCCGCGTACGGCGGCACCACAGCTGTCGTGCTGATCCCGCTGGAGCTGGTCAACCAAGCCGACGTCTCCCCGGAGGACTCCGGGTCGTTCCGGACCGGCTCGGCCATCCCGATGCCGTCGGCGCCCGCCACGGACAGCGGCCGTCCGGCGTCCCTCGCACCGGTCGCGCTCGCCGCGCCGACAACCACCGCGTCGGAGGTGGCGGTGACCTCACCGGCGCCGATGCCGGCCGACACCACCGCGCCGACGACGGACGAGGAGGCCGAGGCGGACACCGTTCTCCCCACCCGACAGCGGACCACCCCGGCAACCGGCACCCCCGACCTGCCCACCCGCGCCCGGCGTGGCCCGGCCCAGCCAGCCCTGGAAGCCCCGACCGTGCCCACCGGCCTGCCCGCCGTCGACCGCACCCGCCCGGAGACCCCTGACGGAGAGCCGGCCGGCGAGGGTGGCCCGGTGCCCGCCCGCGCCGAGGCGGAGCGGACCGACTCCGGCCTGCCCGTCCGGGTCCGACAGGCGAACATCGTTCCCGAGTTGCGAGACGACCCGGCGGTGTCCGAAACCGACGACGAGGATGTGGTGCGCCCGCCGGAGCAGGTTCGCCGGATGATGAGCTCCTACCAGACCGGCACCCGGCGTGGGCGGACCGACGCGGCTCGGCTGCTCGGCGGCGCCTCCGGTGCCCCGGCGGCGACGCCGTCCGAGCCGACCGACGAGGATCCACAAGCGACCTGACCGAGCACCGACGACGCGGGTTTCCCGCGCGGTGTGACGGTCGAGCCCAAGACGAACAACGGCGCACAGCCGGGCGAGAAGAGGACGACGAAGTGACCCAGAAGACGGCTTCGAGCGCCGACCTGACGTGGTTGCTGGATGACCTGGTGGGCCGGGTGAAGCAGGCCGAACACGCGGTCGCGCTCTCCACCGACGGCCTCTTGATGGCCTCCTCCCAGGGGTTGAGCCGGGACGACGGCGAGCACCTCGCAGCGATGGCGGCCGGCATCCAGAGCCTCGCCCGAGGCGCCGGCAAGCGTTTCGGTGGTGGGCAGGTGCAGCAGACCATCATCGAGATGCAGTCGTCGTTCCTGTTCGTCACCGCGGCCGGCCGCAACGCCTGCCTGGCGGTACTGGCCAGCGAGGACGCCGACGTCGGCCTGATCGCCTACGAGATGGCGATGCTGGTCACCCGCGTCGGCAAGTACGTCGCATCGCCGTCGCGCGGCACTGATCAGCAGGTCGGCGAGAGGTAACGGCGATGACGGTCCAGGGGGAGTCCGCAGACCATCAGTGGGTGGATGACCACGCGGGTCCGGTGGTGCGTCCGTACGCGGTGACGCGTGGTCGGGCCCGCCCGGTCACCGGCACATTCGACCTGATCTCCCTGGTCACGGCGACCCGAGCCGAGGTCACGCCCGAGGTCGGTCTCGGTCCTGAGCATTTGGCGATCGTCGGGCTGTGCCAACGCATACAGTCCGTCGCCGAGATCGCCGCCCATCTCGACCTGCCGGTGGGCACCATCCGGGTGCTCCTCGGTGATCTGGCGGCCCGCAGCCTGGTGCAGGTCCGCGAGCCGCAGACCACGGCCGGTCTTCCCGACAACAGCATCTTCGAGGCGGTAATCAATGGACTACGGGCACTCTGACCGGCCGGCGGGAGCGACGCCACTGCCCACCGCGATCAAGATCCTGGTCGCGGGCGGCTTCGGCGTGGGCAAGACGACAATGGTTGGCGCGGTCAGCGAAACCCGGCCGTTGCGCACCGAGGAGGTGCTGACGGAGACGGGGGTCGGCATCGACGACCTGTCCGGGGTGGAGGGCAAGACCACCACCACCGTGGCCATGGACTTCGGCCGGATCACCATCAGCGACGACCTGGTGCTGTACCTGTTCGGCACGCCGGGGCAGGACCGGTTCTGGTTCGTCTGGGACGAGTTGGCGTTGGGGGCGATCGGCGCGGTGGTGCTGGCCGACACCCGCCGGCTCGCCGACTGCTTTCCCTCGATTGACTACTTCGAGGGTCGGGGCACGCCCTTCGTGGTGGCGGTGAACTGCTTCCAGGACGCCCGGAAGTACCGGCTCGACGAGGTGCAGGCCGCGTTGAACCTGGACCCGGGTGTGCCGGTGCTGCTCTGCGACGCCCGGCAGCGTGAGTCCAGCAAGGAGGTGCTCGTCACGCTGATGGAGCACGCCATGAAGACCCGCGAGGCCCGTCGCCGCGCCGCCAGCGGAGACTGACAGAAGTTTTTCGGGGGAGGGTGTCCGGAACGCCGCCGGCCGATCGTCATGCTGGCGACACCCCGAGAAACCAGGGAGCGACCAGATGAAGTACATGATGTTCGTTTGCAGCGACACCCAGCCGGACACCGACCCCACCGAGCTGCCCGACATCGAGAAGTGGGTGGCGGAGAACGACTCCCGTGGCCGCCGCCTGACCGGCAACGTGTTCGCGTCGCCCAGCGCGGCCACCACCGTCCGTGTTCGCGACGGTGAGCTGCTCGTCTCCGAGGGGCCGTTCGCGGAGACCGCCGAGGTGATCGTGGGCTTCGACCTGCTCGACTGCGCCGACCTGGACGAGGCGATCGAGGTGGCCCGCACCCACCCGATGGCCCGCAACGGGCGACTGGAACTGCGTCCGTTCGCGGACCTGTCCGACTGACGAGGTTGTCCACCTCGCAGCGCCGGCCGGTGCGCACCCCGGCACCGGCCGGCGCGGCGGCGGCGGAGGCCGCCGCGGCCGCCAGCGTCGAGGCGTACCCCCGGATCGTCGCGACCCTGATCCGGGTGACCGGGGACTGGGCGTTGGCCGAGGACTGCGCCCAGGAGTCGTTGACCGTCGCGCTGGAGCGTTGGCCCACCGACGGTGTGCCGGCCAACCCGGGTGGCTGGCTCATGACTGTGGCGCGCAACCGGGCGATCGACGTGTTGCGCCGGGCCACAGTGGAGCGGCGAAAGCTGCACGACCTGGCGTTGCTCACGCCAGACGAGGCGCCGCCCGAGCCCGAGGTGGGGCAGGACGTGGTGGACGACCGGCTGCGTCTCATCTTCACCTGCTGCCATCCGGCGCTCGCGATGGAGGCCCGGGTGGCGTTGACGCTGCGAACGGTCTGCGGCGTGCCGACCGCTGACATCGCGCGCCTGCTGCTGGTCAGCGAGTCGACGATGACCCGCCGGTTGACCCGGGCGCGCACCCGCATCGCCCAGGCGGGCATCCCGTACCGGGTGCCGAGCGGGCCGGCGCTGACCGAGCGGCTGCCCGGCGTCCTCGCCGTGCTGTACCTGCTGTTCACCCGGGGCTACGTCGCCGACGGCGAGCCGGCCTTCGCCGACGAGGCGGTCCGGCTGGCCCGGCTGCTCGACCGGCTGATGCCCGACCAGTCCGAGGTCGCCGCGCTGCTGGCGCTGTGCCTGTTCCAACACTCCCGTCGGGACGCCCGCCGCGACGCCGACGGCAACCTGCTCACCCTGGAGCGGCAGGACCGCGACCGGTGGGACCGCGCCGCCATCACCGAGGGCCTGGCCGCCCTCGATCGGGTACGCCACGACGGGCCGTACGCGTGGCAGGCCCGGATCGCCGCCTGCCACGCCACCGCCGCCTCGGCCGACGAGACCGACTGGCCGACGATCGCGCGGGCCTACGACGCGCTCGCCGACCTCCGCCCGTCACCGGTGATCGCGCTCAACCGTGCGGTCGCGCACGGCTACGCGTACGGGTCGGCCGCCGGGTTGGACCTGCTCGACGCGGCGCGCGCCGACGGCGGGCTGGACGGCTATCCGCTCGCCGTGGCGGTGCAGGCCGATCTGGTGGCCCGGCAGGGCGACCTGAGACGCGCGGCAGGGCTGTTCCGGGAGGCGGCGGCAGCGGTGGGCTCAACCGCCGAGCGCCGTGCGCTGCTCGACCGGGCCGACGAACTCGCCCGGTAGAGCAGTCGGGGTCAGCCGCGCTTGGCCAACGCCAGGAACCGGATCCAGGCCGCCGGGTCGAAGGCGAGCGCCGGACCGGCCGGGTCCTTCGAGTCACGTACGCCGATGACGCCCGCGAGGTTGTCGGCCACCTCGACGCAGTTTCCGCCGTTGTTGCCACTCTTGCTGCTCTTGCGCCACCGAGCGCCGGTCAGGTCCATGATGCCGCCGCTTCCCTGATGAGATTGAGGGACTGTGCCCGCGACAGGGCGCCGTCGCGAATGCGTTCCCACCGTCGATCGAGCGTAGCAACGTCGGCAACCTTGTCGATGAGCTGCGCTTGCGCCTGGCTGTCGACGTGCGCGACCCGCGCCCCGTCCGGCATCTCGGCCACTGTGAACGGCCCACCGAGACCCGGATACATGCCGACGTCGGCGGGCACGACGAACAGCGACACGTTCGGCAGCGCGGCCTGCTCGGCCAGCCGCTCGCACTGCTCCCGCATCATGGCCCGGTCGCCGTCGAGGGTGCGCCGGAGGACTCCCTCGTCGAGGACCGCGACGAGCAGCGGTGGGCGTTCCCGGCGCAGGATGGCCTGCCGGCTCAGCCGCGCCTCGGCGAGGTCGTCGGCCTCGGCCGGCGTCAGCGCCTCGCCGACCAGTGTCGCCAGTGCGTACGCCTTCGTCTGAAAGAGGCCCGGTATCCACGTGAGCTCGAACCACCGCAGCGACAGTGCCTCGCGCTCGATCTCGGCCCACTGTCGGAACCAGGCCGGCGTCCGGCGCTTCAGCGCGTCCGGCCACAGCTCGTCGACGTTCCGGCCGAGCAACTCGGCGACCCGAGCGCGGTGACGCGTCTGCGGAATTCGTCCCGTGCTCGCCCACTTGGCGGCCGTCTTCGGATCGACACCAATCTGAGCAGCGAGACTGTCCGCCGTGTGGCCCCTCTCGGCCATCGCCGCCTGTACGGCTCGATTCATCTCCAGACCCTCCAGAACGTTCCAGACGTCGGAAGGAAATACTTCTACGCGGTGTGATCGCTTGGCAACCCTCGGCAGGGTGCTGTGTAGACAGCATCGAAGAGGGAGCACCGGATGCCCGACGACAGGTCCTGCAACCGCCCACATCGGCCGGGGAATCGACCGGGCCAACCGGCCTCGCCCCGTGCGAACGTCGCCGGCCCGACCGGGCCACGGCACCCGCCGTACCGAGGTCCCGGTCGCGCGGGGAACGACGTACCCAAATCACGCTGGCGGTCCCGGTGCGGCCCGCCGGTCGCGCACACCGCCGACGGCCCGCTGTGGACGTGCGACGCCTGCGGTAGGGACTGGCCCTGCCCGGCGCTGCGAGCGACCCCGACGGACGCGGCCCGTCGCGCGACCCTGATCCCCGAGTTCTCCCGGATCACCCGCCGGGCGATCCGCGACCTGCGCGGCCAGCCCGGCGGACCCGACCCGGTCGCCATCGTCCGCCGTTTCCTCTGGTTTCTGCCGCTCACCGACGAGGAGGCCCGCGCGGTCGCGCTGCGACTGCGCTGAGCGCTCACCCCGACGGGTGCCGGGCCCTGATCGACCGGGTCGACGACCTCATCCGCGAGCGGACGAGAGTCATGCCACCAGGATCGGTACGTCGTACTTCTGGATGCGGTCGTCCCGGGTGACCAGGGTCAGCCCTTCGTGCAGGGCCTGCGCGACCAGCATCCGGTCGAAGGGATCCCGGTGGATCACCGGCAGCCGACCAGCCGCGATGGCGTGATCGTGGCGGATCGGGAGTTCGCGCAGTTCGGCGTCACGGATCCGTTCGGCGAGGTCGGCCGGGCCGGCCAACTTGCCCAGCGACTGTTTGATCGCGACCTCCCACAGCGTGACCGGGCTCAGGTACACGTCGGGTTCGGTGTCGATGCGGTCCTTGATGTCCGTGGCGAGGAGCGGGTCGTCGGTCAGCCACCAGAGCACCACGTGCGTGTCGAGCAAGAGCCTCATCCGGGCAGCCCGAAGTCGCGAGCAATCTCGTCGTTGACCTCGTCGGAATCCCAGTTACCGGTGAGGTCCAGCGCACCGCGCAGAGACCCCCGACCGGTGCGTGTCGTACGACGAAGAGGGATGACCTTGGCGACCGGGTTACCAGCCCGGCTGATCACGATCTCCTCGCCATGCTCGACCCGTTCGATGATGCGTGACAGGTTCGTCTTCGCATCATGGATGTTGAACTGCGCCGCAGCTTCACCGGCCACCGTGGCACCTCCTTAGCTAAGAGGTTAGCCCGTGGCACGGGCCGGTACGAGGAGCGACCCGGGAACGACGCAGGCTCCCTCCCGCCGAGGGCGGGAAGGAGCCTGGCGACGTCGGTACGTCAGTTGGCGATCATGCGGCGCAGCACGTACTGCAGGATGCCGCCGTGCCGGTAGTAGTCCGCCTCACCGGGGGTGTCGATCCGCACCACGGCGTCGAACTCGACGCCGGTGTCGGTGCTGACCAGCACGGTGCGCGGGGTCTCACCGTCGTTCAGGGCGGTCACCCCGGTGATGGTGAACGTCTCGGTGCCGGTCAGGCCGAGCGACTCGGCGGTGACGTCCACCGGGAACTGGAGCGGCAGCACGCCCATCCCGATCAGGTTCGAGCGGTGGATTCGCTCGTACGACTCGGCGATGACCGCCCGGACGCCCAGCAGCATCGTGCCCTTGGCCGCCCAGTCCCGCGACGAGCCCGAGCCGTACTCCTTGCCGGCCAGCACGACCAGCGGGATGCCGGCCTCCTGGTAGGCCACCGAGGCGTCGTAGATCGAGGTCTTCTCGCCGGTGAGGTGGTTGACGGTGAAGCCGCCCTCCACCCCCGGCACCAGCTGGTTGCGCAGCCGGATGTTGGCGAAGGTGCCCCGGATCATCACCTCGTGGTTACCCCGGCGGGAACCGTACGAGTTGAACTCGTGGCGCGGCACGCCGTGCTCGGCCAGGTACGAGCCGGCCGGCGAGTCCGCCTTGATCGCGCCAGCCGGCGAGATGTGGTCGGTGGTTACCGAGTCACCCAGCTTGGCCAGCACCCGGGCCGCGGAGATGTCGACGACCGGGCTCGGCTCCTGCTGCATGCCCTCGAAGTACGGGGGCTTACGCACGTAGGTGGAGTCGTTCTCCCAGGCGAAGGTGTCGCCGGTCGGGGTCGGCAGCGACTGCCACCGCTCGTCGCCGGCGAAGACATCGGCGTACGCGGCGCTGAAACCGGTGGCGCCGATCGCCTGGGCGATGACGTCCTGGATCTCGGCGCTGTTCGGCCAGATCTCGCGCAGGTAGACCGGGTTGCCCTCGGAGTCCTCACCGATCGGCTCGTTGGCCAGGTCGATGTCCATGGTGCCGGCCAGGGCGTAGGCGACCACCAGCGGCGGCGACGCCAGGTAGTTCATCTTGACGTCCGGGTTGATCCGGCCCTCGAAGTTCCGGTTGCCCGAGAGCACCGAGACCACCGACAGGTCGTGCTCGTTGACCGCGGCCGACACCTCCTCGGGCAGCGGGCCCGAGTTGCCGATGCAGGTGGTGCAGCCGTAACCCACCAGGTTGAAGCCGAGCTTGTTCAGGTACGGGGTGAGGGCGGCCCGCTCGTAGTAGTCCATGACGACCTTCGACCCGGGCGCCAGGGTGGTCTTCACCCACGGCTTGCGGGTCAGGCCCTTCTCCACGGCGTTGCGGGCCAGCAGCGCGGCACCGATCATCACCTGCGGGTTGGACGTGTTGGTGCAGGAGGTGATCGCGGCGATCACCACGGCACCGTGGTCCAGCTCGTACTCGACGCCGTCGGCGCCGGTGACACGGACCGGGTTGCTGGCCCGGCCGCCCGCGCCCACCGCAGCGGTCTCCAGGTCACGAGGCTCGTCGGCCGGGTCGCTGAACTCGTTGGCCGGCGGGTCGCTGGCCGGGAAGGACTCGGCGCTGGCCTCGTCGGCCGGGCCGTTGGCGCCACGCGGCAGCTCCTCGCGGGGGACACCCGGCTTGAGGTCGCGCTCACCGACGGAGTCGTCGGCCACGTAGTCGGTCAACGCGGAGCGGAACAGCGTCTTCGCGGCACCCAGCGGCACCCGGTCCTGCGGGCGCTTCGGGCCGGCGAGCGACGGCTCGATGGAGCCGAGGTCCAGCTCCAGGCGCTCGGAGTAGTCCGGCTCGGCGTCCGGGTCGTGCCAGAGGCCCTGCTCCTTGGCGTACGCCTCGACCAGCGCGACCTGCGCCGCGTCGCGGCCGGTCAGCTCCAGGTAGCGGATCGTCTCCGCGTCGATCGGGAAGATCGCCACGGTGGAGCCGTACTCCGGGGACATGTTGCCGATGGTGGCCCGGTTGGCCAGCGGCACGGCGCCCACGCCGGGGCCGTAGAACTCGACGAACTTGCCGACCACACCGTGCTTGCGCAGCATCTCGGTGATGGTCAGCACCAGGTCGGTGGCGGTGGTGCCGGCCGGCATCTCACCGGAGAGCTTGAAGCCCACCACCCGGGGGATCAGCATGCTGACCGGCTGGCCGAGCATCGCGGCCTCGGCCTCGATGCCACCGACGCCCCAGCCCAGCACGCCCAGGCCGTTGACCATGGTGGTGTGCGAGTCGGTGCCGACCACCGTGTCCGGGTACGCCTGACCGCCCCGCTCCATGATGGTGCGGGCCAGGTACTCGATGTTGACCTGGTGCACGATGCCGGTGCCCGGCGGGACGACCTTGAACTCGTTGAACGCGGTCTGACCCCAGCGCAGGAACTGGTAGCGCTCCTTGTTGCGCTCGTACTCCAGCTCGACGTTGCGGGCGAACGCGTCCTCGCGGCCGAACAGGTCGGCGATGACCGAGTGGTCGATGACCAGCTCGGCCGGGGCGAGGGGGTTGACCTTGCTGGCGTCGCCGCCCAGGTCACGTACGGCCTCGCGCATGGTGGCCAGGTCGACCACGCAGGGCACGCCGGTGAAGTCCTGCATCAGGACCCGCGCCGGGGTGAACTGGATCTCCACACTCGGGGCGGCGGTGGAGTCCCACCCGCCGAGCTGGCGGATGTGGTCGGCGGTGATGTTCGCGCCGTCCTCGGTCCGCAGCAGGTTCTCCAGCAGGATCTTCAGGCTGTACGGCAACCGCGCGTGGCCGTCCACCTTGTCGATCTTGAAAATCTCGTAGCTCGCGTCTCCGACGCGTAGCCGGGTCTTCGCACCGAAGGTGTCGAGGCTCGCCACGTCGTACTCCTTCACACCAGCGACCGTGAGTAGTCCTGAGCAGTCTGTCGCACCGGTCGGGGTGCCGCCGAGGTTAGGTGACACTTACCGCCCGATTCCGCTTCTAACAAAACCGTACGTCCGTCTTGCTATCTGCGCAACCTGACGTCACGGGTTGGGTGACCCACGACCGCGCCGCCCTGTCGGCTCGGCGGGGTAGGGTCGGGGCCGATTCGGAAGGGGTGCCGAGTGATCGACGTTCAGCACTGGCTCTCGGCGCTGCCTCCGGGCGTGGTCTACCTGCTCGTCGCCGGAGTGATCGGCGTGGAGAGCATGGGTGTTCCGCTGCCCGGCGAGATCGTCCTGGTCAGCTCCGCCCTGCTCGCCGCCACCGGAGTGGTCGAGCCGGAGTGGGTGGCCAGCGCGGCGGCGTTCGGCGCCATCGTCGGCGACTCCGTCGGGTACGCCGTCGGCCGACGCGGCGGTCGTCCGCTGCTCGCCCGGCTGGGCAGACGGTTCCCCAAGCACCTGGGCCCGGCGCAGCTCGCCCGTGCCGAACAGAGCTTCGCGCGGCACGGCGTCTGGGCCGTCTTCTTCGGTCGGTTCGTGGCACTGCTGCGGATCCTGGCCGGGCCGCTCGCCGGGGCGCTGCACGTGCCGTACCGCCGCTTCCTGGTGGCGAACGCGGCCGGCGGGTTGGTCTGGGCCTTCGGCACGACGTACCTGCTCTACTCCGTTGGTCGGGCGGCCGAACACTGGCTGAAGGACATCTCCTGGGCCGGGTTGGTCCTCGCGGTGCTCGCCGGGCTCGGCAGCACCTGGTGGCTGCGCCGCCGCGCGCACCGCGTCGCGTCGGCCGACGGCGCTACCGACATGACGGCGGCCGAGGTGCCTTCCGGCGGTCAGTCTGTCGGGGCGGCTTCGGGCGGTCACTCTGTTGCGGCGGGCTCTGGCGGTCAGGCGGCTGTGGTGGCCCCCGGCTTTGAGCCGACCCGCGCGGGCGAGCACTGACCTAGGCATGCCGAAGGGCCGGACCCCGTGGTGGGGTCCGGCCCTTCGGTGTGTGCTGGTGGTGTGTGGGTCAGCTGGTGGCGTAGCCGCGGGTGGCGATCCAGTCGGCGAGGTGCTCGACGCTGATCTGGTAGGCGGCCTGGTTGGGGTCGGCGGAGTCGGCGATGGTGACGGTGTTGCCGTTGTCGTGGTAGCCGACGACGCTGATGTAGTGCCCGCCCTCGTAGGAGTGGGTGTTGCCGTCGGTGTCGGTGCTGGTGCCGGCGATGTTGGCGACTACGGCCCGGCCGTCGTCGACGGTGTGGACGATGTCGGCGCGCAGGGTGTCGGTCTGCTTGGTGTCGGCGTCGGGGGTGCTGATTTCCACGGACCGGTAGGCGTCGTTCTTACCGGTTTCCTTGTTCAGCACGGGGGTGATGTCGTTGATGGAGTTGGTGCCGGCCTCGGTGGTGCCCATTTCCTTGGCCATGTCGTCGACGTTGATGTTCTTGCCCTGTACGGACAGGGCGTTACGGGTGGCGGCGGGCCCGCAGTAGTAGAAGTTCGGCTGGGCCTCGTAACGCACACCCAGTTCCCGCTCGCTGTGGCCCTTGCGGTCGGTCTGGGTCTGGGTGGTGGGCTTGCCGGTGGTGGGTGCGGCGAAGGCGGTGGTGACGGGGCCGGCGATGGCGCCGCCGGTGAAGGCGAGGCCGGCGGCGGTCAGGGCGGTCTTACGGATCAGATCGGTACGCATGATGGCGTGCTCCTCTGGCGTCGGGGGTGCCCACCTCAGGGGATGGGTGGTGCGGGGGAAGTTCGAGGGGTTCTGCCCGGTGACCCGCAACGAGGGGGTCGGCGTCGGGACAGGGTGTAACCGTTCGCGGTGGCGGGTCATTCCGCCTACCCGCGGGGGTCGGCCTGTTGTGGTGCTCGGCCGTTCGGGGGATGTAACCGGGGCGGCCTGGCGGGTGTTCCCGGCGGGGCCGGCCCGCCATGACCCGGGCTGTTGCGGTGGTCTGCCAGGTATAACGACCCGGCCCGGCCGCCGATTCCGCCGCCAGGGTGGCCCCGACCACCCGACACCCGACACCAAACCCGATAAACCCCCACCCCGCTGGCCCGGCGAACCCGACACGGCGGTCACGGCGGCGTGATCCACTCGGGTTCCTGAAAGTCGCGGTGTCCGGGCGGCGGGGATGCCCCGACATCATGAAAGCCGAGTGGATCACTTCGGTACGTCCAGCCCGACTGGCCGGACATTCAACGCTAACGGCATGCCAAGGCTGACCAGGCGCCGAAACGACGTGAACCGTCGCTTATGAATCGAGTACCTGGTCTGCGGCGCGCTGCCACCAGGCAACATCTAGGCTCTGACCGAGAAGGGTGGATCATGGACGCTGCAATGTGCCGGGCTCTGGCTCCTTCCCCGCCCGGGGTCGGCCGATGAGCGCAGTGGCATTCCTGAACATCGCCATGCACGGGCACATCAACCCGACACTGCCCGTCGTGGCCGAGCTTGTTCGTCGTGGTCACTCCGTCACCTATCACACGACGCCGGCCTACGCCGAGCAGATCGCGGCCACCGGGGCAGGGGTGTTCCTCTACCCCGGGGACGACCTACCGCTCTCCGGCCCGCCGACGCCCGTCACGGTGATGGAGCAGCTTGCGCGTACCGCCGTACGCGTGCTGCCCGCCGTCCTCACCGATCTGCGGGGCACCCGACCCGATCTGATCGTGCACGACTCCCTCTGCCCGTGGGGGCCGGTGGCCGCCCGCGAACTCGGCGTGCCGCCGGCATCGTCGTTCACCACGTTCGCCTTCAACCGGCACGTGCCCAGCCCGACCCGCGGCTCCTGGGAGTTGCTCGGCGCCGCGGCGGCCCTTCCCCGTCCGACCGTGGGCTATCTGAGGTCCCGCTGGGAGCTGCGCCGCCGGTACGACACCCGCCGGCTGCCCCTGATCGACCTGGCCAACATCCGTCAGCCGCTCAACCTGGTCTACACGTCGCGGGCGTTCCACCCCGAGGCGGACAGTTTCGACCAGTCCTACCAGTTCGTCGGGCCCAGCATCGGTGCCCGCCCCGCAGACTCGTCGTTCCCGGCCGATCGACTGCGGGACCCGGTGGTGTACGCCTCGATGGGCACGGTGTTCGACGCCCCGCAGCTGCTACGCACCTTCGCCGATGCGCTCGCCCCGCTGGGTGGCACCGTGATCATGTCCACCGGACACACCGATCCCGCCGCGCTTGGCCCGCTACCGGACAACGTGCTCGCCTACCGTTCCGTACCGCAGCTGGAGGTGCTGGCCCGCGCGGCGCTGTTCATCACCCACGGCGGGGTGAACAGCGTCAACGAAGCCCTGTACGCCGGCACCCCGATGCTGGTGGTCCCGCAGGGCGCCGACCAACTGCTGGTGGCTTCCCGCATCGTCGAGCTCGACGCCGGCCTGTCGATCCGTACCGAGGACGTCACGGTGGAGGTCGTGCGGGCCCTCGCTCAGCGCCTGCTCGACGAGCCTCGATTCCGCGCCGCCGCGAGCACCCTGCAGGCCGCCCAGCGTCAGGCGGGCGGCTACGTGCGTGCCGCCGACGTACTCGAGCACTTCGTGCAGCAGACCGGCTCGGTCACTCGGCCGGGTGCCGTCGAACTGCCACCACAGGGCTGACCGATGTCTCCCGCCGTCGCCATCCTGCTGCTGGTCGCCGGGCTGTCCGAGGCCGCCGGGCGTCTCCTGCCGGTGGTGGCACGCCTGTCCGGCGTGTCGCACGTGCGGGTGGTCAGCCTGTTGCTGGCGGGCGCGATCGTCGACGGCGCGGTGTTCGCGCTCTGGCCGCTGTCCGCGTGGGCCGTTGCCGGTCTGGTGCTGCCGACCTCGGCGTCCGACGAGGCCGCGCTGGTCTGGACACCCGGCCTGGCTGCGCCGCTGGTGCTTGCCGGCGTCCTCGCGTTCCCGCTTCTCGGGCCACTGCTGCACCTGTTGCTCATGGTCGGGGTGGGGGCCGGCCTCGCCGGTGCACTCGCCACGGTGGCCGGGGTTGGCTGGTGGGAGGCCGCCGGCTGCGTAACGATCGCGGGAATCGGGCTCGGCGTCTCCGTCGAGGCCGTCCGCCGCCTCGTCGTGAAGCTCAACACCAGACGAGCACCGGAGCCTGTCGCGTGATCGGACTGGCGCTCCTGCTGCTGCTCGGCGGGCTGGGACTGGTGCTGATCGCCGAGGCCCTGCTCGCCCGCTACGAGGTGCTGGTCTACGCCGCAGGATGGCGCACACCCACCATCGCCCGCCCCGAGGGCATGTCCTACGCCCGCGGGGCCGATCCGGACCGCCCTCCGGATGCCTACCTGGTCTATCTGGACGGCATCGGGAAACGCCGTTTCCACGACACCCGCGATGGTGGCCGACTGGTCAAGAGCCTGATCAACCGAGCGCCGGAGCTCAGGGTGCTGGGCCAGGTGCAGCCCTACTCCCCGCTGGCCGTGCCGCTCGCCGACCGGCCGGTCTGGACCTGGGTGCGCCGCCACATCGGGCTGCTGCTGTTCCTGCACAACGTTATGCAAATCTTCGTCGCCGCCGACCGCCGCTACCGCCCCCTGTACAACCGTGCCGTCGGTGCACAGATCGCCACCGAGCTCCAGGTCGCCGGTTACCAGCCGGACAGCGGCATACCCGTGGTTTTGCTCAGCTACAGCGGTGGCGCCCAGGTCGCCAGCGGCGCGGTGAACGAACTGTGGTCCCAATTACGCACTCCGCTCTGGCTGATCACTCTCGGTGGGTTCCACAACGGTGCCAACGACATCACCCACGCCCAGCACCTCTACCGGCTCACCAGCGCCGGCGACTGGATCGAGCGAGTCAGCACCTGGATCTTTCCGCAGCGGTGGCGGCTGTTCCGCTGGAGCGGATGGAACCGGGCCGACCGCGAAGGCAAGATCACCGTGCATCGGCTCGACCCCGCCACGCACATTGGTCCCCGCAGCTACATCGCCCCGGAGGCTCGCCTACCCGACGGGCGCAGCCACCTCGACCGGACCACCGACACCGTGCTCGCGCTGATCCGGGATCGGCTCAGCCTGACAGCGGAGTCCGACGGCCCGCTGCCCTGAACGCTCACACGTCGGCATTCAAACCGGCCTGCTGATTCGCCTCCGTCTGGGGGAGCCCGGAGATCTGGAGCAGTTGACTGACGACAACCCGCAGTTGCGCGACGACGACAGCCCCGGAGGACCCGACACCCTCGGCACACGCCTCGTCGATGTCACTGATCACCTGAAGCGCTCGCTCCCGCGCGCGGTCCGGCTCTCGTCCGGCCAGGAAGTCACGATGCAGAAGCCTGAACGCCTGGCCGAAGTGCTCGATCGCCGTGGAGAGACCGGCCGGCAGCGTCTCCCGGGCGTGTAGTGCCGACACCGCCCACTGCACCATCTCGCGGCTGCTGGTGTAGGCGAGTTCCAGGTGTTCGGCCGCCCGCGCGTACCGACGCAGGATGCCCAGCCGTCTCCTCCGCCACGGTGAGAGAATCGCGACTTCGCATGCTGCGGCGACCACATCGCCGGTGTTCCGTCGTTGCGCCTCTGCCGCACGCAGTCGCTGTAATGCATCCTCGGCCTGCCGCGCGTCGCGCTGAGCCAGAGCGTTGGCGATGGCTGTCATCTCCCGGGCGATGGCATCGACTGTCGGCCCAGCGGCGCGGTGCACGATCCGCACCGGATTGAGCGGCAGGATCAGCAAGGCCACCACGATGGCCACCACCACACCGACCAGCGCATTCGCCGTCCGGGGCACGGCCAGGTCCGGCCGGTCCGGAGACACTGTGCCGAGCAGGACCGCGGTGCTTCCCGCCTGCACCATGACGGCGCCGTTGCCGCGAAAGACGGCTGCCGCCGAGATGGCCAGTGCCACGACCACACCGGTCTGTATTGGTCCCGCCCCGATGAACCGTACGATCCCGTTTCCGACCAGCACCCCCAGGAACACCCCGGCGAGAAGTTCCAGAGTGCGACGAGCCCGATTGCCGACGGCCGCCGCGATGGTGCCGACCGCGGCGGCGGGTGCGAACAGCGGCTGCGGATTGTGCAGCACGTCGCTGGCAACAAACCAGGCCAAGCCGGCGGCCAGCCCCGCCTGCACCGCGAGGATGAGGTAGGTGCGAAGCCGTTCATAGGCTTCCCGGCCTTCGCGCAGCGCACTCTCCGCCGGTCGGGCACCCCGACGTCTGCCGCGCACCTCTCACCCCCCACCACCGATCGGCTCTCCCACGATCGTCGTACGGCGGCGAACGTCGGGTGCGAGAGATCCCCAATCTGATGCAGCAGCGACGGAAGCCTCCGCATCCGCACACGAGGGGTATTTGGCCCGAGGGGTGGGTCAGCCGGCGCCGAGTAGTTCCAGGACGGCGTCGCGGGCGGCCAGGACGGCTGCCTCGGATTGCGGGCCGTGGTTGAGGATTTCGAAGGAGTGCTGGCCGTCCGGCACCTCGATCACCTGCATCGGCCAGCCCTGGGCGGTCGCTGCGGGGAGGAACGCGTCGATGCCGGCCAGGACCGGCGGGATGTCCTGGCCGGCGCGGGTCAGCACCAGTGGCACGCCGGTGCCGGAGCTGAGTGCCTCGACCGGCAGGAACCGGGCGTCGACCTCCCAGCCGGGGAACGGGATGAGCAGCGGGTACGTCAGTGCGATCCCGCGTAGCCATGGCGGCGGGACGCGCAGCCAGTCGGCCGCGAAGAGGCCGCCACCGGAGAAGAACCACAGCACCACCCGCTCGGGGTCGACCCGCGGATGGGCGCGGACCTGCTCAACCATGGCGGCGATGTCGTCGGCGGCGGCGGGCAGCGCCGACAGGTCGGACACCTGGTAGCTGACCAGCGCGGTGACCACGCCGCTCGCGGCGAGCAGCGCTCCGTAGCCGCGGTAGAGCAACCAGTCGCGGGGGTCGGGCGCGTCGGGTGGCAGCGGAGCGCCGTGCACCACCACGACGGCGGGCGCGCGGCCGGCGTCGGTGGGCAGGTGCAGGTCGACGTTGCCGTGTCGTTCGACCGGCGCGGTCGGAATGGACAGGACGAAGGGCCGCTGTGCGACGGGCGTCGTCATGGCCTCATCGTATCGATCATCAACCTGCCTGGCTGCCCCAACGATGATCTACAGAGGACGGTGGGTCAGGCCGGGCCGCCGGGTTTCGCGGCGTCGCCAGCCTGGGCGTGCCGTTCCAGCAGCCGCTGCCGGATCTCCTCGGGGGTGTACGCGCGCCGACGCCGTTCGGCCCGCGCGATGACCACACCGGAGGCCGCGACGCCGGCGAGCCCGGCCAGCCCGAGAACCTTCCACCACCGCATTCGTTGCCGCATCGGCCTAGGCTAGACCCTCATGAGCATCAGCCTGGATGAGGCCGTCGAGTTGACCCGCACCGGTGACGTGTGGGTGTTCCGGGGTCGCAGCGTGCCGGACCGGGCGATCCAGTTCACCACCAACAGCCCGGTGAACCACGTCGGGATGGCGGTGGTGCTGGACGACATGCCGCCGCTGATGTGGCACGCGGAGTTGGGCAGGTCATTGCCGGACCTGTGGTCGGGCAGCCACCAACGCGGCGTCCAGCTGCACGACCTGCGGGACGCGGTCTGCGTCTGGGCCAACCGGTACGGCCAACGGGCCTGGCTGCGGCAGCTCGACCCGCCGGCCGACGCGGAGATGGAGCGGGCGGTGCTGCGGACGATCGCGCGGTTGGACGGTACGCCGTTCCCGTCAACCGCCCAGTTGGCGTGGCGCTGGGTGCGGGGTCGGGTGCCGGCGCTGCCGCGCCCCGGCCGGCTTCCCGCGCTGCCGCACCTCGGTCGGCTGTCGGCGCTGTCACGCCTCGGCCAGCCGGCACCTCGACCAACCTCGGCCGACCGCGCCAACCCTGCCGACCGCGCCAACCCTGCCGACCGCGCCAACCCGGCGGACCGCGCCAACCCCTCCGGCTCGGCCAGCCCGGCCCGGTCAGCAGGGGAGCGGGACCGGGCGCTGGAGACGGCGTACTGCGCCGAGGTGGTGGCGGTGACCTATGAGGCAATGGGGTTGCTGCCGGCGGGCCGGCGTCCGAACTGGTATGACCCGGGGCGGTTCTGGAGTGGGGACGATCTGGGTCTGGCCGCTGACGCCCGGTTGGGTTCCGAGATCGAGGTTCAGGTACCGCCGCGCTGAGGTTTGACCTGGGCGGTGACCGGCAATTGCTGTGACCGTGAACGCCTCCACGGATCTTGACACGTTGGCCGACTTCTTCGACCGGTACGGCGTGGCGTTGACCTCCGGCGACCTGCCGGCCATCGCCGGCTGTTACGCCCTGCCGGGGCTGGTGGTGGCCGACACCTACAGCTTCTCGTTCACGTCCGCTGCGGCGGTGGCGCTGTCCTTCGTGGGCGCCGCGCCCGACTACCAGGACCGGGAGTTGGTCGCGGCCCACGCCCGGATCGAGGACGTGCAGCCGGTGTCCGCGCTGTTGACGATGGTGGCGGTGGAGTGGGAGTTCCTGGACAGTCGGGGGCAGGCGGTGCCGGGGGAGCGGTACCGGTACCTGCTGCGTATCTCGGATGACGGACCACTGATCTGCACTGTCGTCCGGACGGGCTGACCGACGGGGGCCAGTCGGCCCGATCCGTACCCGGCCGGTTTCCGGTCCGTGCGGCGCTGGCTACGCTGTCGCGTCGGTGGGGACGAGGGGAGACCTGATGGCAGTGCGGCCGGACGGTGCGGCAGATTCGCGGGCGGCGCGGGTATTGGCGTCGGTGCCATGGATCGTGGTGCTGCTCGGTGTGTGCGCGCTGGTGGTGCTCCTGGTGATCGCGCTGTTGTCGTTCCGGACCAGGGAGCGGGACGCGCCGCCGCAGGCTGCGCCTCCGGCGTTCCTGCCGACCGTGCCGGCCGCCGCGTCGGCCACCGGTGGGCCGACTCCGGCCGCCGTGGAGCGGCGCTCGGTGTCGCCGCGACCGTCACGCAGCAGTCGGACGCCGTCACCGCGGGCCACCGTCACCGGCTCGCCGACTCCGGGGCGGACGAGCGTCCTGATGGCCCCGTCGGCGGACGGCACGGTCAGCGCCCGGTACGAGGTCGGTACGAACGGCTGGGACGGGGACGCGGCGGTGCTCGCGATCGCCAACGAGTCGAGTCGGTCGGTGGAGTGGCAGGTGGAGTTGGTGTTCGACGACGACACCTGGACTCTGCGGGTGAGTGAGGACTCGGGCGTCTCGGTGCGGGGGCGCGGACACGGGGAGTTCGTGTTGCGCGGGACCAGTTCGCTGGATGCGGGTGACTCTCGGACGCTGCGGCTGCGCGTCGGCTGGGGTGACTCGGCGCAGCGACCGGTCAAGTGCACGATCAACGAGGTCGACTGCCGGATCGGCTGAGCCAGCGCCGCACCGCAAGACGGCCGCACCGCAAGACGCTGCACCGCTGCACCGCTGCACCGCTGCACCGCTGCACCGCCAAGGCTTTCCGGGCCGGGCCGCCGATCGCTACGCTGCGCGGACGGTCCGCTGAAGGAGGTACATGTCCGGCATGCGCCGTGTTCCGCGCCCGCCACACGGTCCGATGGCGATCGCCACGTCGCCCTGGATCGTGGTCGGCGCCGGTGTCGTCGTGATGGTGGTCCTGCTCATCGTGGCCCTGGGCGCGTACCGGGGACGTAGCCCCGCGCCGGACGGCGCGCAACCGCCGGCGCTGCCGGTGCCGTCCGCGGTGGTGGCGCCGAGCGTGCCCACCTCGGTGCCGTCTCCGGCGCCGGTGCTGCCGGGGATATCCGGCCGTGCGAGCGGGCTGCCGCCGAGCGCCGCGGCCGGGTCACCATCGGCCGACCCGACGGTCGGTCCGATCGGGAAGCCGACGGCGACGCGGTCGCCGAGCCGGGCCGCGCCGGTGCAGCCGGCGATGACCGGGCGGTACCGGGTGGTGCAGAGTTTCGACGGGGGCTTCATCGGCGAGGTGGCGATGGTCAACACGTCCGCCCGGAGCCGCGGTTGGACGGTGCGGTTGGAGTTCTCCGGTGGACGGCTGGTGACCGCCTGGGTGGAGGGCGTCCCGCAGGGGACGGTCCGCCAGTCCGATGACGGCTTCACGTACGTCAGTGGGGTCGAGGTGTCGCCCGGCGGTTCGGTGTCGTTGCGGTTCCACATGGAGCGGGCGCCCAGCACGCCGAGGGAGTGCACTGTGGACGGGGTCGGCTGCAACGGGCTCTGAGCGGGCGCTTCCGCAAGGATGTTGCTCTGTTGCGACCATGTTTGCAAGGTATTGCAGAATGTTTCGGCAAGGGTTAGCGTGCGGCCAATCAGCGACCAGAGGAAGGCGTCGATGAAACCCCCGCCGATACCGCGCACTGCCCTGCTGGCCCTTGCCTCCCTGCTCACCGTCACGCTCGTCGGCGCTCCGGTCGCCGTGCACCCCACCGCCGCGGCCCCCCGGCCGTCTGACGGCGCCGCACTCGCGATCGGCGGCGCGACCCAGTGGCGTGACGAACCCACCGCCGAGGCGCTGCTGAAGGCCGGCGGCAACTCCGCCCGAGCCGAGCAGTTCTACTTCGTCCTGCCGGACCGGTTCGCCAACGGAGACCCCCGCAACGACCGCGGCGGCCTCACCGGCGATCGGCTGCGGACCGGCCTCGACCCGACCGACAAGGGCTTCTACCACGGCGGCGACCTCAAGGGCGTCATCGACAAGTTGGACTACATCCAGGGGATGGGCACCACCGCCATCTGGCTTGCCCCGATCTTCAAGAACCGGCCGGTGCAGGGTGCCGGCAACGACATCTCGGCCGGCTACCACGGTTACTGGATCACCGACTTCACCCAGGTGGACCCGCACTTCGGCACCACGGAAGAGATGAAGCGGCTGGTCAAGCTCGCCCACCAGCGCGGCCTCAAGATCTACCTTGACGTGATCGTCAACCACACCGCCGACGTGATCAAGTACGCCGAGGACAAGTACGCGTACGTGGACAAGGCGACCTCGCCGTACACCGACGCGCAGGGCCGGGCGTTCGAGGACCGCAACTACGCCGACGGCTCCCGGGCGTTCCCGCCGGTCGACAAGGAGTCCTTCCCGTACACGCCGACGTTCGCCGAGCCGAAGGACGCGAGCGTCAAGGTCCCCGCCTGGCTGAACGACGCCACCATGTACCACAACCGGGGTGACTCCACCTTCGCGGGCGAGAACAGCGAGTACGGCGACTTCTTCGGCCTCGACGACCTGTGGACCGAGCGCCCCGAGGTGGTGCGGGGTCTGACCAAGGCGTACGGGGACTGGATCGGCGCGACCGGCGTCGACGGCTTCCGGCTGGACACCGTGAAGCACGTCAACATGGACTTCTGGCCGCAATTCAGCCAGGGCATCGAGCGGGCCGCCGAGAAGGCTGGCAAGAAGGACTTCTTCATGTTCGGCGAGGTGTACAGCGCCGACCCGGAGATCAGCTCCAGCTACGTCCGCCAGGGTGGCCTGCCGGCCACCCTCGACTTCGCCTTCCAGGAGGCCGCGCGGGGCTTCACCGCCGGCGCCGGCTCCGCGAAGGCGCTCGCCGACGTGTACGCCCGCGACGACCTCTACGCGGCCCGGGACACCGACGCGGGCCGGTTGACCACCTTCCTCGGCAACCACGACATGGGCCGGATCGGATCGTTCATCGCCGGTGGTGGCAGCGACCCGGCCAGCCACCTGCGTCGTGACCAGCTCGCGCACCAGTTGATGTTCCTGACCCGTGGCCAGCCGGTGGTCTACTCCGGCGACGAGCAGGGCTTCACCGGCCCGGGCGGTGACAAGGACGCCCGCCAGGACATGTTCGCGTCGAAGGTTCCCGACTACCTCGACGACGACCTGCTCGGCACCGACCGCACGCACGCCAGCGACCAGTTCGACCCGACCCACCCGCTGTACCGGACCATCGCCGACCTGGGCCGGCTGCGCCAGGCCCACCCGGCGTTGCGCGACGGTGTGCAGGTCACCCGGTACGCGGCCGACGGGCCCGGCGTCTTCGCCGCATCCCGGATCGCCCCGGCCGAGCGCACCGAGTACGTGGTGGCCGTGAACAACGCCGACACCGCGCAGACTGTCACGGTGGACACCTGGTCGGCCGGCGCCACCTTCACCGGCATCTACGGCGGCTCGGGCGACGAACAGGCCAGCGGTGACGGGGAACTGACCCTCACCGTGCCGCCGCTGTCGGCGGCGGTGTACCGGGCCGGCAGCCCCATCGCGCCCGCGGCCGACAAGCCGACCATCACCATCACCAGCCCGGCTCCGGACGCGTCGGTCGCCACCCGGGCGGCGGTCACCGTCCGGGTGACCGGCGACCCGCTGGCCACTGTCACCGTCGCGGCCCGGGTGGCCGGCGGCCGGTGGACGCTGCTGGGCAGCGCCGACCACGCCCCGTACACAGTGCAGCACGACCTGACCGGCCTGGCCGGCGGCACGCCTGTCGAGTACAAGGCGGTGGTCCGCGACGGCCGGGGCCGTACCGCCACCGCCCGGTCCACCGCCGTGGTGGGGACCCCGGCGCAGGGCAGCTCCCGGGAGTGGGCGGTGGTGCACTACCAGCGTCCCGCCGGGGGGTACGACGACTGGGGGCTGTACGCCTGGGGAGACATCGACCCGGCGTACGTCACCGAGTGGCCGAAGGGGCAGCCGTTCGCCGGGGAGGACTCCTACGGCCGGTTCGCCTGGGTGAAACTCAAGCCGGGCGCGACGTCGGTGAACTTCCTGGTTGTCGACAAGGCCGGTACGAAGGACGTCGCCCAGGACCGCAGCATCGACGTCACCCAGACCGGCGAGATCTGGCTCAAGCAGGGCGACCCGGCGATCTACCCGAACCGGCAGGCGGCCACCGGTGAACCGGACCCGCCGGTCGAGGAGGGCACCGCCGTGCTCCACTATCGGCGGGCCGACGGCAACTACGACGGCTGGGGCCTGCACCTGTGGGACGGCGCGGCCAACCCGACCGAGTGGTCCGCCCCGCTGCGGCCGACCTCCGTCGACGCGTTCGGGGCGGTGTTCCGGGTGCCGCTGGCGGCCGGTGCCACCGGCCTGAACTACATCATCCACCAGGGCGACACCAAGGACCTGCCCGACGACCAGCGGATCGACTTCGCCAGCGCCGGCCGGGAGGTGTGGCTGCTCGCCGCCACACCGGGCCGCCTCCTGCCGTCGACGGCCACCACCGCCAGCGGAGACACCGACATCAGCAAGCAGAAGGCGCACTGGATCGACAGGTCCACAGTGGCGTGGCAGACCCCGCCGACCGACGGCAAGACGTACGCGCTGGTCGCCGCGCCCACCGGTGGGGTCAGCGTGGTCGACGGCGAACTGACCGGCACGTACACCACCTTGCCGCTGCGGGCGCAGCGCAACGGGCTCACCGAGGCCCAACGCGACAGGTTCCCGCACCTGTGGTCGTACCGTAGCTTCGCACTGGACCGGGCGGACCTGGCCAAGGTCCCGGCGGCGCTGCGGGGGCAGCTGCTGGTCACCGAGCGCGACGCCGAGGGCGCGCTGCTCGCCGCGACCGGCGTGCAGATCCCCGGCGTGCTCGACGACGTGTATTCCCGGGCGACCGACGTCACCCTCGGGCCCACGTTCGCGGGGCGGACGCCGAGCCTCGCGCTGTGGGCGCCGACCGCCCACAGCGTGCGCCTGCACCTGTTCGACTCGCCCACCGCCGCGGCGAAGACGGTGCCGATGCGCCGCGACGACCGCACCGGCGTCTGGTCGGTGCGCGGCGACCACACCTGGACCGGCAAGTTCTACCGCTACGAGGTGCGGGCGTGGCAGCCGGCGGCACAGCGGATGGTCACCGCGTCGGTGACCGACCCGTACTCGGTGGCCCTCGCCGCGGACTCCACGCACAGCCAGCTCGTCGACCTGAACGACAGGGCGCTGGCCCCGACCGGCTGGCGCACGCTGCGCAAACCGGCACCGGTGCCGGCCGCGAAGGCGCAGATCACCGAGCTGTCCGTGCGGGACTTCTCCATCGCCGACGACACAGTGCCGGCCGAGCGGCGGGGGACCTTCCTCGCGTTCACCGACCCGGGAACCGCCGGCATGACCCACCTGCGGGCGCTCGGCGACGCCGGGGTCACCCACCTGCACCTGCTACCGGCGTTCGACTTCGCGACGATCCCGGAGAAGCGGGCCGACCAGCGCCAGCCGGCCTGCGACCTGGCAGCGCTGCCGCCGGATTCGGCCGAGCAGCAGAAGTGCGTGGCGGCGGTCGCCGAAACCGACGGCTACAACTGGGGGTACGACCCGCTGCACTACACAGTGCCCGAGGGCGGCTACGCCGTCGACCCGGTCGGCGCGGCGCGGACCACCGAGTTCCGGCGGATGGTCGCCGGGGTGAACGACGCCGGGCTGCGCGTGGTCATGGACGTGGTCTACAACCACACGTCCGCGGCCGGCACGGACGCGAAGTCGGTGCTCGACCAGATCGTGCCCGGCTACTACCACCGGCTGCTGGAGGACGGCACGGTGGCCAACTCCACCTGCTGCGCCAACACCGCTCCCGAGCACGCCATGATGGGCAAGCTGGTGGTCGACTCGCTGGTCACCTGGGCCCGGCAGTACAAGGTGGATGGCTTCCGCTTCGACCTGATGGGTCACCACCCGAAGGCGAACGTCCTGGCCGTCCGGGCGGCCCTGGACCGGCTCACCGTCGCCCGCGACGGCGTGGACGGCAAGGCGATCATGCTCTACGGCGAGGGCTGGAACTTCGGCGAGGTCGCCAACGACGCCCGTTTCGTCCAGGCCACCCAGGCCAACATGGCCGGCACCGGCATCGGCACCTTCAACGACCGGCTGCGCGACGCGGTGCGCGGCGGCGGACCGTTCGACGAGAACCCGAGGGTGCAGGGTTTCGCCTCCGGGCTCTACACCGACCCGAACGGCGACGCGGTCAACGGCTCACCGGCCGAGCAGAAGGCCCGGCTGCTGCACGCCCACGACCTGATCAAGGTGGGGCTCACCGGCAACCTGCGCGGCTACCGGTTCACCGACACTGCCGGGCGGCAGGTCACCGGGGCTCAGGTGGACTACAACGGCTCCCCGGCCGGCTACACCGCCGCACCGGGGGAGGCCGTCACCTACGCCGACGCGCACGACAACGAGATCCTGTACGACGCGTTGGCGTACAAACTGCCGCAGGCCACCACGGCGGCGGACCGCTCCCGGATGCAGGTGCTGGCGCTGGGCACTGTGGTGCTGGGACAGGGCACCGGGTTCGTCACCGCCGGCACCGAACGGCTGCGGTCGAAGTCATTGGACCGCAACTCGTACAACTCCGGTGACTGGTTCAACCAGATCCGCTGGGACTGTGAACGGGGCAACGGGTTCGGTGCCGGTCTGCCGCCCGCGCCGGACAACGAGAACAAGTGGTCGTACGCGAAGCCGCTGCTGGCCGACCCGGCGCTGGTGCCGGACTGCGCGGCGATCAACACGACCGACGCCCGGTACGCCGAGTTGCTGCGCATCCGGGCGTCGTCGCCGGTGTTCGGGCTGGCCACCGCCGAGCAGGTGCAGCGGCGGGTGGCGTTCCCGCTCTCCGGCGCGCAGGAGACACCGGGGGTGCTGACCATGACCCTCGACGCCAGTGGGCTGGGCGGGCCGTGGAAGTCGCTGACCGTCGTCTTCAACAGCACCCCGTCGGCGGCCAACGAGACGGTGACCGGACTGCGCGGAGCGGACGTGGCACTGCACCCGGTGCTTGTCGACTCGGCCGACCCGGTGCTGCGTACCGCATCGTTCGACCGGGCGGCCGGCACGTTCACCGTACCGGCGCGCAGCGTGGCGGTCTTCGTCCAGAAGTGACGTGAACCGGCCCCCTTCCGCGTCTCGCGGAAGGGGGCCGGTCCGTTGTGCTGGCGCTATGCCGTCGTCACCCGAGGGTGAGCGATCAGGCGAAGCAGTTGTCGATCGTGCCGCCCGGGATGGCCAGGCAGTTGGTCGGACGGTTCGCGGTGATGGCGGACTTGTCGTCCACGTTCACGTCTCCGAAGAAGCTGAAGACACCGCCCGGCTCGAAGGTGGAGAAGTTGTGGGCGACCTTCGTCTTCGACAGGTTGACCTCGCCGAAGATGTTGAAGATGCCGCCGCCGACCCCGATCGGGCCGATGGCCCGGTTGCCGACGACCTCGCTGTCGCGCAGCGTGGTGACGCTGAGGACGTTGAAGAGCCCGCCGCCGAAGAACCCGGCGGTGTTGTCCTTGATGCTGCTCTTCTCGAACGTGGCCGCGCTGCCGAAGGCGATGGCCACACCGCCACCGACACCGGCGGTGCTGTTCCTCTCGACCGTTGCGTTGTGCAGGTTGAGCTGGCTGTCCGCGGCAGCGAGACCGCCGCCGGCGAGAACCGCGGTGTTCGAGACGAACTTGGTCTCGTACGCCGTGGTGTTGCCCTCGATGTCGAGGTAGCCACCGCCGAAGCCGAGCGTCTCGTTGTCGGTGATCTCGGCCTTCTTGAGCTCGACAGTACCGCCGTCGACGTCGTCGGCGAAGATCCGCGCAGCGCCGTTGGAGATACCGCCACCACCGATGATGGCCGTGTTGTCCTTGATCTTCGACTCCTCGACCTTGAGCAGGCCGGCGTTGAACACACCGCCACCGAAGAAGAAGGCGGTGTTACGGGTGACGGTGCTGTGCCAGATCTTCGTGGTGCCGAAGTTGGCCACACCACCACCGTTGCCGCCCGACTGGTTCAGGACGACCTCGGACTCCAGGATCTCGGCGGTGCCACCCGGCTGCACCAGGATGCCGGCGCCGTCGGTGGCGTCCGGGTACTCCACGAGCGGCGTGACGACACCCGCCTTCGCGGTCGGCGCGGCCTTGGGCGTCACCTTCGGCGTCGCCGTCAGGCCGGCCTTCGGGTTGGCCTGACGGGCGGTGAGCGCCTGGTTCAGCGGGACGCCCGCCTTCACCTGCGCCGCGATCGCCTCGGAGTCCGAGTACGACGCCCAGACGGCCGCCGGCTCGACGCTGTTGTACAGCTCCAGGGTCTGGCCACCCTTGATGGTCAGGCCCTTGATCGTGAGGTGACCACCGGCGCCGACGTTGAGGATGCGGAAGTAGTCCGCTGTGGCTTCCCGAGAGATCGTGGTGTGCTCGCCCTTGAGCGTGATCCGCTCGGTGATCACCGGCAGGCCGTTGCCCTCGTAGTCGTTGCGGGACAGGTTGTAGGTGCAGCCCTTGGCCAGCTCCAGCACACCGCCGTGCTTGTTGTTGGCGAACACGATTGCCTGAATCAGCTTGTCGGTGTCGCAGGGCACCTCCTTCCCGCGCTCGTGGTCCTTGTCCCGGTCCTTGTCCTTGTCCTTGTCCTTGTTCCGGTCCTTGTTCCGGTCCTCGTCCTTGTCCCAGTCGCGCGCCTCGTCACCCCGCTGGTCGCCGTCCTTGCTGACCTGCGCGGTGTTCCAGTTCAAGCCGACCGCTCCGGCGCTGCCCGCGACGCCAACCGCCGCGAGACTGATCACGCCCGTCAAACCGGCCACGCCACTGGCGAGCCAGAGCTTGCGGCGGCTCTTGGCCGTCGCCCGCCCGGAGGCTTCGTTGTTCGTTAGGTAGTTGGACATCGGAGCTCTCTGCCCTCTCCTCGTACCAGACAGGGTCGCCGCCGTCAGACGGGCGTCCCCTGCTACAAATCGGTTGTAGCTCCCAAAACCACCGTATGAGAAGGTTCCTCGCCTCGCGGGCTTATCCGAGAGAAGCCCACATTCGGTTCATGTTGCCCCCAGCGGGGCCCGGACCGACACACCGCCGCCCAAGCCGGCCTGCACGCGCCTGACCTGCCCAAATGGGTACGCCCCTCCGAGCCGGTCACGGCTCGAAGGGGCGCGCCCTCTATGTGGTTCGGCCCCACCCGATCAGGCGAAGCAGTCCAAGACGTTGAAGCAGTTGGTCGGGCGGTTGGCAGTGACGGCGGACTCGTCGTCCAGCGTCACGGTGCCGCCGATGCTGTTGAAGATGCCCCCCGGCTCAAGGGTGGAGAAGTTGTGCGCCACCTTCGTCCGGTGGAGCGTGACCTCGCCGCCCTCGGTGTTGAGGATGCCGCCGCCGCGGCCGAACGGACCGACGGCCCGGTTGCCCGACACTTCGCTGTCGCGCAGCGTGGTGACGCTCTCCTCGTTGAAGAGGCCCGCGCCGGAGAAGCCCGCGGTGTTGTCGTTGATCCTGCTGTTCTCGATCGTCGCAACGCTGTCGTTGGTCACGGCCAGGCCGCCACCCGAGCGAGCGGCGCTGTTCTTGACCACCGTGGCGTCCTTGAGGGTGAGCTGGCTGTCGGCCACCGCGACGCCACCACCGTCGAGCACCGCGGTGTTGTCACTGACCGTCGTCTGGTGCAACGTCGTGGTGCCCTCGACATCCAGGACGCCGCCGCCGAAGCCGAGCGTCTCGTTGTCGGTGACCTCGCTCTTGTGGACCCAGACCGAGCCGCCGTCGACCTCCTCGGTGAAGATCCGCGCCGCGCCGTTGGAGATGCCGCCGCCGCCGATGATGCCGGTGTTGTCCTTGATCTTCGACTCGTCGACCTGGAGTAGGCCGGCGTTGAAGATGCCGCCGCCGAAGAAGAAGGCGGTGTTGTGCGCAACAGTCGTCTTGCTGAGCCTGGTGCTGCCGAAGTTGGCCAACCCGCCGCCGTTGCCGCCGGACTGGTTGTAGAGCACCTCGCTGTCCAGGATCTCCGCGCGACCACCGGGCTGCACCAGCACCCCGGCGCCGTCGGTGAACCCAGGCTGCTCGACCAGCGGCACCACCGCCGGCCCGGCACCCACCGGCTTCGCCGCCGCGGCTACCGGCTTGGCCGTGGCGGCCTTGGTGGCAGTCGGGGCGGCCTTTGTTGCTGCCGCCGCGGGCTTGGCTGGCGCTGCTTTCGCGGCCGGCTTGGCGGCGGCCTTGGCGGACGCTGCCTTGGCGGTGGCCTTCGGGGCCGGCTTGGCGGCGGTTGCTGCCGGCTTCAGTGCTGCCGCTGGCTTGGCGCCGGCCGCGGTCGCGGTCGCCGGCTTCGCGGCGGGCGCCGCCGCGGCCGGTGGCGCGGCCACGGTCGAGCGGACTTGGACCGAGTACGGTGCCCAGACCGTCGCCGGGTCGGCGGTTATCGGGGACTGAAGGGTCTGGCCACCCCTGATGCTCAGGCCCTTGAGAGTGAGGTGCCCGCCAGCGCCGACGTTGAGGATGCGGAAGTAGTCGGCCGTGGCCTCGCGACCGATGGTGGTGTGCTCACCCTTGAGGGTGATGTGCTCAGTGATCACCGGGAGGCCGTTGCCGTCCTGGTTGCGAGTCAGGGTGTAGGTGCAGCCCCTGGCCAGCTCCAGCACGCCGCCGTCCTCGTCGTTGGCGAACGTAATCGCCTGGATCAGCTTGTCGGAGTCGCACGGGACCTGCTTGGTGCGGTCCTTCTCGTCGTGCTTGCCGTCCTTGCCGTCCTTCCGGTCCTTGCCATCCTCGCCGGACCGGTCGTCGAAGCCGCTCCAGTCGTCGCCGCTCCACTCGTCGTCCTGACCGCCGTCGTCCTTGGCGCCGCCCTTGTCCGCGCCGCCGTCGTCGCTGACGGTCTGCCGGTTGGTCGACGGCTGCGCGTCGGACACCTGGTCGGACTTTGGCTTGTCGTTCCGAGCGGCGACGCCGCCGAGGGCCGCCAGGCCGACCACGCCGGTCAGCCCGGCCACGCCGGCGACCCAGAGCGCCCGCCTTCGCCGTGTTGGCGGAGCCGTCGAGGCCCCGCCGTCGGTACTCGTTACGTCGTTGGACATCAGAGCCTTCCGCCCTTTCCTGCTACCAGACGGGATCGCACCGCCCGAGGCGCCACGACCAGCTACAAATGGGTTGTAGCCTCTGATCCTCACCGTATGAGAACCATCTTCGCGATGCGGACTTATCTGAGATAACCACGCATTTGGCCCAGGTCAGGTGAGGGCGGCCAACCGGTCCGGGCCGGTGGAAAGGTCCCGAGCAGCGCAAGACCGAACGGTGCTGGCCCTCGGGGGTGATCCACTCGGGTTCCTTGAAAACGCGGTATCCGAGCGGCCGGGATAACGCGACTTCAAGGAAGCCGAGTGGATCACGAAAGAAACCCCTGGCCGCCAGCCCTCAAGAAGGGGCGGACGGCCAGGGGTGGGCGGGCCAGGGGCGGGCTTGATCCGCCAGCCCCAGGCGGGCAGGCAGGCTAGCTGGGCAGGCGGGGGCCGGCTTCGCGCTGCTCGGCCAGCCAGGTCTCCACCTCGTCGGAGGTGCGGGGCAGCCCGGCCGACAGGTTGACCGCGCCGGTCGCGGTGACCAGCACGTCGTCCTCGATGCGAATGCCCATACCGCGCAGCTCGGCGGGGACCAGTTCGTCCTCCGGCTGGAAGTACAGACCGGGCTCGACGGTGAGCACGTAGCCCTCACCCAGCGCGCCGTCGCGGTAGGTCTCCTTACGGGCGTTGGAGCAGTCGTGCACGTCGATGCCGAGCATGTGGCCGAAGCCGTGCAGCGTCCACCGCCGGTAGACGGTCGACTTCTCGTCCATCGCCTCGTCCACGCTCACCGGCAGCAGACCCAGCTCGGACAGGCCCTCGGCGAGCACCCGCATGCAGGTCAGGTGGACGTCCTTGAACTTCACCCCGGGGCGGATGGCCTCGATGCCGGCCTGCTGCGAGGCGTACACGATGTCGTAGACCTGGCGCTGCAGCGCGGTGAACCGACCGCTCACCGGCAGGACCCGGGTGACGTCGGCGGTGTAGAGGTTGCGGCCCTCGACACCCATGTCCATCAGCAGCAGGTCACCCGGTCGGGTGGCGCCGTGGTTGTGCACCCAGTGCAGGATCGTGGCGTGCTCGCCGGCACCGACGATCGAGCTGTACCCGACGTCGTTGCCGTCGTGGCGGGCCCGCAGCGCGAAGATGCCCTCCAGCAGCCGCTCGGAGACCGCCCGGTCGGCTGGCAGGATCCGGGCGACGTCCTCGAAGCCGCGTACGGTGGCGTCGATCGCGTCCTGGAGTTGGCCGATCTCCCACTCGTCCTTGACCAGCTTCATCTCCGAGATGGCGATGGCCAGCTCCCGGTCCCGGGCCGGCTGACCCTCGGCGCGGGGCCCGTCGTAGGGGCGGACGGCCGCGTCCACCTGGGCGTCGAAACCGCGCAACACCCGGGTACGCCCCGGAGCCAGGTCGGCGAGCGTCGCCTCCAGACCGGTCAGGTCGGCGGTCGGCAGGCCCAGCTCGGTCGACTTCTCGCCGAGAGTGTGCCGCCGGCCCACCCACAGCTCGCCGTTGCGGCTGCGGAAGAACTCGTCGGTCTCCCGGGAGGACCGGGGCCGCATGTACAGCATCGCGTCGTGCCCCGAGCCGTTCGGGCGCAGCACCAGCACGCTGTCGGCGTCGTGGTCGCCGGTCAGGTAGGCGAAGTCGCTGCCCGGCCGGAACGGGTAGTCGGTGTCGTTGGCCCGGACCTTCTCGGTGCCGGTGGGGATCACCAGCGTCTCGCCGGGGAAGGCCGCCGAGAGGGCGGCTCGCCGCTTGGCGTAGTTGGGCGTCTCCGGGCGGGGCGTCACGGGGAGCGCGGTGTCGCTCCAGCCCTGCCGCATGAAGGACAGGAACGCCTCCGGGAAGTCCGGATCGTGCGATTCCGTACCGTCCGTCGGCGTACCGTCGGTCTGTCCCTCGGTCATTGCGCCGCTCCCTCCGCTTCGTTGCTGGTCCCGACGGTACCGCGCGTCCGGTTGGCGGTAACGCCCCCTGGGAGTCGGGTGGATCGACGGACGGCTGCAAGGGCCGACAGCGCGCGTGGAAAGATGGCCACCATGTGCGGACTTCTGGCCTTCTTCAGCGCGAACGGCAACGCCGCCGCGCATCGCGACCACATCGCCGGAGCGTTGGAATGCCTGCACCACCGCGGCCCCGACGAGACAGGGGTCGAGGTGGTCGGCGACGCCTCGGGCCGGTACGCGGACGGCGTGTTCGCCCACAAGCGGCTGGCCATCATCGACGTCGCGTCGAGCCACGAGCCACTGCCCTACGCGAACGGCCGTTACCTGCTGACCTTCAACGGCGAGATCTACAACTACATCGAGCTGCGCGAGGAGTTGATCAGAAACTTCGGTGCCCAGTTCGCCACCGCCGGTGACGGCGAGGTGATCGTGGCGGGCTACCACTTCTGGGGTGAGCAGGTGCTCACCCGACTGCGGGGCATGTTCGCCTTCGTCATCTGGGACCGGCAGGAGCGCCGGGCGTTCGGTGCCCGCGACTACTTCGGCATCAAGCCGATGCACTACCTGGAGACCGCCGACGGCCTCTACCTGGCCTCGGAGAAGAAGGCGCTGCTGCCGTTCGCGCACAGCAACTACCAGGGCGACGCGGGCGTCGACACGGCCAACCTGAGCCACTACCTGACCCTGCAGTACGTCCCCGAGCCCGGCACCCTGCACAAGGGCATCAGCCGGATCGGCTCGGGGGAGTACCTGAACTGGACCCCGGGCGGCCGGATCGACGTACGCCGGTGGTACCGGCCGGTGTTCCGGCCGGCGCCGGTCGACGACGAGCAGAAGCTCTACCACGAGATCCGCGAGACGCTGCGGGAGAGCGTGCGCATGCACATGCGCTCCGACGTGCCGGTCGGCTCGTTCCTGTCCAGTGGCATCGACTCCACAGCTGTGGTGGCGCTGGCGCGGGAGTTCAACCCGAACATCCTCACCTTCACCGTCGGCTACGACGTGCCGGGTTACTCGGAGATCGACGTCGCCCAGGATTCGGCCCGGCACCTCGACGTCACCACGATCCCCACCAAGATCGGTCCGCAGGACATGATCGACGCGCTGCCGAAGATCGTCTGGCACCTGGACGACCCGGTGGCCGACCCGGCGCTGGTGCCGCTCTACTTCGTGGCGAAGAAGGCCGCCGAGCACGTCACTGTGGTGCTCTCCGGTGAGGGCGCGGACGAGTTCTTCGGCGGTTACACGATCTACCGGGAGCCGCTGTCGCTGGGCACCGTCAACGGTCTGCCCGGCGGCGTGCAGAAGGGGCTGCGCGCGGTCTCCAAGGCGATCCCGCAGGGGGTCAAGGGCAAGAGCTTCCTGGAGCGCGGCACCACCCCGATCGAGGAGCGCTACTACGGCAACGCCCGGATGTTCACCGAGGAGGAGAAGCAGCACCTGATGCGCCGCTACGACCCCTCGGTGCGCTACACGGACGTCACCGCCCCGATCTACGCCGAGTGCACCGAGCTCGACGACGTCACCAAGATGCAGTACGTCGACCTCTACACCTGGCTGCGTGGCGACATCCTGGTCAAGGCCGACCGGATCTCGATGTCGCACTCGCTGGAGGTGCGGGTGCCGTTCCTCGACCGGGAGGTCTTCGACGTCGCGGCGAAGATTCCGGTCGACCTGAAGCTGCCGCCGCGCTCCGACGCCACCAAGTACGCGATGCGTCAGGCGTTGCAGGGTGTCGTGCCGCCAGCCATCGTCAACCGCAAGAAGTTGGGCTTCCCGACCCCCACCCGGGTGTGGCTGCGTGGCGAGATGTACGAGTGGGCCCGGCACGTGCTCAGCACCTCGGGTGCGGGTGACCTGCTCGACCTGTCGTACGCGCTGCGGCTGCTCGACGAGCACAAGCGGGAGGAGGCCGACCACTCCCGCAAGGTGTGGACGGTGCTGATCTTCTGCATCTGGCACGCGATCTTCGTGGCCAAGACCCTCGACCCGGGCATCCAGCGCAACCAGTCCGCCCTGCTCACGAAGCCGGTCGTCGGCTCCATGGTCCGCTGACCCCTGCCCCACCCTGTTGATCAAGAGGTTTGCGTCATCCGGAGCGTTTCCGGTGACGCAAACCTCTTGATCATTTCAGGGGGTGGTTAGCGGCGGGCGCAGGTGACTGTGGGGAGTCCGTTGGTTCCTGTGGAGCTGGCCAGGAAGCCGAAGGTTGTGGTGCCTTCCGGTGCGACTGTGCCGTTGTAGGCGACGTTCGTCGCCGTCACCGTCGAGCCGGACGATGTCTGGGTGGCACCCCAGATCTGACTGATCGACTGCCCGTTGGGCCAGGTCCAGCTCGCGGTCCAACCGGCGAACGGCGTGCTGCCGTGGTTCATGATCGTGACCTCGCCCTGGAAGCCGCCCTGCCAGGTGCTGCTCACCTTGTAGACGGCCATGCAGTCACCGCCGGCCGGCGGCGGGGTGGTGGGCGGCGGGGTGGTGGGCGGCGGGTCGGTGGGCGGCGGGGTGGTGGGCGGCGGGTCGGTCGGCGTGCCACCCGGACCCACGCCGGTGACCTGGCCGTTGCCGCCGTCGAAGGTCACGTCGGAGCAGCCGAAGAAGTTCTCCTGCGAGTCCGAGCGGACCCAGCGGGAGTAGATGATGTGCCGGCCACTCTTGCCCGACGGCAGGTTGCCGCTGAAGTAGTAGTGCCCGTCGTTGCTGCCGACCGAGCCGCGCTGCGGCGGGTTGGTCACCGTGAGGAACGGCTCCTCCAGGTCACTCCAGGCCAGGGCCCGGGTCGGGCTCCAGCTGTTCTTCGTCACGTAGAAGTAGAACGTGCCCGGGTGGTGCGCCCAGTTGCTGTACTTGAAGTCCAACCGCGCCCCGGCGGTCAGGTGGGTCAGCGGCCAGTCGGTGCGGGGGAGGTCGTAGCCGCGGAAACCGGTTGCGCCGCCGCTGCACAGTTGCCCGTCCGGGATGAAGCCGGTGGTCCGGCCGCCAGCGTCGGAGCGCAGCACGCTGAACCAGTTGTACAGCGAGTTCGCCCCGCTCTGCGCCACGGCGGCAGAGCACGCGGGGTTGTTCGGCCTGATCTCACCGGTCTGGCTGCGGCCGTCCTGCCAGCACAGGTAGGTGCGGCTGCCCGGCGTCATCGCCGCGCCGTGCGCGGCGGCCGGCTGAGGATTGGACGCCAGGGCGACAGCGCCCAGCGCGAGGGTCATGGCCGCGGTGAGCAAGGCGGCCGTACGGGAACGGTTCACGGGTTCTCCTGACTCGCGAGGGGCGCTGCCTGAGCCGCCCCGCCGCAATCGGGTGGGATGTGGCGTGATCGCCCCGCTGTGGTGAGCGGTCGACGATCACGGCGACGTGCCCCGGCGGAAAACAGCCAGTGGACGTGCGCCGTCGACGGTCCTGTCCTGGACCGGTGCCCTCGCGTCTAACCAACCCGGCAACCGGCGGTGCCGCAGCCCTCGCACCCCCGGTACGCGTCATCCCACCACGCCGCAGGGCCGAGCGCAATAGGCCTTCCTCGATGCATGAGAAGACCCGCCGGCCGCCGCTGGACGCCATATCCTGCGTACGGGGAGCGGGAACGGAGAGGCGGCAGCCGGTGCCGGACGTGTTCGACGAGGTGCACCGCCGGTGCCGCGACGGCGAGCCGATCGCGTTGGCCACCGTGGTGGCCACCTGGCACTCCGCCCCGCAGCCACCCGGTGCCGCCATGGTGGTCGCGACCGACGGCACGGTCATCGGCAGCGTCTCCGGCGGCTGCGTCGAGGCGGATCTCTACGAACGGGCCCGCCGTGTGCTCGACACCGGCCAACCCGAGCTGTGCCGCTACGGGATCAGCAACGACGACGCGTACACAGTGGGCCTGACCTGCGGCGGCACCCTCGACGTGTTCGTGGAGCGCGTCGACGCGAGCGCCCTGCCGGCGCTGGACGCGGTC
This sequence comes from Micromonospora sp. CNZ322, assembly GCF_007827755.1. Classification (NCBI taxonomy): domain Bacteria; kingdom Bacillati; phylum Actinomycetota; class Actinomycetes; order Micromonosporales; family Micromonosporaceae; genus Micromonospora; species Micromonospora sp. CNZ322. The sequence goes on from NZ_VITD01000014.1 coordinate 88,300, forward strand.
GCCGTCGCCCGCCGCAGCGGCCACCCGGCGGCGATCGTCACCTGCGTGGCCGCCGACGTCAACGACGGTCCACCCGCAGACGCCGGCAGTTCTCCCGGCACCGGGCCGACCGACCCGGCCCGGCGGCTTGGCCGGCGGCTGGTGCTGACCGGCCAGCGGTCCGTCGGCTCGCTCGGCGACGACCGTCTCGACGACGCCGCCAGCGCCGACGCCCTCGGGCTGCTCGCCGCCGGACGCAGCGACATGCTCCGGTACGGGTACCACGGGCAGCGCCGAGGCGGCGGCATCAGCCTCTTCGTGACCGCGTACGCCACCCCGCCCCGGATGATCGTCTTCGGGGCGATCGACTTCGCCGCCGCGGTGGCCCGGATCGGCGCCTTCCTCGGCTACCGGGTCACCGTCTGCGACGCCCGGCCGGTCTTCGCCACCGTGCGGCGCTTTCCCGAGGCGGACGAGGTCGTGGTGCAGTGGCCGCACCGCTACCTGCGTACCGAGTTGGCGGCCGATCGGCTCGACGAGCGGACGGTGCTGTGCGTGCTCACCCACGACCCCAGGTTCGACGTGCCGTTGCTGGAGCTGGCGCTGCGCCACCCGCTGGCGTACGTCGGCGCGATGGGCTCACGACGCACCCACGACGAGCGACACAAGCTGCTGAGCGAGGCGGGGCTCAGTCCGGCGCAGCTCGCCCGGCTCGCCTCCCCGATCGGGTTGGACCTCGGTGGTCGTACCCCCGAGGAGACCGCAGTGAGTGTGGCCGCGCAGATCGTCGCGGCCCGGTGGGGCGGCACCGGTCGTCCGCTCGCGGTACTCGACGGGCCGATCCACCAGCCGGGGTAGCGCGCACGTCGGTGCGTGGCCTTCCGCGCCCATCGGGCCGTGCGCTGTGCCAGCCTGGTGCCACGGAGATCGGCTCGGCGATCGGCGGCCGGTGGCGACGACGAGAGGATCGGCATGGGATACGCGGTGGTGCTCGGTGAAGCGCTCGTCGACCTGCTCGACAGCGAGCTCGACGGGGAGCGGGTCTATCGGCAGGCCATCGGCGGCGGGCCACTGAACGTCGCCGTCGGGGTGGCCCGACTCGGCGGTGCGGCACAGTTCGTCGGCTCGCTCGGTGACGACGCGCTGGGCGGCCGGATCCGCGCCTTCCTCACCGCGGCCGACGTCGGGGTGGCCGGTGCGATCACGGTCCCCGCGCCGACCACACTCGCGGTGGTCACGTACGCCGGGCCGGAGCCGGACTTCCGTTTCTACGGCGAGCCGGCCTCCTACGCACTGCTCGGCCCCGATGATCTGGACCTGGCGCTGCTGGAGGGCGCCGACGTGCTCTACTGCGGCTCGATCGTGCTGCTCCGCCCCGACACGCTGGCCGCCGCCCGCCGTGCCTGGTCGCTCGCCCCCGGTCTGCGGGTCTTCGACCCGAACGTTCGTCCCCGGCTGCTGAACGGGCCGGCCGCGCTGGAAGGGCTGCGCGAGGTGGTGGCCGAGTTCGCCGCCGGGGCGCACCTGGTCAAGCTGAGCGCCGCCGATGCGGTGCTGCTCTATCCCGGCGAGCCGGTCGAGGGGGTGGCGGCGTACCTGCGTGAGTTGGGGGCGGCCACTGTGGTGGTGACGCTCGGCGCGGCCGGTGCGGTGCTGGCCGCCGCCGACGCCGACCCGGTCCGGGTGCCGGCGCCCAAGGTCAACGCGATCGACGCCACCGGTGCGGGTGACTCTGTGATGGCCGCGCTGATCGCCGACCTGCTCGTCGACGGTGAGCCGGAGGGCCCGTCGGGCTGGGCCGACCGGGTCGCCTTCGCGCTGCGGGTTGCCGGCCTGGTCTGCGAGTCCCCGGGCGGCGCCACCGCCATGCCCACCCGCACCGCCGTACAGAACCGCTTCAACACCTAACCCCCGCGCCCCACCCACCTCACCCCGCGCCGATCTTGCACTTTCGGTCGACGGCTGGTCCGCTTTGCTCCTATTCGACGCCGCAGAAAGTGCAAGATCGCGGCAGGAATGGGGCGGGGGAGCGCGGGTTGACCTCCGACTTTGTGAGCGTTAACATCGACGACACGCGATGGAAGCGTGCGCGTCGTCGGGGAGGCTCTGATGCGGGTGGTTCTGGTACCTCTGGCGTTCCGCCGCGTCGCGGCCCTGCTGGTCATGCTGCTCGTGGCTGCCGGGATGGTCGTCGCTGACCCGCCGGAGCGGGCGGCCGCGTGGGACAACGGGGTGGCCGACACCCCGCCGATGGGGTGGAACAGCTACGACTCGTTCAACTGGAGCGTCACCGAGGCCGACGTCCGGGCCAACGCCGACTACATGGCCACGAACCTGCGGCAGTTCGGCTGGGAGTACGTGGTGATCGACTGGGCCTGGTACTACCCCGGTCGGCACAACAACAGCCCCAACCAGGACGCGAACCTGCAACCCCGGCTCCGGATGGACGCCAACGGACGGCTGCTGCCGGACACCACCCGGTTCCCCTCCGCCGCCGGTGAGAACGGGTTCAAGCCGCTCGCCGACTACGTCCACGCGCAGGGGCTGAAGTTCGGCGTCCATCTGATGCGAGGCATTCCCCGCCAGGCGGTCGCCGACAACGTCCCGATCCTCGGCACCACCTGCCGCGCCAACCAGATCAACAGCACCAACACCGCGGCCTGGCTCAACCTGATGTGGGGCCTGAACATGGCCAACCCCTGCGCGCAGACCTACCTGGACTCGATGTTCCAGCTGCTGGCGTCCTGGGGAGTCGACTACGTGAAGGTGGACGACATAGCCGCCCCGACGTACCGGCAGTCGGAGGTCGAGGGATACCGACTCGCCATCCAGCGCAGCGGTCGCCCGATGGTGCTGAGCCTGTCACCCGGCCCGACCTCGCTGGCCAGCGGCGCACACGTCCAGGCCAACGCCCACATGTGGCGGATCGTCAACGATCTCTGGGACAACTGGTCGTCCGTGGACGCGCTCTTCGACCAACTGCACAACTGGACCCCGTACCGCACCACCGGCGCCTGGCCCGACGCCGACATGATCCCGATCGGTCGGCTCTCCAGGTACGGGCCGGTCGGCTCGCCGCGATACTCCAACCTGACCCCCGACGAGCAGCGCACCCTGATGTCACTCTGGGCGATCAACCGGGCGCCACTGATGTGGGGCGGCAACCTGGTCGAGAACCGCGCCGCGGAGCTGGCGCTGATGACCAACGCCGCGGTCCTGGGAGTCAACCAGAACAGCACGAACAACCGTCAGCTCTACGGCGGCAGCCGGCAGGCGTGGATCGCCGACGTGCCGGGCAGCAACGATCGGTACGTCGCCCTGTTCAACAGGGACGGCAGCGCGGCGCAGGTGTCGGTGAACCTCGCCGACCTCGGGATCGGGTCGGCCGCCGTGACCGACCTGTGGTCCGGCGCGCCCCTCGGCACGGTGACGGGCACCCTCACCCGGTCGCTCCCGGCCCACGGAGCCGGGCTGTACCGGCTGACCCCGGACACCACAGTGCCGGTGCCGACCACGTACACCCTCACCGCGCGACACAGTGGCAAGCTGCTGGACGTCTACAACAACGCGACCACCGACGGCGCCGAGATGGTGCAGTGGGCCGCGAACGGTCAGCCCAACCAGCGGTGGCGCTTCCAGGACGCGGGTGGCGGTTACCAGACGGTGGTCAGCGTGCACAGCGGCAAGTGCCTCGACGTCAACGGCGGCGCGAGCGCCACAGCTGACGGGGTCCGCGTGATCCAGTGGAGCTGCAACGGCGGCACCAACCAGCAGTGGCGCGTCCAGGATCTCGGCTCGGGGCACGTGCAACTCGTCGCCCGGCACAGCGGCAAGTGCCTCGAGGTGCTCAACGCCGCCACCACCGACGGTGCCCGCCTGGCCCAGCGGACGTGTGGCACCGGCACCCACCAGCAGTGGCGGCGTACCCAGGTGTAGCTGCGCCGGGTGGGTCAGGCAGTGCCGGTCAGTTCCAGGTAGCCGCGGTGGGCGGCGACCAGGGCCGGGCGGGCCCCGAAGGGGGCCTCGGCGGCCACCCGCTCCGGCGGGGCGCTGCCGGTGTGCGCGGCCCGGATCAACCAGGCCAGCTTCGCCAGCTCCGCGTGCTGGGCCCGGACGAAGTCGACGTCCACCGGGTCGCCGTGGCCCGGAATCACCACAGTGCGCGCGGTGGTCAGTCGCAGCAGATCCGCGACCGCGTCCGGCCACTGCAACGGGTACGAGTCCTCGAAGGCGGGCGGACCGCTCTGCTCCACCAGGTCCCCGGCCACCAACACGTCGGCGTCCGGCACGTGCACCACCAGGTCGGCCTCGGTGTGCCCCCGCCCCGGGTGGCGCAGCAGCACCCGTCGACCGCCCAGGTCGAGGACCGTCTCGACGTGCACTGTGTGCGTGGGGGCGAGCAGCGGGGTGTCGGCCAGCTCGGCGGCGAGCGCCGGGTGCTCCGTGCGCAACTCCTCGTACGCCTCCCGGCGCAGCCGCTCCGGCTCCTCGCGGAGGGCGGTGGCGGCCAGTTCGTGCGCGTACACCGGGCGGGGTGGGTCGCCGGCCAGGACGGCGTTGCCGAAGCAGTGGTCGTAGTGGTGGTGGGTGTTCACCAGCGTCATCGGACGGTCGGTGACCGCCCGGACGGCCGCGGCCAGCTCGGTGGCCTGGGCGGCCGAGGAGAGCGTGTCCACCAGTAGCGCCTCGTCGTCGCCGACGACCAGTGTGACGTTGACCCGCAGCAGTGGTTCGGCCAGCACGTGCACCCGGTCGGCGACCTCGACGAAACCGGCGTTCACGACGCCCGCCCGGCGCGTTCGACGAAGCGCGCCCGGTCGACCAGGATCCGGTCCACCCGGCCCCGGGCCACCGTCTGGTCGCCGTCGCTGACAGTGACCTCGAACGACAGCCGGCGACCGTCGACGGTCGCCAGCAGCGCCTGCGCGCGGACCGTCCGGCCGACCACTGTCGGGGCCAGGTGCTCCAACTCGACCCGGGTGCCCACTGTCGTCGAACCGGGTGGCATCCCGGTCGCCGTCGCCGCGACGGTGGCCGCCTCGGCCAGCGCCAGCACCCGGGGAGTGCCGAGCACCGGTACGTCCCCGGAACCGACCGCCTGGGCGGTGTCCGCGTCGGTGACGGTCAACTCGACCTGGGCGGTCAGACCCGGCGCGAAGGCCGGCTCGGGCTGCTCCTGCATGGTCGTCAGCCTAGGTGCTCGCTGGACGCGTCGAGCACGCGCCCGACGATCCGGGCGGGGCCACCCGCGACCACCACCGGGTGGTCCCCGTCGGTCTATGCCGTACCCGTCGTTAACCTTGACCCCGATGGCCGTCGTGACTGACCCCCAGCCCCCCGCCCGGACCGACCCGCCCGCGTCCCCGGACGGGGGTCGTCGGCGCGTCGTCGCGATGACCGTCTGGGCGGTCGCCTTCGTCGCCGCGTGGCTGGCCATCGGCCTGCCCACCGACCCGGCGTACGCCTTCGTCTGGATCTGGCTGGCGACCATCGCCTGGAACAGCGAGCGACCGTGGCGCAGCCACCTGCGCTTCGCCCGGGACTGGGTGCCGGTGGTGCTGCTGTTCGTGATCTACAACCTCTCGCGCGGGTTCGCCGACAACGGGGCCACGCCGCACGCGATGGAGCTGATCGTCGCCGACCGGTTCATGTTCGGCTGGGCCACCGGCGGCGAGGTGCCCACAGTCTGGTTGCAGCAGCACCTCTACCACCCGCAGGTGCACTGGTGGGACGTCGCCGCGAGCTGGGTGTACTTCTCCCACTTCGTGGTGGCGCTGGCCGCCGCCGCGGTGCTCTGGCTGCGTGACCGGCACCGCTGGGCCGCGTACATGCGGCGCTGGGGTTTCCTCTGCGCGGCCGGCCTGGTCACCTACTTCATCTACCCGGCCGCCCCGCCCTGGTGGGCGGCGCAGAACGGTCTGCTCACCGAGGTCGCCCGGATCTCGACCCGGGGTTGGAAGGCGTTCGGCATGCACGGCGCCGGAAACGTCCTCAACGCCGGTCAGATCGCCTCCAACCCGGTCGCCGCGATGCCGTCGCTGCACACCGCGTGGGCGTTGTTCGTGGTGCTGTTCTTCCTGACCGCGACCCGTCGTCGCTGGTGGCCGCTGCTGCTCGCGTACCCGCTGGCGATGACCTTCACCCTGGTCTACTCGGGTGAGCACTACGTGATCGACGTGCTGGTCGGCTGGGCGTACGTGGGGCTGACGTTCCTGGTGGTCGGTCTGGCGGAGCGCGGCTGGGCGGCGTGGCGCGTCCGCCACCCGAGCGCCAAGTCGGCACCGGCCACGGAACCCCCACCGACGCCCACCGACCCCCCGCCCGGCGAGCCCGAGCCCCCGTCACCACGGGAACCGGACACCACCACCCACCCCGCGATCCCCGCCGACCGTTAGGTTTCTGTCCCCGACCCGGAGTTGGTGTTCAGCGCAGCACGGGTTCGTCGGGTGGTAGCGACCGCACCTCGGGCCTCAGGCGACGGGTGAGGCGATTGATGCCGGCCATGGTGGCGGCGATCACCGTGATGAGGATCGCCAGTGGCAGCGGCTGACCGTCGAAGTGCCGCATCGCCGTGTTGGAGAGCAGCGGGTCGGGGACGAGCCATCCGGCGATGAAGCCGGTGAGTCCGACACCGATGATGACGGCGGGCCGGTGGCGGCGGACTGCGAAGGCGGCTCCGACAGCGACGGCGGCGGCGGTGAGGATCCCGATGACGGTCGGCACGGCGTCGGGAACGTAGACGCCGTGGCGCCCCCACTCTCCGGTGCCCTTCCAGGCGAGGATCCCGAGCGGGACGAGGGCCCACCAGAACAGGCGCGGCCGGGGCACGGCCCACCGCTCGCGGGCGGCGATCGCGAGCAGGACGAGGGTCAGGGCCGGCGGGGCGGCGGACGCCACGAGTTGCTGGCCGGGGTTGATTCCCAGGCCGGCGCCGCTGACCGCGTCGATGACGAGCCAACCTACGGTGGCCGTCAGGAATATCGCCTGCAGGGTGAGGGCGGTCCGGGTCGCGCCGAACAGCCAGGCGATCAGCGGTGCGAGGGGCAGCAGACCGAGAGCGACAAGCTGCGGCCAGCCGGCGATGACGGCCGACATGTCGGTGGCGAGGACGGCACCGGTGAACAAATCCACTGTGTGACCGGCGGGCTGGGTGCCGGCGGCGACGAGCAGGGCGGTGAGCCCGGTGGTCAGGGCCGTGGTGGTGACGGGCGTGGTGAGTCGCAGCCGGATCGCCAGGGCGATGATGTGCAGTGTCTCGTGTCGGCTGGGGCGCCGGCGGCCGTCGTCGAGGTCGAGCAGCAGCCCGAGCAGTTCCTCGCCGCGGGTGGTGCGGTGCGTGGCCGGCAGCAGGCGCAGCAGCCGCCGATATCGTCGCTCCAGGGGGCTGATGTCCGGGCTCATCCGATGGTCCCGAAGCGCGGGGCGTTGCGGGCGGCACGCTTGTTGAGGCGCTCCTCGGCGAGCCGGACCGCGGTGGCCATCCGCTGGCTCTCGGCGCGGATGGCGTCTGCCCCCGCGTCGGTCAGTTTGTAGAAACGGCGCAGCCGGCCCTTCTCCACCTCGTCGTGGTCGGGGGCGATGAGCCCCTGGGTGACGAGGCGGTCGAGGGCCCCGTAGAGCGTGCCGGCGCGTAACCGGATCCTGCCGTCGGTCATCTCGTCGACCTCTGTCACCACCGCGTAGCCGTGGCGGGGTTGGTCGGCGAGGGCGGAGAGGATCAGGAACGTCTGCTCACTGATATCCATGCACTATATATATCGCACGACGACATATATAGCAATGACATCGACCGTGGTGGGTCAGGGTTGGGTGCGGGCCTGGTGGGCTCTCGTGGTCAGGTCGGCTGCCAGGGCCCATGCCTCTGCCAGGTCGCGGTCCTGGGCGGTGGCGCCGGAGCCGCCCGCGGTGTCCGCGTGGACGGTGGCCAACCCGAGACGGCGCTGGATGGGCCCCTGGACCACTCGCACGCTCTGGATCCGGGCGTACGGCACGATCACCAACTGCCGGGTGAGCCGCCCGGACCGGGTGGCGAACACCCGCTCGAACAGACCCGCGCCGAACGCGGCACGGCCCAGCGGGTGCAGCCAACGGGTCCGGCGCGGCGGCGGGCTCAGCGTGAGCGCGTCGAGGCGTACCCCGGGAAGCACCTCGGCGACGATCATCGTCGCCGTCGGCAGGTCGCCGACCGGCAGCAGCCGGTCGGGCCGGTTGCGGTCGTCGGCCTCCGCGACGGAGTAGCCGGCCACCTCCAGCCGCAGGCGCAGCCAGCCCTTCATCCGCCACAGCAGCGGCCAGGTGGCCCGCACGGTCTGCACCCGCTCCAGCGGCACTGTCTGCGCCCGCGTCTCCAGCAGGCCGTTGTGCACCCGCAGCGTGCCGCCGTCGCGGGCCAGCCGGAAGTTCCAGTCGTCGAGGACCCGGCGGATCGGTTGCAGCAGTACACCCGCCATCGCGGTCAGGGTGCTGGCCACCGCGACGAACGACCACGAACCGGCGGTGAGGAACTGCACCACGACGAAGGCCACACCGAACGGGAGCAGGAACGCCTGCGGGGTGAGCAGTTGGCTGATCAGCAGGTTCTGGTTACGTACCGCATGCAGTGGCCGGCCCGGCACGACCGCCGGTGGCGCCGTCGCACCCGGGGCCACCGGGGCCGCCGCGTCGCCGGGCGCGGGCTGCTGCGCCACCCGCCCGGCCAGCGCCAGCAGACGCTCGCGCAGCACTGCCGCGTCGGCCACCCCGAGGTACGCCAGTGGCGCCTCGGTCTTGCCCCCGCCGACCACTTCCAGACGCAGCTCGGCCAGGCCGGTGAGCTGGGCGAGCAGCGGCCGGACCACCTCCACGGCCTGCAACCGTTCCAACGGGATGGCCCGGGTACGCCGCCAGAGCAGCCCCTCGTACACCCGTAGTTCCCGGCCGACGACGTGGTAGCCGGTGTTGTACCAGCTGATCACCGACAGCACTGTCGCGCCGAACGCCAGCACCGCCACCATGGCGGCGAACCAGCCGAAGCCCACCCGGGACAGCGTCGACCAGGACAGCCCGGCGATCACCACGACCAGGGACTTGGCGCCGTGCAGCACCGGGCTGAGCGGGTGCAGTCGCTGCCGGGGTTCGCCCTCGCCGCCGCCCGGTGGTGCCGGCCACGGCGCGGGCGTCCCGGGCGGCGCCGGCCCATCGGGTGCCGCGCCAGTCGGCACCGGCCCAGGCGGTGCCGCGCCAGCAGGTGCCGAGCCAGCGGGCAGCACCGGCCCCGGTGGCGTCGGACCGGTGGGTGGCACGGTGCTCGGCTCGGCGGGCCTGTCGCTCATCGGAGCGGCCCTCGGCGCGGTCGGCGGCTGCCCGCGCGGGTGCTCACAGCCCCTCCGCCCGGTCCTCGCCGAGCGCGGTGAGTCGATCGCGCAGCCGGGCCGCCTCCGCCGGACGCAGCCCGGGCACCCGGGCGTCGCTCGCAGCCGCCGCGGTGTGCAACTGCACGGTGGCCAGGTCGAAGGCGCGCTCCAACGGCCCGGCGCTCACGTCGACGAACTGCATCCGCGAGTACGGCACGATGGAGAGCCGGCGGACCAGCAGCCCGTGCCGGACCAGCAGGTCGTTCTCCCGCTCGGCGTACCCCCAGGCCCGGACCGCGCGGACGATCGCGACGGCCCGCCACGCGCCGAGCACCAGCACGACGGCCACGGCGAGCCCGAACAACCAGTGACCGCTGAACGCCCAGCCGACCCCTGTCACCGCCAGCCCGATGGCGACCACGATCGCCAGCCGGATCAGCTCCACCCAGATCAGGTCGGTGGAGATCGGCTGCCAGTGGACCGTGTCCGGCCAGGGCTCCAGCGGACCCCGGCCACCCGGCGCAGCCGTCAGCAGCGCGCCGGGCTCGGGCGGCAGGAGGCCCGGGGGTGGCAGGTCGGGCGCCCGCTGGTCGGCGGCGGGTGCCGGCCGGTGACCGGGCGGCAGCGCGCCCGGTGGCAGCGGGGCGGGCGTCGAGACATCCGGCGCGGTGGGCTCCGGGCCGAGCGTGCCGGGTGCCGGGAACGCGCCGGGCGGCGGATCGACGCCGGGTGGTGCGGTGGCCGGGGTGGGCGGCCAGGACGGGGAGGTGGGGCCGGGGGAAGCCGGAGGGTCGCCGCTCACAGGTCGAGCGTAGGCGATCCGGGCACCGGAGTGACGGCACGCAGGAAGCCTCGGGCGTCGAGGAAGTCACCGAGGCTGCCCCGGTGCTGGGCGCAGGCCAACCAGGTCTTGCGCCGATCGGCGTCGTGCAGACGGGGATTGTTCCACTCCAGCACCCAGATGGCGGCGGACCGGCAGCCCCGGGCCGAACAGACCAGGGCTTCGTCGGCGGGGGAGGGGATGCTCATCCCGGCCAGTCTAGGGCGGCGGGACGGAGAAGTTGAGCGCCGGGCGACCACGGGGGGAGCCGCCCGGCGACGGGGTGAATCGTACACGCGGCGAGCCGGTGCGCGCATACCCGCGATGCACGATTCGGCCGCCGGGGACGGCGCGGTCAAAATCGGCTTCTCCCCACCTCGACACTCAGCAAGGCGTGCGAGTCTTGATACCGCACGAGCCGCGACGACCGACAAACGCTGTGGAGGACCGGTGGCCCAGCCGACCATGCCCGACGCCCCGACGCCGAACGGAGCGGCACCTGCCCCGGTGACCACACCCGCGCAGGACGCCAGCCTGCTGGAGAAGGGCCTGTTCGAGATCAAACGCGTGATCGTCGGGCAGGACCGGATGGTGGAGCGGATGTTCGTCGCGCTGCTCGCCCGCGGTCACTGCCTGCTCGAAGGCGTGCCCGGGGTGGCCAAGACCCTCGCGGTGGAGACCCTCGCCAAGGTCGTCGGTGGGTCCTTCGCCCGGGTCCAGTTTACCCCGGATCTGGTGCCCGCCGACATCATGGGCACCCGGATCTACCGGCAGTCGAGCGAGAAGTTCGACGTCGAGTTGGGCCCGGTCTTCGTCAACTTCCTGCTCGCCGACGAGATCAACCGGGCGCCGGCGAAGGTGCAGTCCGCGCTGCTGGAGGTCATGAGCGAGCGGCAGGTGTCCATCGGTGGGGAGAGCCACCGGGTGCCGGACCCGTTCCTGGTGATGGCCACCCAGAACCCGATCGAGCAGGAGGGCGTCTACCCGCTGCCGGAGGCGCAGCGGGACCGGTTCCTCATGAAGATCGTGGTGGGCTACCCGACCGACGCGGAGGAACGGGAGATCGTCTACCGGATGGGCGTGGCCGCGCCCGAGCCGACCGCGGTGTTCGACACCCCGGAGCTGATCGCCCTGCAACGTAAGGCGGACCAGGTCTTCGTCCACAACGCCCTCGTCGACTACGCGGTCCGGTTGGTGCTGGCCACCCGGGCCCCGGCCGAGCACGGGATGCCCGACGTCGCGCAACTGATCCAGTACGGAGCCAGCCCGCGCGCCTCGCTGGGTCTGGTCCGGGCCACCCGCGCCCTGGCGCTGCTGCGCGGGCGTGACTACGCGCTGCCGCAGGACGTGCAGGACATCGCGCCGGACATCCTGCGGCACCGGTTGGTGCTCAGCTATGACGCGCTCGCCGACGACGTGCCCGCCGACCACATCGTGCAGCGGGTGATGTCGACGATCCCGCTCCCGGCGGTCGCTCCCCGGCAGCAGGCCACCCCGCAGTCGATCGCGCCGCCGCCGGGCGCTGGCTGGCCCGGGCAGCGCCCGTGACCTCACCCACCCCTCGTCCGGCACCCCTCGCCGACCGCAGCGAGGCCGTGCTGTCCCGGCTTCAGCTGCTCGTCACCCGCAAGCTCGACGGCCTGCTCCAGGGCGACTACGCCGGCCTGTTGCCCGGACCGGGCAGTGAGGCGGGTGAGTCCCGGGAGTACCGCCCCGGTGACGACGTGCGCCGGATGGACTGGCCGGTCACGGCCCGGACCACCACACCGCACGTGCGGCGTACGGTCGCCGACCGGGAGCTGGAGACCTGGCTCGCGCTGGATCTCTCCGCCAGCCTGGACTTCGGGACCGGGCAGTGGCTCAAACGGGAGGTCGTGGTGGCCGCCGCTGCCGCCATCACCCACCTGACAGTGCGCGGGGGTAACCGGATCGGCGCCGTTGTCGGCACCGGCGGCGGGGTGTCCGCCCCGGCCCGACGGTGGCGGGGCGGACCTTCGCCGGCCGGCCCCGGGGTGCTCACCCGGCTGCCGGCCCGCTCCGGGCGCAAGGAGGCGCAGGGCCTGCTGCGTGCCGTCGCCGGCACCGCCATCCAGCCCGGCCGTGGCGATCTGGGCGCCCTGATCGAGATGCTCAACCGTCCGCCCCGCCGTCGCGGGGTGGCCGTGGTGGTCTCGGACTTCCTCGCGCCGGCCGAGCAGTGGGCGCGACCGATGCGCAAGCTGCGCGTCCGCCACGACGTGCTGGCGATCGAGGTGGTCGACCCGCGTGAGCTGGAGCTACCCGACGTCGGCGTGTTGCCGGTGGTCGACCCGGAGAGCGGCGAGCTGCACGAGGTGCAGACCGCCGACCCACGGCTGCGGCAGCGCTACGCCGAGGCCGCCGCCGCCCAACGGGCCACGATCGCCGCCGCCCTGCGCGGCGCCGGCGCGGCCCACCTGCGTCTGCGTACCGACCGAGACTGGCTGCTGGACATGGTGCGATTCGTTGCCGCGCAGCGGCACGCGCGTACCCGGGGGACGACACGATGATCCGTTTTCTGCAACCGTGGTGGCTGCTGGCTGTGCTGCCGGTCTTCGCCCTCGCCGCGTTCTACGTCTGGCGGCAGCTGCACCGCCGGGCGTACGCGATGCGGTTCACCAATGTGGACCTGCTGCGTACGGTCGCGCCGAAGGGCCTGGGCTGGCGTCGGCACGTCCCGGCGACCGCGTTCCTGCTCTGCCTGCTGGTGCTGGCCACGGCGCTGGCCCGTCCCGCTGTGGACACCAAGGAGCCGCTGGAGCGGGCCACGGTGATGCTCGCCATCGACGTGTCGTTGTCGATGCAGGCCGACGACGTGGCGCCGAACCGGCTGGAGGCGGCCCAGGAGGCGGCCAAGCAGTTCGTCAGTGAGCTGCCGGAGAGCTACAACCTGGGCCTCGTGTCGTTCGCCAAGGCGGCCAACGTGCTGGTGCCGCCGGGCAAGGACCGAGACGCGGTAACCAGCGCCATCGACGGGCTGGTGCTGGCCGAGGCGACAGCGACCGGCGAGGCGGTGTTCACCTGCCTGGAGGCGATCCGGTCGGTGCCGACCGATGGCGCGGCGGGCATTCCGCCGGCCCGGATCGTGCTGCTCTCCGACGGCTTCCGGACTTCCGGTCGGGCGGTGGAGGAGGCGGCGGCGGCCGCGCAGGCCGCCAACGTTCCGGTCTCCACCATCGCCTTCGGCACCGACACCGGGCAGGTCGACATCGGCGGGCAGTTGCAGCGGGTGCCGGTGGACCGGTTGGCCCTCGCCGAGCTGGCCGAGACCACCGAGGGTTACTTCTACGAGGCGGCCTCGGTGAGCGAGCTGAAGCAGGTCTATCAGGACATGGGCAGCTCGATCGGGTTCCGCACCGAGCCGCGTGAGGTGACCCAGTGGTACGCCGGGGTGGCGTTGCTGCTGGCGCTCTGCGCTGGCGCGTTCAGTCTGCTCTGGTCGTCCCGGATGCTGTAGCCGGTGCGCCGGCGGCGGTCAGGGACCGTCGCCGGCACCAGCACGGGGCAGCGGCAGCCGCCGCCGATCCGGAGCGGTCAGTGACCGCCACCGGCGAGCACGAAGACGATGGCCACCCAGACGGCGGCGAGGGTGAAGCCCAGCGGGGCGACGTAGCGGCTCATGGACGGCTCCGGGTGGCGGCTGGACGGTCCGCGTGCGGGGGCGGACCGCAGGGGGTGGGGACGCGCACACGAAGTCGTGACCGGGCGGCTCCCGGCGACCGCCCGGGATCGGGCGGCGCGGCACACTCACCTCGGCAGTTGCCGACGTGGTGGGGAGCGGAGCGGGGTCAGCTCACCAGACTGAGTCGTGGCTCAGCGGGACTGACCATCGGCCCGGCCACGACTGGGAGGATCGCTATCTCGCACAGCGATCACCTCCTGCAAGTCGGGCGGGCCGGAACGTCGATGATCGTACACCTGCGGTGCCGGCGGAACGCACTCGGCCGACCGGCCGGCGGCCCCTCCACCGCCCGGTTGGCGACGCCGCTCGCCACCAGCGCGTACGCCTCGCCGAAACGACCTCGGCTGCCCGACCCGCACCACAGTGACCAGCACCGCGGCGAGCAACGGCAGCCAGCAGCAGCGCGCCAGCACCCACACCGGACCGTCCGGGGCGGTGTGCAGACCGGGCAGGGCCAGCCCGCCGCGGGCGGTGAGCGCTGTCACCGCCACCAGTACCGGCTGGTGCCACAGGTAGATCCGGACGGCGGACCGGTTCACCTCGGTCACCGCTGCGCCCGGCAGCGGCCGGGTCAGCAGCCGGTGCAGTGCCGGCCGGGCGAGCAGCCCCAGCCCGACCTGGGTCACCGCCAGCGCCACGACCAGCAGTGACGGCGGGTTCAGGTTGGACACCCCGGCCCCGGGCACGCCGACCGCGCTCACCGGGTAGCCCAGCGCCAGCAGCGCCGCCAGCGCGACCGCCCCACCGGCCGCCAACGTGCCGCCCGCCCGCCGGCCGTCCAGTCGCCCGTCGGCGTGCGCCACACCCAGCAGGTACGGCACCGACCAGGCCGCCAGCACGGTGACCGGGGGCAGGTCGGTGCCGGACGGCAGCAGTCGGACGGCCAGGTCGACAGCGGCCACCACGGCCACCGCCGGTGCCCCGCACCGCGCCACCCCCCACCGGCGTACGGCGACGCGCAGCGGGCCGGTCACCGCGACCAGGATCACCAGCGGTAGCAGAAACCACAGCGGGCTGACCGCCAGCCGCAGCGCGACGGCGAGCGTGTCGTCCGAGGTGCCGAGGACAGTGGCGGCGAGCAGCACGGCGGCCCCCACACCGAGCAGCGCCACGGTGGGCAGCAGCAGCCGGCGCAACCGACCGGCCAGCCAACCGCCCGCGCCGCCCGGACAGCGGGCCAGCGAGCGGGTCGAGCCGAACCCGGCGGTGAAGAAGAACAACCCGAGCGTCTGCAACACCCAGGTCATCGGGGCCAGGTCGGGCAGGGCGGTCAGCGGACTGGCCTGGTGCAGCCCGCCGTCGCCGGTCAACACCAACCCGGTGACCAGCCAGTGCCCCAGCACCACCCCGCCGATGGCGTACGCCCGCAGCGCGTCGACGGCACGGTCCCGGCTCACCTGGCGTCCCCGATCCGGTCGGCGTCGACGCCGCCCAGCACGACCGCCGCCACCGCGACCAGCGCGGCGCTGCCCGGCGCGAGGTAGCCGTCGTGCCCCGCCACCCCACCCACCGGCAGGGGTCGGGCACCGAACGCCGGATCACCGGGTCGCCGGCCGAAACCCAGGCCGGGCAGGCGCACCGGCGGTACCCGGCGGATCCAGTCGGTCGGCGCCTCGGCCGCCCAGAACCGCCGCCCGCCGGGCAGGTCGTCGGCGCGCTGCACCCCGGCGCCGACGCCGCCGAGGCTGACCACGTCGGTGACCTGGGTAGGGGCCTCCGCCGCCGCCAGCGACACCACCAGCGACCCGTAGCTGTGCCCGACCAGCGTGATCGTCGCCGCCGGACGCCGCCCGGCCAGCTCCCTCAGCAGCGTGGCCAGCCCGGCCGCGCCGCGCCGCGCGCTGACGCCACCGGCGGCGGTCAACACCCCGTCGGGCGGGTCGTAGCCGAGCCAGGCCAGCACCGCGACCCGCGCCGCCGGGTCGGTCGCCCGCAGCTCCCGGTAGAGCTGCCCGGCCTGCACCGCCGGTGCCCGCCGGGCCACCCCGCCCAAACCCCTGTCGAAGTCGGCGAGGGTGCTGCCGACCCCCGGCACCAGCACCGCGATCCGATCCGCGTCGGCGAGGTCGCCGAACACCTCGACCGCGCGGCCGTCACCGCGCTCGTCGAACAGCAGGAACCGGCGTCCGTCGGCCGCCCAGTCCGCGTACGGGGGGCCGGCCGCGCGCATCGCCGCCGCCATCACTGGGTACGCCTCGACGAACCCCGCCGCAGTGGCCGGCTCGGGTCGGGTCGGCAGAACCAGGTTCACGCCGAGCAGCGCGGCCATCGCCACCCGGCTGGCACCTCGTCGTCGCATCACGTTCTCCCTCCGGAATGTCAGTCCGGAGGGAGAGTGCGCCCAGGGGCGGGGCCGGGTCGTCGTCCCGCAGAGCCGTTCCCGGGCTGGCTCCACAGGGCTACTCGCCGGCGGCCACCAGACCCGTCTCGTACGCCAGCACCACGGCCTGGGCCCGGTCGCGCAGACCCAGCTTGGCCAGGATCCGCCCGACGTGCGTCTTCACTGTCTGCTCGGCCACCACCAGGTCACCCGCGATCTCCGCGTTGTTGCGGCCCCGGGCGATCAACCGCAGCACCTCGGTCTCGCGCGGGGTGAGCCCGGCCAGGTCGGTGGGGCGTGGGCGGCGACGGTCCGGACGGGCCGCGAACTCGGCGATCAGCCGACGGGTGACTCCCGGGGCGAGCAGCGCGTCCCCGGCCGCCACCACCCGCACCGCCTGCACCAGATCGGCCGCCGGGGCGTCCTTGAGCAGGAACCCGCTGGCCCCGGCGCGCAGCGCCTCGTACACGTAGTCGTCCAGGTCGAAGGTGGTGAGGATGAGCACCCGGGGTCGCTGCGTCGACCGGTCACCGAGCAGCTTGCGGGTGGCCTCCAGCCCGTCCATGACCGGCATCCGCACGTCCATCAGCACCACGTCCGGGTCGAGGTGGCGGGCGGCGGCCACCGCCTGCGCGCCGTCGGCGGCGTCCCCGACCACCAGCAGATCCGGTTGGGCGGCGAGCAGCGCCCCGAAACCCTGCCGGACCATCGCCTGGTCGTCGGCGATCAGCACCCGGATCATCGGTCCCCGCCCTCCGCGTCGTACGGCAACTCGGCCGCCACCGCGTAACCCCCGTCGGGCAGCGGCCCGGCGGTGAACGTACCGCCCAGCGAGGTGGCCCGTTCCCGCATGCCGGTCAGCCCGTGCCCGGAGCCGCCGTCGGCGGTCGGTCGGACGTCGACCGGGGAGTTCTCGACGCGTATGCCCAGGCCGGACCGGCCGACGCGGACGGTGACCCGCACCGCGGCGCCGGCAGCGTGGCGGGCCGCGTTGGCCAGGCCCTCCTGGATGATGCGGTACGCGGCCAGCCCGACCGGCGCGGGCACGCGGTCGTCGTCCACCGGCTCGGCGTCCAGAGTGACCGGCAGCCCGGCCCGGCGTGCCGCGTCCACCATGGCGTCCAGGTCGGTGAGGTCCGGTTGCGGCGCGGTCTGCGGCCCGCTCGTCTCGCTGCGCAGCACCCCCAACAGCCGCCGCATGTCGGTGAGCGCGTCGCGGGCCGACGCGGCGATGGCGACGAACTCCGCGGCTGCCGGGGCCGGCACGTCCGTCAGCCGGTAGGGGGCGGTCTCCGCCTGCACCGCGATCAGCGACATGTGGTGGGCCACCACGTCGTGCAGTTCCCGGGCGATGCGGGTGCGTTCCTCCAGCACCGCGCGGCGCTCCTGTTCCCGTTCGCTCAGCTCGGCCTGCGCCGCCAGCGCGTGCCGGGACAGCCGGTTGCGGCGGATCAGGTCGCCGACGATCGCCAGCGCGCCGAGCAGCAGCAGGACGGGGACCCGGTTCTCGGGATGGACCAGGGTGAGCACCGGCACCGTGCTGATCGTCACCACCCAGACCAGCACCGGCCGGTCGACCCGTGCGACGACCACCGCCAGCACCGCGATCGACCCGAGCGCCAGCGGCGGGGTCCACGGCCACGCCTGGTCGGCCGGCGCGTTGAACGTGCAGATCAGCAGGGCCAGCACCGTCAGTCGCCAGGCCAGCAGCGGACGCCGGGGCAGCGCCAGCAGTGGCGCCACGGTCATCGCCGCGAACAGGAGCGCGATCGGCGGCGGCAGGCCCCAGTCGCTCTCCACGGTCAACGTGATCAGGAAGAGGCCGAGCGCGGCGAGCAGGCCGACCGGCGCGGCGTAGCGGGCCGGCCCGGGCCAACGGGCCAGCAGCGGCTGTTCGGGCCGGGCGTCCGGGCCGAGCACTGTCTGCCGTAGGGCCCGCAGGGCCACCGCGATCGGATGCCGGTTCACCACCCGGAGGCTACGGGCCGACCCCGCCACGAGGCGTGCCACCAGGGGTTGATCCCGGTGTCGTACCCCAGTGTGACGCGACTCCCGTTAGCGCTTACCTGCCGGTAACGCCTAGGCTCCGACGCGTCCGTGCTGACCATTCGCAAGGGGGAACAGTGGCCCGTACCGTGCTGGTGACCGGGGGCAACCGGGGGATCGGCCTGGCCATCGCGCAGGCCTTCGCCAAGCAGGGCGACCGGGTGGCGGTCACCCACCGCAGCGGCGAGGCACCCGACGGGCTGTTCGGCGTACGCGCCGACGTCACCGACGCTGCCTCGATCGACGCCGCGTTCGCCGCCGTCGAGGCCGAGCTGGGTCCGGTCGAGGTGCTGGTGGCCAACGCCGGCATGACCGCCGACACGCTGCTGCTGCGGATGTCCGAAGAGCAGTTCACCGACGTGGTGGACACCAACCTCACCGGCGCGTTCCGGGTCGCGAAGCGGGCCTCCGGCAAGATGCTCCGCGCCAAGTGGGGTCGCATGATCTTCATCTCCTCGGTGGTCGGCCTCGCCGGCGGCGCCGGGCAGGTCAACTACGCCGCCAGCAAGGCCGGCCTCGTCGGCGTCGCCCGCTCGATCACCCGGGAGCTGGGCAGCCGCAACATCACCGCGAACGTGGTGGCGCCCGGCTTCATCGACACCGACATGACCGCCGGCCTCTCCGGCGACCGCAAGGCGGAGATCCTCAAGTCCATCCCGGCCGGCCGGATGGCCAGCCCGGACGAGGTCGCCGCCGTGGTCACCTGGCTGGCCTCGGACAGCGCCGGGTACGTCTCCGGCGCCGTCATCCCGGTCGACGGCGGCCTCGGCATGGGCCACTAACCCTTTTGACTACGGAGGAAATCAGCGATGTCCGGACTGCTCGCCGGTAAGCGACTGCTCGTCACCGGTGTCATCACCGACGCCTCGATCGCCTTCTCGGTGGCGAAGCTCGCTCAGGAAAATGGCGCGCAGGTCGTGCTCACCGGCTACGGCCGGCTTTCCCTGGTCGAGCGGATCGCCAAGCGGCTGCCCGAGCCGGCGCCGGTCATCGAGGTGGACGTCACCAACACCGAGCACCTGGCCGGCCTCGCCGACCGGGTACGCGAGCACGTCGACGGCCTCGACGGTGTCGTGCACTCGATCGGCTTCGCCCCGCAGAGCTGCCTGGGCGGCGGCTTCCTCGACGCGCCCTGGGAGGACGTGGCGACCGCCCTGCACGTCTCCACCTTCTCGTACAAGTCGCTGGCCATGGCGGCGCTGCCGCTGATGTCGCCCGGCGGCGCGGTGGTCGGCCTGACCTTCGACGCGACGAAGGCGTGGCCGGTCTACGACTGGATGGGCGTGGCCAAGGCCGGCCTGGAGTCCGCGTCCCGCTACCTGGCGCTGCACCTGGGCAAGCAGGGCATCCGCAGCAACCTGGTCGCCGCCGGGCCGCTGCGCACCATCGCCGCGAAGTCGATCCCCGGCTTCGACCAGTTCGAGGACGCCTGGGCCGAGCGTGCCCCGCTGGGTTGGAGCCTCACCGACCAGGAGCCCGCCGCGCGGGCCTGCCTGGCGCTGCTCTCCGACTGGTTCCCGGCCACCACCGGCGAGATCGTCCACGTCGACGGCGGCTACCACGCCATCGGCTCCTGACGCTGCATCTTGACGCTCCCTGGTCACCGTCCGCGTGATCTACGCGTCCGGACCAGGGGGCGTCGCCGGGACGTCCCGGTCGAGGGGCAAGAATGACCCCATGTCGTACGACGCGGTGGTGCTGGTGTCCTTCGGCGGGCCCGAACGGCCCGAGGACGTGATGCCGTTTCTGCAGAACGTGACCCGGGGCCGGGGTGTGCCTCCCGAACGACTGGTCGAGGTCGCCGAGCACTACCAGCACTTCGGCGGGGTGTCCCCGATCAACCAGCAGTGCCGGGACCTGCTCGCCGCCGTCCGCGCCGACTTCGCCGCGCACGGTGTCGACCTGCCCATCTACTGGGGCAACCGCAACTGGGACCCGATGCTCGCCGACACCGTGACCCAGATGCGCGACGACGGGATCACCCGGGCGTTGGCCTTCGTCACCAGCGCGTACGGCGGCTACTCGTCCTGCCGGCAGTACCAGGAGGACATCGCCGCCGCCCGTGCCGCCGTCGGCCCGGACGCCCCGGTGATCGAGAAGCTGCGTCAGTTCTGGGACCACCCCGGCTTCGTCGAGCCGCACGTCGACGCGGTCCGGGCGGCGCTGGGCCAGCTCGACCCGGCGAAGCGGGACACCACCCGGCTGGTCTTCACCGCCCACTCCATCCCCAACTCGATGGCGGCGAACGCCGGCCCGCACGGCGGCCGGTACGAGGCGCAGCTGCACGAGACCGCCCGGCTCGTCGCCGCTGCCGCCGCACCCGACCTGGCGTACGACCTGGTCTGGCAGAGCCGCTCCGGCCCGCCGCAGGTGCCGTGGCTGGAGCCAGACATCAACGACCACCTGGCCGCCCTCGCGCAGGGCGGCACCACCGGTGTGGTGGTCAGCCCGATCGGGTTCGTCTCCGATCACCTGGAGGTCGTGTGGGACCTGGACACCGAAGCGCTGGAGACGGCGAAGCAGCTCGGCCTGGACTTCGTCCGGGCCGGCACGCCGGGCACCGACCCGCGCTTCGTGACCATGGTGCGTGAGCTGGTCACCGAGCGGACCGACCCGGACGGCGCGCAGCTGCGCCGCCGCCTGGGCGAGCTGCCCATGTGGGACAGCTGCCCCACCGTCTGTTGCGTGCCGACCCGTCGCCCCTGACCTCTGAGGATCATCATGCATGACCGTAAGCCCGTGCAGAGTTGGCTGACCGACATGGACGGCGTGCTGGTGCACGAGGGCCAGCCGGTGCCCGGCGCGCCGGAGTTCATCAACCGGATGCGCGCCTCCGGCAAGCCGTTCCTGGTGCTGACCAACAACTCGATCTACACCCCGCGGGACCTGACGGCCCGGCTCAGCCGGATGGGGCTGGACGTGCCGGAGGAGTCGATCTGGTCCTCCGCCCTGGCCACCGGCCAGTTCCTCGCCGACCAGCGGCCGGGTGGCACCGCGTACGTCATCGGTGAGGCCGGGCTGACCACGGCGCTGCACGCCGTCGGCTACGTGCTGACCGACTTCGCCCCCGACTACGTGGTGCTCGGCGAGACCCGCACCTACAGCTTCGAGGCGATCACCAAGGCCGTCCGCCTGATCAACGACGGTGCCCGGTTCATCTGCACCAACCCCGACGTGACCGGCCCGTCCGTGGAGGGCGCGCTACCCGCCGCCGGCTCGGTCGCCGCCATGATCTCCAAGGCGACCGGGGTCGAGCCGTACTTCGTGGGCAAGCCCAACCCGATGATGATGCGCTCGGCGCTCAACACCATCAACGCGCACTCGGAGAGTACCGCGATGATCGGTGACCGGATGGACACCGACATCCTGTGTGGCCTGGAGGCTGGGCTGGAGACCATCCTGGTGCTCACCGGGATCAGCACCCGCACCGAGGCGGAGCGTTACCCGTACCGCCCGTCCCGGATCGTCAACTCGGTAGCGGACCTGCTCGACGAGGTCTGACCTGCCCCGGTCGGCTCCGTGCCGGCGGTGCTCCGTGCGGTTGTCCGATCAGGGGCGCAGGGGAGCGTTGCAGGCGGCCACCAGCGCCTGCCGGCAGGCAGCGGTCAGGGGGCGAAGTGCCGCGTCCCGTTGCTGCGCCTCGTAGTTGTTGATCGCCCCGCCCGGGGCGGAGTGCCCGGCCAGCGCGAGCACGCGGTCGAGCACCGCGGCCCGGGCGAAGAGCCGACGGGCCCGCGGGTCGAAGCCCGGTGGCAGGTCGGTGGCGCCGTCCGGACGGCGGAGCGCGGCCAGCGCACCGGCCAACTCGGGCCGCCACTGGGCCACGTCGAGTCGGGTCAGGGCGGCGGTCGTCTCGGCCAGCGCGGCGGCCAACTCGGCCTCCGCCTCGGCCGCGCCAGGCAACGACAGTGACGCGGCGGCGGCGTTGGCCGGCAGCGGGTAGACCCGCCACAGCACCGTCTCGAAACAGTCTCCGGAGCCGGAGGTGTGCAGCCGCACCTGGGGAATCAACCCGAGCCCGCCGGCGACCACCGCCTCGCCCGTGACCAGCGCCGCACCGGCGAAGTCGCCGGGGCCGGGCAGACCCCTCGGGTCGCCCGGCGCGGGCAGCACCAGGCGGATCTCGTCCGGGGAGAGCTTGGCCAGGGTGGGCAGCGCGGCGCCCAGCGGGACGTCGGTCCAGGTGCCCGGGGCGTCCGCAACGAGGTGTTCCTCGTCGCCGGCGATGGCGTCGGCGACCTCGTCGTAGGGCACCAACCCGGCGCGCCACGCGCGCACCCAGGCAACGAACCGGCTGGACCGGCGCGGCGCGAGTGTGGCCGCGCCCGTTGCGGGGGTGGACATGCCGAAAGGGTACGTGGTCACGACCGGCCCTGTCTCGGCTGCCGCTCCGGTCGCCCGGCCTGCCCCCAACTGCCCCCTTCGCCCGATCCTCGGCCGCTGGCACGGTCAACTCGTCCGCCCGGGCCGGCGGCCCCGTGACCGTGTCCCGCGTACCTCCCCGTGCGCTAACGCACCCGCAAGCCCGCGATGACGAGTCCGACCATGAGGCGCGCGTCGTAGTCAGGGCTGTCGGCACCGATGCAGAGATTGCCGATGCCGTGCATCAGGACGAGGGCGTCTATGCCAGCAATGATCTCGCCCGCTGTGCTGGCGGCGTCGAGCAGTTCGGCGCAGACGGGGACGAGCCGGTCGAGGAAGTAGGCGTGCAGCGTCTGGAAGGCGGAGTCGTCGGACCGCATCGCCTCGGCGAGGCCGTGCTTGGTGACCAGGAAGTCGACGAAGAGGTGGATCCAGCTCGCCAGGGCGGCGTGCGGTGTGGCGCTCTCCGTCAACAGCACCGGGCCCGCCTCGGCGCATGCCTCGACCTGGTGTCGGTACACCGCGACGATCAGATCGGCCCGCGTCGGGAAGTGGCGGTAGATCGTTCCGACACCGACGCCCGCCCTGGCGGCGATGTCGCGTACCGGCGCGTTGACTCCGGAGACGACGAATGCCGCAGCGGCCGCCTCCAGTAGCGCCGTCTCGTTGCGCCGCGAATCAGCCCGCTGCTTCCGCGGGACGCCCGACTCCGTGCCGGTCACCGTTGCCTCCGTCACACCCCTTGGAAAACGGAACCATGTTCCGTATGTTCGCTTTAACGGAACCAAGTTCCGCATATGCAGCATGCCAGAACGGCAAGGCAACACCAAGTCACGGGGGGCGGTCATGCACGGATTGCCAGAGCCCACCGGGCCGGACTGGTTCACCGACGCGTACCACCTGAGCCCGGGCGGCAAGAGCGCCCTGGGCCGACTCGAATCCACCCCATGATCGAGACACTGGTGGGGTGTGGGTGGGGCGGTGTGTCGGGGGGCGGGGTGATGGTGGGGGAGTTAGCGTGATCGACATGGCGGCGCGATACGGCGAGGACGTGTTGGCGGGCGACTGGCGACGGCGCAAGGTCACCCCCGAGGTGGACGCCGAACCGGATCTCGTGGTTGAGGATGCCGACTCCGGGTTCTGCGGAGCGGTGGTGGGCTTCGAGGCCGGCGCGGTGGTGTTGGAGGACCGGCACGGTAAGCGGCGCAACTTTCCGCTGCTGCCGGCGGCGTTCCTGCTCGACGGCCGTCCGGTGACGCTGCGCCGCCCGACCCGCGCGGCGGTGCCGACGGCCCGTCGGCGGACCGCGTCCGGCTCGGTCGCCGTGGACAACGTCCGGGCCCAGGTGGCGAAGGCCAGCCGAATCTGGGTGGAAGGCATCCACGACGCCGCGCTGGTCGAGCGGATCTGGGGCGACGACCTACGGATCGAGGGTGTGGTGGTCGAGCCGTTGGACGGCATCGACGCTCTCGACGCCGAGGTGCGCAACTTCGGCCCCGGCCCGACCCGACGACTCGGCGTGCTCGTCGACCACCTGGTGCCGGGCAGCAAGGAGAGCCGGATAGTCGCCCGGGTGAACTCGCCGCACGTGCTGGTTACCGGGCACCCCTACGTGGACGTGTGGCAGGCGGTGAAGCCGGCCGCGTTGGGCATCGCGGCCTGGCCGGTGGTGCCGCCGGGGCGACCGTGGAAGGAGGGGGTCTGCGCGGCCCTCGGGGTGGCCGAGCCGGCCGACATGTGGCGGCACATCCTGTCCCGGGTGAACAGCTTCGCCGACGTGGAGACCCCTCTGATCAACGCCATGGAACGCCTCATCGACTTCGTCACCGAAGCCCCCTGACCCGCCCGATCCTTCCGGGGGTCAGGGAACCTCGTCGGGGCTGCGCGTGAAGACGAACGTGGCGATGTCGATCGCCGCCGCCCGTCCGTTGTCGTCGCGCAGCACCGACAGGATCTCGCCGTTCTCCGGGCCGGAACGTCCCCGCCAGCGGTCCGTTCCCTCGGCGGTGAACCGGCTCACCCGCTCACCGCGTACGTGGGCCACCAGGTCACCCGCGTCCCAGCTCAGGTCCAGCGAAGTGCCCATCCACCACCAGCGGCCGGTCAGCTCGGCCAACTCGGCATCCGGCGCGGCGGTGGCCGGCCGCCACGGCTGCGGGAACGCCGGCTCGGCGTCCAGCACGGTGGTCAGCAGTTCGCGGCCGAGCCCGGTGATCGGGAAGCCGTACGAGTTGGCGAAACCGACCACTGCGGTACGGGTTGGCCGGTGCACCAGGAGGGCGGCCACGTACCCGGGCATCGAGCCGCCGTGCCCGACGTACACGCGCTCGCCGTCGCGGTAGAGCTCCAGCCCCAGGCCGTGCCCGCCGGTCCAGGAGTCCAGGTCGCTGATCACCACGGGGGCGCACATCTCGGTCAGCGTCTCGGCGGCCAGCACCGCCGGGTCGGGGTCGGCCAGGAACGCGGCCCAGCGGCCCAGGTCCTCGATAGTCGACCAGAGCTGCCCGGCGGGGGCCATGGCGCCGGTGTCGGTGCGGGGTTCCTCGCGCAGCGTGCCGTGCCAGGGGTGGACGACGTAGCCGCGCGCGTACGGCTCGGTGGCCGCGTAGGTGGTGCGACGCAGGCCCAGCGGGGTGAGGATCCGTTCGTCGAGCAGGTCGGCCCAGGGTGACCCGGTGAGCCGTTCGAGCAACCCGCCGAGCAGCCCGTACGCCAGGTTGGAGTAGTGGTAGGCGCGGTGCGGCGGGTAAGCGATCTTGTCGGCGTCGACCTCGGCGAGCAGGGTGGTGAGGTCGACCCCCGCCGCCCGCTCCCACCAGTCGCCCTCCGGTTCGCGTTGGATGCCGCTGGCGTGGCCGAGCAGTTGGCGCACTGTGAGCTCGCCCACACCGGTGCCCGGCAGGTGCTGCTCCAGCCGGTCGTCCAGGGCCAGTCGGCCGGCGTCGCGCAACTGCATGATCAGGGTGGCGGTCATCGTCTTGCTGATCGAGCCCACCCGGTACTGCAGGTCTACATCCGGGCGGGGGTGGTCGCCGGCGACGGCCACATGCGCCAGCGTGCCATCGCGGACCACGCCCAGCACCAGCGACGGGGTGTGACCGTCGGCCTGTGCCTGGGCGACCCGGGTGTCGATCTGTCGGGCGGTCTCGGGGAGCACTGTCAACGGGATCTCCTCGGGTCGGGCCGCCGATCGTGGTGTTTCTGACGGGCCGGAAAGGGTCTCGCAGAGCCTACTGATCTTCACGGGAAGGTCGCGCGTGCATTTGCGTGTCACGATTGGGTGGTGGACGCCGTGGTGTGGATCGTTTTGGGTGTGCTGCTGGCCGTCGCCGAGATTTTCACGACGACGCTATTTCTGATCATGTTCGGGGCCGGTGCGTTCGCCGCCGCCGGTGCGGCCGCCCTGGGCGCGCCGGTCGCCGTGCAGGCGCTGGTCTTCGCGGTGGTGTCGGCGCTGAGCCTGGTGGTGGTCCGACCGGTTATCCGGCGGCACAGCCGCTCCGCGCTGGAGAGTGGCGAGCAGCCGTTCGGCGTGGAGGCGATCGAGGGCTCCACGGCGCTGGTGCTGGAACGGGTGGACGCCGAGCAGGGTCTCGTCAAGATCGACGGTGAGTTGTGGAGCGCCCGGTCGTACGACACGACACAGGTCTACGACCCCGGTCAACGGGTTCGGGTGATAAAGGTCCGGGGCGCTACTGCCCTGGTGTGGCAGGACGATGTTTCTTCCGCCGGCGAGCTGCCGGAATCGAGAGGGTGAACGGAATGACCTTAATCGGGGTGGTGGTGATCGCGGTGGCGTTGATCGCCGTGATAACGCTGGCCAAGGCTGTGCGGATCGTGCCGCAGCAACGTCAGGACGTGGTGGAACGGCTCGGCAAGTACAAGCGCACCCTCAGCCCCGGCCTCAACCTGCTGGTGCCGTTCATCGACGCGGTCCGTACCAAGGTCGACATGCGGGAGCAGGTGGTCAGCTTCCCGCCGCAGCCGGTGATCACCTCGGACAACCTGGTGGTCTCGATCGACACGGTCCTCTACTTCAAGGTGGTCGACTCGGTCCGGGCGACCTACGAGATCTCCAGCTTCCTCCAGGCCATCGAGCAGCTGACCGTCACCACGTTGCGTAACGTGATCGGTTCGCTCGATCTGGAGCGGGCGTTGACCAGCCGGGACGAGATCAACCGGCACCTCTCGGGTGTGCTGGACGAGACCACCGGCCGCTGGGGCATCAAGGTGACCCGGGTCGAGATCAAGGCGATCGAGCCGCCGGCCAGCATCCGCGACTCCATGGAGAAGCAGATGCGCGCCGAGCGGGACCGTCGTGCGGCGATCCTGACCGCCGAGGGGCACAAGCAGTCGGTGATCCTCACCGCCGAGGGTGACAAGCAGTCGGCGGTGCTGCGGGCCGACGGTGACCGGCAGGCCCGGATCCTGCAGGCTGAGGGTCAGGCGAAGGCGATCCGGACGGTCTTCGACGCGATCCACCAGGCCAACCCGAGCCAGAAGGTGCTCGCCTACCAGTACCTGCAGGCTCTGCCGCAGATCGCCCAGGGCAGCGCCAACAAGGTCTGGATCATCCCGGCCGAGTTGACCAAGGCCCTGGAGGGGATGGGTGGCGCGCTCGGTGGGCTGAGCCAGATGGTGGGGGATCTGCCCGCACCGGAGGCCGCGGACCAGGCGAGCCAGGTCGAGCGCGAGGCCGCGGAGGCGGCCCAGGCCGCGGCGGACGCCGCCCAGCAGATCCACGACGAGGTACGCGTCGCCGAGGCGCAGGCCACCGGCGGCAAGGGGTCGAAGGGGTTGCCCGCGCCGGAGCCGGTGTCGCCGACCAGCCTCGTCGAGGACCCGGCCGACCAGCGCGAGCGCGGCTGATCCTGTACGCCGGCCACCCGGTCGGCTAAATACGAGAAAGACTCATGGGGCGCTCCGACGCCTGCCACGATCGGTCCTAGGACGGGTGGTGACCAGGCAATCGGGGCGCCCCGGCGCGTCGGTGCACCGCTCGACGACGAGCGAGGTGATGCATGAAGGATCCGGCGAATCGGATGTGGTCCTCGGCCCCGGTGCCCGGCGCGCACGACCCGGTCGCCCCGCTGGGCTCCCGGCGCGGCGGTGGCGGGTTCGGCGTACTGCCCTTCGTCGGCGAGCCGACCCCGGGCGCCCCCGCCACGAACGCCAGTTGGGCCTGGTCGGTGCGTCGGTTCGCGCGAGCGGCGGTCTGGCTGCTGCCCGCGTACGCCATCCTCTACGGCGCGGTGGCGATGGCCAGCGACGGAGGGGTGGGCAACGACCCCTATCCGGCCGACGGCCGGGCGGTGTACCTGATCGGTTGGGTGGCCGCGGTCTGGCTCGGCCTGCTCGCGTTGCTGGCCCTCACCGGGCTGCTGGCCGCGACCCGCAGCCGCCGGGTGGCCGCCGCCGGCCTGCTGGTCAGCATCGCCGGCACCGTGCTGATGCTGCCGTTCGCCGGGTTCGAGGAGCAGACGCCGGTCTTCGGCGCCACCGCGCGGTCGCTGGTCCTGCTCGGCGCAACGTTCTACAGCGCGGGCTGGTTCCTCACCGGGTGGGCGGTGGCCCGCTCGGGCACCTTCAGCCTCGGCGACGGCGTCATGCTGATCATCGCCGCGCCGCTGCTCGGCCTCGGCGGTGCCCTGATCGGATCGTTGCAGACCTTCGGCGCGATCTTCGTGCTGATCGCCGGCATCGGCATCGGCTACCGCTCCGGCCGCCTGATGCCCCGCGAAACCGCCAGAGACGCCGCCTCCGCCAGCCTGAGCACCCCAAACCCCTAACCCACCCACCCCACCTGACCCACCCCACCCACCCCGCCTTCGGCCCGACCCTCGCCCAGCCCCGGTGATCATGAGGTTGGCGGGCGATTCCGTGATCAAACCTCCCGCTAACCCCATGATCACCGGGGTGTGAGTCGGAGCGGAAGCGGGAGCGGAACTGGGGGGCGGGGGTGGGAGTTGGCTGGTGGGTGGGGGTGAAGTTGCTGACAATTGGCCGGTGGGGGTGGTCGGTTGGCGGCTTTCATGGCAATCCTGGGGAGCATGGCCGCCCCCCGCTCGCCGCTGTCGCGGCTGTTCACCGTGCTGCTCGCCGGCGTGTTGGCCGGGCTTGTCCTGGCAGTCGCCGCGCTGCCGGGCAACCTGCTGCTCGGGCTCACCGCCCGCTCCGCGCTCGGGTCGTACGCCGCGTTGCCGGCCTCGCTGAAGACCCCGGCCACGCCGCAGCGTTCGTACCTCTACGCCAACGACGGCAAGACGCTGATCACCACGTTCTACGACGTGAACCGCACCGACGTCCCCCTGTCGGAGATCGCCCCGGTCATGCGGCAGGCGATCGTGGCGGCCGAGGACCGGCGCTTCTACGACCACGGTGGCGCCGACCTGCGCGGCCTGGCCCGGGCGCTGGTGGCCAACGTCAAGGGTGGCGGCACCGAACAGGGCGGCTCGACGCTGACCATGCAATACGTCCGTAACGTACTCAAGACCGACCCCACCCGCACCGCCGAGGAGCGCGCCGCCGCCACCGATCCCACCGTGGGCCGCAAGATCCAGGAGATCCGGTACGCGAGCGCGCTGGACAAGAGCCTCGGCAAGGACGAGATCCTCGACCGGTACCTGAACATCGCCTACTTCGGCTCCGGCGCGTACGGGATCGCGGCGGCCAGCCAGCGGTACTTCGGCAAGCCTCCGGCGCAGTTGACCCTCGCCGAGTCGGCCCTGCTGGCCGGTCTGGTGCAGTCCCCGGACGCGTACAGCCCGATCAGTGGCGACAAGGACGAGGCGCTGGCCCGCCGGTCGTACGTGCTGGACTCGATGGTCGCCACCAACGCGATCACCGCCGCGCAGGCCGCCCAGGCCAAGGCGGAGCCGCTGGCCCTGCACCCCACCGCCCAGCCCAACGGCTGCACCGCCGTCTCCCAGGGCCACGACGACTGGGGGTTCTTCTGCGACTACCTGCGCCAGTGGTGGCTGACCCAGCCGGCCTTCGGGGCGACCGTCGCCGAGCGCGAGCAGGCACTGCGTTCGGGCGGCTACACAGTGGTCACCTCGCTGGACCCGAAGATCCAGGCCACCGCGCAGCAGCAGGCCACCAAGGTCTACGGGTACGACAACAAGCGCGCCCTGCCGATCGCGGCGGTTCAGCCGGGCACCGGGCGGGTGCTGGCGATGGCGGTCAACCGGCACTACAGCCTCGCCGAAAACCCGGGCGGGCAGGCGAACCACCCGAACACCGTCAACCCGCTGATCTCCGGCGGAGCCAGCGTCGACGGGTACCAGGCGGGTTCCACGTTCAAGCTGTTCACGATGCTCGCCGCGCTGGAGTCGGGCCGTACCCTCTCCACCGGTTTCGACGCGCCCGCCAAGCTGCCCACCCGGTACGCCGCCGAGGGGCCGGGCAGCTGTGACGGCCACTGGTGCCCGGCGAACGCCAACCCGGACTGGATGGACGGGTACCGGATGATGTGGGACGGCTTCGGCCGCTCGGTGAACACCTATTTCGTCTGGCTGGCCGAGCAGGTCGGCCAGGACAAGGTGGTCCAGATGGCGCAGCGGCTCGGCATCACGTTCCGCGCCGACTCGGACGCCAACTTCGCCAAGAACAACGCCGCGAACTGGGGTTCGTTCACCCTCGGCGTGGCGGCCACCACTCCGCTGGACCTGGCCAACGCGTACGCCACGGTGGCCGCCGAGGGCACCTACTGCACACCGGTGCCGGTGGTCTCGGTGACCGGCGCGGACGGCACGAAGGTGCCGGTGGGGCAGCCCTCCTGCAAGCGGGTGCTCGACGCCGACGTCGCCCGTGCCGCGACCGACGCGGCCCGCTGCCCGGTGGGTCAGCAGTCGGCGTTCGGGCAGTGCAACGGTGGCACCGCCACCGGTGTGAACGACATTCTCGACGGCCGACCGGTGGCTGGTAAGACGGGTAGCTCGGAGCAGAACTCCACCGAGACGTTCGTCGGCTTCACCCCGCAGGTCGCGGTGGCCGGTATCGCCGCCAACCCGGACGACCCGGCCGACTCGGTGGGGTCGGCGGTGCAGACCAAGGTGATCGACGCGGTCGCCCGGGTCATCGCCACCGCTGTGAAGGGCCAACCGGAGAAGGCCTTCGTCGCACCGAGCCGTGAGCTGGCCGGCGACGCGCGCCGCCCGGTGGAGCGCCCAACGGTCCCGGAACGCCGGCAGGACCCCACCACCGACGACCCCCGCTCAGCCCTCCAACGCTGGCTGGACCGCCGAGGCTGACCACCCGCCCTCTCGCCCGCACCCGCCCGCGGGGCGGGTCAGCGGTCGTGACGCCGGGGGCGGTAGCTGGCCAGGGTGGCGGGGAGGCCGCGGCGGATGATTCCGGCCCAGTCGGTGTCGCCGCGTAGCACCGCCGCGGCGGTCTTGCGGGCCTGCTCGACTGTGAAGTGCGGTGGCAGCATCAGCTCCGCCGGGTCGACCAGGGCGTTGATCACCACCGGCCGGTCGGCGGTGAGCGCGCGGTCCCAGACGTTGCGCACCTGATCCGGTGAGTCGATCAACTCGCCGTGCAGCCCGAGCACCTCCGCCCACTGGTGGTAGGCGATGTCCGGCAACTGCTGGCTGTCCGGGAACATCGGCGTCCCCTCGGTGGAGCGCTGTTCCCAGCTGACGAACGCCAGATCCCGGTTGTTGAGCACCAGCACCACGAAGCGCGGGTCGGCCCAGCTGCGCCAGTACTTCGCAACGGTGATCAGCTCGTTGACGCCGTTCATCTGCATGGCGCCGTCGCCGATCAAGGCGACCAGCGGCCGGTCCGGGTGGGCGAACTTGGCGCTCAACGCGTACGGCATGGCACCACCCATGGACAGCAGCGTGCCGGAGAGGCTGGCCAGCATGCTGGGGCGTACCTGGATGTGTCGGGCGTACCAGGCGGTGGTGGTGCCGCAGTCGACAGCGAGCAGCACGTCGTCGGGCAGCCGCTCGTTCAGCGTGTGGAAGAGCAACTGCGGGTTGACCGGGTCGGCGGCCTGCTCGGCCAGGTCGTGCTGCACCCGGCGCCACGCCGAGGTGGCCTCGGCGACCTCCGCCCGCCAGGCGGTCGGCCCGGGGCCGGGGCCCAGTTCGTTCAGCAACGCCCGCAGTGTGGGGCGGGCGTCGCCGGTCAGGTTCACCTCGGTCGGGTACCGCAGCCCGAGCTGGGTGCCGTCCAGGTCGATCTGCACCGCGCGGGCCTGCCCGGGCTGCGGGTAGAACTCCGAGTACGGCATGTTGCTGCCCACGATCAGCAGCCGGTCGCAGCCGCTCATCAGCTGCCAGCTCGGTCGGGTGCCGAGCAGCCCGATCGCGCCGGTCACCCACGGTTCGCGGTGGTCGACGGCGGTGAAGCCGAGCAGCGCGGTGGCCACGCCGGCCCCGAGCCGGTCAGCGATCTCGCGGACCTCGTCGCGCGCGCCGAGAGCGCCCTGACCGACCAGCATGGCAACCCGTTGCCCGCCGCGCAGCACCTCGGCCGCCCGGCGCACGTCCGCCTCCGGCGGCACCGTCGGCGTGCTGCTCGGCGCGTTGCTGGTCTGGTAGTAGCCGTGGGCGTGCGGCGGGTTCGGTACGGCCGGCTCGTCCTGCAGGTCCAACGGCAGGATCAGGGCCGTGACGGTACGCCGGGCCAGCGCCGTCCGGCACGCCCGGTCGACCAGGTGGCGTACCTGCGCCGGGTGATCGAGCTGGGCCAGGAACGCCGCTGCCACGTCCTTGTAGAGGGCGAGCAGGTCGACCTCCTGGTAGTAACCGCCGCCCTCGGCGGTGGTCGCGGTGTGACCGACCAGGGCGACCACCGGCTGGTGGTCGAGCTTCGCGTCGTACAGGCCGTTGAGCAGGTGGATGGCGCCCGGCCCGCTGGTGACCAGCGCGCAGCCCAGCGGCCCGCCGCCGTACTTGACGTGCGCGGAGGCGGCGAAGCCGGCGGTCTCCTCGTGGCGGACCTGGACGAACTGGGCCCGCCCGTTGGTGCGTTGCAGCGCGGAGGTGAGACCGTTGATGCCGTCGCCGGGATAGCCGAAGTAGCGGTGTACGCCCCAGCTGAACAGTCGCGACACGATGTGGTCAGCGACGGTCGGACGCCGGGGCAGGGCGCCCGCTTCGCCCGCCGTGGTGTCGTCTGCGCTCACCTGGCTGGTCCTTCCCGTCGCGTCCCGATGTCCGTCGGCCATTCCCCTTCTTCTTCGGACAAAACACCCCGTCGGACGGGCGTCGGGGCGCACTGCTCCGCGTCCGGCAGAATCGTCGGGTGCCCGTCCACGAGATCACCGACCCTGACGACGACCGGATCGCCGACTACCGGGCGCTCACCGACGTCGAGCTGCGCACCCGCTGGGAACCACCGCACGGCCTGTTCATCGCCGAGGGGGAGCTGGTGCTGCGCCGGGCGCTGCGCGCGGGCTATTCGGCCCGGTCGTACCTGGTCGACGCCAAGCGGGTCGACCAGCTCGCCGACCTGGACACCGGCGACGCGCCGGTCTACGCAGCGACCCAGGATGTGCTGCAACGGGCCACCGGCTTCCACGTACACCGGGGGGTGCTGGCGTCGTTCCACCGCCGGCCGCTGCCGACGGCGGCCGAGGTGCTCGCCGCCGCGCGCCGGGTCGTGCTCCTGGAGGACGTGAACAACCACACCAACCTCGGTGCGGTCTTCCGGGGTGCCGCCGCGCTCGGCATCGACGCGGTGCTGCTGTCGCCGTCCTGCGCCGACCCGCTGTACCGGCGCAGTGTGCGGGTCAGCATGGGTGAGGTCTTCGCGATGCCGTACGCGAAGCTCGACCGCTGGCCCGAGGGCCTGGACCAGGTACGGGAGGCCGGCTTCACAGTGCTCGCCATGACGCCCGCGCCGGACGCCGTACCGATCCAGCGGTTGACCCCGGCGCAGCGCGAGCGGGCGGCGCTGCTGCTCGGCGCCGAGGGGCCCGGCCTCACCGCGGCGGCCCAGGCCGCCAGCGACGTGCGGGTGGTCCTTCCGATGCGCCGCGGCGTGGATTCGTTGAACGTGGCCGCTGCGGCGGCGGTGGCGTTCTGGGAGCTGGGCCGCGAGGATCCGCCGTTCGGCGGCGAGTAGACCGCATCGGCTTGCATGGCCATGCGTTCTATTGCATAATTTTCCCCGTGTCCAAGGTTCTCACCTCCCTGCCCACCGGCGAACGTGTCGGCATCGCCTTCTCCGGCGGCCTCGACACCTCGGTCGCGGTCGCGTGGATGCGCGACAAGGGCGCCATTCCCTGCGCCTACACCGCCGACATCGGCCAGTACGACGAGCCCGACATCGCGTCGGTGCCCGGCCGTGCGCTCAGCTACGGCGCCGAGGTCGCCCGCCTGGTCGACTGCCGCGCCGCCCTGGTCGAGGAGGGCCTGGCCGCCTTGACCTGCGGCGCCTTCCACATCCGCACCGGCGGGCGGGCGTACTTCAACACCACCCCACTGGGCCGCGCCGTGACCGGCACCCTGCTGGTGCGCGCGATGGTCGCCGACGACGTCCAGATCTGGGGCGACGGCTCGACCTTCAAGGGCAATGACATCGAGCGGTTCTACCGGTACGGCCTGCTGGCCAACCCGATGCTGCGCATCTACAAGCCGTGGCTCGACACCGCCTTCGTCACCGAGCTGGGTGGGCGTAAGGAGATGTCCGAGTGGCTGCTCGAACGCGGCCTGCCCTACCGGGACAGCACCGAGAAGGCGTACTCGACCGACGCCAACATCTGGGGTGCCACGCACGAGGCGAAGACCCTGGAGCACCTCGACACCGGCATCGAGACGGTCAACCCGATCATGGGCGTCCGCTTCTGGGACCCGTCGGTGGAGATCCCGACCGAGGACGTCACCATCGGCTTCGACCAGGGCCGCCCGGTCACGATCAACGGCAAGGAGTTCGGCAGCGCCGTCGACCTGGTGCTGGAGGCCAACGCCATCGGCGGTCGGCACGGCCTGGGCATGTCGGACCAGATCGAGAACCGGATCATCGAGGCCAAGAGCCGGGGCATCTACGAGGCGCCCGGGATGGCGCTGCTGCACTACGCGTACGAGCGGCTAATCAACGCCATCCACAACGAGGACACCCTGGCGAACTACCACAACGAGGGTCGCCGCCTCGGTCGGCTGATGTACGAGGGCCGCTGGCTGGACCCGCAGGCGCTGATGCTGCGCGAGTCGTTGCAGCGGTGGGTTGGCACGGCGGTCACCGGCGAGGTGACGTTGCGGCTGCGTCGGGGCGAGGACTACTCGATCCTGGACACCACCGGCCCGTCGTTCAGCTACCACCCGGACAAGCTGTCGATGGAGCGTACCGAGGACTCGGCGTTCGGCCCGTCGGACCGGATCGGCCAGCTCACCATGCGCAACCTGGACATCGCCGACTCGCGGTCGAAGCTGGAGCAGTACGCCTCCCTCGGCCTGGTCGGTGGCGGGAACCCGCAGCGGATGATCGGGGCCGAGCAGGCCGCCTCGACCGGGTTGATCGGCGCGATGCCCGAAGGCGGCGCGGAAGCCATCGCCTCCCGGGGCGTCGCCTCGGCGGAGGACGAGGCGCTCGACCGCGCCGCGATGGAGTTCGGCGTCGACTGACCCCTCTCGCCGGTGGCAAGTCGAGTTCCGGCGTCACGGACGGTAGCGTGTCGGCCGTGTTCCCTACCGTCCGTGAGGTCCTCGCCCTGGACCCGGTCCGCCACGGCGCGCCCCGCGTGGTCGCCGGCGACGAGGGGCTGGACCGACCCGTCCGGTGGGTGCACGTCGCCGAGGTGCCGGACATCGCCACCCTGCTCGGAGGTGGCGAACTGGTGCTCACCACCGGCATCGGTCTGCCCGGGGACGACGCCGGGTTGCGCGCGTTCATCGGTGATCTCGCCGACGTCGGAGTCTCCGGACTCGTCGTCGAGCTGGGCCGCCGGTACCTCAGCGGTGTGCCGCGGGTGATGGCCGCCGCCGCCGAGCGGCGTGGGCTGCCCCTGGTGGAGCTGCGCCGGGCCACCCCGTTCGTCCGGATCACCGAGGCGGTGCACGCGCTGATCGTCGACGCGCAGCTCACCGAGCTGCGCGCCACCGAGGAGATCCACCAGCGGTTCAACGACCTGTCCGTCGAG
Organism: Micromonospora sp. CNZ322; assembly: GCF_007827755.1. Classification (NCBI taxonomy): domain Bacteria; kingdom Bacillati; phylum Actinomycetota; class Actinomycetes; order Micromonosporales; family Micromonosporaceae; genus Micromonospora; species Micromonospora sp. CNZ322. The sequence goes on from NZ_VITD01000014.1 coordinate 123,952, forward strand.
GGCGCCGACGCCACCGAGGTAATCCGACAGGCCGCCGAGCTGTCCGGTTGCCCCGTGGTGCTGGAGAACCTGTCCCGGCAGGTGCTCGGGTACGACCCGGCGGGCGAGAGCGCTGAGCTGCTGCTGGACGGCTGGGAGCAGCACTCCCGGCGGATCCGCCCGGCCGGGCGGACCGCGTACGACCCGGACAGCGGTTGGCTGGTGACCACCGTCGGTGCCCGGGGGCAGGACTGGGGTCGGCTGCTGCTGCGCTGGCCAGCCAGCGGCGACGTGCCCAGCGCCCAGGCCGTCGAATCGAACGCCGGCTCGCCCACCCGGCTCACCATCCTGATCGAGCGGGCCGCGTCCACCCTCGCGCTGGGCCGGCTGATCCGCCGCGACGCCGAGGGCTTGGAGCGACAGATCCATCGCACCCTGCTCACCGCGCTGCTCGACCACTCCCGCCCGGTGGACGAGGTGGGGCTGCGGGCCAAGGCGCTCGGCGTGGTGCTCGACCGGCGGCACCTGGTCGGCGTGATGGTCCGGCACCGCGCCGACGACCCCGCCGGGGAGGTCGGCCCCGAGGCCGGCCAGGCCCGGCTACGTGATCTCTCCGAGGCGGTCGGCCAGGCTCTGCGGGAGGCGAAGCTGACCGCGCTGACCAGCGCCGTCGACGACAACTCGGTGGGCGCGCTGCTGGCCCTGCCGGACCCGGCCGCCGAGGACCGCGCGCTGTCCGCGTTCGCCAGCGCCCTTCGTCGGGTACGCCTCGACGCCGGCACCGGCCGACCGGCACCCGGTGTCGAACCGGCGCGGAATGCCTCCGGCGTCGACGCGTCCCGTCCCGCATCCGACGCTTCCCGTGCGGCGGTCGGCGCCGATCCGGCCCGCCCTGGCTTCGGCGTAGATCCGTCCCGCGCGGTGTTCGGCGTCGAGGCCGCTCGGTCGGGGGTCGGTGTCGACCCGCTCCGGGGTGCTGGTCCGGGTGGCGTGATCGTGGCCGCCGGCTCCGGGGTGGGCACCCTGCGGGAGGCCCGACGGTCGCTGGTCGAGGCGCGGCAGATCGCCGAGGCCGCCCGGCGTGACCGGCGTGACCTGCCGATCTTCCGGCTGCCGCACGTGGGTCTGGCCGGGCTGCTGCACCTGCTGCGCGACGAGCCCCGCCTGCAGACGTTCGTGGAGCGTGAACTCGGCGCGCTGTTGGAGTACGACGCCCGGCACCCCCGGGAACGGCTGCTCGACACCCTGCGCGCCTACCTGGAGCAGGGGCGCAACAAGTCGGCCGGTGCCGCCGCCGCCCACCTGTCCCGGCCGGCCTTCTACGAACGCCTGGCCCGGATCGCTCGCATCCTCGACGTGGACCTGGATTCGGTAGAGGCCAGCCTCTCCCTACACGTAGCCCTGCTGGCCCTGGAAGCAGTCCGCACCCCCTAACCCCCCGCCCCCACCCCACCGCCTGCGGTGATCAAGAGGTTTGCGTCAGAAATCGCGCACGCGATGACGCAAACCTCTTGATCACCGGGGCAAGAGGCCGGTGGGAACGCCGGGGGAGAGGGTGGGGTGGGGTTTAGGTGAGGGAGTTTAGTGCTTTTGCGTAGGTGGGGGGGATGTGGTTGGGGCCGCCGGGGGTGAAGACGTCCGAGTTCGCCACCGCGGACCAGGCCGTCTCCGGGACGGCGTCGACCAGGGCCTGGATCACCGGGGCCTCGCGCCACTGGTCCTGCTCGGCGAGCAGGCCGAGCGCCACCACCGACTCCTCGACCTCGCCCACGCACTCGAACGGCTTGTGCCCGTCCACCCCCAGCAACTCGCGGTAGCCGGGGATCTGCGACTCGTCGGCCAGCAGGTCGCCGCCGAAGATGTGGGTGACCCGCTCCCGCGGCATGAACGGCGCCATGGCCAGGAAGACGAAGCGGCACTTCGGGCAGTCACGGCACCAGCGCTCACTCGCGTTGCGCAGCTTGAACGCCTGGTTGCAGCTGGTCACCACGTCGTCGTACCGGGTGAACTCGGCGAACAGCCGGGCGATGTGCAGCTCGGACAGCGAACGCAGCAGGGAGAAGTACGGGTCGGTCAGGCCGGCGTGCTCGGCCAGCGACGCCCGCAGCAGCCCCTCCGCCTCGACGCCCTTGGACCACTGGTGGTTGATCTCGTGGCCGTTCCAGACCAGGTTCGGGTCGGACGCCGAACGCTCGTTGGACATCACCACCGGGCCCAGCCCGTGCAGGACGGCGGTGGCCACGGCGATCAGGGAGTTGATGGCGGTGACCGGGATGTGCCCGTTCAGCGCGCCGGCCGCGTTCAGGTCGAACAGCACCGGGTCGATGCGCCGCCGGGCGGCCAGCGGGACCAGCCCGGACGCCTCGTTGACGGCGACGATCACGTGGTTCGGGTTGACCGAGAACGGCACCGGGTCCAACTCGGCGCGGCGCAGTGCCTCCAGGCTGACGATCGAGTCCTTACCGCCGCCGACCGCCGAGAGCGGGCGACGGTCCGAGTCGTCGTACACCCGGGGTGACTCCGGCGTGCCGGCCGGCACCTCCGGGCGCAGGTCCAGCACGTGCGGCAGCTGGTTGCGGTACGCGTACTCCGCGAGGCCCCTGGTGTAGACGGCCGTGACGTAGTCGACGGTGGCCGCGCCCAGCGGCGCCGGCAGCACGAGTCGGGGCGGCGCGGCGGCCTTGTAGTAACTGACCCCGGCGACGAGGTGCAGCACCTCCAGCACCCGGTTGAGGGTCGCCACCGTCTCGTCGGAGGGCGGCTCCGCCGGCAGCGGAAGTGTGATCACCTCGGTGAACCGCTGCTCACCGGCCGGGCCGGTCAGAGCGTAGTCGAACAACACCTCGCCGGTGGCGAAGTCGATCGAGTAGGACGGGAAGGTGAAGGCGTCCATCCGCCGGAGCTGCTCGTTGGGCACACGCCATACTAGGCCCTGGTTCGTCCGGCCGTGTCCGGACCGGGCCCGCCCTGCCGCCGCCGTGACCCACGAGGAGAGCCCCGTGCGCCTTTCTGACCTGCGCGGACGTACCGTCGCCGTCTGGGGCACCGGTCGGGAGGGCCGGGCCGCTGTGACTGCCATCGCCGCGCACGGCCCGGCCGAGCTGGTCGCCGTGGACGACAGCGCGAACTTCCTGTCGCTGCCCTGGGACGGCCCGCTGGCCGAGGCGGCGCCGCTGGTCACCGGCGAGGCAGGCTTCGAACGGCTGGCCGCCGCGGACGTGGTGGTCCGCTCCCCGGGCGTGCCGCAGACCCACCCGTGGCTGATCGAGCTGCGCCGGCGCGGGATCCTGGTGACCCAGGGCACCGCGTTGTGGATGGCCGACCACGCCGCGCGCACCGTCGGGGTCACCGGCAGCAAGGGCAAGAGCACCACCTCCAGCCTGATCAGTCACCTGCTCACCGCGACGGGGCGGCCGAACGTCTTCGGCGGCAACATCGGGGTGCCGACCCTGGACCTGCCGGAGGCGGAGCTGTACGTGTTGGAGTTGTCCAGCTACCAGTGCAGCGACCTCACCGACTCGCCCCGGGTGGCGGTGGTCACCGCGCTCTTCCCCGAGCACCTGGACGCGCACGGTGGGGAGCGGGAGTACTACCGGGACAAGCTCAACCTGCTCGCCCACGACCCGCAGACGATCGTGGTCAACGGCGGCGACCCGCGCCTCGCCGCGGAGCTGGGTGAGCTGCCGGCGGTCCGCGCCGGTCGCTCCGACACCACCCACGTCGCCACCGGCGCCGACGGCACGCAGTGGTTCCACTTCGGTGACCAGCCGCTCTTCCCGCGTGCGGTGCTGCCGCTGGTCGGCCGGCACAACGAGGGCAACCTTTGTGTCGCGCTCGCCGTCCTCGACGCGCTCGGCGTGGACGTGGTGGCCGGTAAGGACCACCTCGCCGTCGCGGTCGCCGAGTTCCAGGGGCTGGCCCACCGGCTCACCGAGATCACCGACCCGTCCGGGCTGACGTTCGTCGACGACACCCTGGCCACCAGCCCGTACGCGGCGATGCACGCCATCGACGCGTACGACGGGCGGCCGTTGACGGTGATCGTCGGGGGCAACGACCGGGGTCTGGACTACACGCCGTTGGCCGAGCACCTGGCCGAGCGGGAACTGACCGTGATCGGGATTCCGGACAGCGGCACCCGCATCGTCGAGGTGCTCGCTGGCCTGCCGAAGGTGCGTACCGAACTGGTCGACGACCTGGTGGACGCGGTCCGGCTGTCCCGTGAGGTGACGCCGGCCGGCGGGGTGGTGCTGCTGTCCCCGGCCGCACCCAGCTACGGCCGGTTCCGCAACTTCGAGCACCGTTCCGAGGTCTTCGCCCAGGCCGTCGCCGACACCGCCCGCTGAGCCCGGCTCAGCGGCGGGTCCAGGCCTCCCACGTCAGCGCCTCCCACGTCAGCGCGGGTGAAGCCCGGCGTGCAGGGCGCGCATCGAGCGGATCGCCGACCGGATCTCCTGGAGGTAGCGCCCCGGCGTGAGCGTCTGCTCGGGCAGCACCGCCAGGTCGGTCAGCGTCGGGTCCACCCCGACCGTGTCGATGGCGCACCCGTACGGCACGGCCAGCGTGCGCAGCGCATCGCAGTGCTGGAACGGCACGTAGATCGGCGCGGTGACCATCAGGACCTTGTCGCCCGGCGCGAGCTGGACGTGGGCGGCCCAGAACCGCTGGGTGTCGGCGGTGTGGGCCCGCCGCTGGTCGGGTTCGCTGGACGGCGCGGCCAGCACCCGGATCGGCGGCAGCCCGTCTGGTCGGTAGGTCCGCGACGACCAGGAGTGGTGCGGGTGGCCGGCGTCGACGCCGTCCTGCTCGGCCGGGGCGGCCACCTCGAACACCCGGCGGACGGCCGTGTCCAGCACGTCCACCTCGGTCTCGTCGGCCGGTAGGCCCGCCTCGGCGAGCGTGCGGCGTTCCCAGTCCGACAGTGGCCGGAAGCTGCCCAGGACGGCGACCTCGCCGCTCACCGGTAGGCCGGCGCGGAGCAGGTGCGCGGCGTAGGCGACGCGGCGTACGCAGGCGTGTGCCAGGCCGCCGAGCACCACCAGGTGGGCGTACGCCGACCGGGCCGGCGGCACCGGGTGGATCAGCCCGAGCGCGGCAGCCGCGTTGAGCACCAGTGTCGCGGTGGCGCCGTCGAGGTCGGGCTCCCGGGCGTCGGGTCGTTCCCGGCCGTCCCGGAAGTCCCAGTGGCGGGCGGAGAAGTCGTCGAGGAAGCGGAGCACGTCGGTGAGGTCACCGTCGGGCCAGGTGCCGCCGAAGTGGGCGACGAGGCCGCGGAGCGGGGTGGAGCAGACCCAGGTTCGGATCTCCGCCGTGATCCGCTCGTCGTCCGTTCCGGTCGACGGCGCCGCGTCCGCTCTGTGCACAGCCGGATGCTACCGGCCCGCTGCGGCGGGGCCGGTGGTTGTGGTTGCTGTCTACGCTGGCGGGAGCGGCTGATTGGGGATCTTGATGACCCGTGACGTGGCCCGTCAGCGGTTACGGCAGAGTGGCGGCTCCACCGCGGGTTTCGTCCGGCTGGTGGCGCACACCGATCCGGTGGCGTTGGTCGGCATCACGCTGTCGATCACCCTCAGCATCGTGCTCGACCTCAGCAACGCCGCCTCCGGGGTGGAGTCGCTGTTGGCCGGCCTGATGGGCATCACCATCTCGCTGTTGGTCGACTCACTGGCCCGCGCGGAGCGCCGCTTCCACCTGCGCACCCTGTTGGACGGCCCGCCCTGGCTGGTCCGCACCACCACGGAGTTGGCCGGGGCCATCCGGGAGGCGGCCGAGCAGCACGCGGGCACCCGGGTCGCGGTGGAGGCGCAGCGGCGCTACGAGCAGTTCCGGTTGGAGGCCGAGCAGCTCGCCGACGGTCGGATCATCCGGCGCGGTGACGAGGACGAGGATCTGGTCGGCGCAACCCGCGCCTGCGTACGTCGGCTGGACGGGTTGACCAACGTGATGCCCCGGGTGAGCGGGGAGCTGAGCTGGTGGCGCAGTGAGATCGGCCGGCGCTACTGGGAGGCCAACGTGGAGGCCCTGCAAAGGGGTGTCCAGATCACCAGGGTCTTCGTCTACGCCACGCTGACCGACGACCTGTCCGCGCTGGTGGAGAAGCAGCGCGCGGCCGGGGCGCGGGTGGGTCTGCTGCCTCTCGGGGTGGTGAGTCCGCACCTGCACGTGAACTTGACACTCTGGGACGGGTCGAGCTGTTGGGAGGCCCACATGACCGCGCACGGCGAGATCGGCGAGAATCAGTTCTCGGTCAATCGGACGGACGTCGCTCGGCTCACCCGCGTGTTCGACCTCTGCGCGAACGCCGCGACCTTCCAGGACTGACGGCCCCCCATCGGGGCGGGAACGGGTGAGCCATGACGTGGAGCGCGGTCCTGCTGGTGACGGCCGTGGTGTGGGCGGTCAGCGTGATCCGCTCCGTCCGGCTCCGCGCGCTGGTCTACAGCCTGCCGCTGCCGATGACGCTCGCCCTGGTCACCACCGAGTACCGGGTGGACGGCGCGCAGATGCTCGGCGTGCTCGGGCTCAACCTTTTCTTCGTCACCGTGGCGGTCACCCACCAGCGGTGGCGTTGGCCGATCCTGCTCGCCGACGTCGCGGGGATCGCCGTCTACGTGGCGCTGAGCGCCGGCCTGTTGGCCGTCGACATTCCGTTCGAGATGGCCCTCGCCGGCACGCTCGTGCTCTGGCTGGCGGCCATCCTGTGGCTGCGCCGTCGCGCCCGCCAACGTGGGGCTTCCGTCGAGGAGGCGGCCGCCGTCGCGGAGACCCGCCCGGACGGGCTGCCGGTGTTGCTCAAGCTGGTGGTGATCTTCGTCGGGGCGGTCCTCACCGCGCTGCTCGGCGCCGTGCTGCGCGGCATGGTGGTGACGTTCCCGTACTCGGGGGTGCTGGTCGCCGTCGAGGCCCGCCGGCAGTTGGTCGAGTTCAGTCGGCACTTCGCCCGCAACAGCCTCGGGCTGGTCGGTTTCCTCGCCGCGTACCACTACCTTCAGGACGTCTCGTCGGCCGCGGCGCTGGGCGCCGGCTGGGCGGCCTTCGCGGTGGTAGCCGCCGCCCTGCACCTGCCGTGGCGCCCCGCCAGGTCGCGCACGCGCGAGCGGCGAGCCGCCCGCCGAGGGCACTGGGGTGGCCATACTGCGAATCGAGTGGAGACAGCCCGCAAGGGCTGCTGAAATCGGCGGTCAAGGCCGGTCATGGCCGTGGAAATCGTTGACGTGCTGTCAGGTCGGGACGTCCATGCGCTACAGGCTGACAGTTGTTCGCATCGGCCGGCGGTGGGAGCGTGCGGTATCCACGAACGCCGCTGAAGGGTTGCCACGATGACCGACGACCTGCTGGCCCGGCACCGGGCCGTGCTCCCGTCCTGGATGCCGTTGTACTACGCCGAGCCGCTCGAGTTGGTGTCCGGCTCGGGTCGCCGGGTCACCGACGCGCAGGGTCGCAGCTACCTGGACTTCTTCGGCGGAGTGCTGACCAACATGATCGGGTACGACATCCCGGAGATCCGGGAGGCCGTCGAGCGGCAGCTCGCCACCGGCATCGTGCACACCTCGACGCTCTACCTGATCCGTCAACAGGTGGAGCTGGCCGAGAAGATCGCCCAGCGCTCCGGCATCCCGGACGCCCGGGTGTTCTTCACCAACTCCGGCACCGAGGCGAACGAGGCTGCGTTGCTGGTCGCCACCAACCACCGCCGCTCGCACCAGATCCTGGCCGTGCGCAACAGTTACCACGGCCGGTCGTACGCGGCGATGGGCGTCACCGGCAACCGCAACTGGTCGGCCAGCGGCCTCAACCCGCTCCAGGTGGCCTGGCTGCACTCCGGTGACCGGGTGCGTGGCCTGCTGGCCCGGCTCAGCGTCGACGAGCAGGTCGATGCGGCGGTGGAGGACCTGCGCGAGGTGTTGGCCACCCAGACCGCCGGTGACGTGGCCGCGCTCATCGCCGAGCCGATCCAGGGGGTGGGCGGTTTCGTGCACCCGCCGGACGGGCTCTTCGCCGGCTGGAAGAAGGTCCTCGACGAGCACGGCATCCTGTTCATCGCCGACGAGGTGCAGACCGGCTGGGGGCGTACCGGGGAGCACTTCTGGGGTTACCAGGCGCACGGCGTCACCCCCGACCTGCTCACCTTCGCCAAGGGCATCGGCAACGGGTTCGCCCTGGCCGGTGTGGTCGGTCGGGCCGAGGTGCTGGAGTCGGTGCCGGCCATCAGCTTCTCCACCTTCGGCGGCAACCCGATCTCCACGGCGGCCGGCAACGCGGTGCTCGACTACCTGATCGCGCACGACCTCCAGGCGAACGCGGCCCGCGTCGGCGCGATCCTCGCCGACGGCCTGCGGTCCGCCGTGGGCGGGCTCGACTGCGTCGCCGAGGTACGCGGAAAGGGGCTGATGCTCGGCGTAGAGTTCGTCCGACCGGGCGGCAGTGAGCCGGATCCGGCCTTGACCAACCGGGTCTTCGAGGCCGCCCGGGACGGTGGCCTGCTGACCGGCAAGGGGGGCCTTCACGGCAACGTGCTGCGGATGGGCCCACCGTTGACGCTGACCGAGGAGGAGGCCCGTGAGGGCCTGGCGATCCTCGTCGACGCGGTCCGTTCGGCGGCGGGGGTGGCGGCATGAGCATCGGTCACTTCATCGACGGCAAGCGGGTGGGCGGCACGTCCGAGCGGCGCGGTGACGTGTTCGACCCGGCGACCGGTCGGCGTACCGCCGAGGTCGAGCTGGCCTCGACAGCGGACGTCGACGTGGCGGTGCAGGCCGCCGCCCGCGCGGCGCGGGCCTGGCGGGACGCGTCGCTGGCCCGGCGGTCCGCTGTGCTGTTCGCCTTCCGGGAGTTGGTGCACGCCCGGCGGGACCGGCTCGCCGAGGTGATCACCGCCGAGCACGGCAAGGTGCTCGCCGACGCCGCCGGCGAGGTGCAGCGCGGCCTGGAGGTCATCGAGTACGCGTGTGGCCTGCCGTCGGCGCTGCGCGGCGCGTTCAGCGAGAACGTGTCCACCGAGGTCGACTCGTACACCATCCGGCAGCCGCTCGGGGTGGTCGCGGTGATCTCCCCGTTCAACTTCCCGGTGATGGTGCCGCTGTGGTTCGTGCCGGTGGCGGTGGCCTGTGGTAACGCGGTGGTGCTCAAGCCGAGCGAGAAGGACCCGAGCGCGGCGCTGCTGCTGGCCGAGTGGTTCGCCGAGGCGGGCCTGCCCGACGGGGTGCTCAACGTGGTCAACGGCGACTCCGAGGCGGTCGACGCGTTGCTGGAGCACCCGGAGGTGCGGGCGGTGTCGTTCGTCGGCTCCACCCCGATCGCCCGGTACGTCTACCAGCGCGCAACGGCCGCCGGGAAGCGGGTACAGGCGCTCGGTGGGGCGAAGAACCACATGGTGGTGCTCCCGGACGCCGATCTGGACCTGGCCGCCGACGCGGCGGTCAACGCCGGGTTCGGCTCGGCGGGGGAGCGGTGCATGGCCATCTCGGTGGTGGTGGCGGTGGAGCCGGTGGCGGACGCGCTGGTCGAGCGGATCGCCGCGCGGGTGACCGGTCTGCGCACCGGCGACGGCCGGCGGGGCTGCGACATGGGCCCGTTGGTCACCGCCGCGCACGCGGCGAAGGTGCGCTCCTACGTGGACGCTGGTGTGGACTCTGGCGCGGTGGCGGTGGTGGACGGGCGGGACGTGACGCCGGACGGCGACCCGGACGGTTTCTGGCTCGGTCCGACGCTGTTCGACCGGGTGACCCCGGGCATGTCGATCTACACCGATGAGATCTTCGGGCCGGTGCTGAGCGTGGTCCGGGTCGGCTCGTACGACGAGGCGGTGGACCTGGTCAACGCCAGCCCGTACGGCAACGGAACGGCGATCTTCACCAACGACGGCGGGGCGGCCCGGCGCTACCAGCACGAGGTGGAGGTGGGCATGGTCGGGATCAACGTGCCCATCCCGGTGCCGATGGCGTACCACTCGTTTGGTGGCTGGAAGTCGTCCCTCTTCGGTGACCTGCACGCCCACGGCGAGGACGGGGTGCGCTTCTTCACCCGGGGCAAGGTCGTCACCAGCCGCTGGTTGGATCCGCGCCACGGCGGGGTCAATCTCGGGTTCCCCACCCAGACCTGAGCAGTCGCAGCACGCCCGCCCCGGCCAGGTACGCCACCAGCGCCGGGACGGGCGTGCCGAGCGGCTCCGGGGCCTGCTGCGGTGCGGTGCTGTTGACCAGCAGCGCGGCCACCACGGCGGCGTAGCCGGCCACCGCCAACGCCGACCGGGCCGGGGTGCCCCGGCCGGTCCGCCGCCCGGTGCGGTGCCGGCCGCTGCGCGCCTCCACCGGGCCGAAGATGGCGACCAGCACCACCAGGACGACGCTGAGCAGCAGCAACCAGGGCACCCGCCAGGCCCACCAGGCGGCCGTGTCGACCGCCGGGGTGGGCAGCGTCCCGACCGCGTCGAGCAACCCGATCAGCAGGATCGCGGCGGTCAGGTGCCAGAGGAAGACGGTCAGCACCACCAGGTTGACACCGATCACCAGCTGCCACGGCCGGCTGCGGCGCAGCAGCCGCTCCGCCGGGGCGCGCAGCAGCAGGATCAGACCGAGCTGACCGGCGGCGACGGCCAGCAACGCGAGGCTGGGCGGCGCGGCGTTGTCGAGCCGCTCGTCGGGCACCTTGAGCATGGCCACCGGCCAGGGGCCGAGCACTGTGAGCAGCAGCACCGCGCCCAGCCCGCCCGCCAGAAAGACCAGGCCGGCCCGGCGGGAGGTGGGCAGCCGCCGTCGGCGTACCCCCGGACGGTCGGGAGTCGACGGCCCGGCAGCGTCGGTCTCGGCAGGTGGCGGCGTGGCGCGGGCGTCGTGCCAGGCGAAGCCGAGCTGGTGGACGGCCAGCCAACCGAACAGGTAGTTGCCGTAGCTCAGCTCCTCCGGTCCGCTCAGCCGGCCGAGGTCGCCGAGGCCGACCACTGCGACGAGCGCCAGCGGCACGGCCAGGCCGAGGCGGCGGTGCAGCGCGTACATCGGTGGGGTGAGCACGACCGCCGCCAGGTAGGCGACCAGGAACCAGAGCGGAATGGTGGCGAACCAGAAGACCTCGCGGATCTGGATCGGGTCGGCCCCGAGCAGCCAGGCGACCGCCGCCGCGGCGGTGAGCACCAGCAGCAGCGTGCTGGTGGGGCGGACCAGGCGGGCGCTGCGGTCGATCAGCCAGCCGGCGGCGTTGCCGCCGCGAGCCCGCAGCCGGGTCAGCGAGGCCGCGTTGGCGTACCCCCCGACCAGGAAGAAGACCGGCATCACCTGGGCCAGCCAGGTCAGCGGGTACGCCCAGCGCAGCTCGCCGAGCGCGGAGCGCCCGGTGGCCTGCCCGCCGGGGTCGCGGCCGATCACCGTGACGCTCCAGTGTCCGAGAACGACCATGGTGATGGCGAGCGCGCGGAGCAGGTCGACGTACCGCTCCCGGCCGGCCGGGGTGCGCTCGGCGAGCTCGCGCAGGCGGCGCATCGCCCCAGGCTATGCGACCCGGGGCTGGCCGGTGGTGATAACGGTTCGGCTGCCGGGGGTTGAAGTCCAGGCGTCGCTGCCGTAGAAATTCTTCAGCGACGTAATGGCTAATGAAGACAAGCAACACATCCCCTGCGCCTCGTGCGACGGACGCCACCCCCATCACCCGGCGTTCGCCCGACCCGACCCGAGGAGACACCATGAACAGGCGTGACATCCTGCGGCGCAGCGCCGCCGCCAGCCTGCTGGCCACCCCCGCCGCCGGCCTGCTGGCCGGCTGCGCCACCGGCGGCGGCGACGACAACGACGACAACGCCGCCTACAAGGGCACCAAGAGCGAGCAGAACCCGCTCGGCGTCAAGGAAGACGCCCCGCTCGAGGTGGTCATCTTCGGCGGCGGGTTCGGCGAGGAGTACGCCAAGGCCCACGAGGCCATGTACACCGAGAAGTACCCGAAGGCGAAGATCAAGCACTCCGCCACCCAGGAGATCAGCAAGACCCTCCAGCCTCGCTTCGTCGACGGCACCCCGCCGGACGTCGTCAACAACTCCGGGACCGGCCAGATCGACTTCAACGGCCTGGTGAGCCAGAACGCCCTCGCGGACCTCGGTGAGCTGCTCGACGCCCCGAGCCTCGACGTCCCCGGCAAGACGGTCAGGGACACTTTGCTGCCCGGCGCGGTCGAGATCGGCTCTTACGACGGCACGTTCCTGGTGATGAACTACACCTACACCGCGTACGGCATCTGGTACTCCAACAAGCTGTTCACCGAACGCACCTGGGAGTACGCCAAGACCTGGGACGAGCACATCGCGCTCTGCAAGCAGATCAAGGCCGCCGGCATCGCCCCCTGGACGTACGCCGGCATCCACCCGCGCTACATGAGCTGGCCGCTGATCTCCACCGCGATCAAGCTCGGCGGCCCGTCGGTGGCCACTGCGCTCGACAACCTGGAGCCGAACGCCTGGAAGTCCGACTCGATGAAGGCCGCGGCCGAAGCCTGGTACCAGATCGTCAAGGACAAGTACATCCTGGAAGGTTCGCCCGGCCTCGACCACAAGCAGGCGCAGACCGCCTGGTGCCAGGGCAAGGCCGCGTTCATCTCCTGCGGCTCCTGGCTGGAGAGCGAGCAGAAGGCCGTCACCCCGGCCGGATTCAACATGACCATCGCGCCGACCCCCAGCCTGGGCAGCGGTGACAAGCTGCCGTTCGAGGCGATCCGGGGTACCGCCGGCGAGCCGTTCATGATCCCGGCCAAGGCCCGCAACGTCGCCGGCGGCCTGGAGTACTTCCGGACCATGCTCTCCAAGAAGGGCGCGCAGGACTTCACCCGGAAGGTTGCCAGCCTCACCGTGGTGGCCGGGGCCAGCGATGGCATCGAACTACCGCACGGGCTGAACACAGTGGTCAAGGCACTGGAGGCGTCCGGCGCCAACGGCTTCAACTGGGTCTACAACAACTACTACCGGAAGCTGGAGAAGCCCCTCGTCGACGCCGCGTGCGGCGAGTTCTTCAGCGGTCGGATCGGTCCTGCGGACTTCCTCGACCAGTGCCAGAAGGGCGCGGACTCGATCGCCCAGGACAGCTCGATCAAAAAGTACAGGCGAGCGGTCTGACAGCCCGGCCGGTGGGGGTGGACCCGCCCTCACCGGCCGTACCCCGGGAGAGGTCCTCATCGTGAAACATGGCAAGTGGCCGCTGATCGTCACTTTCCTGGTGCCGCCGGTGCTGCTGTACGTCGTCTTCGTCGTGTCGCCATACCTGCAGGCTTTCCAGATCTCCACCACCGACTGGCTCGGCTACTCGGCCGACGCCAATCCGATCGGGCTGGCGAACTTCAAGTCCCTGTGGCGCGACGACTATGTCTGGAACGCGCTGCAGAACAACGCTGTCCTGCTGGCCGTGGTGCCGGTGCTGACCATCGCGCTAGGGCTCTTCTTCGCCACCATGCTCGCCATGGGCGGGCGCAAGGGCCGCGCCGGGGTGACCGGGGTACGCGGCGGCGCGCTCTACCGCACCGTGTACTTCTTCCCGCAGGTGCTTTCAGTGGTGATCATCGCGCTGCTGTGGAAGGAGGTCTACCACCCGAATCAGGGGCTACTCACCGCCGCGCTGCATGCCCTCGGCCTGCCCGCGCCGACCTGGCTCGGCGACCCGGCGACCGCCTTCTGGTGTGTGCTGGCGGTGATGGTGTGGAGCAACGTCGGCTTCTACGTGGTGCTGTTCGGCGCGGCGATGTCGGCCGTGCCAAAGGAGATCTACGAGGCGGTGCTGCTCGACGGCGCGTCCCGGTTCACCACGTTACGACGGGTCACCCTGCCGCTGCTCTGGGACACCGTCCAGGTGGCCTGGGTCTACCTGGCCATCTTCGCCCTGGACGGGTTCGTCCTCGTGCAGCTGATGACCAACGGTGGGCCGAACTTCTCCACCGACGTGATCGGCGTGCGGATGTACGACACCGCCTTCGGCAGCGAGACCAAGTTCGGCTACGCCTCCGCCATCGGCGTGGTGATGTTCTTCCTGACCCTATCGGTGGCGGTGCTGTCGCTGCGGGTCGGCCGGCGCGATCGGATCGAGTACTCGTGACCACACTGGACAAGCCCGTTCCCGCCGCCGCCGCGCCGACGCCGGCCCCCGGCGGGGACCGTTCCCTCCGCCGGGAACTTGGCGTGGCCAATGTCTTCTCGCACGGCTTCCTGCTGCTCTGGGCCCTGCTCACCGTGCTGCCGCTGCTGTGGATGTTCATCAGCTCGTTCAAGACCAACGGCGAGATCCTGGCCGATCCGTGGGGGCTGCCTGGGGCGCTGCACTGGGACAACTGGGCGCGGGCCTGGACCGGCGCGCACATCGGCCGGTACTTCCTCAACAGCCTGGTGGTGGTGGCCGGCTCGGTCAGCCTCACCATGCTGATGGGCGCCACCGCCGCGTACGTCTTCGCCCGGTACGAGTTCCTCGGCCGCCAGTTTGTCTACTACCTGTTCGTGGGCGGGCTGATGTTCCCTGTGTTCCTCGCCCTGGTGCCGCTCTTCTTCGTGGTCCGTAACGCCGGCCTCTTCGGCACCTGGCTCGGGCTGATCCTCGTGTACGCGGCCTACTCGCTGCCGTTCACTGTGTTCTTCCTGACCGCGTTCTTCCGGACCCTGCCGACGTCGGTGGCGGAGGCCGCGATGGTCGACGGCTGCGGTCACTTCCGCCTGTTCTTCCGGGTGATGCTGCCGATGGCGCGCCCGGGGCTGATCAGCGTGGCGATCTTCAACTTCCTCAGCCACTGGAACCAGTTCCTGTTACCGCAGGTGTTGATGCAGGGCGACGAGTCCAAGTGGGTGCTCGCCCAGGGGCTCTTCGCCCTGTCAGTCAGCCAGGGCTACGCAGGCGACTACGCCCGGCTCTTCGCCGGGCTGAGCATCGCGGTGCTACCGGTGCTCGCGGTCTACGTGGGCTTCCAGCGCCAGGTGCAGGCGGGACTCACCGCGGGCCAGCTCAAGTAACGCTCGGGGAATGCTGCGGTCTCTTTCTCGGTGACCGATACAGGAATGGGCGACGAGTTACTGTTTCAGAGAATGTCGAGGAGCTATCCCTGTACCGTTTTCCGGGGTTCCGATCGTCGATCATGCATGTTAGGCTCAATCCACTGTCGGATCGGCACCACGGGAGGCATGAGTTGAACCGCAGAATCTCGATGGCTGGCATTACCGTAGGACTCACACTGGCTACCGCTCTAGTGTTCGCGAGTCCATCTCAGGCGGCGGAGTCCGCAGCATCCCGCTCCGCTGAACGGGTTCAGGTAGCTGCCGCCGGTACCTGCTCGACCTGGCTTTACAGTACCTACAGTGAGGCGCACTGCTTGAACTCGAAGCGGTTCCGAGCTCGGGTCGAGTGCGACGCCGGAACTGGCCGCAATTACTATTCGAACGGCGCCTGGAAGACGTCGGGCATCTCGACGGCGCATTGTGCTTCTGGTGACTGGGCAGTGCGTGCTCTCGTCGAAGTTGAGTAAAGTAAGCCCCTGGAAACTAGCCGCCTGAAGGCAGTTGTCTCCTATTGACTCCCGTCGGCGCTGCGTTGGGCGCTCTCTTGGATCTGTCACCAACAGCTCGCACTTTTGGGCGCGTTCGTGCGGGGTCAAAATTCCACGTTAATGCTCACATCGGCCTGGTCGTCGAGTGGCCCGCCGGCCGCAGCGCCTGTCGCTGCGGCCGGAGCCGGGTGGCAGGTCGTCGACTGAGGCAGCCCGGAGGGGGCGCCGAGCGCGATGTGTGCACGGCAAGGTCGAAGCTGAGTGGTCGGACAGGCGTCCAGGTCGATCATCTGCTACACCCGCCGGTCGAGCTGTAGCAGGTATGGACCGTTTCAGATCTCATTCGCGCTACACGACGCGCCGGTCCTGCCAGGCTGTGATCGCGCTCAATCCTGGAAGCAATCTCCTCGTCGCGGCGAGGGCACCACTCCTGGATCGAGCGCGATCATCAGCGTGCGGGGACGGTTCGGCGCGGGCGGTCAGGGGGTGGGGAAGAGGCGGGCGTGGAGGGCTGTCGGGTCGGTGACCTCGGGCAGGCCGCGGGCGGCGAGCCAGGCTGCGGCGGCGGCACCGTCGCCGGCGGTACGCAGTGGCGCGTCCGGCCAGTGTCGCGTGATCTCGGCCCGGACGGCGGCGGCGAGCGGGGTGTCCGCGGTGAGCAGGCCGCCGCCGAGCACGATCGGTGTCACCGCCCAGGCGGGGCGGATGCGGCTCACGCTCTCGGTGAGGTGCCCGGCGGCTTCGGTGATCAGCGCGGTGGCGACCGGGTCGCCGTGGGTGGCGGCGTCGACGACCAGCGGCGCGAGCCGGGCCAGCTCGATCGGGGGTCGACGGGTCACCGTCTGGATGGTGGTGTCGACGGTGTCCCGGGGTCGGGCGGCGATGTCGGCGCTGCCCAGTATTTCGGTGAGCACGGTCGTGGTCAGTGCACCAAGCGCACGGCCGGCGTCGAGGTCGGCTAGCAGCCGGCGCACGGCTTCCCGACCGAGCCAGAAGCCCGAGCCGGCGTCGCCGAGGAGCCAGCCGTGGCCGTCGGCGATCCGGTCGAGCCGCAGCTCGTGGACCTGGGCGGTGATCGCCCCGGTGCCGGCGATGAGGATGGTTCCGTCCGGGGCGGCGGTGCCGGAGGCGTACGCGACCAGGGCGTCGCCGTGCACCTCGTACGGGCAGCGCAGGCCGGCGTCGTGCCAGGCCTGGTCGAAGGCGGCCCGCCCGGCCGGGTCGGCGAGCAGCCGGCCGGCTCCGGCGAGCCCGATGGTGCCGGCGGCCGCCCGCGTCGGGTCGACGTCGGCGAGCGCCTCGCGGAGCGCGGTCAGCAGTTCGGCGGCGGCGCGCTCGGCGCCGTGACTGGTGGGGTTGCCACCGCCGGCGCGGCCGGTGCCGACGCGTTGCCCGGTGAGGGTGAGGACGGTCGCCCGGGTGGACGTACCGCCGATATCGAGACCCACCACGACGCTGTCGGACATCGGCACGAGTCTCCTTGCGCGGAACGGCGATCTGGCTTGTTCATGCTGGTCGGCGGGGTCGTGCGGGGCAAGTTGTGGCAGGCGTGGAGGCCTGTGCGCCAGGTAACAGTTTGAAAACTTCGCCCACAGTCTTGACACAGAGGGTCGGTTAGTAAGAACTTTTACCACTAACAGTTAACAGTCTTTTCGGAAAGCTGAGGCGTCTCATGGTTGATCACGAGGTGGACACCGCCGCGGGGACCGCGGTGGTCGACGCCAACGTGATCGAGCGACGGAGTTCCGCCTCCGACGGGGTGCTGGCCCGCGTCCGCAACGGGCTCGGCGAGTTGACCGGAGCCCTGCGCCGGGTTGCCGAGCACGTGCTCAGTGACCCCGAGGCCGCCGCCCGCGCGACAATCGTCGAGCTGGCCGAGCGCAGTGGCACCTCGCCAGCGACCATCACCCGCTTCTGCCGGGCGATGGGCTTCGAGGGGTACGCCGACCTGCGACTGGGCATCGCCTCCGAGACCGGCCGGGCCCGCTCGGCCGGGTGGACCGTCGACATCGGACGGGAGATCCAGCCGAGCGACCCGCTCGCCCGGGTGCTCGACCAGATCATGGCCGCGGACACCCGGGCCATGCACGACACCGCCACCCTGCTCGACCTCACCGAGGTGGAGCGGGCCGCGGTGGCGATCGCCGGCGCCAGCAGGGTGAACATCTTCGGTGCCAGCGGCAGCGCCCTGGTCGGTGAGGAGATGCAGTTCAGCCTGCACCGCATCGGTGTGGCGGCGTGGGCGTGGAACGACGTGCACGAGGGGCTGGCCAGCGCCGCGTTGCTGCGATCGGGAGACGTGGCGCTCGGCATCTCGCACACCGGGCAGACCCGGGAGACGATCGAGATGCTCGCCGAGGCGGGCAGCCGGGGCGCCACCACGCTCGCGCTCACCGGCTTCCCCCGCTCCCCGTTGGCCGAGCTGGCCGACATCGTGCTGCTCACGGCCAGCCAGGCCACCACCTTCCGGCCGGACGCGCTCTCCGCCCGGCACCCCCAACTGGTGGTGCTCGACCTGCTCTACATCGCCGTCGCCCAACGCACGCACGACCGCGCGCACGCGGCCTTCCGGCGGACAGCGCAGGCCGTCGACGGGCACAAGGCAGCGAAAGGGGTCCCGTCATGATCAGCGCCCAGGGGTATGCGGACGCCGTCCGCCCGGTGCTCGACCGGCTGCTCGACTCGGAGGCCGACGGGATCACCCGGGCCGCCGACCTGATCGCCGACAGCCTGCGCGACGGCGGCGTGCTCCAGGCGTTCGGCGCCGGGCACTCGGAGGCGTTCGCCGCCGAGTTGGTCGCCCGGGCCGGCGGGTTGGTCCCCACCAACCGGCTCTCGGTACGGGACCTGGTGATGCACGGTGACGCCCCGCGTGACGTGCTCGCCGACCCCAAGCTGGAACGTGATCCCTCTATCGCCCACCAGATCTACGCGCTCGCGGCACCCCAGCCGCGCGACGTGTTCGTGGTGGCGTCCCAATCCGGCATCAACGGCTCGGTGGTCGAGCTGGCGGCGCTGGTCACCGAGCGCGGTCACCCGTTGATCGCGGTCACCTCGGTCGAGCACACCGCGCGGGTCGCCCCACGGCACCCGTCCGGGCACCGGCTCGCCGACCTCGCCGACGTCGTGCTGGACAATGGCGCGCCGTACGGCGATGCACTGCTGCCGCTCGAGGGCGGCGGCGCGGTCTGTGCGGTCTCCTCGGTCACCACGGCGCTGCTGGCGCAGTTGCTGACCGCGGAGGTCGTACGACGGTTCCACCAGGCCGGGGAGGTACCCCCTATCTACCTCTCCGCCAACGTCCCCGGCGGGGACGAGCACAACCTCGCCCTCGAGTCGCGGTACGCCGGACGTCTCCGGCGTACCGCATGACCCGAATTCCACAAGGAGACACGACGATGTCGATTACCCCCGAACACCCGGCCGCACTCGACCGTCGCACGGTGCTGCGTCGCGCCGCCGCCGTGGGCATGCTCGCCACTCCGGCCATCGGCCTGCTCGGCGCCTGCGCCACCAGCGGCAGCGACGGTGACAACGAGCAGGTCGCCGGCGGCACCAAGAGCGAGAAGAACCCGCTGGGCGTCAAGGAGGACGCCGCGATCGAGGTGGTCATCTTCAACGGTGGCTACGGCGAGAAGTACGCCACCGACGTGCACGAGCCGCTGTACAAGACGGCGTTCCCCAAGGCCGAGGTCAAGCACCAGGCCACCCAGGCTGTCTCCACCGTGCTCCAGCCGCGGTTCGCCTCCGGTAACCCGCCGGAGTTCGTGAACAACTCGGGCGAGAAGCTGATGGACTTCGGCGCGCTCGTCGCGGACGGTCAGCTCCAGGACCTCACCGAGCTGTGGGACGCGCCATCGGTCGACGACCCGGCCAAGAAGGTCCGCGACACGGTGGTCCCCGGCACCATCGAGGCGGGTTCGTTCAACGGCAAGCCGTACGTCCTGTACTACGTCTCGACGGTCTTCGGTATCTGGTACTCCGCGAAGCTGTTCAAGGACAACGGCTGGGCGCCGGCGAAGACCTGGGAAGAGTTCATCACTCTGCTCACGAACATCAAGGCCAAGGGCATCACCCCGTACGGCTACGCCGGTGCGAACGCCGCCTACTACCAGTGGAACGTGATCCTCACCCAGGCCGCCAAGATCGGCGGCACGGACGTACTGAAGAACATCGACAACCTGGAGGACGGCGCCTGGAAGCAGGACGCCGTGAAGCAGGCGGCCGCCGCGTGGGCCGAGGTCGGGGCGAAGTTCAGCGACAAGAGCTTCGAGGGCCTCAAGCACACCGACGTGCAGCTGCGGCAGAACCAGTACAAGGTGGCCCTGTACCCCAGCGGTGACTGGCTGGAGGGCGAGCAGAAGAAGGACACCCCGGCCGGCTTCGACTACCAGCTCATGCCGGTGCCGAGCCTGACAGCCTCGGACAAGCTGCCGGCCACCGCGCTGCGCGCCACCGCCGGTGAGGGCTACTTCGTCTCGGCGAAGAGCAAGAACCCCAAGGGCGGGCTGGAGTACATGCGTCAGATGCTGTCGAAGGCAGGCGCGAAGGGCTTCACCGAGGTGGTCAAGGCCCCGACCGTGGTCACCGCCGGTTCGGAGGGCTTCGCCTTCCCGCCCGGTGTGGCCAGCTCGCAGGCGGCGCTCAAGGCGGCCGGTCAGGACGTGTTCAACCTGTACTTCGACGGTTGGTACAAGGAGCTCGACACGGAGGCGCGTACCGCCACCAACGAGCTGATGTTCGGCCGGATCAACGCGGACGCCTTCGTGGAGCGGATCCAGAAGCGCGCCGACGCCATCAAGAAGGACAGCTCCGTCACCAAGTTCAAGCGCTGATCGATCGGAGCTAGGGTCATGCGGCACGGCAAGTATCCATTCGTGATCGGGTTCCTGTTCGCCCCGGTCGCGCTGTACGTGACATTCGTGATCTGGCCATACGCGCAGGCGTTCCAGATCTCGATGACCAACTGGCGGGGGCTGTCGGCCCCGCAGTGGGTGGGCTTCGACAACTACCGGAGGTTGCTCGACGACGGGGCCTTCTGGAAGGCGGTCCAGCACCACGGCGTACTGCTGCTTGCCCTGCCGCTGATCACCATTGCCATCGCCCTGTTCTTCGCCTTCCTACTCAACGTGGGCGGCAAGAGCAGCGGTGGTCAACGCCAGGGGGTCTGGGGGGCGAAGTTCTACCGGGTGGTGTTCTTCTTCCCCCAGGTCCTGGCGGTGGCCATCATCGCGGTGTTGTTCCAGATGGTGTACCGGCCGAACGAGTCCGGCCTGATCAACGGCGTGTTGATGAAGTTCGGCATCGAGCCGATCCTCTTCCTCGTCAAGCCGAACCTGGCCCTCTGGTCGATCATCGCGGTGCTGGTCTGGCAGGCGGTCGGCTTCTACGTGGTGCTCTTCTCGGCCGGGATGGCCTCCATCCCCGGTGAGATCTACGAGGCCGCCGAGATGGACGGGGCGACGAAGGTGACCCTGTTCTTCCGGGTCACCCTGCCGCTGCTGTGGGACACCCTCCAGGTGGCCTGGGTGTACCTCGGGATCGCGGCGTTCGACGCGTTCGCCATCGTGGCGGTGCTCTCGGTGGACGGTGGCGGCCCGGACGGCGCCACCACGGTGCTCGCCATGGAGATCTACCGCAACGCGTTCGTCTACTCGAAGTACGGCTACGCCTCGGCGATGGGCGTGGCGCTGTTCTTCCTCACCCTCACGTTCGCGGCGCTGACGCTGCGGCTCACCAAGCGGGAAAGCGTGGAGTACTGATGAATCCGCAGTCGACGCTGCCGCCGACGCCGGCGGCGCTGCCGCCGAAGAGCGGTGACCCGTCCGCCCCCGCCGGGTCGGGGCACAAGGGCCCCCGCTCGGAGGTAAAGCTCTTCGCCGGCCTGGGGCACGTCGCGCTCGCCGTGTGGGCGGTGATCGTGATCGTGCCGATCCTCTGGACCTTCCTCGCCGCGTTCAAGAACACCAGCGAGATCTTCAGCAGCCCGTGGACGCTGCCGGCCGAGCTGCGCTGGGAGAACTTCGGGCGGGCCTGGACCAAGGCGCACGTCGGGCGGTACTTCCTCAACAGCGTGATCGTGGTGTCGTGCAGCACGTTCCTCACCATGCTGCTCGGCTCGATGGCCGCGTACGTGCTGGCCCGCTACAAGTTCTGGGGCAACCGTGCGGTCTACTTCCTCTTCGTCTCGGGGCTGGCCTTCCCGGTCTTCCTGGCACTGGTGCCGCTCTTCTTCGTGGTGAAGAACCTTGGTCTGCTGGACACCCACACCGGCGTGGTGCTGGTCTACAGCGCGTACTCCTTGCCGTTCACGGTGTTCTTCCTGGCCGCGTTCTTCAAGACGTTGCCGTCGTCGGTGGCCGAGGCGGGGATGATCGACGGCTGCGGGCACACTCGACTGTTCTTCCAGGTCATGATGCCGATGGCGAAGCCGGGCCTGATCAGCGTGACGATCTTCAACATCATCGGCCAGTGGGCGCAGTACCAGCTCCCGTTGGTGCTGCTGTCCAACGCCAAGGACAAATGGGTGCTCACCCAGGGCATCGCCGACATCTCCGTCAACGCCGGCTACGAGGCGGACTGGTCCGGGCTGTTCGCCGCGCTGACCATCGCCATCCTCCCGATGATCATCGTGTACGCGGTGTTCCAGCGTCAGATCCAGGCCGGCCTCACCTCCGGTGCGGTGAAGTAGGGCGTCTCACCGCTCGTCGGCACGGGTGTGCCAGGAGCGCCACAGGGCTGCGTACGCCCCGCCGGCCGCGACCAGCTCGTCGTGGCTGCCGATCTCGGTGATCCGTCCGTCGGCGAGCACGGCGACCCGGTCGGCGTCGTGCGCGGTGTTGAGCCGGTGCGCGATCGCGATGACGGTCCGCCCGACCAGCACGGCGGCCAGCGCGCGTTCGGTCCGGCGGGCGGTGGACGGGTCGAGCGCGGCGGTCGCCTCGTCCAGGATCAGCGTGTGCGGGTCGGCGAGCACCAACCGGGCCAGCGCGAGCTGTTGGGCCTCGGCCGCACCGAGTTGACGGGCCCCGTCGCCGAGCTGGGTGTCCAGGTCGTCGGGCAGCTCGGCAAACCACTCGGCGCCCACGGTGAGCAGCGCGGCGCGCATCTGTTCGTCGGAGGCGTCGGGCGCGGCGAAGGAGAGGTTGTCGCGTACCGAGCCGATGAAGACGTGGTGCTCCTGGGTGACCAGGGCGATCCGGCGGCGTCGCTCGGCCGGGTTGAGGTCGGTGACCGGGCAGCCGCCGATGCTGACGACGCCGTGCCGTGGCGCGTCGATCCCGGCCAGCAGCCGGGCCAGGGTGGACTTGCCGGCGCCGGACGGGCCGACGACGGCCAGCCGCTCACCGGGCTGCACCTCCAGGTCGATGCCGTGCAGCACGTCCGGCCCGTCGGAGTAGGAGAAACGGGCGCCACGGACGACGAGTCGCTCGCCCCGTGACGAGGCGGTCGTGCCGGGTGGTTCGGGCGGGACCATGCCGACGCCGAGCAGCCGCGCGTACGACGCGAAGCCGCGTTGCGCCTGCTCGGTCCACTGCAACAGTCGGTCCATCGGGTCGATCGCCTGTTGCAGGTAGAGCGCGGCGGCGACCACCGCACCGAGCGACACCATGTCCCGGGAGAACAGGTAGCCCCCGACGAGCAGGACCATGGCGACAGGAAGCGGGTAGCTGGCCTCGACGACCGAGAAGAACACGGTACGCAGTGCGAGGGTCGCCCGACGGGCCCGCCACACCATCGTGATGCGGGTGGTGCCGTGCTTGATCCGGTCGTCGGCCAGCCGCAGCGCCTCCACAGTGCGCGCGCCCTCGGCGGTGGTGGTCAGCGTCTCGGTCAGCTCGGCCGCCGCCGCGCCCTCGGTGAGGTACGCGGAGCTGGCTCGGCGCAGGTACCAGCGGGTCACCGCGACGATCGACGGGAGCCCGGCGAGCGCGGCCAACCCGAGCAGCGGGTGCAGCAGGAAGACCGCCCCGAACAGCAACGTCAACTGCACCGTGGCGATGACGATGGTGGGCACCACGTCCCGGACGGTGGTGCCGACCGTCGACACGTCGACCGAGCTGCGGGTGGCCAGGTCCCCGGAGCCGGCACGCTCGACGACCGAGACGGGCAGCCCGAGGGTCCGGGAGACGAACTCCTCGCGTAGCTCGGCGACGGCCCGTTCGCCGAAGCGGTGGCCGGCGTACTGGGCGTAGCGGGAGAGCAGGGCGCTGACCAGGACGCAGCCGGCGATGGCCAGTGCCAACCGGTCCACAGTGGCCACGCCTGCGCCCGCGGTGACCCGGTCGACGATGGTGCCCAGCAGCCACGGAGGGGCGAGCCCGACGACCGCGGCGGCGCTGTGCAGCGCCAGCACGACCCCGACGGCGCGCCGGTGCCGGCTGATCATGTCCCGCAGGGCCCGGCGTACGGTGCGGCGGTCGGCGACCGGCAGCCGGCTCACCGGTACGCCTCCTCGCTGCCGCGGGCCACCAGGTGTCGGTAGGCCGGGTCGTTGTCGAGCAGGTCGGCGTGGCTGCCGGTGGCGGTGATCCGGCCGGCGCTCAGAAGCGCGACCAGGTCGGCCCGGCCAAGCAGCAGCGGCGACGTGGCGATCACCACTGTGGTCCGCCCGGCCCGCGCG
Organism: Micromonospora sp. CNZ322; assembly: GCF_007827755.1. Classification (NCBI taxonomy): domain Bacteria; kingdom Bacillati; phylum Actinomycetota; class Actinomycetes; order Micromonosporales; family Micromonosporaceae; genus Micromonospora; species Micromonospora sp. CNZ322. Next base: position 148,046 of record NZ_VITD01000014.1, read on the forward strand.
GCCCGCAGCCGCTCGGCGATCCGCGCCTCGGTGTGCGCGTCCACCGCCGACGTCGGGTCGACGAGGATCAGCACCTCCGGTTCGCTGCTCAGCGCCCGGGCCAGGCGGAGCCGTTGGCGTTGACCGCCGGAGAGCGTCCGGGCTCGGGCGTCGATCGGGGTGTCCAGCCCGGCGGGCAGGGCGTCGACGACGTCCTGCGCCGAGGCGGTCCGCAGGGCCGCCCCGATCCGTTCGTCATCGTCGTCGGCCCCGGCGCGCAGGATGTCGCGCAGCGTGCCGGCGAAGAGGTACGAGTCGTGGTCGGCGACGAGGATCCGCGCGCGGACCTTGTCCAGGGCGACCTCGCGCAGCGGCACGCCGCCCCAGGTGACGTCGCTGGCGACGTAGCGGCCGAGCCGATCGGCCAACGCCACGGCCGCCGCCGGGTCGTCCGCCGCCACCCCGGTCAGTTGGCCGGCGCGCACGGTCAGGCCGGTCACCGGGTCGTGCAGGTCGGCCGGGCCGGCCGGCGCGGTCAGGTTGCCCGGCCGGCGTGCCTCGGGCACGTCGCCCGGCCACCGGCGGCCCGGGCCACCGACGTCGTCCGGTGTCACGTTGAGCAGGTCGGCGATCCGTCGGGCGGCGACCCGACCGCGGATGAGCTGGTAACTGCCCTCCAGCAGAAACCAGACGGGCACGATCAGGGTTGCCACGTAGCCGTAGACGGCGACCAACTCGCCGATCGTGACGTCACCGGTCACCGCCATCCGGGCGGTCAGCCACACCACCGCCGCCAGGAACAACCCGGGGATGGCGACCGTCGCCGCGTCGATCCAGCTGTTGACCGCGCCGACCCGGTAGCCCTCGGCGCGTAGCTCCTGGGACCGGGCCGCGTACCGCCGGGAGAACAGGTCCCGGCCGCCCACCCCGGCGAGCACCCGCAGCCCGGCCACGATGTCACCGGATCGGGCGGTGAGCGCGCCCTGTTGCCGTCGGTAGACCGATTCGACCTGCTCCAGGCGGCGCAGCAGCGGCCCCACGATCAGGCCGACGACCGGCACCCCCACCAGCACGCAGAGCGCGAGCATCGGGGAGATCGACCAGAGCACCACGGCGATCACCCCGTACGCGACGACCGCGCCGACGCCCGGCCCGGTCAGCGTCAGCACCTGCGCCGTCCAGTCGATGTCGGAGCCGCCGATGGTGGACACCTCGCCCGCCCCGACCCGGCGGGGCAGCACCGCGCCGATGCGGGACAGGTGGCGCAGCAGAACCTCCGCCGAGCGGGCTTTGGCGTCCTCCCGGATGAAGGTCATCGTGCGGTGCCGCATGATGCCCAGGTAGGACAGGGCCACGCCCGCGACGACGATCGCCGCGACCCAGAGCGCCAGGGCCCGGGTGTCGCGTTCGCGCAGCCCGTCGTCGACGGCGCGGGCGATCAGGTAGGGCCGGGCCGAGAGCCCGATCATCCAGGCCGTGCCGATCAGGCTGCCGCGCAGCACCCGCCAGGGTTGGCAGCGGACCAGCCACCACAGGTAGCGCATCGGACCGCGAGCGTCGGGAGTGCCAGGATCGGGATGCGGGATCTGCGGAGGCACCCGGCCACGCTACCGACCGGCCCCGACACCCCACCGACCCGATCATGGTGAGGTGCGCCTCCGTTTCTGTCGGACGGGAGAGGCAGAATCACGTTCGTGCTGGTGGCGGTGGTGTCCGACGAGCGGGGTGGGGGAGTGCTGTGCGCGCTGGACGCCACCGGCCGGCCGACCGGCCCGCCCGAGGTCGTCACCGATCTGGTCGCTGCGGTCGCCGCCCGCGAGGCAGCCGAGCACCCGCGCTGGGTCTGGTCGACCGCCACGGCGGTCTACCCGCCGCTGCTGCGCGCCGGCGTCCGGGTCGATCGGTGTCACGACGTGGAGTTGACCGAGGCGTTGCTGCTCGGGCACGCCGGCCGCTGGGGCGAGCCCCGCTCGCTGGCCGCCGCCTGGGCCCGGCTGACTGGCGCGGCGGTCCCGCCCGACCCGCCGCCGCGCGCCGCCGCACCGCCCGGGCACGGGCAGGGCGCGCTCTTCGACACAGTGCCCGGTCCGCCGGGCCCGGGCATCGAGGCACTGACCCAGGTGTACGCCGACCAGCTCACCCGTGTCGCCGCGACCGAGCACCCCGGTCGGTTCCGGTTGCTGGTGGCCGCCGAGTCGGCCGGCGCGCTGATCGCGGCGGAGATGGGCGCCGCCGGGCTGCCCTGGCGCGCCGACGTGCACAACGAGATCCTGCACGAGCTGCTCGGCGAGGCGTCCCCGGTCGGTGGTCCGCCACGCCGACTCGCCGAGTTGGCCGCCCGGATCGCCGACGCGCTCGGCGTACGCGGCCTGCACACCGATTCCCCGGCGGAGCTGCTGAAGGCGTTCGCCCGGGTCGGGGTGGAGCTGCCCAACACCCGGGCCTGGGTGCTGCGCGGGGTGGACCATCCGGCGGTGCCGCTGGTGCTGGAATACAAGGAGCTCTACCGGATCTGGACGGCGCACGGCTGGGCCTGGCTCGATCAGTGGGTGCGGGGCGGCCGGTTCCAAGCGGAGTACGTGCCGGCTGGTGTCGTCTCCGGCCGGTGGGCCACCCGGGGTGGTGGCGCGTTGCAGATCCCCAAGGTGATCCGGCGGGCGGTGGTGGCCGATCCGGGCTGGCGGTTGGTGGTCGCCGACGCCGGCCAGTTGGAGCCTCGGGTGCTGGCCGCGGTCTCCGGCGACGCGCGGTTGGCGACGGCGGGGGCTGCCGGCGACCTCTACGCGGCCCTGGCCCGGGACTCGTTCGGCGGTGACCGGGCCAAGGCCAAGGTGGCCCTGCTCGGCGCGATGTACGGGCAGACCGGCGGGGCCGCGGTGCCCGCGTTGGCGGTGCTGAAGCGCAGCTACCCGACGGCGTTCGGGTACGTCGAGGCGGCGGCGCGTACCGGTGAGAACGGCGGGCTGGTGCGGTCGTGGCTGGGGCGGACGTGTCCGCCCGGCTCGGCCGGGTTCGGTGATCTCGACGACGAGCCCTCCGATCCGGAGGCGGCGGGTGACCCGCACAGTCCGCGGGCGCGTGCCGCCCGGTCCCGGGGGCGCTTCACCCGCAACTTCGTCATCCAGGCCACGGCGGCGGAGTGGGCCTCCACCTTGCTGGCCACGCTGCGGACGGAGTTGTCCGGCACCGACGCCGAGCTGGTCTTCTTCCAGCACGACGAGGTGGTCGTGCACGCGCCGGCCGATCAGGCGGAGGCGGTCGCCGAGGCTGTCAACCGTTGCGGCGAGCGCGCGTCCGCGCTGCTCTTCGGTGCGACGCCGGTCCGGTTCCCACTGGACCTGTCCATCGTCGACTGTTACGCCGACGCGGCCTGACCTGCGGGCCGTACTCGGGCAGGGGCACACCTCGGGGCGGCGCCCCGGTTAGTCTTCTCCGGGTCGTCGGCGTCGGGATGGGAGGCTGCGCCATGGTCGTCGGAGTCGTCCGTCATCTGGTGGGGATGGCCGCCGCCTGCCTGGTCCTGGTCTGCGAGTCGGTCGTGGGCTACCTCGGTCTGCTGGCGTACGCGCTGGCCACCGGCTCCGGGGTGGGTGGTCCGCTGGCCGGGCCGATATTCGTGTTGATCGCCGCGGTGCTCGGCGTGGTCCTGATTCCGCTGCTCTTCCTGCCGGCTGTGGCGGTCGCGGAGGCCGTCGGTCGGCATCGGGGGACCGGCCCGGTGGTGGCGCTGTCCGGGCTCGTCGCGGTCGTCCTGGCCGCCGGGTACGCCGTGGCCGGGGCGATTGCCAGCGGGGTGTCCGCCGGCTACGTGCCTCTGGTCGCCGGAGTCGCCGTGCTGCTCATCGTTGCTCCGGTGGTCCTGTATGCGCTGACCGCGCGCGGGCTCGGCTGGGTGGCGCGATGGTTGCCTCGGCGTTGGGGCGGCACCGCGGTCGCGTTGTCCGCAGAGGCGGGTTGATCGCCGCACTCTTCTCGGTGATCTTCCGGTGCTCGTGCCGGGAGATGCCGGGCGTGTAACGGTTGTGCTATTTCTCCTTTTCGCCCCGCCACCCCCGGCTGGCCGTCCTCGTTGCAGTGTCCGTAGGAGGGGACGGATCGGTCACGGTCCGTCCCGTGCTGGAGGGGGCGCAGCTGAACCGGATCGCAGGAATGATCATCGCCGCAGGCGGGGGACGACGGATCGGTGGTCCCGAGGCGCTGCTGCACCAGGGTGACAAGCCCCTGGTGAATCAGATGATCGACACGATGACCGAGGCGGGCTGCGAGCAGATCGTGGTCGTTCTGGGCGCTGCCGCCGAGCAGGTCCAGGAAGCCGCCGACCTGGGCAAGGCGACCGTTGTGATCAACAAGGCGTGGGGCACCGGAGTCGGCTCGTCCATCCGGGCCGGCCTGGCCGCCATGGACGACGAGGGGATCGAGGCGGTGGTGGTGGTCCCGGTCGACATGCCGGGCCTGACCGCCACGGCGGTCAGCCGGGTGACCGCGCTGCCGTACCCGGATGTGCTGGTCTGCGCCACCTACGACGGGTTGCGCGGCTACCCGATGCTGTTCGGCCGCCGGCACTGGCCCGGCATCGCCACGCTGGCCAGCGCCGACGTGGGTGCCCGGCCGTACCTGTTGGCGCACAAGGACCAGATCGTCGACATAGCCTGCGACTCGGTGGCCGACGGCAGCCGGATCGACACCCCGGAGCTGATGGAGCTCTACGGGCTCACGGTCCCGCCGCAGCGCGTCGGCGTCTAGACGAGTAAGTCCTGGCCTGGCGGGGGCTGTGGGCGCCGCCCGGCGGTCGGCGGTGACCGTCGGTCGCCTCCGTCGGGGCGGACGCGGTAGTGAGCGGTATACCTCAGAGGTATGAATATGACTCTGAGGTATACCGCTCACCAGCACATCGACATGCCGGGCCAGAGCCGGCACCACCGGATTCCAGGAGGCGCGCTGCCGGTGTCAGCGGCGGGTGGTGGCGCGAGCGACGATGTGCCACTGATGCTGCGGCGAAGCATGAGTGGGGTGCCCGAGCGCTAGGCGTGCACAGTGGGCCCCCTGGTCGCGCAGGGACTGGGCCAGGGTGGTCAGTCCGGCGTCCGCAGCCGCGTCCGAATCGTCCCAGCCGGTCAGGGTCAGGTCGTCAGGTAGGCGCAGGCCGGCTCGTGCGGCGGCGCGCAGGGCCCCGAGGGCCAGCTCGTCACTCATCGCGGCGATGGCGTCCGGTGGCTCGGCGCCCTGTAGCAGCTCACTAGCGAAGGTCTCCCCTTCGGTGCTGTGGTTGACCGGGCAGCTGGCCAGCCTCAATTGCGTGGCGAGGTGTCCGGCCTGCGTCCAGGCGTCGAGGAAGCCCTCCCATCGGTGGCGGGTGACCGGGTACTTCATGTCGATCACGTCGCCGCCGGTGAGTAGGTGGCGGGAGCGCCTCCGGTCCAGCGGGAAGCCGAGCACGAGCGGGCGGCGGGCTTCGGCGAACGCGGTCTGGCCGATCGCGGCTGCGGCGGCTCGGTCATCGATGCCGATCACCGGCATTCCCCGCCCGTGCGGGCCGGCGTGCACCACCGCGGGCAGGCCGGTGTCGGCGACGGCGTCCAGGACCGGATCATCGTCGCTGGTGGTCCAGACGACGAAGCCGTCCACGGCTGCCTGCGCGACGCGCTCGGCGTCGGTGGGTGCGCCATTGATCGGGACCAGGGTGAGTCCGACGCCTTCGGCGGCGCACACGTCGGAGACCCCCGCGAGGAAGCGCGCCGCCTGCGGATCTTCGAAGGCGTAGCTCAACCGCTCGCCGAGCACGACGCCGAGCGTGCCGACCCGCCCACGGCGCAACCCGCGGGCGCCCGGGTGCGGCCCGGGGTAGCCCAGCTTCTGCGCCGCCGCGCGCACTTTCGCCGCGGCCTCGGCGGAAACCCTTCCAGGCTGGGAGTAGGTGTAGGAAACCGTCATCGGCGAGACGCCGGCAGCGCTCGCCACCTGCCGCAGCGTCGGCCGCTTGGGGTTGTCCGCAGGACGGTTCATGGCACACACTCTATCTGTGTATCGATACACAATGCGGCAGCAGACCGAGACCGAGACGTTCGTACGGGATTCGCCGACAGTGCTTTCGTACGCCGCTCTGGGTTGCTGGACGTTCTGGCTGTACGCCTTCGGGCCGGCGCTGACCCTCCTGCGCGAAGAGTGGGGATTCTCCTACGCCCTGCTCGGCGTCTATGAACTGTTCCTGGCGGCGGGCGCGGCCCTCGCCGCAGTTGGGTTCGTGTGGGCGGCTCGCCGTCTGGCGAGGGGTGTGCTGTTGTGGTGCTCGGCCCTCGCCACTGTCATCGGCGCGGGTCTGTTCACCCTCGGCGATGGCGTACCGGCCACCCTGCTCGGAGCCGTGGTGCTCGGTCTGGCCGGGACCACGATGCTCACAGTGGTTCAGGCGGTTCTGTCCGACCGACACGGTGATCGGCGGGACCGGGCGTTGACCGAGGCCAACGTCGGCGCTGGCGCCTCCGCGGTGTTCGCTCCGCTGATCCTCGGCGTGCTGGCGGCCAGCGCGGTGGGCTGGCGCGCCACGTTCGCGTTGCCCGCCGCCGTCCTCCTGGTGCTGTACCTGCGCTACCGCCGCCAACCGCTACCGGCGGTGCCGCAGCCCGCCACCGCGACGGGAGCCGGGGGCTTACCGCTGGCCTGCTGGCTGTTCGCCGTGCTGACCGCGGTCAGTTCGGCGATCGAGTTCTGTCTGGTGTACTTCGGCCCTCAGATGCTCATCCACGCCGGCATGTCCGCCGCCGCCGCCAGCACCGCGCTGAGCAGCAATTACCTCGGCATCCTGATCGGGCGGCTGCTCGGCGCGCGGCTCACCCGCCGCCCCGGCCGCGGCGTCGCGCTGTTGTACGCCTCATTGGCGGTCACCGGCCCCAGTTTCGTCCTGTTCTGGCTGACCGACCAACCGGTTCTCGCCGTCCTCGGGCTGTTCCTGTGCGGGGTGGGCATCGCGAACCTCTATCCGCTCTCGCTCGCGCTCACCCTCGGCGCGGCCGGCGGACACGAGGACCGGGCCAACGCCCGCTCGCAACTGATCCTCGGCGTGGTCGCCGGCGTCGCCCCGTTCCTGCTCGGCAGCCTGGCGGACCGGTACGGGCTGGTCACCGCCTTCGCCCTGGAGCCGGTCCTGATCGGCGTCTGTTTTCTGATGCTGTGGGGTGGGCTTCGTGCCCGCGGCGCCAACGCCTGAGCCGGAGCCCGACCCCGGTGGCAGGCCGGGCGGCGAGGTTGCGGTCGGGGCGCCGAAACGGCGTCGCCGCCACCAGCCCTCGACGGGCGGGTGACGGCGACGCCGTGTGGGTCGGTGTCAGTCCTGTGCCTGGTCCAACTGACCCGTGGCGGCGAGGCGCTGGTACCAGTGGGCGCTGTCCTTCCAGGTGCGTACCTGGGTGTCGTAGTCGACCCGGATGATGCCGAAGCGACGGTCGTAGCCGTAGCCCCACTCGAAGTTGTCCAGCAACGACCAGACGAAGTAGCCGCGCACATCCGCTCCCTGCGCGCGGGCGTCGGCCATCGCGCCGATGTGCCGACGCAGGTAGTCGATCCGCCGCTCGTCGTGGATCCGGCCGTCGGCCGACACCACATCGTCGAACGCCGCGCCGTTCTCGGTGATCATCATGGGCTGGCTGGGGTATTCACGCTGGAGGCGCAGCAGCAGCTCGGTCAGCGCCGGCGGGTCGATGTTCCAACCCATCGCCGTGTACGGGCCGGGCTGCGGCAGGAAGTCGACGTTCTCCGCGGCGACCCACGGCGTCGAGGTCGAGGCGCCGTGCCCGTCGGCGTCGGATCGGGCCGACACCCCGTCCCACGCCCGGACCAGGGTGCTGGAGTAGTAGTTGACCCCGAGCACGTCCAGGGGCACCGCGATCAGCTTCTCGTCGCCCTCGCGGACGAACGACCAGTCGGTGACCGAGGCGGTGTCGGCCAGCAGGTCGGCCGGGTACTCCCCGTCCAGCATCGGGCCGAGGAACGCCCGGTTCGCCAGCGCGTCGATCCGCCGGACCGCGTCCTGATCGGCGGGCGAGTCGGACGCGCCCCGGATGACGTGCAGGTTCAGCGTCACCGACAGCTCGGCGGACGGGGCCAGCTCCCGGACCACCCGACCGGCCAGGCCGTGCGCGAGGTTGAGGTGGTGCACCGCGGCCAGCGCCGCCGCCGGCTCGGTCCGACCCGGCGCGTGCACCCCGGAGGCGTAGCCCAGGTACGCGGAGCACCACGGCTCGTTGAGCGTCGTCCAGGTGTGCACCCGGTCGCCCAGCGCACCGACGATGCCCGCCGCGTACTCCTGGAAGCGCAACGCGGTCTCCCGCGCCGCCCACCCGCCGGCGTCCTCCAACTCCTGCGGCAGGTCCCAGTGGTACATGGTGGCCACCGGGCGGACGCCCCGCTCCAACAGCCCGTCCACCAGCCGCGAATAGAAGTCGATGCCGGCCTGGTTGAACCGGCCCGAGCCGCCCGGCTGCACCCGGGGCCAGGAGATGGAGAACCGGTACGCGCCGAGCCCCAGCTCGGCGATGTGCCCGAGGTCGTCGGCCCACCGGTGGTAATGGTCGGCGGCCACGTCGCCGGTGTCACCGTTGAGGGTCCGACCCGGTGTGTGGCTGTAGGTGTCCCAGATGGACGGTCCGCGCCCGTCCTCGGTCGCCGCGCCCTCGATCTGGTACGCGGCGGTAGCCGAGCCCCAGACGAAGCTCTCCGGGAAGTGGTGTTGCGTCATCGTTCCGTCCCCTGGATCTCGCAGATGTAGCCCGTCGAGGTGCCGGCGACCAGTTCGGCGCTGGCCGTCCCACCCTCGTAGCGCACGTCGAACTCGGCACCCGGGCCGTTGCCGGGTGACGGTACCCGTACCCGGGTCCGCTGCCCCTCGGTCGGTGCGTACACCCGCAGTCGCACATCGTCGGCCCACTCGTAGTCCGGTCGGTCGGTCCGCGAGCCGAACGGGATGACAGCGCCCGGTCGGGCCAGCACCGGCAGGCTGTCGAAGTCGTGCTTCTCGGTCAGCCAGGCCGGGCCGGTGATCTGCGCGCCGGTGAGCAGGTGCGTCCAGGTGCCGGCGGGTACGTAGTACGTGACGTCGCCGTCGGCGCTGAGCACCGGGGCGACCAGCACGTCCGGGCCGAGCATGTACTGCCGGTCCAGGTGTGCCGTCGCCGGGTCGTCCGGGAACTCCAGGAACATCGGCCGCATCACCGGCGTCCCGTCGCGGTGCGCCTCCTGGGCGGCGGCCGCCAGGTACGGCATCAGGCTGAGCTTGAGGTGGGTGAAGTGCCGCAGCACGTCCACGGCCTCCTCGTCGTACGCCCACGGCACCCGGTACGAGCCGGAACCGTGCAGCCGGGAGTGCGAGGAGAGCAGCCCGAAGGCGACCCACCGCTTGAACACCGCCGGGTCGGGGGTGCCCTCGAAACCGCCGATGTCGTGGCTCCAGTAGCCGAAGCCGGACGACGCCAGGGACAACCCGCCGCGCAACGACTCGGCCATCGCGACGAACGTCGACTCGCAGTCGCCGCCCCAGTGCACCGGGAACTGCTGCCCGCCGGTGGTGGCCGAGCGGGCGAACACCACCGCCTCGCCCTCGCCGCGCTCGGTCTCCAGCAGCTCGAAGACCGCCTTGTTGTAGAGGTACGAGTAGTAGTTGTGCATCCGCTGCGGGTCCGAGCCGTCGTGCCACACCACGTCGGTCGGGATGCGCTCACCGAAATCGGTCTTGAAGCAGTCGACGCCCATGTCCAGCAGCGCCTTGAGCTTGCCCGTGAACCAGCGGACCGCGTCCGGGTTGGTGAAGTCGACAAGCGCCATGCCGGCCTGCCACTTGTCCCACTGCCAGACCGAACCGTCCGGGTTGCGCACCAGGTAACCGGCCTCGCGGCCCTCCTCGAACAGGTACGAGCGCTGTGCGATGTACGGGTTGATCCAGACGCACACCTTCAGGTCGCGCTCGTGCAGCCGGCGCAGCATCCCCTCCGGGTCGGGGAAGGTCGCCGGGTCCCAGACGAAGTCGACCCAGTGGAACTGACGCATCCAGAAGCAGTCGAAGTGAAACACCGACAGCGGCAGCCCGCGCTCGGCCATCCCGTCGACGAACTCGGTCACCGTCTTCTCGTCGTACGAGGTGGTGAACGAGGTGGACAACCAGAGGCCGTACGACCACGCGGGGATCCGGGCCGGACGGCCGGTGAGGGCGGTGTACCGGCGCAGCACGTCCTTCGGGTTGGGCCCGTCGATGACGTAGTAGGTGAGCGACTGGCCCTCGACGCTGAACTGGGTCTGGGTGACGACCTCGGAGCCGACCTCGAACGACACGTGCTCCGGGTGGTCCACGAAGACCCCGTAGCCGACGCTGCTCAGGTAAAACGGCACGTTCTTGTACGCCTGCTCGCTGGCGGTGCCTCCGTCGGCGTTCCAGATGTCGACGGTCTGCCCGTTCTTGACGAACGGGCCGAAGCGCTCGCCCAACCCGTACACCGTCTCGCCGACACCGAGGGCGAGCCGTTCGTGTACGTGGCGGCGGCCCTCGGCGTCGGTGACGACGCCGATGCTGCGTGCGGTGGACGCGGTGACCAGCCGGTCGCCGTGCAGGAAGTCGACCCGCCACCCGTCGATGAGCGCTACCCGCGCGGTCAGCTCGCCGGTGGTCAGCGTCGCGCTGAGCCCGGTGACGTCGACGGTGACCGGGTGCGTCTCGTCGGTGCTCAGCCCGAAGTGCGGCTCGCGGGGCAGCCCTCCGGTGTGGTGAGCGATGGTCACCCCGATGACGCCGGGGGCGGGGGAGAAGAACCGGACGGTGACCAGGGGGCGGTTGAGGGTGTCGCCGCGGCCGGTGATCTGACCGGTCGGTGCGAAGACGGTGAATCCGCGCTCGTCCGGCTCGACCGACTCGACGGTGCCGGGCCGCAGGACGCTGACGCCGGGGCGCAGCTGCCAGTACCCGTCGGTGAACTTCACTTCTCGGCTCCTGCCGTGATGCCGCGCGCCAGAGTGCGCTGGAAGATGAGGAAGAAGAGGATGGCCGGCACCAGGCTGATCAGCGCGCCGGCGTTGGTGGTCGGAGCGTCCATCAGCCGGTCGCCCTGCAACGACGCGAGCGCGACCGGAATGGTCTGCGTCTGGTTGTCGATCAGCATGACCAGCGGGATGAGGAACTCGTTCCACGTCCAGATGAAGAAGAAGATGAGCAGCACCGCGAGGGTGGGCCGCAGGTTGGGGAAGACCACCCGCCACAGCACCGTCCACTTGCCGGCGCCGTCCAGCGCGGCGGCCTCCAGCAGCGAGCGCGGGAACGTGCCCATCACGGAGGCGAGCAGGTACGTGCCGAACGCGCTCTGGATCACCGTGAAGATGATGATCACCGAGAGCTGGGTGTTGTAGAGGCCGACCTGCTTCGCCACGTAGTACAGCGGGTAGATCAGCGCCTCCTGCGGCAGCATGTTGGCCAGCAGGAAGAGGCCGACGATCCACAGCCGGCCCCGGACCCGGCCGATGCCCAGCGCGTACGCGTTGAGCAGTGACACGGCGACGCCGAGCACGGACACCGAGCCGGCGATGACCGCCGAGTTCCAGAACTTCAGCGGGAAGTTCACCTCGGTCCAGTACGTGCGCAGACCCTTCGTGTAGAACTCCGTCGGCCAGCTCAGCGGGCCGCCCGAGGAATAGTCGCCGGGCGACTTGAACGCGTTGAGCAGCATGAACGCGAACGGCACCAGCATGACGAGCGCGCCGAGGGTGACCAGGGCGAGCACCACCCAGCGGCTGACGCCGCGGTGGTGTCGATCGCGTACGGGCCGGGCCGGCGTCACCGGCACCGTGCTCGGTGTGAGCGAGACGGCCATGTCAGAACCCCCGGTCCCGGCGCTCGCTGCGGGCCTGCATCCAGATGAAGATCCCGGCCACCACCACGATGATCAGTGTCAGCACCATGGAGATCGCGGAGCCGTAGCCGACCTGCAGCTTCTTGAAGAACGTGTAGTAGGCGAAGTACGAGGGCACGTTCGTGGCGTTGTCCGGGCCGCCCCGGGTCAGGGCGAAGATCGGCCCGAACACCTTCAACGCGGCGATGGTGCAGGTCAGCGCCACCACGAAGGTCTCCGGCCTGATCTGCGGAAGGGTGATCGCGCGGAACCGGTGCAGCCAGTTCGCGCCGTCGACCTCGGCCGCCTCGTACAGCTCGGGGTCGACCCGCTGCAACGCCGCCATGAAGACGACCACCGGGTAGCCGATCTGCACCCAGATCATCACGGCCATCACGGCCGGCAGGGCGGTGCCCGGGTCGCCGAGCCAGTCGTGGCGTAACGCCCCGAGACCGACCGCGTCGAGGAGGCTGTTGAACGCGCCGTCGGGGCGCAGGATCCAACCCCAGACGATGCCGGCCACCACGACGGGCAGCACCTGCGGGAGGTAGAACGCGGCCCGCAGCGCGGCGGCCGTGCGGGGCTTGAACCGGCGGCCGATGACGTCGAAGAGCACCGCGGCGAGCAGCAGCCCGAGCACTGTGGGCACCACCACCATCGCGACGAGCATCCAGACGGTGTTGCGGAACGACGCCCAGAACACGTCGTCCTGCAGCAACTGCTGGTAGTTGTCCAGGCCGACCCACCGGGGGTCACCGATGCCGGACCACTTGGTCAGCGACAGGTAGAGGGTGCCGACCAGCGGCGCGCCGATGACCAGGAGAAAGAGCACCGCTCCGGGGAGCAGGTAGAGCCAGTACGCCGCGTTGCGGCCGCGGCGTCTGCGGCTGGGCGCGGGCGGGGCGGGGGTCGCGGCCGGCGGTGTGGCGGCGACCGTCTCGGAGACAGCCATGGAAGATCCTTCCCGGCGGGGCTGGCGGGCGCGCCGGTCGTGCCGGTCGCGCCCGCCGCTCGCCGTGTCACTTGCCGGTGATCTCCTTGACGCCATCGGCGTACGGCTTGGCGATCGTGTCGAGAACCTGGTCGGGCGACTTCGAGCCGTTGATCAGACCCTGGAAGCCGGAGACCAGCACGTCGTAGTAGCCGGGGACCGGCCAGTCCGGGTAGAAGGCGAGCCCGTCGGACTTGCTGACCGTGTTGAAGTCCTCGATCAGCTTGCGGTCCTTCGGGTCGCTGATCTTCGACGCGTCAGCGGCGACCGGAACACCACCGTTGTTGCCGATCAGGTCCTGGATCTCCGGACGCAGGGTGATGTCGATGAAGTCGTACGCCAGGCTCTTGGCCTTGCTGTTCTCCGGGACCACCCAGAGGTTGCCGGACGAGCCGGCCTGCAGGGTGTTGCCGGGGAAGAGGAAGGTGTCCCAGTTGGCCTTCATCTCGGTCTTGAACCGGCCGTACCACCAGCTACCCGAGACGATCATCGGAACCTTGCCGCCGATGAAGGCGGTGCCCATGTCCTCGGCCTTGAGGCTGGCCGAGTTTTTCGCGACATAGCCCTTCTGCACCCACTGGGCGAAGGTGTCCGCGCCGTACTTGAGCGGGTCGGCCTTGAAGTCGACAGGGTTCTTGTAGAGCTGGTAGTTGTCGACGAACTGTCGGTCGCCCTTGGAGAGGGCGAGCTGGTAGAACAGCTGCCCGGCCGGGTATTCAGCGCCGGCCATGCCCAGCGGGGTGATGCCCTTGCCGACGAAGGTGTCCATCGCGGCGGTCATCTCGGCCATCGTGGTCGGGACCTTGACGCCGTTGCTCTGGAACAGGTCCTTGTTGTAGTAGACGGTGACGTACTCGCCGTAGTTCGGCACACCGAACCACTTGCCGGAGCCCATCACGCCCTTGTCGCTGTACCGGGCGGTGGTCTGCAGGCTGGGGCTGAGCTTGCCGGCCCAGCCGCGCTTGTCGGCCTCGCTGCTCAGGTCGGCCAGCAGGCCCTGGGAGGAGAGCAACCCAGCGGTCGCGTTGCCCTTGTTGTACTCCATGATGTCCGGGCCCTCGGACGAGTTGATGATCATGCCCGCGTTCTGCTGGATCTGCTCGAACGCCTTGCGCTCGAAGCGCACCTCGACGCCCGGGTGCTCGGACTTGAAGAGCTCGATCGCCCGGTTCCAGCCGACCCCCATGGCGCTGTTCTCGCTCTCGTAGTGCCAGAGCTTGAGAACCTTGGCGTCGCTGCTGTCCCCGTTGTCACCACCGCCGCAGGCGGCCACGGTGGTCGTCGCTGTCGCCGCCAGGGCGATCGCGGCGACGAGCCGGCGGAATCGCTGCATTAGCATCCTCCTCGTTGAGTATCTAGCCGGTACTTCACGGGGCCCGTCGTCGCGTTGCAGCGCGGCGGCGGGCCATTTACCGATCGGCCCCCAGTGGGTGGCGGCTTCGGGGCTGTGCGGTCGACCCCCGGATCTCCAACGTGCACGGCAGCAGTTGCTGGTGACGAAGGTCAGCGGGGCCATCCAGGTGGCGCGTCAGCGCCTCGATCGCGATCCGGCCGAGCGCCGAACCGGGTGACGTCATCGCGGTCAGCGCCGGGGTGGCCAGTTCGGCGACCTGCGGCGAGGTGACCATCGAGACGACGGAGACGTCGTCGGGAACGGACAACCCGCGGCCGGTCAACTCGCCGAGGATGCCGAAGATCGCCGTCTCGTTCATGGCCAACACCGCGGTCAGCTCCGGGGCCTGTGCGAACGCGGCGGCCAGGGCAGCCCGCCCGCCGGCGGCGCTGTCCTCGGCCGCGATCATCACCGGCTCCAGGCCGTGCCCGGTCATGGCGGCGGTGAAGGCGTCACGGGTACGCAGCGCGGGCCCGTAACCGCTGGCCAGCGTGGCGGCCGAGTGGTTGACGTAGACGATCCGCCGATGCCCGAGGCCGACCAGGTGCGCGACGGCCTCCCGGACGGTCTGGTCGAAGTCGATGTCGACGTAGGAGAGCGTGCTGGTGTCGCCGGTGCGGCCGATCAGCACCAGCGGCACCCCCGCCTCCTGGAGCACTGTGACCCGCTCGTCGGCCAGCTGGACCTCCATCAGCACGACCCCGTCGAGCATCCGCTGACTGGCCAGCCGACGCAGGTCGTCGAGGTCGCCCCCGCCCACCGGCGAGAGCACCAGGTGGTAGCCGGCGACGCTCGCCGCGGCGGCGGCACCGGTGACGAAGGCGGTCTCGGTGGCGCCGAGGCCGCGTTCGTCCATCGGCATCAGCAGGCCCAGGATCCGGCTGCGACGACTGGCCAGCCCACGTGCCATCGCGTTGGGCTGGTACTCGAGCTGTGCCATCGCGGCGAGCACCTTGTTGCGGGTGGCCTGCGAGATCGGCCGGGTGCCGGTGAGGACGTACGAGACGGTGCTGACCGAGACCTGCGCGAGGCGGGCGACGTCGTGCATGGTGGCCACCGCGCACCTCCTCCGGCCTGGGGTGGGACCGCTCCCGAACTTCGTCGAAGCGTTTCGACGAAGCGGTTCGACAGGACGCTAGGCCACCTGTTACGGCGACGTCAATAGCCGATGTCGAAAAGAATTCAGCGGGGTGCGCGGCACCCCGGCGCGCGCCCGCGTAGCGAGCAGACCGCGCCGATCTTGCGGTTCCTGTTGCCGATATGGATTGATATGCACCTTGTGTCGGGACAGAAAGTGCAAGATCGCGGAGCTGGGCGGGGGGTCAGGGAAGGTTGAAGAGGGTGGCGGCGCTGTTCCAGCAGACCGCGCGTAGCCAGTCGTCGCCCAGGTCCAGTTGGGCCAGCCCGGTCACCTGGTCGGCGTACGGGTACGGGATGTTCGGGAAGTCGCTGCCCAGCAGCACCTTGCCGGCCAGCCCCAGCTCGCGCAACCGGGGCAACTCCTCGGCGGGGAAGGGGACGAACTGGTCGAAGAAGGGCGTGAAGGCCATTGTGGTGTCCAGCCGGACCCGCTCGTACGTCTCGGCGAGGTCCAGGAAGGCCCGGTAGTCCGGAGCGCCCAGGTGCGCCACCACGGCGGTCAGCCGAGGGTGGCGGGCGAGCAGGGCGGCGAACGGGTCCGGGCCGGTGTTGGCGGTCCCCACCGGTGCGTGGCCGGCGTGCACCACCACCGGCACACCCGCGTCGGACAGCATTCCCCACACCGGGTCCAGGGCCGGATCGGTCGGCGCGAAGCCGCCGACCTGCAGGTGCAACTTGAACACTCGGGCACCTTCGGCGAGAGCCGCCTCGACGTACCCGGGGGCCTCCGGCTCGGGGTAGAACGTGGCCGAGGCCAGGCACCCGGGGGTGTCGCGGGCGAAGTCCAGCGTCCAGCGGTTGAGTTCCGCCGCCATGCCCGGTCGGTGCGCGTACGCCAGGGCGCTGAACGCCCGCACCCCGAGCCGGCGCAGGTGCGCGACCCGGTCGGCGTCGCTCCACCGGTAGCGGATCGGCCATTCGGTGCCGACCAGCGGCCCGGCGGCGTCGAAGTAGGCCCACACCCGACGCAGCAGGCGCGGCGGCAGGAAGTGCACGTGCACGTCGGCGAGGCCGGGCAGCCCCAGGGCGCGGCAGAGCTCCGGTACGCGTTCGTCCTCGGCCGGCGGGATCGCCGGCGCCGGATCGGTCATATGTCGATGTCGAAACGGCTCAGCACCGAGGGCGCGATCAGGCCGACGGTGGCGAGCGCGGAGACGACGGTCAGCGCGATGCGCATCCCCACCACTTCGGCCTTGCTGCCGACGCGCAGGGCGATGCTGTTCGGCAGGCCGATCATCATCCACATGCGCCGCTTGATCGGGATCGGCCAGAGGATCGGCACGCCCGCTCTGGTGATCATGTCGCCGAGGATGTGCACGAAGCAGCCCACGCCCAGCGCAGTGCCGATCAGCGGATAGCCGCGTCCGCCCGGCAGGTTGGCGAAGGTGAACCAGGCCGCCCCGGCCGACGCGAGAGTGATGATCACCCATCCGGCCCGCTCGGCCCACTCGTCGAACAGCCCGCGCAGCGCCAGGCCGAACATGAAGAACAGGATGGTGATGACCGCCCACTTGCCGTACGCGGCGCAGAGCGCGGTGGTGCCCCAACCGACCAGCAGGGTGAACGGCAGCGTGTGGGTCAGCGTCCGGTGCCCGTTGTTGCGGCGTGGGTCCCTGCTGAGCTTGGTGGCGTAGTAGACCCCGAGAGAGATCTTCTCCATCACCTCGGCGGCGAAGAGCGAGAAGACTCCGAAGGTACGGGCCACGGTGGCCCCACCCTGGTTCTTGGTCACCTTGCCCGACATGTCGAGGTCGGGAAAGAGCGCGCCACCGGCGCACACCGCGGTGCCCACCGCCAACGCGAGCGGCGACTGGTGGTAGTCGGCGAACTGCTCCAGTGCCCAGGAGCCAGCCAGCCACACCGCCGCGCCGGACAGCGCGTGTTGCGGTCCCATCATCTCGGCTCACCCTCCCCAGGGATCTTGAGCGCCCAAAACTACGCCACTGTAGTAAGCGTCGGCGCCGCAGGGGCATCACCCGGAAGGTCCACATCGGACCGTGTCAAAGGGTGGGGGTGAAGCTCTGCCGGATCATCGGCAAGTATGCCGCGTTGACCTGCCAGTCGAACTCTTCTGTCAACCACGAGACGGTGTAGGAACGGTCGGCCGAGGTGTTGGCCAACAGCCGAAAGCTGTGTACCGGAACGCCGACGGCGTTCTGCCAGCCGCACTCCCACACCGCGCCACCCTCGAAGATGTCCATCGCGGAGATGTCCACCCTGCGATAGCCCGGCAGCGCCGCAGTCGCGGTCAGCCGAGCCTCCTCGGCCTTCCAGTACGCCACCGGATCCGCGCGGGCCGGCCCCGCCTCCACGCTGAGCACCCGGGACCCGCCGGATTTCCGGAAACAGGTCACCGAGCCCTCGGTCCAGCGCGCCCACCCCACCGGCGCGGCGATCCGGAACCCGGTCGGGTCGTCGTACCAGGTCCAGCCCTCGCGCAGCCCGTACTTCACGTCGGGTGGCGGTGACACCGCCCCCACCGGGGTCGCCGACGGTGGCGGGGCCGACGTGCAGGCGAACGCCGCCGGCCGGGAGGTCGGCGCGCCACCACCCGAGCCGGACGGTGGGGTCCGATCATCGTGCCGGTTGACCAGCGCCAGCGTGACGCCACCCGCGACGAGCAGAGCGGTGGCCGCACCACCCAGGGCGATCAGGCGTCGACGCCGGCCGGGTGGGCGCCGCGGGCGCGGGCTCGGGGCCGGCGTGGCCGGCTCGTCCGGCGGGGCCACCGGTTCGACCGGGTGCGGCGCTATGGCCCGCCCGGCGCTGAGGACCGCCGCGACCGCCGAGGAGCGGACCGACCCGGCGGGCTCGTCGTGGCTCGCCGCGGCGCTGCGCAACAGCGGCTCGGCCTCGGCGGCGGTCAAGCGCCGCCAGGGGTCGCGCTGCAACAGGCCGATGAGGGCGGGACGCAACGGGCCGGCCCGACGCATCGGATCCGGTGGTTCGGTGGCCAGTGCGCTGAGCGTCGCCATCGCGCTCGACCGTGCGTACGGTGACTGCCCCTCGACCGTCGCGTAGAGCGTCGCGCCCAGCGACCACATGTCGGTGCGGGCGTCGGACACCCCTTCGCGGGCCCGCTCGGGGGCGACGAACTGCGGCGAGCCGAGCACCGTGCCGGGCCCGGTCATCACACCGTCACCGCCGTCGAAGGTGGCCAGCCCGAAGTCGGTGAGCACCACCCGCCCGTCGTCGGCCACCAGCACGTTGTGCGGCTTCACGTCACGGTGCAGCACCCCGGCGGTGTGCGCGGCGCGCAACGCGGCGAGCACCGCCAGCCCGATCCGGGCGGTGCGCTGCGGGCTCAGCGGCCCCTCGGCGCTGATGATCTGCTGCACCGATCGCGACGGCACGTACTCCATCACGATCCAGGGGCTCTCCCGGTCGTGGACCACGTCGTAGAGGCGGACCACGTTGGGATGGTTGAGCCGGGCGGCGGTGCGCGCCTCACGCAGGGTTCGGAGCCGCAACTCCTCGCGCTCGGTCTCGGCCAGCCAGGACGGCGGCACGACCTCCTTCACCGCCACGTCGCGATGCAACATCTCGTCGCGAGCAAGCCACACCCGGCCCATGCCGCCGGTGCCGACCAGGTCGAGCAGCCGGTACCGACCCGCGATCAGCAACTGATGCACGGTCGCTCCCCCTCGGTCACCCCGGGATCCACGATAGCCACCAATGCCGGCTTTCTCATCCACTGAGCGGCCTCGATCCACGACGGACGGTGGTCCGGATCATGGCCATACGGTGCAGGTCAGCGGGGTGGTCGGAAACTCTTTCGCACCCGTTCCCAGTCGGCTGCGGCCCCGGCCCAGTCCTCGTCCCGGGTGATCCAACCCAGCGTCCAGCGGTCGGCACCGAGGACCTCCTGCCGGGCGTGCAGCCACGGGCCGTGCGGCGTCTGCCAACGGAGTTCCCACTCGGCTCCGCCGTCGCCCTCGGCGAGCCGGATCTCGTCGTACCCCGGCAGGGCGCCTGCCCCGGCCGCCGTCTCGCGGGCGGTCTGTAGAAGCTCCAGGGGGCCGACCGTGCCGCCTTCGGCGACGCTGAAGGCCCGGCCGGTCGCCGGGTCCTGGAAGCACGCCACCGTGCCGTCGCGGGAGGTCAGCCACTTCGCCGGTACGGAGACCCGGAAGCCGGCGGTGTCGGCGTGCCAGACCCAGCCTGGCGGCGGCCGGAATTCCTCGCCCGGGTTCGGCGTACCGCCTGCACGGGCGATCCGACGACGTCCGGGCGGACACAGGCGAACGGGGGCGGGGGGACGTTCCGCCCCCTCGGTGGCGGGCCGGGGCCGAACGGCCCGCCGTTGGGCGGACGGTTCGGCGACGGGGTGGACCAGCCGGTGGGGTCGCGGGGCTTGTCGTCGGCGACGGTCAGCGCGGTGGCGACGCCGGCCACGACGGCGACCAGCAGCGCGACGGCGACCACCGCGACGCGACGCGCGGTACGCCCGGCGGCGGCCGGATCCGGCGTGGCGGAGGAGCCACCGGCCGCGGTCGGGGCGGCCGGGTCGGGCAGCGGAACGGTGGGCTCCTGGTCGTCGGGGTCGTCCGCCGTGGCGGGGTGGCCAACGAGCCCTGGCACCGGCCCGTCGACCGACTGTCGGTCGGTCGCCGACGGCGGGTCGGCGCGGCCGGTCGCGGCCGTCCTGAGCAACCGGCGGGCCGTCTCGTGGTCGAGGCGCTCGCGCGGGTCGCGGCGCAGCAACCCGTCAAGTACCGGCGCGAGCGCCCCGGCGTGCGGGGCAGGGTCCGGCGGGCCGGCGGCCAGCGCGCTCAGGGTGGCCATCGCGGTGCTGCGGGCGTACGGGGACTGCCCCTCCACGGCGGCGTGCAGGGTAGCCCCGAGCGACCACAGATCGGCGGCCACCGTGGACACCCCCTCGGCGGCCCGCTCCGGAGCCACGTACTGCGGGGAGCCGAAGACCATGCCGGGGCGGGTCATCGCGCCGTCGCCACCGTCGAAGGTGGCCAGCCCGAAGTCGGTGAGCATCACCCGCCCGTCGTGCGCCACGAGCACGTTCTGCGGTTTGATGTCGCGGTGCAGCACCCCGGCGGTGTGCGCGGCCTGCAGCGCGTCGAGCACGGCCAGCCCGATCCGGGCCGCGCGGGCCGGCTCCAGCGGCCCTTCGGCGTCCACGACGTCCTGAAGTGTGCGGGACGGGACGTACTCCATGACGATCCATGGGCTGCCGTCGACCGCGACGACGTCGTAGAGCCGGACCACGGCGGGGTGGTTGAGTCGGGCCGCGGCGCGCGCCTCCCGCATGGTGCGTGAGCGCACCTCGGCCCGTTCAGCATCGGCCAACCAACTCGGTGGAACGATCTCCTTGACCGCCACCTCGCGGTGCAGCATCTCGTCGCGGGCGCGCCACACCCGACCCATGCCCCCGCGACCGACCAGGTCGAGCAGCTGGTACCGACCGGCGATCAGCACCTGTGCACGCTCCTCCTCAGCCGCTGTCCGGGCTACACCCTAACCAGCGGATCGGAAGTCACCTATCGGTCGTCCGACTCGGCTCAGCAGGCGGCGTGGTCGACGGCGGCGGCGAGCAGGTTCCCTTCCGGGATGGCGATCCGGCTCCGCCCGCCGCTCAGTCGGGCGGCCGCGCGTCGGGCCTGCACGGGGCCGTGCTCGCGACGAGCGGTGGCGTAGCTGGCGGCGGTGCGGGCCGCGATGGTGGCCCAGCCGTACCGCTCGCCGACCATCGTGCGGGCCCGGCGGGCCAGCCGCCGAGCGAAGACCTCGTCGCCGAGCAGTTGGCCGACCGCGCCGGCGAGCGCGTCCGGGTCGCTGTGCGGGAACGTCACCCCGGTCACGCCGGGTTCGACGATCTCGGCGAGGCCGCCGGTACGGGCCACGGCCAGCGGCGCTCCGGCGGCCGCCGCCTCCAGCGCCACCATGCCGAACGGCTCGTAGAGGCTGGGCACCACTGTCGCGTCGGTGGCGCCGAGCATCGCCGGTAGTTGGGTGGAGTCGAGGAACCCGGTGAACCTGACGGTCGAGCTGAGGGCCAGTCGCCGGGCTTCCGCCTCCAACTCGGTGCGGTACGGGCCGTCGCCAGCGATCACCACGCGCAGCCCCGGGTGTCGTTCGCGGAGCCGGGGTACGGCGTGCACCAGGTGCTGGACGCCCTTCTCGTAGACCAGCCGCCCGGCGTACCCGACCAACGGGCCGTCCCCGGCGAACCGTGCCCGGGCCGACGCGACCGCTCGGGGGCGGGCCCGCCAGGCCCGGTCGTCGACCCCGTTGGGCACCACGTCGACCTGGGCGGCCGGTACGTCGAACAGCGCGGTCACCTGGTCGCGCATGTACCCGGAGCAGGTGATCACCCGGATGGAGGAGCCGCTGACCCAGTGCTCCACGCCGTGGATGGTGCGGTTCATCTCCTCCGGCAGCCAGCCCTGGTGCCGACCGGCCTCGGTGGCGTGCATGGTGGTGACCAGGGGGAGGTCCAGGTGCTCGGCGAGGGTGACAGCCGTGTGGGCGACGAGCCAGTCGTGGGCGTGGATGACGTCGTAGGAGCCGGCCTGGGTGGCGCGCAGGGCGGTGCGGGTGAGGGTGTGGTTGAAGGCCATGGTCCAGGCCAGCAGCGAGCCGGTGGCGAGGGGGAAGGCCACCGGGTCCTCGGGGGCGCGCAGGATGCGTACGCCGTCGGCGTACTCCTCCAGGGGCGCGCCCTCTGAGTGGCGGGTGACGACGGTGACCTCGTGGCCGGCGGCGGCGAGGGCGACGGAGAGGGCGTGCACGTGTCGACCGAGACCGCCGACGAGCACCGGCGGGTACTCCCAGGAGAGCATCAGCACCCGCAGCTGTCGGGCGGGGTTGATGTCGATCACGTGGGCATCGAGTGACATGCGGCCCCCTTTGAGTTGTCCCCGGGCGCGCGCCGACCGACACCGAATCGATGTCGCCGTCGCGTCTGGATCGAGGCCAATCCTGCCGGGATCGCGATAACCAGCGGCGACACCACCGTTGCGGTCGTGTAAAGCGCTACTGGCTCTTTCGCCGCACCCGCAGCAGCTCGGCCACCGACCATGCCTGGAACGGGCACCCGGTAGCGGTGTGCGGCGCGAGGCCATCGGCCGTCTCGCTCACCGAGCCTAACCCATATTCCATCAAATGGGCCTCAATGCCAACGAATACGTCATCGACGGACATCTTCCCCCGACGCGCGGCATCCACGTATGGGCCGAGCAACCACGGCCAGACCGTGCCCTGGTGGTAGCCCCCGTCCCGGTCGGCCGGGCCGCCCCGGTGCCGGCCCACGAACTCCGCGGAATCCGGGGCCAGACTGCGTGGCCCGAGCGGGGTGAGCAGCCCGCCCGCGATCCGCCGCAGCGTCGCCTCGTCCGGCTCCATCGGCGCGTACGGCAGCGACCAGGCCAGCAGCTGGTTGGGGCGCAACGCGTCGTCGTCGTGCAGGGCGGCGCCACCCAGCGGGTACGCCGGCGCGGGCGCGTCCAGCACGTCGTGCAGCCACCCGGTCGGAGCCGGGAACCGCTCCCGGAACGAGGCGGTGGCCTGCCGGTGGCGTCGCCACAGCTCGTCGGCGTCCTGCCCGGCCAGCTCGGTCAGCTCCGCGAGCCCGGCCAGCCCGTTGATCCACAACGCGTTGACCTCGACCGGTTTGCCGGTCCGCGGGGTGACCGGCACCCCGTACACCCGGGCGTCCATCCAGGTCAGCGCGGTGCCGGCGGCGCCCTGGGTGAGCAGCCCGTCGGCCGGGTCGACCCGGATCCCGTACCGGGTGCCGGCGGTGTGGGCGTCGATCACCGCGCGCAACGCGGGCAGCAGTTCGTCGCCGAGGTCGGTGTCGCCGGTGACGGTGACGTGCCGGCTCACCGCGTGCAGGAACCACAGCGTGCCGTCGACGGTGTTGTACTCCACCCGGCCGGTGTCGGCCGTGTTGGCGAGCATCCCCTCCGACAGCGTCGCCGCGTACGCCCGCAGCAGCTCGCGACCCTCGTCGGCGCGACCCGTGCAGAGGAACAACCCCTCGTACGAGATCATCGTGTCGCGCGACCAGGCCCCGAACCACGGGTAGCCGGCCACCACGTCCACCGCCGCCTGGTTGGTGCGCACCACGAAGGCGTCGGCTGCCAGCGCCAGGGTGGCGTCCATGTCGTCGGCCGGCTTCGCCGTCGCGACCACCCGCCGGTTGCGTCGCCTCGCGGTCGCCACGATCTCCGTGGCCGGCGGCGGCTCCTCGTCGAGTCGACCGGCCCAGGCCCGCACCGACACGGTGTCGCCGGGGCGTTCCAGCTCACCGGAGAAGCGGCCCGCGTACCAGAGGTCCTCGTCCGGGTGCAGCCCCCGGTTGGCCTCCTCGCGGTGGTGTACGCCCAGCCACCACTGCCCCTCGGGCGCCCAGCCCGGGCCGGCGAGCCGGTACGCGCCCTCGACCACCGCGCCGTCGGCCACCGCCTCGACCTGCGGGATGGGGCCGTCGGCCCGCCGTTCGCCGTGCGCGTCCCGCCAGGTGCAGGCGGCCGACAGCTCCAGCCGGACCGGACCACCGGCGACCAGCCGGTGCACCACCGCGACGCAGGAACGGCCGGGCAGCATGGCCAGCTCCCGTTCGATCACCACCGCGCCGATCCGCCACCGCCACCGGGGTAGCCCGTCGATCAGGTCGAAGCGCTCCAACAGCTCGAAGCCGCGCGGGTCCACGTCGCCGGAGGCCCACTCGTGCGCACCGAGGCGCACCCGCGCGCCGGACGGCAGGGTGACCGCCGGATCGAGGCTGACCAGTCCCACTTGGCGGGACGCCGGCGTTTCGCCGGGAACCACCAACAGACCGTGGTAGCGACGTGTCCGCAGCCCGCCGACAGTGCCCATCGCATAGCCGCCGAGGCCGTCGGGGACCAGCCACTCCCGGCTGGCCGCGCTGGTCAGGTCGCCGCAGATCTGCGGGCCGAAGTGAATGTCGATCAACTTTCCTCCACCGGCGGCGGGGTGTAACACGCCACGACGAGAATGGCCGCTGTGGTCAAGTACCGCGGCGACGTCAAAGATGTGCACGTGATCACTGACCGATCGTCCTCCGACGCCTCGCCACCCGACGCTGAGCGGCTCCGGCTCGCCCAGGCCGACTCGGGGGAGCAGGACTGGCGTGCATGGGGTCCCTATCTGTCCGAACGGGCGTGGGGGACGGTACGGGAGGACTACAGCGAGCACGGTACGGCCTGGGACTACTTCCCGCATGACCACGCGCGGTCCAGAGCCTACCGGTGGAATGAAGACGGGATGGCCGGCGTCTGCGACGAACGACAGACCTTCGCGTTCGCCCTGGCCCTCTGGAACGGCAAGGACCCGATCCTCAAGGAGCGGATGTTCGGCCTCGGCGGCGACGGCGGCAACCACGGCGAGGACGTCAAGGAGTACTGGTGGTACGAGGACTCCACGCCCACCCACTCCTGGATGCGCTGGCGCTACCACTACCCGCAGGCGGCCTTCCCGTACGACGAACTCGTCGCAGTGAACGCGTTGCGCGGCCGCGACGACACCGAGTACGAGCTGGTGGACACCGGGATCTTCGACGACGACCGGTACTGGGCGGTGACAGTCGACTACGCCAAGGCGTCCCCGACCGACCTCTGCATGGTGGTGACCGTCGCCAACCGGGGCGACCAGGCGGCCACCCTGCACGTCCTGCCCACAGTGTGGTTCCGTAACACCTGGTCCTGGGGCCTGCCCGGCGGCGACCGGATCCCCCGGCTGACCGGCCAGGGCACCCGGCTCGTCGGCGAGCACCGGGTGCTCGGCCAACTGCTGCTGGAGGGCGACGGCGGCCCGGTGCCGCTGCTCTGCGACAACGACACCAACGCCGAACGGCTCTGGGGCCTGCCCGGCCGCTCCCCGTACCCGAAGGACGGCATCAACGACCACGTCGTCAACGGCGCGGCCACCGTCAACCCGGCCCGGGAGGGCACCAAGGGCGCCCTGCACTACGTGCTCGACGTGCCGGCCGGCGGGCAGCGCCAGATCCGGCTGCGGCTGACCCGCACCGCGTCGCCGCCGGCCGCCGCGCCGCCGCCCCCGGCCGACCTCAGCGACGGCTTCGAGGCCGTGGTGTGGGCGCGGCGGGCCGAGGCGAACCGGTTCTTCGCCGGAGTGATCCCGCCGGCCGCCACACCCGACGAGGCGCTGGTCGCCCGGCAGGCCATCGCCGGGCTGATGTGGGGCAAGCAGTTCTACCACTTCGACGTCAAACGCTGGCTCGAAGGCGACCCGGGCTCGACACCGCCGCCGGCCGGACGTCGACATGGGCGCAACAGCGCCTGGTGGCACATGACCAGCTTCGACGTCATCTCCATGCCCGACCCGTGGGAGTACCCCTGGTACGCGGCCTGGGACCTGGCCTTCCACTGCGTGAGCATCGCCCGGGTCGACCCGGGCTTCGCCAAGGAGCAGATCCTGCTCCTGCTCCGCGAGTGGTACCTGCACCCCAACGGGCAGATCCCGGCGTACGAGTGGGCGTTCGGCGACGTGAACCCGCCGGTGCACGCGTGGGCGGCACTGAAGGTGTTCGAGATCGACGGCGGCCGGGACTACGAGTTCCTGGCCCGGGTGATGCACAAGCTGCTGCTGAACTTCACCTGGTGGGTCAACCGCAAGGACACCGGCGGCAACAACGTCTTCGAGGGCGGCTTCCTCGGGCTGGACAACGTCGGGCCGTTCGACCGCTCGGCGGCGCTGCCGGTCGCCGGTGTGCTGGAGCAGTCCGACGGCACCGGCTGGATGGGCATGTACGCGCTCAACCTGCTGGACATGGCGATCGTGCTCGCCGAACACGACCGGACCTGGGTGGACACCGCCACCAAGTTCTTCGAGCACTTCGCCTACATTGCCGCCGCCGCGTACGAGCAGGGGTTGTGGGACGAGGAGGACGCCTTCTTCTACGACGTGCTGCGCCTCGCCGACGGCACGAAGGTGCCGCTGAAGGTCCGCTCCGTCGTCGGGCTGCTGCCGTTGGCCGCCACCACCCGGCTCACCGCCCGGACCCTGCACCACCTACCGGAGTTGGGCGCCCGGCTGCGCTGGTTCCTCACCAACCGCCCGGAGTACGCCCAGGTGATCGGCACTCGCCGACTGGGTCCCGACGGCCGGCAGCAGCGGCTGCTGTCCATGGTCGGCCCGGAGCAGGTGGTCCGCCTGCTCGCCCGGATGCTCGACCCGGACGAGTTCCTCTCCGACTTCGGCCTCCGTACGCTGTCCCGCGCGCACCTGGACAAGCCGTTCTCGGTCACCCTCGGCGGGCAGGAGTTCTCCGTCGGCTACGAACCGGCCGAATCGACCAGCGGACTGTTCGGGGGCAACTCGAACTGGCGCGGTCCGATCTGGATGCCGACGAACTTCCTGCTGATCAGCGCGCTGCGCGACTACGCGGCGTTCTTCGGCGACGACCTCCAGGTGGAGTACCCGACCCGCTCCGGGGTGAAGCACACCCTGGACGAGATCGCCGACGACCTCTCCGCCCGGCTGATCTCGCTGTTCACCCAGGACGACTGGGGTCGACGGCCGATCTACGGTGCCGCTCAGATGTTCCAGACCCACCCGGACTGGCGCGACCTCATCGCCTTCCCCGAGTACTTCCACGGCGACAACGGGGCCGGCCTGGGCGCCTGGCACCAGACCGGCTGGACGGCCCTGGTAGCCGACCTGATCCTCACCCTCCGCCGCTGACGTCCTCGTGGAGCTTTCCCCAACCCCTGCTCGGCCGGGGTCGGCTGCTGGAAAGTAGCTGAGTGATGCCGGTCCGTATATCGCCCGTTCCTAGCCTCCACCCGACGTGTCTGTCTCCAGACCGGAGGGAAACGGGTGAAGAAGAAATTGCGGGGTCCCCTGATCGGGGGGCTGGCGCTGGCCCTGGTGGCCACGCTGGGCGGGACGGAGGTCCTATCGGACCACCAACCCGACAGTGCGGATCGCGCGGCGAGCGCCGCGGAGGACGACGGTTTCCTCTCCAGGTTCGGGAAGGCCGCCGACAACCTGGTGGGTGGGAGCGGATCCGATCGGGCCAAGCACGAGGTGGTCAGCGCCGGGTTGGCGGTGCAGGAGAAGCCGCCGGCGGCGAAGAAGTGGCCGCCGCAGAAGCGGGTCAAGGAGCTCACCGGCAAGCGGACCGCCAACGGCAAGGTCTACCAGCTCTCGGACGGTCGGACGCAGGCCGAGATCTCGATGGTTCCGCTGCACTACCGGGACGAGAAGGGCAAGTTCCAGACCATCGACACCCGGGTCCGTCCGGTCAAGGACAAGGGGTACGTCCAGGGCAACCTGACGAACAGCTTCACCAGCCTGTTCGGTGACAGCTCGGATGAACTGGTCCGCTTCGAGCAGGGTGGGCGGAGCATCGAGCTGGGTCTGGAGGGCGCGGCGAAGGGCGTGACGCCGACGGTGTCCGGCTCGACGGTGACCTACGCCGGTGTGGCCGGTGGCGCGGATGTCGTGTATGACGTCACCTCCACGGCGCTGAAGGAGAAGATCGTCCTGCGCCGGGCCCCGAGCGGCCCGGTGTCGTACACGTTCACGTTGGACACAGCCGGCCTCACCGCCCAGCAGCGGGAGGACGGCTCGATCGCTTTCGTCCGTCCGGGCGGCGGTGAGCCGGTCTTCGTGATGCCGGCGCCGTTCATGTACGACGCGAAGGACGACAAGGCGTCACCGGTCGGCAAGGTGTGGAGCGACAAGGTCACCCAGAGGGTGAGCCAGACCGGTGGCCGGTCGACGATCACGGTTACCGCCGACGGTGGCTGGCTGGCCGACCGGGCACGGGTCTACCCGGTGGTCATCGACCCGACCATCAAGGTCCAGCCGGTGCCGACCGACGCGCAGGACGTGCAGATCAACTCCGCCGACCCGGCCCACGCGTACGGGCAGGACGTCACCAAGTGGCCGTTGTCCGTCGGCACGTCGGGCTCGGGAAAGTGGCGCTCACTGGTCAAGTTCGACACCAGCCTGGTTCCGGCGAACACCACGATCGACGACGCACGTCTGGAGATGTACTACTCCCAGACGCACACCGCCTGGCAGTACGACGTGCCGATCGAGGCGCGTCGGGTCACCGCCGCGTGGGACGAGGACGTCGCGACCTGGAACTCGATGTACAACAAGGTCGACACCGGGCTGGCGGGCAACTTCGTGACCGTCGACGACGGCAACACCGGCTCGTCGGCGCAGGGCACCTGGACAGCGTCGACGAGCACGTTGACCTCGGAGGCGGTCGGCACCGACTATCGCGTGAACAAGGACGCGGTGACCGGGGAGACCTACACCTGGACGCCGACCCTCACCGAAGCCGGTGACTACAAGGTCGAGGTGCACTACGTCGGCGCCTTCGACCGGACCGACACCGCCAAATACACCGTCCACTCGTCCGGCGGGAAGAGGACCGACTACACGATTGACCAGCGGACGCCTGACGAAAAGGGAGCCTGGAAGACCCTCGGCACCCACCAGTTCGACGCCGGCACCACCGGCAAGGTCGTGCTCGCCGACGTGGCCAACGAGGCCGTGATCGCCGACGCCGTGCGGTTCAGCAAGCAGGGCGCGGTGAAGGACGCGGCGAAGTCCAGCGCCTGGCTGTCCTTCCCGGTGCGCAGCGTGGTGCAGCAATGGGTCAACAAGACCCAGGCCAACTACGGCTTCTCGCTGCAGGCGAAGAACGAGACGACCCTCGGCCAGGGCGGCCCGGTCTTCGAGGCGTCGGAGTACGCCTACGCCAACGACCGGCGGGACTACAACCTGCCGAAGCTGGTCGTCACCTACGGGCGGCCCGGTGTGGCAGTGAACCCGCCGACGACGGTCACCTCGACCGGCGCCGTGTTGACCTGGCCGTCGTACGGTGACCCGACGCCCACCACGGCCGACAACGACGACGTGGTCGAGTACCAGGTGCACCGCAGTGTGCACCAGAACTTCACGCCGTCGGCCACGACGCTCATCGCGCCGGTCTCGTCGAGCACACTGACGTATCAAGACACCACCGCGGTGCCGACGGCGGCGGACAACACCAACCCGATGGACCGCAAGTTCTACTACTACATGGTGGCGGTCAAGACCCGGGGCGGGCAGCTCTTCGCCGGTCCGACCCAGCCGGCGATGCTGCCGAAGGCGGGCCAGATCACCCGGATCTACCGGACCGCCGGCACGAACGCGACCGGCACCGACGGCGTCATCGACACCACACTGTCGAAGACCCGCTCGACCGAGAACGTCGATGTCTACGACGGTGACCCGTACGTCAGTCCGGGCAACAACTCCGACTACTACGGCGACACCCGGGGCCTGATCAAGTTCCCCGCCCTGGCCGGTGTCCCGACCAGCGCCCAGGTGGTCGACGCCCAGCTGAGGATGTACAACACCTACCTCTACCCGGGCACCGACACCGACGAGTACGTCGACGTCCACAAGCTGACGACGGCGTTCGACGAGAGCAAGGCGACCTGGAGCACCAGCAACGGCACCGCCGCGTGGCTCACGACCGGTGGTGGCGGTGACTACGACACCAGCTGGAAGGCGAGCTTCAACGGATTCACCAACGACCCGGAGTGGGCGAACTGGAACGTCACGCCCGCGGTGCAGGGCTGGCTCACCACGCCCAGCAGCAACAAGGGCTTCCTCCTGCGCCAGCGCGACGAAACGAACCTCACGGCGCGGGCCATGCTGTTGTCGTCCGAGGCGGAAGAGCCCCTGCTGCGGCCGACGCTGGAGGTCACCTACCTCGAACAGACCGCCGAGTCGACCTACTACGCCGCCTCGACGCCGCAAACGCTGACTCCGAACGCTACCTACACCCTCCCGGTGACCGTGTCGAACCCGACCCTCGCGGCCTGGAACACCGCCGACTGGGAGCTGTCCTATGACTGGAAGCGGTACAACGCGGCGGGTGTCCTGGAGGAATTCCCCGACGAGACCTACGAGCTGCGCACGCCGTTGCCGAAGAATGTGGTGGCCGGTGGCACGGTCGACGTCACCGCGCAGGTGAAGACCCCGCCGTCGTCGACCGAGGGCAACAAGCGCAGCGAATACGTCCTCAGCTGGGACCTGCGCAACAAGAACGACCAACGGAAGCTCTCGGCGATCAGCCCCATCAAGGGACTGCCGCAGAACGTGGCGGTGGAGGAGCCGACCTCCGACCAACTCGGTCTGGAGAAGTTCTACTCGTACGCGGGGAAGAACACCGGCGCCGGCGGCACCCTGATGAACAACCTGTACGCCGGCAACACCGTCTGGTCGTATGACGCGCTCACCAACCCGTCTCGCGGCCCGTCAACCTTCGTCCGGATGTCCTACAACTCGCTGGACACCAGCGACTCCGTCGCCGGGCACGGCTGGTCGCTGCAGGCGTCATCGATGATGCGCCTGGGGACCCCCCTCAATTTCCACCCCAACCCGAACCCGACGAAAGTCACCCTGACCGACGGCGACGGCACCAGCCACTGGTTCACCTGGGATCCGGCGACCTCGACGTGGAAGAGCCCCAAGGGCGTCCACCTGTACCTGGAGAAGGTCACCGCGCTCGACTGCAAGCCGAACACGCAGGAGCAGCGGGCCTGGCGGCTGACCAAGCCGGACCGCACGCAGTTCTACTACGACTGCGAGGGCTTTCTCACCAGCACGGTGGACAAGAACGGCAACACGATGACGTTCACCTACGAGGAGCGGAAGTCCAACAACAAGCCGACCAAGTTCCTCCGGTACATCACCGACGCGGCCGGCCGGAAGACCCTGACGATCGACTACTACGCCAAGGGTCAGACCTACGACTACATCAACGACACCACCTGGGCCCGGGTGTCCGGGGCGACCAACCTGACCAACCCGAAGATCATCGACCACATCTCGCAGATCACCGACATCTCCGGTCGGAAGATGACCTTCACCTACACGGACAAGGGTCTACTCGGCGAGCTGGTCGACGGGTACGGCTCAAGCGGCACCATGGGTGCGCCGAAGACGTTCAAGTTCGCCTACGACATGACGCAGGGCAACAAAAACGTCAAGCTGGTCAAGGTCACCGACCCGCGAGGCAACGCCACCGAACTGCAGTACTTTTCGCCGTCCGCCGGGGACGACCCGAAGTGGCACTGGCGGACGAAGAACTACGAGGACAGGCTCGGTCACCTCACCCAGTTCGGTTACGTCGACCCGGACGCGACCAACGATATTCGCACCACGGTCACCGACGCGGAGAGCCGGGCGAGTGTCTACCTGTTGGACGGATACGGCCGGGCGCGCGAGACGACCAATGCCAAGAACCAGACGATGGGCCTCACCTGGGACGACGGGCACAACGTCACCGAGTTGAGGGAGGCGAACGGCGCGGTCTCGTCATGGCGATACGACGCCAAGACTGGCTACCCGACCGAGATGAAGGACCCCGAGGCGGTCGCCAACGGCACCTCGGGCACCGTCCTCAACTACCAACGGCAGCTCAATGGGTACGTGGCGGAGCTGACCGAGAAGACCAGCCCGGAGGGACGCAAGTGGACCTTCGGCTACGAGACCGACGGTGACCTGTCCTGGGTCGTCGACCCGATGGGCAACACCACGTTGGACCCGGAGGACTACAAGACCTCATACACCTACGACGCGTGGGGCCAGCTGCTGACGGCGACGGACGCCGAGGGCAACGTCACTGCCAACAGCCGGTTCGACGACAACGGCTACCCGCAGACCATCACCGATGCGGAGACCCGGTCCGCCACGTTCGAGTACGACCCGCGGGGGCAGGTCACCAGGGTCACCGACGCGCTAAAGCACGACACCTTCCAGTCGTACGACACCTTCGGGCGCCCCCTGGAGTTCCGGGTGGCCAAGGACCAGGCCGCGGGTGTCTGGATCGTCACGCCGCCACGGAAGTACGACGAGAACGACAACGTCTCTGAGTCGTACGCGCCCAACGGCGCGGTCACCAAGGCCTTCTACGACACCGCCGACCAGCTCGCGTACACGCTGGCACCGGTCGACGTGCCCGGGGACCCGGAGCGGAGGACCTCCTACACCTACGACAAGACAGGCCATCTGCGAACGGTCACCGAGCCGAAGGGGAATTTGACCCCGACGGCGGGAGACTACACCGCCACCAACAGCTACGACGAGATCTACCAGCTCATCAGCGTCGTCAACGCCAAGGGCCAGAAGATCACCTACGAGTACGACAACGTCGGCAATGTGCGGAAGGTGGTCGACGCGCGCAAGAACGCCACTGCCGATCCCGCTGACTACACCACGCTGCTGGAGCACGACAAGGCACACCGGCTCACCAAGACCACGGACGCCCTCGGCAAGTGGACGAGCCAGGCATACGACCGGGACGGCCTGGTCGTGTCCACCACCGATAAGCTCGGCAACACCATCGAGTCGACGCTGGACGCGCGGGGCAAGCCGAAGCAGGTAAAGATCCCGCACACGGCCGACGCGGGGACCGTCACGTACCGGACCACTCAGTACGAGTACGACAAGGTCGGCAACCAGACCAAGGTGATCAGCCCGCGGGGCGTGGCCACCACGGACGACCCGGACGATTTCACCACGGTGAAGGTGTACGACAAGCTCAACCGGGTCAAGGAGAGCCGCACCGCCTTCGACAAGGACGATGCCCGCAACAAGACGGCGGATGTCACCACCTACGAGTACGACGAGGCAGGGCGACTCAAGACCCTGTCGGCGCCGCCGTCGGCGGGCGAAGAGGTCCGCAACGACACCCGGTACACCTACTTCGACAACGGTTGGACGAAGAGCACCAGCGACCCGTGGGACATCGCCACCGGGTACGACTACAACGAGCTTGGCGGTCAGACCAAGCGGACGCTGACGCCGGCCGGTGAGGACCCGTCGACGTCCACGGCCAACCGGACGATGACCTGGTCCTACTACCCGGACGGCAAGCTGAAGTCCCGCGGGGACAATGGTGTCCCGGTCGGCAGGCAGGTGGTGCTGGTTGACAACTCCGATTTCAACAACACCACCGCGACTGGCACCTGGGCGGTGGCGAAATCGGCCCCCAACAGATATGGCACGAACTACGCCAGCCGGTCGGCTGGCACCGGCGCGAATACCTTCACCTGGCAGTTGAACGTGCCGCAGGCCGGCACGTACCAGGTGTTCGCCCGATACCCGACCGTGACCGGCGCGGCCACCGACGCCAAGTACACGGTGAGTCACGGCGCCGGCAACGCGGTGAAGTCGGTGAACCAGGCGGCGAACGCCGGCACCTGGGTCAGCCTCGGCTCGTACAGCTTCACGGAGGGCAACGGCCACCGGGTAACGCTCTCCGACGAGGCCACCGGGACGGTCGTCGCGGACGCGGTCAAGCTGGTCCGGAACAACACCGGCGAGGCGGACGACGAACGGCATGACTACGCCTACCGCTACGACCCGAACGGCAACCTCGAGACCGTCACGGACTCGTCGCCGAACAGCCGGGTCGACAGCTACGCCGTCACGTACACCGGTCTGAACCAGGTGGAGACCGTCACCGAGAAGAAGTCGGGGACGCTCAAGAACACCACCACGTTCAGCTACAACGAGAACGGCGCCCCGCTGACCACCGAGCATGACAAGCAGTACTCGGTCTTCGAGTACGACGAGCGGGACCAGGTCTGGAAGGTCACCAACAGTAAGTCGGCCACCGCCACGGACAAGAAGGTCACCACCTTTACGTACACGAGCCGTGGCGAAAGGCTGAAGGAGACGAAGGGCAACGGCAACACCGTTGAGCACGCCTACTACCTCGACGGCCTGCTGAAGTCCCAGGTCGAGGAGAAGCCCAACGGGCAGGTGGTCTCCGAGCACTCGATGACCTACGACCTCAACGGCAACCGCCTCACCGACAACAGCAAGAAGATGCGCGCCGACAACTCCTCGGCGTACGTCTCGAACAACACCCAGAACACCTATGACCCGCGCGACCGATTGGTGTCGGTCACCAAGACGGGCGATGCGCCCGGCACGGAAACCTACGAGCACGACGCCAACAACAACGTCATCAACCAGACGGTCAAGGGCGCCACGACAACGTACAACTACGACCGGAACCGTCTCCTCACGGCGACGACCGGCGGAGTGACGTCGTCCTACAACTACGACCCCTTCGGCCGGTTGGACACGATCGCCGCGGCTGGCACCGTGATCGAGCGCAACATCTACGACGGTTTCGACCACATCACCGAGAAGCGGGCCAAGAAGGGCACGGCAACCTCGGTCACGAAGTACACATTCGATCCGCTGGACCGTACGGCGACCAAGACGACGGACGCCGGTGGTCCGAAGCAGAAGCTCACCACCTTCAACTACCTGGGCCTCTCGTCCGAGATCCTGGACGAGGAGGCCGCCGGCAAGGTTGCGAAGTCGTACCAGTATTCGCCGTCGGGCCAGCGTCTGTCCCAGGTCACACACAAGGACGACGGGACCGAGGAGGACGGCTACTACGGCTACAACCCGCACACCGATGTCGAGCAGTTGACCGACGAGTCGGGCAACACGAAGGCCACGTACGGCTACACCGCGTACGGCAAGGACAACGAGGTCGAGTTCACAGGCATCGACAAGCCGGACGCGACGGACCCCACGAAGGAGCCGTACAACGCCTACCGCTTCAACGCGAAGCGGTGGGACCAGGCCTCCGGCGACTACGACATGGGTTTCCGTGACTATAGCCCGAACCTGAACAGGTTCCTGTCCAGGGACAACTACAACGGTGCCTTGGCCGACATGAACCTCGGCCTGGACCCGTGGAACGGCAATCGGTACGCCTTCGGCGGCGGCAACCCGATCAGCAGCGTCGAGATCGACGGCCATCTCACCCTCAGCGGAATCTGGGGCGACCTCAAGGATGCCGTTAAGGGGGTCGGCAAGAGCGTCACGAAGGGGCGCGGCAACCCGGCCCTAACCGTCTTCAGGCTCTTTGCCGACATCCTGCTGGACGCCAGTCCCACGGCCTCCTCGGGGCAGGAGTCTGCCGTCGGTGGCAAGCCCAACTACGAGCTTGGCCTGTTCACCACCCCGGACCGACAGGTCGAGTGGAAGCCGATCGACACGGTTGCCCCGAGGACCCAGCAGGACTGTGGCGACGGCGCGGAAAACTGGACGTACTACCGGCCGCTGGACGGGAACGGCCGGGCGCGGGGGGTGGCGGCCTGTCTCAGTAAGACCGGCTTCAACTACACCGACCAGGACGGTAACCTCTTGAAGAGCGGCATTCCCGACACGATGATCATCGGCTCGCCCGCCCCGTGGCCAAAGGACAAGCCGGGCTTCAAGGAGAGCTTCCCGAAGGGCAGCAAGGCGGGTTTCGACCGGGGCCACCTGCTCGGCCGTCAGCTCGGCGGCAGCGGCTACGACCGTCGCAACCTGGTGCCGCTGTACCCGAGAGCCAACCGCGTCACCATGAAGGCATTCGAGAACCAGATCGCGGCTTCCATTGAGGCGGGCAACACCGTGTATTACACGGCCACGCCCAACTATGTCGGCGATAATCCAGTACCGACGAGCATAACCATGGAGGCTTGGACATCGAGCGGCGCCTCGGTGGTCAGCACTTCGGTTCTCAACATACCGTGACCGAGAAAGGCCGGAGAGTCGCAATGAACTGGGTGGACCGGATCGTCGAGGAGACGGGATGGCGCCAGGAACCCGAGGGTCCTGGATGGGAGCAGACGGAGGCCGAACTCGGCGTCGCACTGCCGACCGACTTCAAGGAATTGAGCCGGAGATTCGTGCCGGGGTCGTTCTCGGGCTACCTCAGTCTGCTGCGGCCGACGGACGAGCACGACCACCAGCCCTTGCTATCGATGTGGGCCGGTAGCCGGCAGATGGCGGCGATGGATGATTTCGCCGCCCAGTTGTATGCGCCCTACGGGATCTTCGGGGCGGACACCGGGCCGGGCCTGATCCAGTGGGGTATCGACATGTCCGAGGGGGATCACTTCTGGCTGGCGGACCGTTCCGTGGAGCCGAACCGGTGGCCGGTGGTGTCCCGCGGGGGCGACGGCGGGCCGTTGCAACGGTTTGACATGTCGACGGCCGAGTTCGTCCACCGGGTGATCGCCGACCCGGAATTCAAGCCGTTTACCGTGGCAGATCCACCACAGTTGCCGTTCTACCTGCCGCACTGGGCTCCGTATCCGCCCAGCACGGAGGAGTGGGAGGCACTGAGCGATCCGAACAGGCGGAGTTGAAAAGGCACGTCGGCCACTGCACGCCCGGGGCTGACCCGAGCATGAGTTCCTGAAAGGGCAGCGCCCTCCGGACGGGACGGGACCGCAAGGGCCCAGGTCGTTCCCATCCGGGGGGCGCTGTCGTCGGTCAGTGCGTCGACCTCGTTTGCCGGGTCCCGCCTCAGCGCTTGACGACGCCGATCACGTTTGTCACCGGCACTGGCCCGAGCTGTGCCGAGTCGTTGGCCACACCTCGATTGTCGCCGAGGAGATACAGCTCATCCGCCGGCACGGTGAACGGCTGGATCTCTGCCGGCGTGGCGCCCGTCCTGGCGAGGTAGGGCTCGTCTACGGCGGTACCGTTACGGACGATGCGGCCCTGCGGGTCACAACAGCTGATGGTGTCGCCGGGCACCGCAGCCACCCGATAGACCCGTGGCTGGTCCTGTCCCTCGGCATCCCAGGTGTCCGGAACGTCGAACACCACGATGTCGCCCTGGCGCGGCTGGTAGCCGCCAGGCTCCACCACCTCGGCGGTGATGGTCGACCCCTCCGCGATCGTCGGCTCCATCGAGGGTGAGCCGACCTGGTAGGTCTTGTTCTGGGGGACTTCTGCGCACGACGCGCAGGCAGCCAGGGCCACCAGGAGTCCGATCACGAGGGCTGGTTTGTGCACGCCCCGGATCATGCCAGCGGTGCCGCCGGTGAGCCAAGCGGTCTGCGGGATCCCATGCGGAGGCTGCGCCGCCGGCTTCTTACGGCTCCTTGCTCGGCAGGCGGGTCTCTGGGCGCTACCTCCAGGTGCGGGACGGCAGGACCTCGCAGCTGGGGTCCTACTCCCCGGAATCTGCTGCTGGTTGACGGACGGCCGTCCCTCCTGGGTTCTCTCCACGGACTCTCGTGCGGCTGACGTCGGCTTCCACTGCTACTCGCTCAATCTGTCAATGGCCGGCCTGGTGGCAGTAGTGGACTTGGACAACTCGGTGGTCACATTGGATCGAGGCGGAGAGACCACTTTCAAGGTGACGAAGAACAGTCGCCTTTTGGGCTGGCGGTACGAGGCGATCACGTCCTCCTCCTGGACCGCTTTGAATGGCCGAAGAGGAGGGGCGGCCCGTAATCCGGTATCGATCTGGCAACCCGGTATCAAGTGACGGAGGCGGGCATTTTGGTGCTGTCGCTCGGCCCTTTATCCTGTCCCTCTGATCAGCACGGCAGCCGGATGGGCGTGTAGCAGCCCGCCCGCCCGGCCCTGCTCCCGCGAGGACGGCTGCCTCACGTAGTCAGCCTTTCTTCGAAGGAGCGCCTGTCCTTCCGATTTTGTTACACCGACACGCTGTCGTGGAAATTGACGTTCGTCACCTCGTTGTCGCCCTACGCTGGCCTTGTTGTGCCGTTGCACCGCCGCCTAGCCTGAGCGCGCTCATGGGTTAACGGGGGAGCGGTGAGATGAAGATCGATATTCGGCTGTTGGGCACTGTGGAGCTACGGGTCGATGGCCAGCTCGTGGCGATGGGTGCTGCCAAGCGTCGGGCGGTGCTGGCCGGGCTTGCCCTTGAGGCGAACCGGCCGGTCTCGCTGGACCGGCTCTCGCAGATGGTCTGGGCCGGCCCCACCCCCGCGTCGGCGGTGGCGAACCTTCGCTCCCATGTGGCCGGTCTGCGCCGCGCGGTCGGTGACCGGATCGTCGCTCACCCGGGCGGGTATGAGCTGCGGTTGGCCGGGGGTGAGCTCGACGTCACCGAGTTCCTGCGGCTGGCGGGCGACGCCCGGGCGGGACGGGACAGTGCCGACCCAGTGGCGGTGATCGGCCTGCTCGCCGCTGCCCTCGCCCAGTGGCACGGGCCGGCCGGTGACGGCCTGCCACGCAGCACCTCGCTGGACAACCGGTGGGCGACGCTGGACGAGCAACGGCTGCAGATTTTCGAAGAGTTGGCCGAAGCGCGGTTGACCGTCGGTGAGCACGCCGGCCTGCTCGCTGGCCTGCGTGAGCACCTCGCGGCCCATCCGTTGCGAGAACGCGCCTGGGGCCAACTGATGCTCGCCCTCTACCGGTGCGGCGACACCCCCGCTGCGCTGTCCGCGTACCGGGCGGCCCGAAACAGCCTCTACGACCAGCTCGGCATCGAGCCCGGTAGCGAACTGGCAACACTGCACCGCGCCATGCTCGACCGATCGCCCGAGCTGATCTGGGTGCCGCCTGTGGTGGCCGAGCCGGTCGCTGTCGCCCAGCACCGGGTACCGGCCGTCGACGGAAGCTGGGTGGCGCCCCGCGAGCTGCCGGCGGACCTGGTCGCCTTCGTTGGGCGTACCCGGGAACTTTCCGACGTGGTCGCCGCGGTGACCGGCGCGGCGCCCGCCGTCGCGGTGGTCTGTGGCCCCGCCGGCGGCGGCAAGTCGGCGCTCGCGGTCCGCGCCGCCCACACCGTCGCGGCCGCTTTCCCCGACGGCCAGGTCTACGTCGATCTGGGGTACCAGACCGATATGCCGGGCGAGGAGGTCGTCGCCCGGGTGCTGCGCAGCCTCGGCGTCGCCGCCGCCGACGTCCCACAGCACCCGGAGGAGCGTGCCGGCCGGCTCCGCTCCCGGCTCGCTGGCCGCCGCCTCCTCCTGGTGGTGGACGGGGTCACCCACGCCGCGCAGGTACGCCCACTGGTCCCCGCCGGTCCCGGGCCCGCGCTCGTCGTGGTCGCCCAGCGCCAACTGCGGAGCCTCGACGGGGTGCGCCGGATCATGACCGGCGCGCTCGGTGACGCTGACGGGCGAGCCCTGCTGGGCGCGCTGGCGGGCCCGGAGCGGCTTGACGCCGATCCCGCCGCGACCCGGGAACTGCTCCGGCTCTGCACCGGACTGCCGCTGGCCCTGCGGGTCGCCGGCGCACGATTGGCCGGCCGGCCGGCGCTGTCCATGGATCGGCTGGTCGCCCAGATCGGCGACGGACGTCGCCGGCTGGACTGGTTGGCGCACGGTGACCTCTCCATGCGGGATCGGCTCGCCACCGGCTTCGCGGCGGTTCGCTCTGAGGATGAGGTGGCCGGTCGGCTCATCGAACTACTCGGCGGCGTACCGGACGGTCAGCTGCTGCCGGACAACGCCGCTGCGCGGCTCGGCGTCACGGCCGAGCGCG
Source organism: Micromonospora sp. CNZ322 (assembly GCF_007827755.1). Classification (NCBI taxonomy): domain Bacteria; kingdom Bacillati; phylum Actinomycetota; class Actinomycetes; order Micromonosporales; family Micromonosporaceae; genus Micromonospora; species Micromonospora sp. CNZ322. The sequence continues at coordinate 187,698 of NZ_VITD01000014.1, forward strand.
TGTGGCGGGCGCTCGAGGAGTTGATCGACACGCACCTGGTGTACCTCGACGAGCCGGCTGGCTACCGGTTGCCGGCGTTGGTTCGTGAGTACGCCGCGGAACTGACCGCGCTGCCACCCGTGCCCCGGCAGCTGATCAATGGGTGGCGGGTCACCCCTGGTGACCGTGACCGTCCGGCGTTCCAGGGCGTTCTCGAGCACCTCTGAGGGACACGGCAGGTGGTGACGACGGGGTCGAATCTCATCAGGCTGCCGGCAATGTCGCTCGACCGGGAGCGTGCCTGACCTCAAGCGCGCCTCATGTCGAATGGCGTGACGCGGAACGCGGATGTGCGACACATTCACTATCGTGATCGGTCGTGGGGGAGTCGGTGAAACCGGTGGGCGAGGTGCAGGTCCTCGGTCAGTCGCGGGTCTGGCCCACCATCGCGATACCGGGCGTGATCCTGGTCGTGATGATCGTTGTCGAGGTGCTCTTCGACCTGCTCAACTGGACAGTCCTGGCGTTTGGTGCCGCCTCGATCATCGTCGCCGTCACACGCTTGAAAAACGCAGTGTTCGCCGACGACCTGGGGCTGCTGATCCGCGATCGCTCAGGCTTGCGGCGTTCGTACGCCTGGGATGAGATCGAGCGCATGGGCTGGGTCGATGCGGGGATGATGTGGGGGAGTTCCCTGGCGGTCTACCCCCGGGGTGGTCCCTACGACGTCCCGGGACCCAACGCCTCCATCAACGTGGGGCGCATCTGGCGTCCGGGCCGTCGACGCTCCGTGGACCCCCTGCCCGAGCTGCTCACAAGACATGGCATCAAGGGGCTGTTCGATCAGTGAGCTGTCTCCCCAGTACTTCCACGGCGACAACGGGGCCGGCCTGTTCGCCTGGCACCAGACTGGCTGGACGGCGCTGGCAACCGACCTGATCTTCCCCCTGGGCCGCTGACCGCCGCTGCCCCGCACCCTGCCAGCGCCCGCCCAACCCGCTCCCCCGCATGATCGCGCTCGATCCATGTTGTAGTGGCGTTGCCGGCGTCGGGAGGCCACTCGATCCTGGATCGAGCACGATCATGTCGGTCGACGGAGGCCGGCACCACCCTCGGTGCCGTCGACAACTAGCTAGCTGTACTGCCCAGGGACGTTGGTCAACCTGGTGATGGGTGGTTGGCCTTTGGTGGCGGTGTGGGGTCGGTGGTGGTTGTAGTGGTGGAGCCAGGCG
>NZ_VITD01000015.1:0-118721 GCF_007827755.1 Micromonospora sp. CNZ322
CCGCGAAGCCGCGCCGCGCCGCGAAGCCGCGCCGCGCCGCGAAGCCGCGCCGCGCCGCGAAGCCGCGCCGCGCCGCGAAGCCGCGCCGCGCCGCGCCGCGAAGCCGCGCCGCGCCGCGCCGCGAAGCCGCGCCGCTGAGCCGCTCTGGCCGCCGCGCTGCCAAGCCGCGCCGCCGCGCCGCGCTGCTGAGGCGCCAAGCCGCGCTCGCCATTCAGGCCATCCAGCCAAGCGTGCCCGTCGTCAAATTCGCCCGCTCGCTGCCGTAGGTAAAGGCGTGGTCGACGCGCGGTGGTCCGAACGGGACGCGGGGGTGATGGCAGGTTGGGGGACTGCCCGGGATCATGGGCCTATGACCGAGGCCCGCTCCGATTCGCGCCGGATGACGATCAGCGACCCCCAGGTGATGCGGGCGATGGCCCATCCGGCCCGGATCGCGATCATGGAGTACTTGAACAGTCGCGAAAGTGGCGGGACTGCCACAGAGTGTGCCGAGATCGTCGGGCTGTCACCGAGCGCAACCAGTTACCACCTGCGGGCGTTGGCGAAGTTCGGCCTGGTCGAGCAGGCGCCGAGCCGGGGGGACGCGCGCGAGCGGTTGTGGCGTGTGCCGAGTGTGAGTGTGCTGGTCGAGGCGGGGCGTGATGCCGGGCCCGAGGCGCGTGCGGCCGAGCAGGCGCTGGTGGAGGCGCATGCGGTCCGGGCCATGGAGCGGACCCGGGACTGGTTGCGGCGCGCCGGGGACGAGCCGGCCGAGTGGTACGACACGGCCCTGTTCACCGACACGCTGTTGCTGCTCACCGCCGACGAGTTGGCCGAGTTGAACGAGGCGGTGCTGGCGCTGCTCCGGTCGTATCACCCGCGGCGGCGGCAGGGTGACCCACCGCCGGGGGCGCGCACGGTCGCGGTGCAGTACCGGACGGTGCCGCTGGCATAGCCAGGCTTGCATGAATCAGTTGTGAAGGACTATTTTCGAAGTATGTCCTTCACAACTGACGAGTCGCGCTGGTCGGACGTCTGGCTCGCCGCCGCCGCTCGGGGCACCACGATCTGCGGCGATTTCCTCGCCGCGACCGCGCTGGCGCTGGCGCTACAGGGGGCCGGTGCCGGCGGGCTGGCCGTGTCGGGGCTGCTGCTGGCCGCGACCCTGCCCCTGGTGGTACTCGCCCCACTCGCGGGCCGACTCGCCGACCGGACGGACAGCCGTACCCTGCTGGTGACCATCGGGTTCGGGCAGGCCGCAATCTGCGCGCTCCTCGCCGTCGTCGAGCAACCCGTCCTGGTGGTAGGGCTCGTCGCCCTGCTGGCCTGCGGGCTCGCGGTGACCCAACCCTGCCTCGCCGCGCTGCTGCCGGCGATGGTCCGCCCGGCCGACCTGCCGCGAGCCAGCGCGATCAGCCAGACCGCCGTCTCGCTCGGCGCGCTCGGTGGCCCGGTACTGGCGGGCCTGCTGGTGGGGCAGTTCGGCACCCGCGTACCGCTGCTTCTCGATGCCGCGACCTACCTGGCGCTCGTGGTCGCGGGCCTGCTGCTGCGGACCCGACGCGGCGGCCGGCGGCCCGCCACCGTGAGCAGCGACGCCGCCGTGAGCAGCCAGGCCGCCGCCAGCGAGGCCGCCGCCAGTCCGGCCGCCGCCGCGAACGGCCCGGCCGTGTCGGGCGGCGTGGCAATCCCCGGGGGTACGGAGATCGGCTGGCGGCTGCGCCGCGATCCGTTGATGCTCGTCATGGTGGTGAGCACCGCCGTGGTGATCGCGGCGATCGGCGGCATCAACGTGATCGAGGTCTTCTTCATCCGGGAGACGTTGGAGGGTTCGGCGACCACGTACGGCCTGGTCAGTGCCGCATGGATGGCCGGCATGCTGCCGGGGACCTGGCTCGCCGTACGACTTGCCAGGCGGCTCGACGACGACGCCGGGTTGGTACGCGGGGTGCTGGCCACTCTGGCCGTGTGCAGCCTGATGGTGTTGCTCGCGTCGACGGTGCCGGCGGCAGGTGTGTTGGTGCCGCTCTGGCTGGTGGGTGGTGCGGCCAACGGTGGCGAGAACGTCTTCGCGAACCTGCTCACCGCTCGGCGGGTGCCGGAGGCGATGCGCGCCCGGGCGTACGCCAGCTACGGCGCGGCGGTGCAGGGTGGCTCGATGGGGGGCTTCCTGATCGGCGGGGCGTTGCTCGCGGTCGTTCCTCCTCGGCCGCTGATCGCCGGTGCCGGTGTGGTCGGGCTGCTGGTGGTGCTGGTCTTCGTGCCGTTCGTGACCCGGGCGGTACGACGGTCGTCAAGTGCGGGCTTGGCCACTCCGGGCCGGCCCGCCGAGCCGGAGCCAGCCGCCGGGGATACGGTCGGGCCATGGCTGAGCGCATCGCACGCCCGCGGGTCGGGCACATCCAGTTCCTGAACTGCCTGCCGATCTACTGGGGTCTGATGCGCTCCGGTGCCCTGCTCGACGTCGACCTGCACAAGGACTCGCCGGACCGGTTGAGCGCGGCGCTGGTCGCCGGCGACCTCGACATCGGCCCGATCACGCTGTTGGAGTACCTGAAGCACGCCGACGAGCTGCTGCTCCTGCCGGACCTGGCGGTGGGCAGCGACGGGCCGGTGCTCTCGGTCAACATGGTCTCCACCCGTCCCCTCGGCGAGTTGGACGGCGCCCGGGTGGCGCTCGGCTCGACCTCGCGGACCGGGGTCATGCTGGCTCAGCTGCTGCTCGCCGAGCAGTACAACGTGCGGCCCGAGTACTTCCGCTGCCCGCCGGATCTGACCCAGATGCTGCTGGAAGCTGACGCCGCCGTGCTGATCGGGGACGTGGCGCTGCGGGCGTACTACGAGGCACCGCAGAAGGGCCTCACGGTCACCGACCTCGGGCAGGCGTGGCGGGAGTGGACCGGGCTTCCGATGGTCTTCGCCGTCTGGGCGGTCCGCCGCGACTTCGCCGCCGCCCACCCGGGTCTGGTCAAGGAGGTTCACGAGGCATTCCTGCGCTCGCGGGATCTCTGCCTGGCGGAGTTGGACCAGGTCGCCGAGGCGGCTGCCCGCTGGGAGACCTTCGACGCGGAGACCCTGGCCACGTACTTCCGGACCCTCGACTTCTCCCTCGGCGACCGGCAGGTAGCGGGGCTGCGAGAGTGGGCCCGACGGGCCGCCGCCATCGGCGAGGCCCCGGCGCTGCCGGACGGCGGCCCGGAGTTCTTCGCCGGCTGACCGCCGGCCGCCGGCCCGTCAGTACGCCGGCCCGTCAGTACGCCGGCCCGGCACAATCCAGGCCCGCCAAAACCTCGGGCCAGAGCGGCCGGTGGCGGCCTGAGGGGCTCAGGTGCCGGGGCGGAGCAGTGCCTCGGTGATCTTCTCGCAGTTCTTCATGCCGTAGTCGTAGCCCATGTTGATCGGGTACTTGACCATCACGCCCATCGTCCAGGTGTCACCGATGGCCAGGCAGTTGATGTGCATCTCCTGCTCCCTGGTCCGGTCGATCCACCCGTTCTTGATGGCGATCTTCTTCTGCTCGGCCGCCGGGAAGGCCTTGCGGATACCGAAGTCGCCGGCACCGCGAACCAGCTTCATCTCGTTGAGCAGCCACTTAGTCCACTTCGGCCCGGCGGCGGTGCCGGTGACGATGCAGTTGCCCATCCGGGCGGTGTCCCGGGGGGAGAGCGCCGTCCGGCTCCAGCCGCGGTCGGGGGCGACGCTGCTGTCGGTCAGCTTGCACATGGAGATGAGCCGCTTGATCGAGGCGTCCCGGTCGACCTGGTTGTAGAACTGCTCGGCCCGGGTGTTGTCGCTGTCCCGGATGATCCGCGTCGCGTCGGCGAGCTTGGCGTCGCTCGGGGTCTGGCCGGCGTCGGCGGCGCGACGCAGGTAGTCGGCGACGATCCAGGCCTTGATCATCGAGGCGGTCGTGCTGGTTTCGCCCATGTTCTTCGAACCGATGATCTTTCCGGTTCGGCGGTCGAGGACGCTCCAGGAGTACCAGCCCTCGATGTCCAGATCGAGGTTCTTGGCCACGAAGGGCAGCGGCTCCAGCGACGGGCTGGGGCTCGGCGACGGTGAGGACGGCTGGCGGGCGCTGCGGTCGGTGCCGGCGCCGGTGGGGCGGTCGCTGGTGCCGGAGCCCGCGTCGCCCCACTTGGCCGCGGCGGACGACTCGAACGGCGACCCGGGCAGCAGCCGCAGCGACACCAGGACCAGCCCGATCAGGATGATCGCGACGGCGATCAGTCGAATCGGGGAGGCCTCGCCGCCGTTGCGGCGGTCGCCCCGACGGTTGCCGGCCATCAGAGCTTTCCGACCGGCTGCTGCGGCACCTTGAGGGCGGCGCCCGGCTGCGGGGTGACCAGTTGGGTGGCCACACTGGCGCAGACCTTCGCACCGTAGTCCAGGCCGGTCCTGATCGGGTAGCGCAGCATCACCGCGAGACTCCACTTGCTGGTGACGGCGAGGCAGTTGACGTGCCAGTTGCCGTCGCCGTAGATGGGGGTCCAGCCGTTCTTCATGCTGACCGGCCCCTGAGCGGTGATCGACTTGGGTAGACCGTCGATGATCCCCCAGCGGCCACCACCGGAAGAGGTCCGTTGGTCCTTGGCCGCCGTGGTGCCCTTGACCTTGCTCATCTGGTCCAACACCCACTTGGTCCATTTCTGGCCGGCGGCCTTACCGTCGGCGATGCAGTCGCCGACCCGGGCCGCGTCGCGCGGGGACATCCGGGTGAAGCTCCAGTAGCCGGTGTACGGCTTGACGTTGCCGCGCTTGGTGTCGGTCAGCCCGCAGATCTTGATCGCTCGTTGGATCACCGCGTCGGGGACGCTGCTCGACGAGGGCTTGTAGGAGCCACCCGCAGCGGCGTGGACCTTGTTGGCCGCTCCGTCGTTGCTGTCGACGATGGCGAGTCGGGCCATCTCCTTCATCGCTGCGGGCGGCTCCTTGTCGCCGAGCTGCCGCAGGTAGTCGGAGACGATCCACGCCTTGATCATCGATTCGGTGGAGCTGGTCGCTGTCATGTTCGGCGACCCGGAGATCTTGCCCGTCTTCCGGTCCAGCAGAGCCCACGAGAAGAACTCACCCTTGAAGCTCACCGACACCGGGCCGGCAGCCAGGGTGGGCGGCGGTGGTGGGGTGGGCGCGGGCGCGGCGACGCTCGACGTACCTCCTCCGCCGCCTCCGCCGCTGTCGCTGGCGAGCCGGGCGTACGCGGTGGGGACCAGTAGGACGCCGCCGAGCACGACCGCCGTGATGGCGAGCACCAGGGTCACGCGAGATCGCATGAGTGGGTGAACTCCAGGTGTCAGGGCCGGGGGGACCGGCTTGTCGTCGGGACGAATCGGGTGCGATCGCCGAGGCCGGGGGAGATGGCCTCTGTGGAGATGTCGATGTCGGCAGCCGATCGGTTGTCCGGCAGAAGTCTACGTCCGGACCGGCAGACCGCCAGGGTTCGACACTAGGCAACCTGCGATAAAGACGGGATATGGGGCCGGTATGAGGTTTTTGCAGGGATTCACCTTTGTTTCGTGGCCTAGGTCACGGCGATGTGACGGTGTTCAAGTAGCGCAAAGCACTCATCCGCTCACAGATGGGATGCGCGGATTCCTGTTACACCCCCTGGTGCAACGTGGCGCAAGCTGTAACACTTAGCCTCATGTATGGCAACGACTTCTCCGCCCCGGACGGCGCCACTGACGAGGCGCCCGGCGGCCTGCTGGGCGAGGTCGAGGCCGCCGAGGCCGAGCTGCGGGCAGCGGCGGCGCGCGGGCGGCGTGGCGGGCCCGCGCCGGACGAGGACCTGGCGGCGTACTTCGCCGAGGTGGTCGACGCCGAGCAGAAGATCGAGCCCCGCGACTGGATGCCCGACGCGTACCGGCGGACGCTGATCCGGCAGATCGCCCAGCACGCCCACTCCGAGATCATCGGCATGCAGCCGGAGGGCAACTGGATCAGTCGGGCGCCGTCGCTCAAGCGAAAGGCGATCCTGCTGGCCAAGGTGCAGGACGAGGCGGGTCACGGCCTCTACCTCTACGCCGCCGCCGAGACCCTCGGCATCAGCCGCGACGAGCTGGTCCAACTGCTGCTCGACGGTCGCCAGAAGTACAGCTCGATCTTCAACTACCCCACCCTGAGCTGGGCCGACGTGGGCGCCATCGGGTGGTTGGTGGACGGCGCGGCGATCGTCAACCAGGTCCCGCTCTGCCGCTGCTCGTACGGCCCGTACGCCCGCGCGATGATCCGGGTCTGCAAGGAGGAGTCGTTCCACCAGCGGCAGGGCTACGAGATCCTGCACACCCTGGCACACGGCACCCCCGCCCAGCAGGCGATGGCCCAGGACGCCGTGGACCGTTGGTGGTACCCGTCGCTGGCCATGTTCGGTCCGCCGGACGGCGACTCCACGCACTCCGCCCAGTCGATGGCCTGGAAGATCAAGCGCTTCTCGAACGACGATCTGCGCCAACGCTTCGTCGACATGTGCGTCCAGCAGGCCGAGATCCTCGGGCTGCGCATCCCCGACGCGGACCTGCGCTGGAACGACGAGCGGCAGGCGTACGACTACACCCAGCCGGACTATGACGAGCTGATGCAGGTGATCTCCGGCAACGGGCCGTGCAACCGGGAGCGGATGGCCCACCGCCGGGCCGCGCACGCCGACGGCGCCTGGGTACGCGAGGCCGCCGCGGCATACGCCGCGAAGCGGGCGGGACAGAAGGAGACGGTCGCAGCATGACGCAACACACCCCGCTCTGGGAGGTCTTCGTGCGGGCTCGGCGCGGGCTGTCGCACACGCATGTCGGCAGCCTGCACGCCCCCGACGCCGAGCTTGCCCTGCGCAACGCCCGCGACCTCTACACCCGTCGCCAGGAGGGTGTGTCGATCTGGGTGGTGCCGGCCGGTGCGATCACCGCGTCCAGTCCGGACGAGAAGGACGCCTTCTTCGACCCGGCCGCCGACAAGGTCTACCGCCATCCCACCTTCTACGAGGTGCCGGACGGGGTGGCCCACCTGTGAACGAGCGGAGCGAACGAACCAGGCAGCGCAGCGAGGTGACGGCGTGAACGGACCCTTCGACTTCACCCTCGCTCTCGCCGACGACGCGTTGATCGCGGCCCAGCGGCTGGCCGAGTGGACCACCCGCGCGCCGGAGATGGAAGAGGACATCGCGCTGGCCAACATCGCCCTCGACCAGCTCGGCGCGGCGCGCCTGCTGCTGTCGTACGCGGGCGAGCTGGAGGGCGCCGGCCGTGACGAGGACGCGCTGGCGTACCTGCGCGACGACCGCGAGTTCCGCAACGCGCTAGTGGTCGAGCTGCCCAACGACGACTTCGCGGTGACGATGGCGAAGCTGTTCTTCCTGGCGGCGTACCAACTGCCGTTGTACACGGCGCTGGCCGGCTGCGCGGACGAGCGGTTGGCCGCGATCGGCGCCAAGGCGCGCAAGGAGTCGGCGTACCACCTGGACCACGGCGCGCTGTGGGTGAAGCGGCTCGGTGACGGCACCGAGGAGTCGCATCGTCGGATGCAGGCGGCCGTCGACCAGGTGTGGCCGTACACCCACGAGTTGTTCGCCGCGGACCCGGCGGCGCCGGTCGACCCGGCCACGGTGCGGCCGGCGTTCGACGAGGTCGTCGGCCCGGTGCTGGCCGAGGCGACGCTCACCCAGCCGGACAGTGCCTGGGCCCCGGCCGGTGGGCGGGCCGGCGTGCACACCGAGCACCTGGCCTACCTGCTCGCCGAGATGCAGGTGCTGCACCGCGCCCACCCCGGAGCGAAGTGGTGAGCGCGAGGAGCGCGAGCCCCACGATCGCGAACGGCACCGGCAGGGCGGGCGCACGGGAAGCCGCCGCGAGCGTGGTGGACCCGGAGATCCGGGTCATCACCATCGACGAGCTGGGCATCCTGCGGGCGGTCGAGGAGGATCCGGCCAGCGGGCGGGTCACCGTCACCATCACCCCGACCTACACCGGCTGCCCGGCCATGGACGTGATCCGGGCCGACATCCGCCGCGCGCTCACCGCTGCCGGCCACCCGGACGCGGAGGTCCGGACCGTCTACAGCCCACCGTGGAGCACCGACTGGATCTCCGAGGGTGGGCGGGCCAAGCTCGCCGCCGCCGGGATCGCCCCGCCGGCCCCGGTGTCCACCGCCGGCGTCGTGTCGCTGACGCTCGCGGTCCGCTGCCCACAGTGCGGTTCACCGGAGACCGAGCAGGTCAGCCGGTTCGGCTCGACCGCGTGCAAGGCGCTGTGGCGGTGCCGATCCTGCTCCGAACCCTTCGACCACCTGAAGGCGCTGTGACTGTCACCATCACCCGCCCGGTTCGCCGCCGGCCGGTCTTCCACCCGTTGTCCGTCGCCGCCGTCGACCGGCTCACCGACGACTCCGTGGCGGTTACCTTCGCCGTACCCGAGGAACTGCGGGAGACCTTCGCGTTCCGCGCCGGCCAGCACCTCACCGTGCGGCGAGCCGCGGAGGACGGCACTGACGTGCGCCGGTCGTACTCGATCTGCTCCACCTCGGACGACCTGGCCCGGCACGGCCGGTTGCGGATCGGGGTGCGGGAAATCCCCGGCGGCGCCTTCTCGGCGTTCGCCTGCGGGGCGCTGCGCGGTGGTGACACCGTCGAGGTGCTGCCGCCGCTGGGCACCTTCACCACGGCGTTCGCGCCGGACCGGGTGCGGCACTACGGCGCTGTCGTCGCCGGCTCCGGCATCACGCCGGTGCTCGGGCTGGTCGCGACCGCCCTGGCCGTCGAGCCGGCCAGCACCTTCACCCTGGTGTACGGCAACCGCACGGCGAACACCGTGATGTTCGCCGAGGAGTTGGCCGACCTGAAGGACCGTCACCCCACCCGGCTGCACCTGGTGCACGTCCTCTCCCGGGAACAGGGCGAGTCGCCGCTGCTCTCCGGTCGGATCGACGCCGAGCGGCTGGGCCGGTTGCTGGACACCATCGTGCCGGGCGACCTGATCGAGGAGTGGTTCCTCTGCGGCCCGTACGGCATGGTGGTCGACGTCCGGGACGTGCTGACCGCACGCGGGCTGCCCGAGTCGGCGGTGCACACCGAGCTGTTCCACGTCGACACGCCACCGGAGCCGGTGCGCCGACCTGTCGACCAGGCGGGCGCCGGGGCCGAGGTGACCATCGTGCTGGACGGGCGGTCGTCGAGCTTCACGATGGGTCGCGAGGAACGGGTGCTGGACGCCGCGCTGAAGGTGCGGGGTGAGCTGCCGTACGCCTGCAAGGGTGGCGTCTGCTCGACCTGCAAGGCGAAGGTCGTCGACGGCGCGGTCACGATGGCCCGCAACTACGCGCTGGAGCCCGACGAGCTGGCCGCCGGCTACGTGCTTACCTGCCAGTCCAGCCCGACCACCGACAAGCTCACCGTCGACTACGACGCATGACGACGCCGAACGACCGGGAGTTCGTCGAGCGGTTCGCCGAGGTCACCGGGGGACGGCTTCCGACCAGCTACGCGGAGGGGTGGGAGCAGTTCGTCGGGTTCTGTGAGGAGGGCTATCACGACATTCTCGACGAGTACTGGTTCGACCTCAGCATCCGCGACGCCATCGAGAGGATGCTGAACGACCCACGGTTGTTCGGATTTCCGCAGATGGGGTGGGTCCGGGAGCGAATCGAGGCGGCGGACGAGCGGTTCCGGGCGGTGCTCTCCGAGCAGCCGATGCCGTGGGGCTCCGAGGGGTCGTGGTGGCAGGCGCACGTGCCGGCGTGGGCGGGGCCGGAGTTCGCGGCGGAGCTGCGGGACACCTACGGCATACACGTCGAGGTACGCGAGAGCTGACGGCGGCTGTGGGACGTGCCGCACCCCGCCGGGGTCCGGCGGTCGAGTCGGGTGGGCCGACGTAGGCTCGGGGTGTGACGGTGAGCCGGGAGATCGACGACATCCTGCAGCGCGGCGCGGACGGCGGGCGGATCACGCCCGAGGAGGCGCTGCTGCTCTACACCGAGGCGCCCTTCCACGCGCTGGGCGAGGCGGCGGACGCGGTGCGTCGGCGACGCTACCCGGACAACGTCGTCACCTACCTGATCGACCGCAACATCAACTACACGAACGTCTGCGTGACGGCGTGCAAGTTCTGCGCGTTCTACCGGGCGCCCAAGCACAAGGAAGGGTGGACCCACCCGACCGAGGAGATCCTTCGCCGGTGCGGCGAGGCGGTCGAGCTGGGCGCCACCCAGGTGATGCTCCAGGGCGGGCACCACCCGGACTACGGCGTGGAGTACTACGAGGAGCTGTTCTCCTCGGTCAAGCAGGCGTACCCGCAGCTGGTCATCCACTCGATCGGCCCCAGCGAGATCCTGCACATGGCCAAGGTCTCCGGGGTGAGCCTGGACGAGGCCATCGCCCGGATCAAGACCGCCGGCCTGGACTCGATCGCCGGCGCCGGCGCGGAGATGCTGCCCGACCGGCCCCGTAAGGCCATTGCCCCCCTCAAGGAGTCGGGCGAGCGCTGGCTGGAGGTCATGGAGCTGGCCCACCGGCAGGGCATCGAGTCGACAGCCACCATGATGATGGGCACCGGCGAGACGCACGCCGAGCGGATCGAGCACCTGCGCATGATCCGTGACGTGCAGGACCGCACCCGCGGTTTCCGGTCCTTCATCCCGTGGACGTACCAGCCGGAGAACAACCACCTCAAGGGCCGCACCCAGGCGACCACGCTGGAATACCTGCGCCTGGTCGCGGTGGCCCGGCTCTTCTTCGAGACCGTGCCGCACCTGCAGGCGTCCTGGTTGACCACCGGCAAGGACGTCGGACAGCTCTCGCTGCACATGGGCGTGGACGACCTCGGCTCGATCATGCTGGAGGAGAACGTCATCTCCTCCGCCGGCGCCCGGCACCGCTCCAACCTGCACGAGCTGATCGGCATGATCCGCTCCGCGGACCGGATCCCGGCGCAGCGCGACACCCTCTACAACCGGCTCGCCGTGCACCACACGCCGGCCGACGACCCGACCGACGAGCGGGTGGTCTCGCACTTCTCCTCGATCGCACTGCCCGGCGGTGGCGCGGGGAAGTCCCTGCCCCTGGTGGACGTCAGCTGACTGTCGACACCCGGCCGTTCGGCTGATCGACGCTCATGCTCCCGCCGGATCAGCCCGGCGGTACGGGTGGTCCCCGCCGCCGCAGCGTCAGCCTGTCCGGTGCGGGGCTGGTGGAGATGATCGTCGGCGGCTAGCGTCCCGGCTCATATTCGTCACCATCGTCGACCGACGAGTCTGTCCTCCATCGGCCCGCTGCGGGTCGTTCATATAACGCACGGCAGTACGGGCGGGATGGGTGACCATCCCGCCCGTACTGTCTGCGCAGCTCGGGTCGGACGGATGAAAACGCGTCCGCCTGCTGGCGTGGAAGATCGGCCTCCGATAACGTCCGCTCGTTCCGCAACCATTCTTTCTTCCCTACCCCCGGGGGACTGATGACAGCGTTCCACCGCTCGACGCTGGTGCGCGCCAGTGTCGTGGCGCTGCTGGCGGCCGGCGGCATCGCCGCCGTGGCCGCTCCGGTGCTGGCGGCCGAGGAGGCCGATCTGGCCCTGGTGCCGCTCAGCTACAACCTGGCCAAGGGTGTGACGGAGGCCAAGAGCAAGCCGTTCAAGTTCTCGGTCGACAACACCCGGAGCAAGGAAGACGCCAAGGGTGTCAGTTACACGGTGGACACCAGCAAGCTGAAGACGAACAAGGTCCGGGTCGTGGTGCCCGACGGCTGCCGGGTGAACGGCAAGAAGTTCACCTGCCGCCTCGGCGACCTGGCCGCCGGCACCAGCGAGGACTTCGGTATCCCAATCTTCTCCACCGGTGGTAAGGGCGCCGCCGGCACTCTGGTGGTCACCATCCGCTCGGCCACCGAGGACCCCAACGAGGAAGACAACAAGGTCGAGCACGACATCACCGTCACCGAGCCCGGGTACGACCTGACCAGTTGGGTGCAGGACGTCAACGCGAACGTCGTGGTGAACGGCGTCAACGGCGACGACCCCGACCTTCGGCCGGTGCGGCCGGGCGAGACGGTGCCGGTCGACTGGGCGGTCTACAACGACGGCAGCCGTAAGGCCACCGGCCTCGCCTACGTGCTGACCCTGCCGGCGGGCGTCACCTTCGACACCCTGCCGGACACGTGCACCACGCAGACCTTCGGCGTCACTCAGGCGCTCTGCCAGGACGACGGCGCGGTGATCCGTCCCGGTGACTACTACACGGCGGACATCAAGGTGACCGTCGGCACTGACGTCACCGAGCCGGTGCTGCGGGTCGGCGAGCTGGTGGCGCACGGCCTGGACGTGGCAGCGGGCAAGCCCGAGGAGCAGCCGCGGCGGGCCAGCACCGCCCAGCGGAAGGCCTTCACCGAGATCGACGAGGGTGACAACCAGGCGATCTTCGACGTCTTCGTCGACCTGGCCGTCGACCCGACGCCGACGCCGACGCCGACGCCGACGGTCACCCCGACGGGGTCGCCGACGCCGACGCCGACGGTCACCCCGACCGAGTCACCGACGCCGACGCCGACGGTCACTCCGACGGAGACGCCGACGCCGACGGTCACTCCGACGCCGACGGTCACCCCGACCGAGACGCCGACCCCGACGGAGACGCCGACCCCGACGGAGACGCCGACGCCGACAGAGACGCCGACCCCGACGGAGACGCCGACGGTCACGCCGACGCCGACGGTCACCCCGACCGAGACGCCGACCCCGACGCCGACGGTCACTCCGACGGAGACGCCCACGGCTACGCCGACCCCGACCGCAACGGAGACGCCGACGGTCACGCCGACCGCGACGGTCACCCCGACCGCGACGCCGCCGGTCACTCCGACCGCGACGGCCACGCCGACGCCGATCCCCAGCGGTACGACGACGCCGGGCACGACGGTCTCACCGGGTGCCGGTGGCGGCTCCGCCGGTGGTGGCTCGGGCGGTGGCGGCCTGCCGGTTACCGGTGTGCAGGTCGGCCTGATCGGTGGCATCGGCGTGATCATCCTGCTGGTGGGTGGGGCGCTGCTGGTGCTCACCCGTCGCCGCAAGGTGGTCCTGGTCTCGCCGACCGACGAGAAGTCGACCGACTGACACCGGTGCCCTGACCAGCGGCGCGCAGGCGAGGCGCGACCGCGGCGGGTGCGATGGTGACAGGCGTTCTGACCGAGGTGTCACGGTCGCGGGCACGACGCGAGGGCGGGGTGGGCGACCACCCCGCCCTTTCGCGTACGGGCTTCGTGCCGCCCACCCAGCGAACGTCGGTTGGCGGGCGGCTGGCAGAGTGAGGGGGTGAGCCGTACCCCGCAGGGCCAGCGCGCCAGTCTGGACAAGCAGCCGCACGAGGTCGCCGCGATGTTCGACGGCGTGGCAGAGCGTTACGACCTGACCAACACGGTGATCTCGCTGGGCCAGGATCGCTCCTGGCGCCGGTCCACCCGGGCGGCGCTCGGGCTGCGGCCGGGCGAGCGGGTGCTGGACGTGGGTGCGGGCACCGGCGTCTCGACGCGCGAGCTGGCCCAGTCCGGGGCGTACGCGGTCGGGGTCGACCTGTCACTCGGGATGCTGCACACCGGCAAGCGGGCCCGGCCCGAGGTGCCGCTGCTGGCGGGAGACGCGCTGCGGCTGCCGTTCGCCGACGCCAGCTTCGACGCGGTGACCATCTCCTTTGCGTTGCGCAACGTCAACGACACCGACGCGGCGTTGCGTGAGCTGGCCCGGGTGACCCGGCCGGGCGGCCGGCTGGTGGTCTGCGAGTTCAGCACCCCGGTCAACCCGGTCTTCCGGACGGTCTACCTGTCGTACCTGATGCGGTCGCTGCCGGCGGTGGCCCGCACGGTGTCGAGCAATCCCGAGGCGTACGTCTATCTCGCCGAGTCGGTCCGGGCCTGGCCGGCGCAGTCCGCGCTGGCCGGCCGGGTGGCCGCGGCCGGGTGGGGGCGCGTGGCGTGGCGCAACCTGACCGGTGGTGTGGTGGCCCTGCACCGGGGGATCCGCGAGTAGCCGGCGACCGGTACGGACAGCGCGGACATTATTCAGGTTTCGTGAATATCGGTCTTTAGTCCACTTTGCCCCGTACGCTCGATCGCATGACCGGAGCAGACCCGGCGGACCCGGTGGCCGCCACCGACGACGACGCGGCCGAACTCATCTCCCAGTTGCGCGAGTTGGCCGGGGCCGACCCGGTGGAGGTTCGGCAGGTGGTCGCCGAGGTGTTGGCGGCACTGGACCGGGCGGCGGGTGGGGCCCTCCGCGAGCATCTACCGGAGACAATTCGGGTCGATGCGGGCCTGGACGCCTCCAGCCCGGCCTGACACCTGACCGCTGTGGACGGTGATGAGGTGTCACATCGGCGAGTTAGGTACCCCTGATCCTGCGCTGGTATGACGCCGGTCATACACTCGTCCCGTCTGGCTTGTGAAGCATTTCACGAGCGTGCGGGAGGAGGCGCGAATGACCGCGGTGGAACACGACGCCGACGTCATTGTCGTGGGCGCCGGTCCCGGTGGGTCAGCGACTGCGTACCACCTGGCCCGGCACGGCGTACGGGTGCTGTTGTTGGAGAAGACCGAGTTCCCCCGGGAGAAGGTCTGCGGCGACGGGTTGACCCCGCGCGCGGTGCGCCAGCTCATTCGGATGGGTGTGGACACCTCGCCCGAGGTGGGCTGGCTGCACAACCGCGGCCTGCGGGTCATCGGCGGCGGGGTGCGCCTCGAACTGGACTGGCCGGAGCTGGCCAGCTTCCCCAACTACGGTCTGGTGCGCACGCGCCTGGACTTCGACGACCTGCTCGCCCAACGGGCGGTGGCCGCCGGCGCGAAACTGCGGACCAGCGTCAACGTGCTGGGCCCGGTGCTCGACGGCGACGGCCGCGTCACCGGCGTCGAGGCGGAGGTCGGGCCGGGCAAGGAGCCCACCACCTTCCACGCCCCGCTGGTCGTCGCGGCGGACGGCGTCTCCGGCCGGTTCCCGCTCGCGCTCGGGCTGGCCAAGCGGGAGGACCGGCCGATCGGTGTGGCCGTCCGCCGCTACTACCGCTCGCCGGCCAAGCACGAGGACAACTACCTGGAGTCCTGGCTGGAGCTGCGCAGCAAGGACAGCGGCGACAACCTGCTGCCCGGGTACGGCTGGATCTTCGGCCTCGGTGACGGGCGGGTCAACGTCGGGCTCGGCGTGCTCAACTCGTCCTCGGCGTTCGGCAAGACCAACTACCGCCGGCTGCTCACCGACTGGCTCGCCAACACCCCGGAAGACTGGGGGATGACCGACGAGACCAACGCCGACGGCCCGATCCTCGGTGCCGCGCTGCCGATGGGCTTCAACCGGGTGCCCCACTACACCCGGGGCGTGCTGCTGGTCGGCGACTCGGGCGGCATGGTCAACCCGTTCAACGGTGAGGGCATCGCGTACGCGATGGAGTCCGGCGAACTGGCCGCGGAGGTCATGGTCCAGGCCCTCGCCCGCCCGGCCGGCCCGGAACGCGAGCGCGCGCTGCTGGCGTACCCGAACGAGCTGAAGGCCCGGCTCGGCGGCTACTACCGACTGGGCGGCATCTTCGTGAAACTGATCGGCCGCCCCGAGATCATGCGGATCGCCACCAAACACGGCATGCCGCACCCGACGCTGATGCGTTTCGTCCTCAAGCTGTTGGCCAACCTGACCGACCCGCGCGGCGGGGACGCGATGGATCGGGTCATCAACGCGATGACGAAGGCCGCCCCAGCCGTATAAGTAGGACGGCATCGGCGCTGGTCACGGCGCCGATGCCGACAAAGATCGACCCCCGCCGACTGCCACTGCGAGGGACGTGAATAGTGTGATTTTCGTCAAGCACCGAGGGCAGGGAAGGACGAGCAGGAGAAAACGATGTCGCTCTCGCCTTACGCACCGATCATCGGGCTGTTCGCCCTCGCCGCGGCGTTCTCGCTGTTTTCCGTTGGCGCCGCCCGCTTCGCCGGTCCCCGTCGCTACAACAAGGCCAAACTCGAGGCTTACGAGTGCGGCATCGAGCCCAGCCCGCAGCCGGTCGGCGGTGGGCGGTTCCCGATCAAGTTCTACCTGACGGCGATGCTCTTCATCGTCTTCGACATCGAGATCATCTTCCTCTACCCCTGGGCGGTCTCGTTCGACGCTCTGCCGATCTTCGGCTTCGTGGAGATGGTCCTGTTCATCGTCGCGGTCTTCGTTGCGTACGCCTACGTGTGGCGGCGCGGCGGCCTGGACTGGGACTGAGGAAGGAACGTCAGATGGGCATCGAGGAGAAGCTTCCCGCCGGCGTCCTGCTCACCTCGGTGGAGAAGCTGGTCAACTGGTCTCGGAAGTCGTCCGTGTGGGGCGCCACCTTCGGCCTGGCCTGCTGCGCCATCGAGATGATGGCCGCCGGTGGTCCGCACTACGACATGGGCCGCTGGGGCATGGAGGTCTTCCGGGCGTCGCCCCGGCAGGCCGACCTGATGATCGTGGCCGGCCGGGTGAGTCAGAAGATGGCCCCGGTGCTGCGCCAGATCTACGACCAGATGGCCGAGCCGCGCTGGGTGCTCTCGATGGGCGTCTGCGCCAGCAGCGGCGGCATGTTCAACAACTACGCGATCGTGCAGGGCGTCGACCACGTGGTGCCGGTCGACATGTACCTGCCCGGCTGCCCGCCCCGGCCGGAGATGCTCATCGACGCGATCCTCAAGCTCCGCGAGAAGATCATGTATGAGCCGCTGGGCCCGAACGGCCGCAAGATGCTGGCGGCCCGCCAGGAGCGCGGCGACGTTCCGGTCGTGCCCTACGGCTCGATGCCCTCCTCGTACCGCAGCGACAAGGCTCGGCGCGCCGAGTGGACCCGGGCGGTCCGCGAGGGCCGCGAGGAGCAGCTGCGCATCGAGAACTGGATGAACGCTCAGAACCACCTCCACCCGCAGGCAGGCCCGAAATGACGTCACCCACGGACAAGCCAAACGACGGCGGAGTGCCGCTGCCGGTGGTGCCGGCTGGCGCCACCAGTGGTGCCCCCGCCGAGTACCCGCCGGCCAGCCCGGCGGGTCGCGGGATGTTCGGCAACCAGGGCACCGGCGACGTGTCCGGCTACGGCGGCCTGGTCCGCCAGCGCCAGCCCATCGAGGAGGCGTCCCGGCCGTACGGGGGCTACTTCGACGAGGTCCGCGACGCGCTGGAGGAGGCGTACCCGGCCTTCAACGACGCCATCGAGAAGGTCGTGGTCGACCGGGGTGAGCTGACCCTGCACGTACGCCCGGAGCGGATCGCCGAGGTGTGCCAGGTGATGCGGGACGACCTGGCGCTGCGGTTCGAGCTGTGCTCCTCGGTGTCCGGTGCGGACTACCTCGGCGCCGACGAGCGCCGGTTGCACGTGGTCTACCTGCTCACCTCGATGACGTACCGGCGGCGGGTCCGGCTGGAGGCCGCGGTCTCCGTCGAGGCCCCGCACCTGCCCAGCGTGACCGCCATCTACCCGACAGCGGACTGGCAGGAGCGCGAGGCGTACGACATGTTCGGCATCGTCTTCGACGGCCACCCCAACCTGACCCGGATCCTCATGCCGGACGACTGGGAGGGCCACCCGCAGCGCAAGGACTACCCGCTCGGCGGCGTCCCCGTCGAGTACAAGGGTGCGGAGATCCAGCCGCCGAACGAGCGGAGGTCGTACCAGTGAGCGCGAGGAGTGCAGCGGAGCGGAGCCCCGCAGTCGCGATCGGAGGGCCGGCACTGTGACGACGTCGAACTACGCCAGCGAGCGCGAAACCGACGAGGGTCGGGTCTTCACCGTCACCGGTGGGGACTGGGACACGATCGTCTCGGGCACCGACCCGATCAACGATGAGCGGATCGTGGTCAACATGGGTCCGCAGCACCCGTCCACGCACGGGGTGCTGCGGCTGATCCTGGAGCTTGAGGGCGAGACGGTCCGCGAGGCCCGCTCGGTCATCGGCTACCTGCACACCGGCATCGAGAAGAACCTCGAATACCGCAACTGGGTCCAGGGTTCGACGTTCGTGACCCGGATGGACTACCTCGCCCCGATCTTCAACGAGACGGCGTACGCCCTCGCGGTCGAGAAGCTGCTCGGCATCACCGACGACATCACCGAGCGGGCCACCACGATCCGCGTGCTGATGATGGAGCTCAACCGGATCTCGTCGCACCTGGTCTGGTTGGCCACCACCGGCATGGAGCTGGGCGCGATCTCGATCATGCTGTACGGCTTCCGCGAGCGGGAGTACATCCTCGACATCTTCGAGACCATCACCGGCCTGCGGATGAACCACGCGTACGTGCGGCCGGGCGGTGTGGCGCAGGACGTGCCGGACGAGGCGATCGTCAAGATCCGCGAGTTCCTCAAGATGATGCCGAAGAAGCTCAAGGAGTACGAGGACCTCCTCTCCGGCCAGCCGATCTGGACCGAGCGGACGAAGAACGTCGCGGTCCTGGATGTCACCGGCTGCGTGGCCCTCGGCATCACCGGCCCGGTGCTGCGCTCCGCCGGCCTCGCCTGGGACCTGCGCAAGACCATGCCGTACTGCGGCTACGAGACGTACGAGTTCGACGTGCCGACCCACCCCGACGGCGACGTGTGGGGTCGCTACCAGGTCCGGCTCGCCGAGATCCGGGAGTCGATGAAGCTGGTCGAGCAGGCGCTGGACCGGCTCCGTCCGGGCCCGGTGATGGTCGCCGACCGCAAGATCGCCTGGCCGGCGCAGCTCGCCATCGGCGTGGACGGCATGGGCAACTCGCTGGAGCACGTCGCGAAGATCATGGGTCAGTCGATGGAGTCGCTGATCCACCACTTCAAGCTGGTGACCGAGGGCTTCCGGGTCCCGCCCGGCCAGGTGTACGTCGCCATCGAGGCGCCCCGCGGCGAGCTGGGCGTCCACGCCGTCTCCGACGGTGGCACCCGGCCCTACCGGGTGCACTACCGGGAGCCGAGCTTCGTCAACCTGCAGGCCCTCCCGGCGATGGCCGAGGGCGGTCTGATCGCCGACGTGATCGCTGGCGGCGCCTCGTTGGACCCGGTGATGGGTGGGTGTGACAGGTGAGTGCGAGGAGTGAGCTTGCGAGCCCCGCAGTCGCGAACGGAAGGCGGCTCTGATGACGACGACTTTCACTGACGAGACCCGGGAGCGGGCGCGCGAGATCATCGCCCGTTACCCGGCGGACCGGTCCCGCTCGGCGTTGCTGCCGCTGCTGCACCTGGTGCAGGCCGAAGAGGGGTACGTCTCCCCGGCCGGGGTCGCATTCTGCGCCGAGGTGCTGGGGCTGAACAAGGCCCAGGTCGGCGCGGTGGCCACCTTCTACACGATGTACAAGCGCAAGCCGACCGGTGACTTCCTGGTCAGCGTCTGCACCAACACGATGTGCAACGTGCTCGGTGGCCAGGAGGTCTACGACACCCTCGCCGAGCACCTCGGCGTCGGGCACGACGAGACCACAGCGGACGGCACGATCACGCTGGAGCACGCCGAGTGCCTGGCGGCGTGCGACTACGGCCCCGTGATGACAGTCAACTACGACTTCTTCGACGGCGTGGACGCCTCCACCGCTGTCGGTGTGGTGGACGAGCTGCGGGCCGGCGGTCGGCCGATGCCGACCCGGGGTGCCCGGCTCTGCACCCTCAAGGAGATGGCGGTGCAGCTCGCCGGTTTCGCCGACGAGCGCGACGGCGCGGTCGCCGACGGCGGGCCGGGCGAGCCCACCCTGCGCGGGCTGCGGCTGGCCCAGCAGCACGGCGTCTCGGTGCCGGGCTTCGACCCGAACACCCCGATCCGTAGCAAGGCTGAGGCCGACAAGGCCGCCGCCGAGGCGAAGGCGAAGGCGGAGGCCGCCAAGCCGGCGCCCGTCGAGGCCAGCGCGGCGCCGGTAAAGGGTGGCGACGGGGCGTCCGCCCCGACAGGGGCGGCCGGGGTCGGCGAGCCGGCGAAGCCCGAGGCCGCCAGTGGCAGCACCACGCGGGATGTCAAGGCACCGGACGACAAGTCGCCGCAGGTGCGTACCGCCGAGACCCGGCAGCCGGACGCGGGCACGGCAGTGCCGGACGCCCCCGGCACGAAGGTCCCGACGGACGGCACCGGCACCGCGCCCGCGGCCGGCGACGCGCGGTCGGCCGAGGCCGCCGGCGTGGCGGCCAACGCGCCGGCCGGCGACGGCAAGCCCGCCGGCGACGAGGCCGGGGCGCAGGAGCGCAACCTCACCGAAGCGAAGGCTGCGACGGACGCCGACGGCGCCGGACCGGCGGACGCGAACGAAACGGGGGCCCAGAAGTGACCACTCCCCGCCCGGAGACGCTGGCCAAGCTGACGCCGGTGCTGACCAAGCGCTGGCTGTCGCCGGACGCCTGGCAGATCGGCACGTACGAGCAGCTGGACGGCTACGCCGCGCTGCGCAAGGCGCTCAAGGCGCACCCGGACGACCTGATCCAGCTGATCAAGGACTCCGGGCTGCGGGGCCGAGGTGGCGCCGGCTTCCCCACCGGCCTCAAGTGGGGCTTCATCCCGCAGGGCGACGGCAAGCCGCACTACCTGGTGGTCAACGCCGACGAGGGCGAGCCGGGCACCTGCAAGGACCTGCCGCTGATGACCCACGACCCGCACGCGCTGGTCGAGGGCGTCATCATCGCGTCGTACGCGATCCGGGCCGCCCGCGCCTACATCTACATCCGGGGCGAGGCGGTGCACGCCGCGCGTCGGCTGCGCAACGCGGTCCAGGAGGCGTACGACAAGGGTTACCTGGGCCGGAACATCCTGCGCAGTGGCTACGACCTGGAGCTGGTGGTGCACTCCGGCGCCGGGGCGTACATCTGCGGCGAGGAGACGGCGCTGCTGGACTCCCTGGAGGGGTTCCGGGGTCAGCCTCGGTTGCGCCCGCCGTTCCCGGCCACCCACGGCCTGTACGCGAGCCCGACGGTGGTGAACAACGTCGGCACCATCGCCAGCGTGCCGCCGATCGTGCTCGGTGGGGCCGACTGGTGGAAGAGCATGGGCACCGAGAAGTCCTCCGGGCCGATGATCTACTCGCTGTCCGGCCGGGTCGCCAACCCGGGCCAGTACGAGTGCTCGATGGGTGTCACGCTGCGCGAGCTGCTGGAACTGGCCGGTGGTATGCAGCCCGGCCACAACCTGCGGTTCTGGACCCCGGGCGGCTCGTCCACCCCGCTGCTCGCCGCTGAGCACCTGGACGTGCCACTGGACTTCGAGGGGGTGGCGGCGGCCGGCTCGATCCTGGGCACCACGGCCACCCAGATCTTCTCCGACCAGGACTGCCCGGTCTACGCGACGTACCGGTGGCTGGAGTTCTACCACCACGAGTCGTGCGGCAAGTGCACCCCGTGCCGTGAGGGCAACTACTGGATGGTCCGGGTCTACCGGCGGATCCTCGCCGGTCAGGGCACCCACGAAGACCTGGACACCCTGCTGGACACCTGCGACAACATCCTCGGCCGCTCGTTCTGCGGTCTGGGTGACGGCGCGACCAGCTCGGTGACCTCCTCGCTGCAGTACTTCAAGCAGGACTACCTCGACTACATCGAGGGTCGGACCGCACCCAAGCTGTCGGAGAAGACCCTGGTAGGGGCGCACTGATGACCGACGTAGCCAAGCAGACCGAGACCGTCACCCTCACCATCGACGGCGTCGAGGTCACCGCCCCCAAGGGGACGCTGCTGATCCGGGTTGCCGAGCAGATGGGCACCGAGATCCCCCGGTTCTGCGACCACCCGCTGCTGGCCCCGGCCGGCGCGTGCCGGCAGTGTCTGGTCGAGGTGGAGGGCCAGCGCAAGCCGGTCGCCTCCTGCACCCAGGCCGTCGCCGACGGCATGGTCGTGCGTACCCAGATCACCTCCCCGGTGGCCAAGAAGGCGCAGGAGGGGGTGATGGAGCTGCTGCTGCTCAACCACCCGCTGGACTGTCCGATGTGTGACAAGGGCGGCGAGTGCCCGCTCCAGAACCAGGCGATGTCCACCGGCCGCACCGACTCGCGCTTCCACGAGCACAAGCGGGAGTACGAGAAGCCGGTGGCGATCAGCAGCCAGGTGCTGCTGGACCGCGAGCGTTGCGTGCTCTGCCAGCGGTGCACCCGGTTCTCCGAGGAGATCGCGGGCGACAAGTTCATCGACCTGATGGGCCGGTCGTCCGCCGAGGAGATCAACATCTACCGGGACGACGCGTACGGCGAAGAGGGCGACGCCGGCGACGTTCCGTTCAACTCCTACTTCTCCGGCAACACCGTGCAGATCTGCCCGGTGGGTGCGCTGACCGGTGCCCAGTACCGTTTCCGCGCCCGCCCGTTCGACCTGGTCTCCAGCCCGAGCGTCTGCGAGCACTGCTCGGCCGGCTGCGGGCAGCGCACCGACTGGCGGCGTGGCAAGGTGCTGCGCCGGCTGGCCGGCGACGAGCCGGCGGTGAACGAGGAGTGGAACTGCGACAAGGGTCGCTGGGGCTTCCAGTACACCCGGGCCGCCGACCGGCTGACCACTCCGCTGGTCCGCGACGAGCACACCGGTGAGCTGCGCGAGGCGTCCTGGAGTGAGGCGCTCACAGTTGCCGCCGAGGGGCTGCACATCGCCCGGGAGAGCGGGCAGGGCACTGCGGTGCTCACCGGCGGTCGGCTGACCGTCGAGGACGCGTACGCCTACGCCAAGTTCGCCCGGGTCGCGTTGAACACCAACGACATCGACTTCCGGGCCCGCCCGGTCTCCCGCGAGGAGGCCGACTTCCTGGCCAGCTCGGTCGCCGGGGTCACCGACGTCACCTACACCGACGTGGAGAACGCGCCGGCGGTGGTGCTGGTGGGCCTGGAGCCCGAGGAGGAGTGCCCGATCCTCTTCCTGCGGCTGCGCAAGGCGTACCTGAAGAAGACCCTGACGGTGTACGCGCTGGCGCCCTTCGCCACCCGCGGCCTGGAGAAGCTCGGTGCCAAGCTGGCGCGGGTGGTGCCGGGCGAGGAGGCCAGCGTGCTCGCCGAGCATGCCACGGTCAGCGAGGCGCTGAGCGCACCGGGCGCGATCCTGATCGTCGGCGAGCGGTTGGCCACCGTGCCGGGTGGGCTCTCCGCGGCGGCCGACGTGGCCCGGCGTACCGGCGCGAAGCTGGCCTGGGTGCCGCGGCGCGCGGGTGACCGTGGCGCTGTCGACGCGGGCTGCCTGCCCAACCTGCTCCCCGGTGGACGCCTGGTCACCGAGCCGGCCGCCCGGGCCGAGCTGGGTGAGGCGTGGGACATCCCGGCCGGGGTGATCCCGAGCCAGGCCGGGCGGGACACCGACGGCATCCTGACCGCGGCCGCCAACGGGCAGCTCGGCGCGCTGGTCGTCGGTGGTGTCGACCCGGCCGACCTGGCCGACCCGCGACTTGCCGAGTCCGCCCTGGACGCGGTGCCGTTCGTGGTCAGCCTTGAGCTGCGCGCCAGCGCGGTGACCCGGCGGGCCAACGTGGTGCTTCCGGTCGCCCCGGTGGCCGAGAAGGCCGGAAGCTTCCTGGACTGGGAGGGCCGGCTGCGCCCGTTCGAGGCGGTGCTGAACACCGCCGCGATGACCGACGGTCGGGTGCTCGACGCGCTGGCCGCGCTGCTCGACGTACGCCTCGGCACGGCCGACGTGCTCAGCGTGCGCCGTGAGCTGGGCACGCTGCCGGCGACGCGGATGTCCCGGCCGGCCGCACCGTCGGTCGCGCCGGGCCGGGTGCCGCAGCCGAACGCCGGGGAGGCCGTGCTGGCCACCTGGCATCAGCTGGTGGACCTCGGCACCCTGACCGAGGGCGACGAGAACCTCGCCGGGACCGCCCGTCCGCCGGTGGTCCGGCTGGGTAAGGGCACCGCCGAGGCGCTCGGTGTGGTCGACGGTGACGCGGTCACTGTCGGCACCGACCGAGGGGCGCTGACCCTGCCGGCGGAACTCACCGAGATGCCGGACGGCGTGGTCTGGCTGCCGACCAACTCACCCGGCTCGACCGTGCGGCGCAGCCTCGGGGCGACGTCCGGCGCGGTCGTCCGGATCTCCGTCCCCGCACCGAGTACGGCCATCCCGGCCGGACGCGTGGCGGCCGACGAGACCGGTCTCCCGGGTCCGCTCCTCAACTCCGGGGGTAACCAGTGAGTCCGATCTACCTGGCCCAGGATCCGACGCTGGCCGACTTCGGCCGGGATCCGTGGTGGCTGGTTCTCGGCAAGATTGTCTTCGCGTTCGCCTTCGGTCTGCTGGCCACCCTGCTCGGCGTCTGGTTCGAACGGCGCGTGGTCGGTTACATGCAGGTGCGGCCCGGCCCCAACCAGGTCGGCCCGTTCGGCCTGCTGCAGACCCTCGCCGACGGCCTGAAGATGGCCTTCAAGGAGGACATCCTGCCGAAGGCGGCCGACAAGGTCGTCTACTTCTTCGCCCCGACCATCTCGGTGATCTGCGCGGTCACCGCCCTGTCGGTGGTGCCGTTCGGCCCGATGGTGAGCATCTTCGGTCACCACACGCCGTTGCAGGTCACCGACGTGCCGGTGGCGGTGCTGCTGCTGCTCGCCTGTTCCTCGATGGGCGTCTACGGCATCGTGCTGGGCGGCTGGGCCTCCGGCTCGACGTACCCGCTGCTGGGTGGTCTCCGGTCGAGTGCCCAGATGATCTCCTACGAGGTCGCCATGGGGCTCAGCATCGTGGCGGTCTTCATGACCGCCGGCACGATGAGCACCAGCGGGATCGTCGCCGCTCAGGGCGACGGCACCCAGCTGACCGTCTTCGGCCAGACCATCCCGGCACCGGGCTGGTACGCGATCCTGCTGCTGCCGAGCTTCATCATCTTCTTCATCGCCACCGTGGGTGAGACCAACCGCGCGCCGTTCGACCTGCCCGAGGCCGAGTCCGAGCTGGTCGCCGGCTTCATGACCGAGTACAGCTCGCTGAAGTTCGCGCTCTTCATGCTCAGCGAGTACGTCGCGATGGTGACCATGTCCGCGGTCACCACCACGCTGTTCCTGGGTGGTTGGCGGGCACCCTGGCCGATCACCATCTGGGAGGGCGCCAACTCCGGTTGGTGGCCGATGCTCTGGTTCTTCGGCAAGGTGATCGCCCTGGTCTTCGTGTTCGTGTGGTTGCGTGGCACGCTGCCCCGGCTGCGGTACGACCAGTTCATGCGGCTCGGTTGGAAGGTGCTGCTGCCGATCAACCTGGTCTGGATCCTGGTCCTGTCGGGCCTGCGCTCCATCGAGGACTGGGACACCCGCGGCAAGGTGATCGCCGTCGGCATCCCGGCCGGCATCCTGCTGATCGCCACGATCTTCTGGCCCAGCCGGAAGCCGAAGCCGAAGCCGACGACGCAGGAACAGGTCGACAACCGGCCGCACGGGAGCTTCCCGCTGCCACCGATGGATCTTCAGGTACCACCGAGCCCGCGCATCACGCGCGTGGTCGCCGAGCGGGAGCCGGCCAACATCGTTGCCGGCTCGGACTCCAGGGAGGTGTGACGTGGGCGCGATCACCGGAACGTTCAAGGGATTCGGTGTCACCTTCTCGCACATGTTCAGGAAGGTCGTCACGACCGACTACCCGTTCAAGCCGCCGGTGTCGGCGCCGCGCTACCACGGGCGGCACATCCTCAACCGGCACCCGGACGGCCTGGAGAAGTGCATCGGCTGCGAGCTGTGCGCCTGGGCCTGCCCGGCGGACGCGATCTACGTCGAGGGTGGCGACAACACCGACGAGCAGCGCTTCTCGCCGGGTGAGCGGTACGCCAGCATCTACCAGATCAACTACGCCCGCTGCATCTTCTGCGGGTTGTGCATCGAGGCCTGCCCGACCCGGTCGCTCACCATGAGCAACGAGTACGAGTTGGCCCGGGACAACCGGCAGGACCTGATCTTCACGAAGGAGCAGTTGCTCGCGCCGTTGCTGGAGGGCATGGAGCAGCCTCCGCACCCGATGCGGCTGGGTGACAGCGAGAAGGACTACTACGTCGGCGCGCTGGACAACCCGGGCACCTCCGCCGGTGCGGAGACGTCCCCGATGGGCCCCGGCCGCTACCAGGTCGAGGAGCACCCCGGCGTGACGTTCCCCGGCGCCGAGCAGGCCGCCCAGCGCGTGGCGGCCGGCAAGGGAGAGGAAGCATGACCACGTCTACGGTGCTCGCCGCAGCGAGTTCGGTCTCCACCGGCGAGGCGGTCACCTTCTGGATCCTCGCCCCGCTCGCGCTGATCGGCGGGATCGGGATGGTGGCCGCGCGCAACGCCGTGCACTCGGCGCTGTGGCTGGTGCTGACAATGCTCTGCCTGGGCGTGTTCTACGTCCTCCAGGCCGGTCCGTTCATCGGCATGGTGCAGATCATCGTCTACACCGGCGCGATCATGATGCTCTTCCTCTTCGTGCTGATGCTGGTCGGTCGGGACTCCACGGACTCGCTGATCGAGACGCTGCGCGGCCAGCGGGTCGCCGCGATCGTGCTCGGTCTGGGCTTCGCCGGCCTGGTCGGCACCGGCCTCTACCAGGCACTGGACCGGACCAGCACGGCCGGTCTGGAGCAGGTCAACGCCGAGGGGAACGTGCAGGGCATCGCCCGGCTGCTGTTCACCAAGTACGTCTTCGCGTTCGAGCTGACCTCGGCGTTGCTGATCACCGCGGCGGTCGGTGCCATGGTGCTGGCCCACGTCGAGCGGCGCAAGCAGGACAAGATCGACCAGGTGTCGACCATGAAGGCACGCTTCGCCCCGGGTAACTACCCCGGCCCGAAGCCGGGCCCCGGCGTCTTCGCGACCTCCTCCTCGGTGGCCACCCCGGCCCGGCTGCCCGACGGCCGCCTGACCGACCGCAGCACCCCGGCGATCCTTCCGCAGCGCGAGCTGACCGCCGAGGAGACCTCGCTGAAGGGGACGGACAAGTAATGGAATCGTTCTTCTCGGTCGAGCCGACCTACTACCTCGTGCTCGCCGCGGTGCTGTTCACCATCGGCGCCGCCGGGGTGCTGGTCCGGCGCAACGCGCTCGTGCTGTTCATGTGCGTGGAGCTGATGCTCAACGCGGCCAACCTGACGCTGGTCACCTTCAGCCGGATCAACGGTGACCTCAACGGCCAGATCATGGCGTTCTTCGTGATGGTGGTGGCGGCGGCCGAGGTCGTGGTCGGGCTCGCGATCATCATGTCCATCTTCCGGACGCGACGCTCGGCGAGTGTCGACGACGCCAACCTGCTCAAGTACTAGAGGGGTCCACCGGTGGAAGAGACTGTGGAATACGCCCAGGCCACGGGGCTGCTTGGGGGCGTCTGGCTGCTGGTGGCGATCCCGCTGGTCAGCGCGGCCATCCTGCTGCTGCTCGGCCGCCGGGCCGACCGCTGGGGGCACTGGTTGGGCGTCGCCGCCATCGGCGCCGCGTTCGTGCTCGGCCTGAGCTTCTTCTTCCAGCTGCGTGGCCTGGAGAACAAGTCGGTCGAGCTGAGCCTCTGGGACTTCATCGCTGTCGGTGATCTGCGCGTCGACTTCGGCCTGCTCTTCGACCCGCTGGCCGCGGTCTTCGTACTGCTGATCACCGGGGTGGGTTTCCTGATCCACCTGTACGCGGTGGAGTACATGTCGCACGACGCGGGCCGTCGTCGGTTCTTCGCGTACTTCAACCTGTTCGTCGCGGCGATGCTGCTGCTGGTGCTCGGCAACAACTACGTGATGCTGTACTTCGGCTGGGAGGGCGTCGGTCTGGCGTCGTACCTGCTGATCTCCTTCTGGACCGAGCGGCCGAGCGCGGCCACCGCCGGCAAGAAGGCGTTCCTGATGAACCGGGTCGGCGACGCCGGCCTGGCCATCGGCATCTTCATCATGTTCGCCACCCTGGGCACCACCCAGTACGACGAGGTGTTCAACGGTGTCGGCGCGCTGACCGGCACCACGGTGCTGGTCCTCGGCCTGTTGCTGCTGCTCGGGGCGGCAGGCAAGTCCGGCCAGTTCCCGCTCCAGGCGTGGTTGCCGGACGCGATGGAGGGCCCGACCCCGGTGTCGGCGCTCATCCACGCCGCCACCATGGTCACCGCGGGCGTCTACCTGATCGCCCGGTCCAACCCGATCTTCTCGGCCAACTCGACGCTGCAACTCGTGGTGGTCAGCGTCGGCGCGCTCACCCTGCTGATCGGCTGCATCATCGGTGCGGCCAAGGACGACATCAAGCGGGTGCTCGCCTGGTCGACGGTGAGCCAGATCGGCTACATGTTCCTCGGTGTCGGCCTCGGCGGCGCGGCGTACGCGCTGGCCATCGTGCACCTGCTGGCGCACGGCTTCTTCAAGGCCAACATGTTCCTGGGCGCCGGTTCGGTCATGCACGGAATGAAGGACCAGGTCGACATCCGCCGCTTCGGTGGGCTGTCCAAGTACATGAAGATCACCTGGTTGACCTTCATGATGGGCTGGCTGGCCATCATCGGGATGTTCCCTTTCTCCGGCTTCTTCTCCAAGGAGCCGATCATCGTGGCCGCCTTCGAGCGGGAGGACTGGACCGCCTGGCTCTTCGGCGGTGCGGCACTGCTCGGCGCCGGGCTCACCGCGTTCTACATGACGCGGCTGTTCGTGCTCACGTTCCACGGCCCGCAGCGGTGGACCGAGGACATCGAGCACCCGCATGAGTCGCCCAAGCTGATGACCATCCCGCTGATCCTGCTGGCGGTCGGGTCGGTCGGCGCCGGCTTCCTGCTCGCCACGTCCGTCCCGGACTGGCTGACGGAGACCGCCGGGCTGGGCGGCGAGCACGCGGAGCACGCGGCGGTCCTCTCGCACACCGTGATCACCATCCTGTCGCTGCTGGTCACCGTGCTCGGTGCCGGGCTCGCCTGGTTCCTGTTCCGGGCCGGCACGGCCACCGCGCCGCAGCCGGCCGGGGTGCTGGTCACCGCCGCCCGGCGCAACCTCTACACCGACACGGTCAACGAAGCGGTCTTCGAGAAGCCGGGCATCTTCCTCACCCGGGCGCTGGTGTACCTCGACAACCGGGGCATCGACGGGCTCGTCAACGGGCTCGCCGCCGCGGTCGGCGGGGGCTCGGGTCGCCTCCGTCGGATGCAGACCGGCTTTGTCCGCTCGTACGCCACCTCGATCCTGGCCGGTGCGCTGCTGGTGATGGCGGCGTTCCTGGCGGTGCAGGCGGGGTGGTTGGCGTGATCAACCTCTTTCCGGCCGCCCCCGCCGGCGGACCACGCAGTGACGACGGAGGTAAGGCCGCATAATGTCCAACTTCCCGTTCCTCTCGGTGCTCACCGTGGCGCCGCTGGTGGGCGCCCTGGTGGTGGCCTTCCTGCCGCGCCACCGCCCGGAGCTGGCCAAGCAGGTGGCGTTCGCCTGGTCGCTGCTCGTGCTGGTGCTCTCGGTGGTGATGTGGGTCAGCTTCAACGCCGGCGGTGACCGGTTCCAGTTCCGCGAGTCGTACTCCTGGATTCCGAACTGGGGGGTCAGCTTCACCTTCGCCGCCGACGGCATCGCGCTGGTGATGCTGATGCTGATCGCGGTGCTGGTGCCGCTGGTGATCCTGGCGTCCTGGCACGACGCCGAGTCGTCGAAGCGGTCGGTGCCCGTCTACTTCGCACTGCTGCTGGTCCTCGAGTGCACGATGATCGGCGTCTTCGCGGCCGCCGACGTCTTCCTGTTCTACGTGTTCTTCGAGGTCATGCTGGTGCCGATGTACTTTCTCATCGGCAGCTACGGCGGCCACCAGCGGCAGTACGCGGCGGTGAAGTTCTTCCTCTACTCGCTCGTCGGCGGTCTGTTCATGCTGGCCGCGGTGATCGGCCTGTGGGTGGTCGGCGGAAAGACCTTCGACTGGCAGGCGCTCTCGCAGGTCGACATCAGCACCGGCACCGAGCGGTGGCTGTTCCTCGGCTTCTTCCTCGCGTTCGCCATCAAGGCGCCGTTCTTCCCGTTCCACACCTGGTTGCCCGATGCCGGTGGCGCCGCCCCGGCGGGGGCGGCGGCGCTGCTCGTCGGCGTGCTGGACAAGGTCGGCACCTTCGGCATCCTGCGCTACTGCCTGCCGCTGTTCCCCGAGGCGTCGAAGTGGTTCGCGCCGTGGGCGCTGGCCCTGGGCGTGATCGGCATCGTCTACGCCGCGCTGCTGGCGGTCGGCCAGAACGACCTCAAGCGGCTGGTGTCGTACACCTCGATCGCGCACTTCGGCTTCATCGGTGTGGGCATCTTCGCCTTCACCACCCAGGCCGGCACCGGCGCGGTGCTCTACATGCTCAACCACGGGCTGGCCACCGGCCTGCTCTTCCTGGTGGTGGGCATGCTGATCTCCCGGCGTGGTTCGGCGTTGATCAGCGACTTCGGTGGCGCCGGCAAGCTCGTCCCGGTGCTCGCCGGGGTGCTCTTCTTCGCTGGTCTCGCCTCGCTCGCGCTGCCCGGCACGGCGCCGTTCATCTCCGAGTTCCTGGTGCTGATCGGTACCTTCACTGTGAACAAGCCGGTCGCGGTCATCGCCACGCTCGGCATCATCCTGGCTGCCGCGTACGTGCTGTGGATGGTGCAGCGCACCACCCAGGGCACCCTCAACCCGGCGCTGACCGAGGTCGACGGCATGCGTCGGGACCTCAACCTGCGCGAGAAGGTAGTGGTCGCCCCGCTGATCGCGCTGATCGTGCTGCTCGGCTTCTTCCCCAAGCCGGTCACTGACGTGATCAACCCCGCCGTCCAGGCGACCATGGACGACATCGGCAGAACCGACCCGGCGCCGTCCGTGGGCGGCACCGTCCAGGAGGCAGGCCGGTGAGCGCGAGGAGTGAGCTTGCGAGCCCCGCAGTCGCGAACGAAAGGTCGGCCCAGTGACCGAGTTGAAGCTGCCGTCGATCGACTACGCGGCGATCTCTCCGATCCTCATCATGCTGGGCACGGCGTTGCTCGGCGTGCTGGTCGAGGCTCTGGTGCCTCGTCGCTGGCGGCACGTCGTGCAGCTGACGCTGGCGCTGCTCGCTGTGCTCGCAGCACTGACCATGGTGGTCCTCAGCGCCGATGAGCGGATCATCACTGCGGGCCAGGCGCTCGCGATCGACGGGCCGACGCTCTTCCTCCAGGGCGCGATCCTGGTGCTGGCCGCGATGGCGCTGCTGCTGATCGGTGACCGCTCGGTCGAGCGGGGCGGAGCGTTCGTCGCCCAGGCCGCGGTGACCGCGGAGTCGGCCGACGACCGGCGGCAGGCCGAAGGGCGCAACGGTCTCACCGAGGTCTACCCGCTGACCACGTTCGCGATCGGCGGCATGCTGATCTTCGTGGCGGCGAACGACCTGCTGACCATGTTCATCGCACTCGAGGTCTTCTCCCTGCCGCTCTACCTGCTCTGCGCGCTGGCCCGTCGCCGGCGTCTGCTGAGTCAGGAGGCGGCGATGAAGTACTTCCTGCTCGGCGCCTACGCCTCGGCGTTCTTCCTGTTCGGCGTGGCCCTGATCTACGGCTTCACCTCCGGCATCCCGGGCCGCTCGGCCGGCGTTGACTTCGCCACCATCCACGCGGCGGTGGGCGAGTCGCCGGCCAGCCCGGTGCTGCTCTTCGCCGGCATGGCGCTGCTCGCCATCGGTCTGCTCTTCAAGGCCGCGGCGGCCCCGTTCCACGTCTGGACCCCGGACGTCTACCAGGGTGCTCCGACCCCGGTCACCGGGTTCATGGCTGCCTGCACCAAGGTCGCCGCGTTCGGTGCCCTGCTGCGCGTCTTCCAGGTCGCGTTCGCCGACGCCAACTGGGACTTCACGCCGGTCCTCGGCGCGGTGGCGGTGCTGACCATGCTGGTGGGTGCGGTGCTCGCGGTCACCCAGACCGACATCAAGCGGCTGCTCGCGTACTCCTCGATCGCCAACGCCGGCTACCTGCTGGTCGGTGTGTTGGCGCCGAGCCGCGACGGGCTCGCCGGCACGATGTTCTACCTGGTCGCGTACGGCTTCTCGGTGCTGGCCGCGTTCGCCGTGGTGACGCTGGTACGGGACGACGACGGCGAGGCCACCCACCTGTCCCGCTGGGCCGGGCTGGGCCGTCGGTCGCCGTTCTTCGCGGCGCTGTTCACGTTCATCCTGCTGGCCTTCGCCGGTATTCCGCTGACCAGCGGCTTCACCAGCAAGTTCGCCATCTTCGGGCCGGCGCTGGAGGGTGGCCAGGCCTGGCTGGTGATCGCCGGTGTGCTGACCAGCATGATTCTCGCGTTCCCGTACCTGCGGGTCGTGGTGATGATGTGGCTCTCCGAGCCGGGCGAGTCCACCCCGACCGTCACGGTGCCTGGTGGGCTCACCTCCGCCGCGCTGATGATCGGTGTGCTGGCGACCCTGGTGTTGGGTGTCGCCCCGGCGCCGCTGCTCGATCTGGCTGCCGGAGCCGCCGAATTCGTTCGATGACCGAAGGATCGATCACCGGGGGTCGACGCGTGTTCACGTGCCGGCCCCCGGTGCGTATCCCCGGG
This sequence comes from Micromonospora sp. CNZ322, assembly GCF_007827755.1. NCBI lineage: Bacteria > Bacillati > Actinomycetota > Actinomycetes > Micromonosporales > Micromonosporaceae > Micromonospora > Micromonospora sp. CNZ322. Next base: position 32,337 of record NZ_VITD01000015.1, read on the forward strand.
CCGGAGCAGGTCGAACGGGTGTGGCATGGTTGATAGCGTGGTGAAACCGGCGGGCGAGCGTTCAGGTGCCTCCGGCTCCGGCGGTCGTCGGGGTCGGGCGAGCACGAGTCAGTTCGGCGCGCTTGGCCTCAACCTCGCCGATCCTCGTGTCGAGGCGTCCGTGCTGGGTCTTCTGGACACGGTCGAGGTCGAGTTGCGGGCCAGCGTGGCCAGCGCCGACCCGTTCGTCACCGAGGCCGCCCGGCACCTCGTCGAGGCCGGCGGGAAGCGGTTCCGGCCGTTGCTGGTGGCGCTCGGCGCCCAGTTCGGTGACCCGACCGGTGCGCAGGTGGTCCCGGCCGCCGTGGTGATGGAGCTCACGCACCTCGCCACCCTCTACCACGACGACGTGATGGACGAGGCCGCCGTCCGTCGGGGCGCGCCGAGCGCGAACTCCCGGTGGACCAACTCGGTCGCCATCCTGGTCGGCGACTACCTCTTCGCCCGCGCGGCGGACATCGCCGCCGACCTGGGCCCCGAGGCGGTCCGGTTGCAGGCGCGCACCTTCGCCCGGCTGGTGCACGGCCAGATCGCGGAGACGGTCGGGCCGCGCGCCGACGACGACCCGGTGGCCCACTACCTGCACGTGATCGCCGAGAAGACCGGCTCGCTGATCGCCACGTCCGCCCGGTTCGGCGGCATGTTCGGTGGTGCCGCCCCGGAGCACGTGGAGGCCCTCGCCGGGTACGGCGAGACGATCGGTGTCGCCTTCCAACTCTCCGACGACCTGCTGGACATCGCCTCCGAGTCGGTGCAGTCGGGCAAGACCCCCGGCACGGACCTGCGCGAGGGTGTCCCGACGCTGCCGGTGCTCTACGCCCGCGAGGCGGACGACTCCGACGCGTCGTCGGTGCGGCTGCGGGAGATCCTGGCGACCGGCCCGTTGACTGACGACGCGCTGCACGCCGAGGCGTTGGGGCTGCTGCGGGAGAGCCCGGCGCTCAAGCGGGCCCGGGAGACCGTGCGCAGCTACGCCGAGGAGGCTCGCGCGCAACTCGCCCCGCTGCCGCCCGGCCCGTCACGCAGCGCGCTTGAGTCGCTCTGCGACTACATCGCCGACCGCACCAGCTGATCCACGCCCCGGCCCGCCGCGGTGGCGGCGCGGGTCAACAGTCGGCTGCCGACGAGCATGAGGGCGGCGGCGAGCAGCATCGCCACGGCCGCGATGGTCCACATCGCCGGGTAACCGAGGTGGGCGGCGAGTGGGCCCAGGCTCAGCGGGCCGAGACAGCCGCCCGCGTACACCCCGGTCTGTGTGATCGAGGTGGCGGCGGCCGGTGACTGCGGGTGGAGCCGGACCACCGCGAAGTTCATCAGGCCGGGCCAGGCCCAGCCCAGGCCGAAGCCGAGCACCACTCCGACCACCAACGGCATCGAACCGGTCAACGCGAGCAGGCCCAGCCCGACCGCGCCGACGAGCAGCATCGCGGCGATGAGGGCGACGTGGCCGGTCTCGCGGCGGTCGGCCAACCAGCCGGCGCCCACCCGAGCCACCACGCAGACCGCGCTACCCAGGGTCAGGGTGAGGCCGGCGAGGCCCGGCGACAGACCCCGGGCCGCGGCGGAGTCCACCAGGAAGGTGCCCAACGAGTTGGCCGCGCCCGAGGCCAACGTCGCCGCAGCGCCGATCACCACCAGCGCCGCCGTCGCCCGCCCGGCGCGCGTGGCACCGGCCCGCCGGGCCAGGCCGGGCAACTGCCGGGGTACGGCGGCCAGCGTCGTCAGCGCGGCCACGGCGGCGGCCACGAACGCCCAGCGCCAGCCGGCAGTGAGCGCGATGGTGGGCACCGCCACCCCGGCCAGCAGGGTGGACACCGGGATGGCGGCCTGCTTGACACCGAACGACAGCCCCTGCCGCCGGGCCGGCACGTGCTGGGCCAGCGCGGCGTTGCTGGCCAACTGGCCGAGCGCGTTCGCGGCGGCGCTGAGCGCCAGCAGGCCGACCAGCACCGGGTACGACCGGGCGAAGGCCGCCACTGCCAGCATCGACCCGGCGGCCAGCAGGATGCCGCAGCGGGCCACCACTGCCGGCCCGTACCGCTCGACCAACCGCCCGGAGGGCACCGAGGCCAGCGCGCTGACCCCGAAGTAGACGGAGACGGCCAGGCCCAGGCCGGCGGGCGAGAAGCCGAGGTCCGTGCCCATCTGCACGGCGAGACCGCCGAGCAGGAAGACGGGGAGCACGCAGGCCACTGTGGTGACGACTGCGCCGGCGCTGGCCCGGACCGGACGGGGTTGGGCAACGGCCGGATCGGGGGTATTGGAGGTGTCGGTCATCGTTCGGCAAACCTACGCGAGCCCCGCTCACCGCACTCCCGGTGACCGGCGGGGCACAACCTGTGGATGGTGATCTGGCATCCTCGACCCGAACAGGCATTTCGCACCGGGCCTGTTTTTCATATGGTGTAAGTCCCCGGCGGCGGAGGTGGTTGTGCGCGACCCCTTGGCAGAACCTTCGGACCTGATTCGCAGCGTGTCCCGAGCGCTACGGGTGCTGGAGTCGGTCGGTCGCGCCCCGAAGGGCCTGACCGTCAAGCAGATCGCCCGGCGCTGTGAGCTGACCGTGGCCACCACCTACCACCTGGTCCGCACCCTCGCCTACGAGGGCTACGTGATCCGTCGCGAGGACGGCACGTACATCGTGGGGTTGGAGGTGGCCGACCGGTACCGGGAGCTGGTGACGGCGTTCCGGGGTCCGCCGGCGGTCGGTGAGACGCTGCGGCGGGCCGCCCTGGACACCGGCTACAGCCACTACCTCGGTCGGTTCGTCGGCGGTCAGGTGGCCCTCACCGCGGTCGCCGAGGGGCACCGCTCGCCCTACCTGGAGGATCTGGTCCCCGGCTTCGACGAGGGGGCGCACGCGACAGCGCTCGGCAAGTCGCTGCTCGCCACCCTCACGACCGACCAGCGCTATCGCTATCTGCGTGAGTACGGCATGCGCCCGTTCACCACCGCCACGCTGACCACCACCGAGAGTTTCGAGGCCGACCTGGCCGCGGGCGACCGGCGCGGCATGCAACTGGAGATGGGGCAGTTCCGCCAGGGGGTGGCCTGCGCCGCGGTGCTCGTCGCGCCGGACAAGGACATGGAACGCCGCGTCGTGCTGGCCTGTGCGTTGCCGGCCAGCGAGATGATGACCTCCGCCCGGGTGGTACGCGCCAAGCTGCTCACAGTGGCCCGCGGCGTGGCCGACGGCATCGCCACCGACAACTGACCGCCGAGAGGCCCTCTCCCGGGCTGGGGGAGGGCCTCTCGGGGCGGTCCAGCGCCGGACCGCCGGAGCAACGTCAGCGGCCGCTCGGCCGCGGGTGCGATGTCAGCTGCCCACCGGGCCGCCGTCGAGGCGCCAGGTGACCACCACGCCCGGCTTGGCGTAGTCGCCGTCGGGCCAGTTCGAGGCCGGGTTCTCCACCGAGGCACCGGTGATCTCGCCCGGGTGCTGCACGGCGACGAAGACCGAGCGGTTGTCGTCGGTGATGAACGGGCCGCAGGTCTCCGCGCCGAGCGGCACGGTCAGGAACTGCTTGAGGTGACCCCGCTCCGGACCCTCCACGGCGGTGGCGAACAGGCCGTCGTTGCTGCCCAGCGCATTGCCGTCGGTGGAGATCCAGAGGTTGCCGGTGGCGTCGAAGGCGACGTTATCCGGGCAGGAGATCGGGGAGACCTTGGTCCTGTCGTACCCGGCGAAGAAGGTCGACGGGTCGGTCGGGTCGCCGCAGACGATCGGCAGCGACCAGGCGAAGGTCTCCGAGGTGTTGTCGTTGCGGTCCTCGACCAGCTCCAGGATCTGCCCGTGCTTGTTGGCGTTGCGCGGGTTGGCCTCGTCCGGCTTCGGGTTGCTGCCGACGCCCCGGTTGGTGTTGTTTGTCAGCGCCACGTACACCGTGCCGGTGAGCAGGCTCGGCTCGACGTCCTCGGGGCGGTCCATCTTGGTCGCGCCGACCTTGTCACCGGCGAGCCGGGTGAAGGTGAGCACGTCCGCGGCGGTCATCCCGTCGACGAACGACCGGTTGCCGCTGACCAGCCTGATCCAGCGACCCCGGCCGTTGAACGCGCCGTCGGTGGGGAGCTTGCCGGAGCCGTCGATCTCGGCGGCGCTGGTCTGGTAGAGCTCTGCCACGTAGAGCGTGCCGGACTCCAGCAGGGTCAGGTTGTGCTTGCGGGCAGCCCAGGAGTTGCCCTTCATGAACTTCTTGTCCGAGACGAACTTGTAGAGGTAGTCGAACCGCTCGTCGTCGCCCATGTACGCGACCACGTGGCCGTCCTTCGCGACGATCACGTTGGCGCCCTCGTGCTTGAACCGGCCCATCGCGGTGTGCTTGCGCGGGCGGCTCTCCGGGTCGAACGGGTCGATCTCGACGACCCAGCCGAACCGGTGTGCCTCGTTGGGGTGCTTCGCCAGGTCGAAGCGCTCGTCCGCGCGCTCCCACTTGCGGCTGCCGCTGGGGTAGCGGGCGGCGGTGCTGATGCCGTAACGGTCCAGCTTCGGCTTCAGCTCGGCCGGGACGGCGTCGGCGCCCACGAAGTACTGGTTGAAGTTCTCCTCGCCGGAGAGCACCGTGCCCCACGGGGTCACGCCGCCGGCGCAGTTGTTCAGCGTGCCGACGACAGTGCGGCCCCTGGGGTCGGCGGCGGTCTTCAGCCAGGCCGAGCCGGCCGCCGGGCCGGTCAGGTCGAACTTGGTGCTCAGGGCGGTGACCCGTCGGTTGTACGGCCGCGGGCCCTTGCCGACCGGCTTCCACTGCCCGGTGCCCGCCACCCGCTCAAGCTCCACCACTGACATGCCGTGCGCGGCCATCGCGGTGCGCAGCTGCTCCACGGAGAGCCCGTCCAGGCCGGGGAAGCCCGGGAACATCAGGTCCTCGTTGGTGTACTCGTGGTTGACCACGAGCAGCGCCCGCTTGCCCTGCTTGTCCAGCGGCAACACGCCCACGAAGTCGTTGTTGTAACCGAACTGCCTGGACTGCGCGGCGGCGGTCTGGTGGTGCAGGTCGAACTCCGGAGCGCCCGGCAGCACCGGGTCACCCCACTTGATCACCACGGCGTGGTCGTACCCGTTCGGCACGACCAGGGTGTCCAGCTTGTTCGGTGGGATCGGCTTGAAGGTCAGCGCGCCGCTGCCGACCCCGGTGCTGGGACGACCGAACCCGAAGTTCTCCGGAACGTCCGGGGCGGTCGGGGCCGCCATGGCCGGGGCCGCCCCGGCGAGCGCGCCGGCTGCCGCGCCGCCGAAACCGAGCACCAGCGCGCCGACCGCGCCGGCCCGGACCACGCCACGCCGCGACACCTCGGCGTTCACCACGTCACCGAAGTACGCGTTGTCGGAGGTGTTCGGGACCGGGTGGTCGCACGCGTTTCCGCACCGGTACAGACAGGTCATGGCATCACGGGTGCCATGGCGGGTGCCGTTCAACAGGGGGAGCAGCCGGGGACGGTCGCTCATGGGGGAGGCCTCCAGAGAAGTCGGTGGCACGACAGGCGGCGTACCAGCCGGACGCTAGGAGGACGTGGTGAGCGCTCGTCAGCCGCGATGTGAACCGGGCATGAACACCTTCGTCGTGGCAACCGGCACGCAACCGGTCTGACCTCGGGCTGAACCGATCGGCGTGACCGCACGTATTCCCGAGCGAACGCACCGCCGGACGCGCGCCGGAAGCGAGGAGACCGCCATCAGCGACCACGACGCCCAACTGCTGCGCGCGCTGCACGACGAGCACGCGGAGGCGCTGTACGCCCATGCCCTGCGGCTGGTAAACGGGGACCGGCAGCGGGCCGAGGACCTGGTGCAGGAGACGCTGCTGCGGGCCTGGCGACATCCGGAGTCACTCGACCCGACGCGCGGATCGGTGCGGTCCTGGCTGTTCACCACCGCCCGCAACCTGGCCATCGACGCCTGGCGGCGGCGATCCACCCGGGTCGGCGAGGTGTTCACCGACGATCTGCCCGAACCGCCCGAGGCAATCGACGAGGCCGAACGGGCTGTGGAGGCGTGGACCGTCGCCGAGGCGCTGAACCGGCTCAGCCCGACCCACCGGGAGGTGCTGGTCGAGTGCTTCTACCAGGGGCGGTCAGTGGCCGAGGCGGCGTCCCGCCTGGGCGTACCGCCAGGGACCGTGAAATCCCGCACCCACTACGCGCTGCGGTCTCTACGGTTGGTCCTGGCCGAGATGGGGGTGACGGGATGACCCGGTGCGAGTTCGCGTACGACGACGGCGCGTACGTGCTGGGCGCCCTGGCCCCCGCCGAGCGGGCGGCCTACGAGCGGCACCTGGGCGGCTGCGCCTCGTGTCGGGAGGCGGTCGCCGAGATCGCCGTCCTGCCCGGGTTGCTCGGGCGCCTCGACCCGGCGGGGTTGGAGCAGATCCTGCCGCCGCCGGCCCCGCCCCGGGTGCCCGCGCTGCTGGACGAGGCCCGCCAGCGCCGTCGTCGGGAACGCGCCGCGGACCGGCGACGGTACGCACTGACCACACTGGCCGCCGCCGGGCTGGCGCTGCTGGTCGGTGTGGGCACCGCCGTGGCGCTGCCTCGACCGGTCGACCAGTCCCGGCCGCCCGGCGCGCAGGGTAACCCGGCACCGCAGGTGTCGATGGTGGCCATGCGACCGGTGGCCGCCGCCGGGCCGGTGCACGCCGACCTCGGGCTGACCGGCACCAAGTGGGGCACCGAGGTGACCATGCGTTGCGGGTACGACGCGCGGACGAGCTACGGCAAGGCGTACCCGTTCCGGCTGGTGGCGCGTGGTCCGAACGGCGCCACCGAGCAGATCGGCTCCTGGCTGGCGGCTCCGGGCGACGACCTCAGCTTCACCGGCGCGACGAGGTTCACCGACGCCGAGCTGGTCAGCGTGGAGTTGCAGAAAGCCGACGGCACGCCCCTCCTGACCTACGCCGTCCCCTGACCCGCCCGCCCACCCCTGGTCCTCCGCGATCTTGCACTTTCTGCCCTGCCGTAAGGGGCATGTCAGGCATATCGACGACCGAATCTGCAAGATCGCGAGGTTAGGGGGTGGGGACAGGGGTGGGGGTGGAGGTTGGTTGGTGGGGCTGGCGGGTGCGGCGGGAGGTTCGGACGGCGTCGGCGGTGAAGACGATCAGGGCCAGCCAGACCAGCGCGAAGCCGGCCAGCCGGGCCGGCGGCATCGGCTCGTGGAAGATCAGCACCCCGCAGCCGAGCTGAAGAACCGGCGTCAGGTACTGGAGCGTGCCGAGGCTGCTCAGGGGCAGTCGGTTGGCCGCCCCGGCGAACAGCAGCAGCGGAATCGCCGTGGCCGCGCCGGCCAGCACCAGCAGCGCGGTGTGCCCGGCCGAGACGTGCCCGAAGGTCAGGTCGCCCTTCGCCGTCACCCAGCCCAGGTAGCCCAGCGCGGGCAACGCCAGCACCGCCGACTCGACGAAGAGCCCCTCCGCCGCAGGCAGTCCGAGCCGCTTCTTCACCAGGCCGTAGCCGGCGAAGCTGAACGCCAGGGTCAACGCCAGCCAGGGCAGCCGGCCGTAGTCCACTGTGAGCACCGCGACCGCCGACGCGCCGATCCCCAGCGCCACCCACTGCGCCGGGCGTAGCCGCTCCCGCAGCACCGTCACCCCGAGCAGCACCACGATCAACGGGTTGATGAAGTAGCCGAGCGCGGTCTCCACCACCCGGTCGGAGTTGACCCCGTAGATGTAGGTGCCCCAGTTGACCGCGATCAGCGCGGCGGCGGCGACGATCCCCGCCATCGCCCAGGGACGGCGCAGCAGCGCCCGCAGGAAGCCGACGTTGCGCAGCGCCGCCAGCAGCAGGGCCACGAAGAGCACCGACCAGACGATCCGGTGGGCCAGGATCTCCAGCGGGCCGGCGGGTCGCAGCAGCTTCAGGTAGAGCGGAAAGAAACCCCAGAGCAGGTACGCGCCGAGGCCGTAGAGGTATCCCAGGCGGAGTGGCGTCACGCTTCCACCGTAAGGGGCGTAGTGCTGCTTTGTTCCTTTCCGGTGATCGGGGTCACCGGGGGCCGCCGGTCCAGCTGCATCCACCGTTGCGGCGCGTCCAGCGGGGTGAAGCCCACCCCCGCGTACACCTGGTGGGCGTCGTTGGTGCAGAGCAGGATCCGGCGTACGCCCAGCTCATCCAGGTGATCGCGGACCGCGCCGGCCAGCCACCCGCCCAGACCGCGACCCCGGGCGGCGCGGTCGACGTACACGTCGCAGAGCCAGGCGAAGGTGGCGCCGTCCGTGACGACCCGGGCCACCGCGACCTGGCGGCCGTCCTCCGGCCGGTAGATGCCGAACGGCAGCGAGCCGGCGAACGACCGCTCGGTGGTCTCCCGGTCTCGTCCGAGCGCCCAGTACGCGTCGGTGGACAACCAGTGGTGCACCAGGTCCAGGTCGATCCGCGCCGGATCGGTGCTGAGCAGGTGGCCGTCGGAATGGGTCAGCGAGAACATGCCGCGACGCTAACCGCCGAGATGGGCGGTCTTGCCGCCAAATTCCCGAACTCTGGTCATCGGCCCGCCGGGGCCCCGGCCGAGGTCGGAGCCCCGGACGGACCGGGTCGGTGCTGGCTGGTCGGCGGTCAGTCCCGGTCGAGGACGGCGCCGAGGATCCAGGTCACGATGCTCACGAAGAGGGCGCCGAGCACTGCTGCCGGCCAGAAACCGTCCACCGAGAACGGCAGCCCGGCCTGGTCGGCGATCCAGCTGGTGAGCAGGAAGAGCAGTCCGTTCACCACCAGGGCGATGAGACCCAGGGTCAGCAGGTAAAAGCCACAACCGACGGTCTTGATGATCGGCTGGAGAACCGCGTTGACCACGCCGAAGATCACCGCCACCAGGAGCAGCGTGGTCACCGTTTCGGTGGCCGAGTTCGAATCCAGGGAGATGCCCGGGATGAGGAGCGTGGCCAGCCAGAAAGCCAGAGCTGTGCTGGCCAGCCGAATCAGCAGACCTTTCAGAAAACCCATGGCGGGGATCGTGCCACGGACACCGCACCGACGTAACCCGCCGGCTGGCCGTCCCGGTGGATTCAGCCGCGCGTCGGCGGCCCGATCAGTTGCGCCTCGATCGGAGTGGGGGAGAGCAGTGCCCAGCGCAGCGCCCGACGGTTGACCACGGCCACCATGTCCTCCCGGATCCGGGTCAGCCACTCGGCCGAGCCGCCCAGCCCGAGCGCGGCTCCGGCCAGGGTGGCCTCGGCTGCGGTCAGTGGCTGGAGCAACGCCAGGTCGGCCCGACTCAACGCGTCCACATCGGCCGGGGTCAGCTCGTCGCGTACGACCAGGGTGGCCCGCCACGGCGGGCCCGGCGCGGCCTCGGCCGCCACCGGCCCGGCGTCGACGATCAGCAGCAACGGACGCAGCGCGGTGCCCACCCCGTCGGCGACCGCCCGACCGGGAGGGAGCAACGGGATCGTGCCGCCCGGCGCGCCCACTCCTCGGATGAACGGTTCCCAGGCGCGTGGCCGGGCGGTCTGCACCACCACCAGGGCGCCGAGTGCCAGGGCGCGCAGGGCCACCAGTTGGGCTGCCCGCACCCCGCCGACCAGCAGCACGCGGGTGCTCTCCGGCCGGAACAGTCGCACGGTGACCGCTCGGCCGTGCCGGTTGGTGCCGACCATCATTCCCGCGTCGCCCACTGACAGCTCCCAGTCGTCGACCGCCGAGTCGGGGCGCGTTCCGGGCGCCGGTGGGCGGGGCCGCGCCCCGGGTGCCGTCAGCGCCAACGGCAGCGTGGCGGCCAGCCCGCTCAGGTGGGCGCCGTCGAGTCGTCGCAGCTTTCCGCCCAGGTCGGTCACCAGGCGGACCAGCGCCTCGGTGGCCGCCGTCAACTCGGCCGCCGTCCCGGCGGCCAGGCGTACGGTCAGCTCGGTCGGCACTTCGCTGGCCGCCGGCGGACCCGAAGACGTCGACATCGTCGGCGACGGGCCTGAGCAGATCGACACCGTCGTGGCCGTCGCCGGCAGCGCGAGCAGGCGGGGCACCAGCTGGCGTCCGGCCGCAGCGCGCGCGTCGGGCCAGTGGAGCAGACGGAAGGTGGCCTGGACGAGAGTGCCGGACCGGATCGCCGGCCAGGACTCCCGGACCGGTTCGCCGTCGTGGTGGGCCAGCTCGCCCAGGACACGCAGCGCCGCCGGCACCCCGAGCGGCCGCGCGGCCAACGGCCCGAGCCGGCGGACGATCCGGCGGACCGTGCCGGCGAGGGCCCGGCGCAGGTCCTCCTCGGACCAACCGTTCACCCGCAGCACCCGGACCGCCACCACCGCCCGCTCGCGCCCGGCGAGCCGCCCGTCGGTGAGCTGCCGGTACGACGTGCCGACCGTGCCACCGGCGCTCGGCACCGGCGCCGGCGCACCGGCGAGCAGCAGCTGGACCAGCAGCGGGGGCTGGTCCGGCCCGGTCGGGGGGAGCAACGCGGCCGGGGCGGGGATCGCCTGGGACACGTCGCCCAGCAGGTCGCCGGGGTCGCCGAGCTCCAGGAGCGCGACCATGCCGGTGGTGTCCTCCAGGACGGCCGCCGGCCCGCCGGTCAACTCGGTCGAGCGGACCACAGTGCCCGGGGCAACCAGGTCGAGCAGTTCGGCCGCGTCGGCCGGCGCGGTCAACACCCGCCGGCGGGTGAGGTGCCCGATGGCGGTGCCCAGCCACTCGAACAGCCACCGCCCGCGCACCGGCATCCAGGCGGCGGCCACCAGCAGCACGGCCACCAGTACGGCCGCCGCGACGACCGGTGCGGGCCGGCCGAGGGCGACCAGCACGAGCGCCGCCGCGACCTGTGCGGTGACCAATTGGCCGGCTCGCGCTCCGGCAGCCGCACGACGGCCGAGTGCGACCCAGTGGGCCACCGGCGACCGGCGACGGGGGGTGTGCTGATCGACCGACCCCGGGCGGCGGTCGGTGGGTCGGCCTGGCCCGCCCACCCCTGGGGAGGCAGCTGCCTCGGACCCGACCGGGGTCGGCGGGTGCGGCCCTCCGGTAGTGATCGCCGGCACCGTGCCTCCTCGACCAGTGGGGACCGGGTCGGGCGGCCGGCCGCCCTCCGGCGGCCCGTCACGCGCCGCGACGTGGCTGCGGCACATCGTAAGCGACCGATGGCCGCCTCGGTTGTCCACAGGGGAAGCCGGTGGGGTAGCAGAACTGCTACGAGGTCGCTACCGTCAGCCACGAAGTCAGTCGCTGACCCGTGTCTCAGTGCTCGACGACCGGGCCCAGCGACGACGCGTCGCCCCGGGGCGGGCGCGTCGACGGCCAGGTGCGATCCGAGAGACGAGGTGACGTCCGGATGTCCCAAACCAAGGCAGAAGCAGCGGTGATGCAGCAGACTGCCGCGAAGTTCGAGCAGGTGGACCAGTCGTTGCAGTCCATGCTGACCGGCCTGCTGGCCGAGCTGGAGGTGTTGCAGCAGGCCTGGCGTGGCGCTGGTGGCCGGTCGTTCGAGCAGGTCAAGCAGCAGTGGTCACAGGACCAGGCGGCGCTGCACCGCGCGCTGCGCGAAACCGCCGGTGCGATCCGCACCGCCGGTCGGCAGTACCACGCGTCCGACGACGAGGTGGCCAGCCGGGTGGCCGGCACCAACCGCGGCGGCATCCAGCTGCCGCTCTGATCCCGCTGGGGAGGGAATCCGATGGACCATGGTGTGCTGGTCGTCAACTTCGCCGCGCTGCAGCAGGCCGGCGCTGACATTCAGAAGGCGTTGAACACCCTCGACGCGCAACTCGGCCAACTCGAACGCGACGCCGCCCCGCTGGTGGCGAGCTGGACGGGCGAGGCGCGGCAGGCCTACGAGCAGCGGCAGGCGCGGTGGCGTTCGGCCTCGCAGGACCTGCAGGGGATGCTGCGTGACATCAGGTTGGCGGTGAACGACTCCGCCACCGACTACCTGGACACCGAGAAGAAGAACACCGGGCTGTTCCAGTGAGCGATGTGGGCCGGGAGCGCTGACCGTGTCCGGGTCAGCGCCCCGCCCGCAGCCGGTCGGCGGTCAGGGCCGTGCGCGGGCGGGCTCAGGCCGTGTGCGGGCGGGCCCAGAGCGTGCGCGGGCGGGCTCAGGCCGGGCCGGGCGGGCGCCAGCGCCGACGGGCGCCACGGGGCACCACCAGGGCGAGCAGCGCCACGGTGACCGCCGTGATGCCGGCCACCGCGCCGACCAGCAGGGCTCGGTCCCGTGCGGCGGCCCGGCGGGCCTGGCGGGCGAGCTGCGCCGGGTCCGCCCGATCATCGGCGAGGGCGGCGACCGGCCGAGCGCCGCCCACACGGCCCCCGCTGGTCTCGGTGACCGCCCGGTAGGGGTTCAACACCCCGGCGCCGTATGCGCCGCCCCGGCCCGCGCCCGGAGCTGGATCGGCGGTCGCGATGATCCGCTCCGCCACCTGGGCGGCGGTCAGCTCCGGCCGGTATTCCCGCAGCAACGCGGCGGTGGCGGCCACGAAGGGCGCCGCGTAACTGGTGCCTTCGACCCGATGGTGGCCGGCACCGGGTGCGGCGGTAAGCACCTCGCTGCCCGGGGCCACGAGGTCGACGTACGGGCCGGCCTGCGAGAACGCCGCCCGCCCGCCGTCCGCCCCGATCGCGCCCACGCCGAGCACCCCGTCGTAGCCGGCGGGGAATGGTCGGGGGTCCCCGCTGCCGTGCAGGTTGCCGGCGGCGGCCACCAGCACCACGTCCCGGTCGACCGCGTACCGCACGGCCGAACGGACCTCCGGGTCGTCCGCGTACAGCACCACGGACAGGTTCACCACGTCGGCGTCATGGTCGACGGCCCACCGGATGGCCCGGGCGAACTCGTCGGCGCTGACCGTACGCCCCGACTCCCGCCCCTGCACCACCTGCTGCTCACTCACCCGCACCGGCAGGATCCGGGCGCCCGGTGCCAGGCCGCGGAAGGCGACGTCGCGGCGGGGTGCCGCGACGATGATGCTCGCCACACCGGTGCCGTGCCCGGCGCAGTCCCGACCACCGTCCCCGCCGGGGTCGAGCAGGTCGGCGCCGGCCAGCACCCGCCCAGCCAGCTGCGGGTGCACCCGGTCCACCCCGGAGTCGACCACCGCGACGGTCACCCCGGCGCCGGTGGCCAGCGGCGCGAGCCGCGCGGGGTCGTACCGTTGCTGTGGCCAGGGCGTGGCCGCGACCGGCCGGACGGGGGCGAGTGCTGTCGCGCAGGCCGGTGCCGCCCGGAGCCCGGCGGTGGCGGCGACGGTCGGAAGGGCCGGTACGGTCAACAGGCTGGCGGCCAGACCTGCGAGGACCGGGCGCGTGATCGATCGGGACATCGACACCCTCCGTATCGTGTCGGCTCCGGAACGGGATGTTATCCCCTCCTCCACGCCCTGGCTGACCGCCGGCAGCCAGCCATTGTGATCTTGGTACCACCTTGTAGGTTGTACGCGATACCTGTGGCCTGTTCTCGGAAGGGGAGGTGGCCGTGACCGCATGGGAGCCGGCCACGGAGGCCGAGGTGGCGATGCGCGACGCGCTGCGCGCCAACGACCAGGAGCTCTACTTCCGGCTCCTGTCCCGCACCGATGTGCTGCTGCCGGTCTCCGCGCCGACGCAGCCCGGTCAGCCACCCGCCGGATGGGGCACGTGGACCACTGGCGGCCGGACCCACGTCCTGGCCTTCACCTCCGCCGCCGCCCTGCGGGCCTGCCTCGGCGATCACGCCGGCGGCAACCGACGCATCCCCTTCGCCGATCTCGCGGCCAGTTGGCCCAACCACGAGTGGTGGCTCGCCGTCAATCCGGGCCTGCCGGTCGAGGGCTACCTGCCGGCCTGGTTCGTGTCGCAGCTGTCCCGAGGCGACGTGCGACTGCCCGGCCGTGCCATGGGTGCCCGCGCTCGCCTGGAGCGGGCCGAGACGTTGGCCCGCACCCGGCCCGGCATGCCGGGCCGGGACGCCGCGCCAGCCGCTGGATCGCCTCCGGTGACGGCGGCAACCTCGTCCGGGCCCGAGAGTGCTCCGCTCGCACCCCGAAGGCCCGCGCGGAGCCCGGGCCCTCGGGTGGGTGCCCCGCCGGTGCCGGGTCCGGCGCCCCGGCCACCCGTCCCCGCCGAGCCGCCGCGCCGAGGGGGCGAGGAGGACCTGCCCGCCGCCGGTCAGCGGCACCCGACCGAGCCGCCCCGGCCCGCGCCGGGCAACGGAGCGCTGCCCCGCACCGGCCGGCCGTCCCGGTTCACCCCGTTGGCGACCGCCGGCCCCACCACCGACCAGGCCGGGCCTGGCGTGGGCTGGCCGGCAGCGACCCGGCCGGGCGACGTCGACGGCCCCGCTCCGGGTAACGGCAACGGTGGCCCCCAGGCCGCGCCTCGGCGTTCCTTCTTCGACCCCAGCCCGGCCCGCGACCCGGCCGCGAGCGGGGGACGCCCCGGTGACCGGGCGGCCCCGCCGACCCGGTTCGGGCGAGGCAGCCAGCCCTTCCCTCGCCGCCGCCCGGCCGACGCGCCGGCCGACGAGACCGCGACGCGGGCCTTTCCGATGGCGACGGACCCGGCAGCCACCCAGCCGATACGACGGCCGGAGGGCGGCCTCGGCGCGTCCCGCCGGACGGACGCGCCGCCATCCGGCGAGGAGATCACCCAGCCGCTGCCGCCGCGCCGGCACAACCCGCTGGCTGAGGAGCCCACCCGCGCGTTCCGGATGGCCGGTGAACCTCCCCTGGCCGGTGCGCCCGGGCGACCATCGGCGGAGGAGACGCAGGCGATTCCCCAGGACCGGCCGGGCCGGTTCGAACCGGCGGAGGATCTGCCGGTGTCCGTCGCGGAACCGGTCTCCGGGCCGCCCGCGCCGCGCCGCGGCTTCACGCCCATCGTCATCGAGGGCACCATCATCGAGTCCCGCGACCTCACCGACCCGGTCGAGAGCAGCGCGCCGGTCGACGCGCCCCGGCGGCCCAGCCCCGCCGAGGCCGCCCCGCCACCGTTCGGCTCGGCGCCCCCCGGTCCGGGCCTGTTCGGTCCGTCGTCACCCAGCCCTGCCGAGGCCGCCCCGCCACCGTTCGGCTCGACGCCCTCCGACCCGGGCCTGTTCGGTCCGTCGTCCTTCGGTTCCAGCCCATCCGGGCCCGCGTCGTTCAACCCCGGTCAGCCCGCCCCGAGCCCGTCCGCTCCGCACCCGGTGATTCCGACAGAGGTCAGCGCTGCCGGCGGTGGCCTGGGCGACCCGCGAATCGACGGTCGCGTCGACGCCCCGCTGCGTGACGACCGCGCCGACGGTGCTGTTTCCTCGGTCGGCCCGGCCGGTACGGAGCAGCCCGGCGGCGAGGGCAGCGGCGCGAGCGTGATCGCGGACGACGTTCCGCGCCCGCCGGCCGACGAACCTCCGCCGGTCGAGTTCGAGCCGGCCAACACGGTCGAGGAGGACCTGCTCAGCGCCGCCGGCTCGGGCAGCACCGACACGTTCCTGTCCACCCTGCTGCTGGCCCGGGTGCTACTGCCGGCGGCACCCGAGTCGGTCCGGGGAAGCCGCCCCGGGGATCCCGGCTTCGTCTGGCGTACCGGGCAGCTCGACGGCGAGACGTACGTGGTGGTCTACACGTCGTCGGAGCGCCTCGCCGACCATGTCGAGGGGGACGTCGACACGGTCCGGGTGAAGTTCGCCCAACTGATCCGGCGCTGGCCCGACGAGGACTGGTCGTTCGCGGTCAACCCGGGTACGCCGGTGGGTGCCAAGTTGCCTGGTGAGCAGATCGTCGCGTTGGCCAACTGGGCCGCCGAGGTGGGGCTCGGGGACGACCTGGAAGTGGACCAGGTGGAAGCGCCGGCCGTGGCCGAACCTGCCGCCCGTCCCCGGTACGCCCCCGCGGCAGTCGACCCGACCCGGCCGACGGTCATGCAGAAGGCGATCGCCCCCAGCCAGCTCGCTTACTACCTGGATCGTGGGTACGACCGCGTTTCCGGGTTCGTGCACCGGGCCGGTGAGCTCTCCCACCTGACCACACCGGCTCAGCTGCACGAGGCGCTGGGCCTCAGCTACCCCGGCTCGCCGTTCGCCCCGGACGCCGAGGAGATCTACGTGCTGCGCTGGCCGGCGCACCGGCCGAGCCTCTACCGCATCCCCTACGGCGGCCAGAACGAGCCGGCGATGCGAGCCATGGAGGGTTGGGTCATCGAACGTCCGCCGTTCCGGGGCAACGGCTTCGCCCCTGGTGAGAGCAGCGACGTGGTGGCGGAGTTCAAGGTGGACAGCGCACGGCTGCCGCACGGCGCCCAACTCTGGCGCATCGGCGCGGACGGCAGCGAGCGGGTGGTCGCGGAGCTGGACACCGACTCGGTCACCTGGCGACGGGTCGGGGAGGCGTGATGCGCGACGGTTACGTGGCCCGTTGGCAGGGCCGGGAATACCAGGCCAGCCCGGACGGCGACAACATCCGCCTGTACCAGCCCGAGCCGGGCGAGGGCTTCGAGGAGGTCCGTGCGGGCCGCTACGTCCGGGTGCTGCCGGCGAGCGAGATCGAGGATCTGGCGTACGTGCGGACCACCTGCACCTGGAAGGGGCAGCCGTTCATCGTGCTCGGGGAGCACGACGCCTGGCTGCGGGTGGAGTACACCGGTGGTCGCTGGCCGGTGGCCGAGGCGATGCGGCTGGAGGTCTTCGACTTCGGCGTCTACCAGGGTTGGGCGCCGGCCGCCGAGGTCACCGACCTGCGGGAGCAGCGGGTCTGACCGGTCAGGTCTTCGCCCACCGCAGGATTTCGCCGAGCACCAGCTCCGGTGCCTCCAGGTGCGGGAAGTGCCCCACCCCGTCGAGCAGTCGCCACTCGTACGGGGCGACGACGTACCGGCCGGAACCCAGCGCGGTGCGGGGCAGGGAGGCGGCGTCCAGGGCGCCGTGCAGTTGCAGGGTCGGGGTGGACAGCGGCTTCTGCATCAGCCGGACGAACCGGTAGCCGTGCAGCCGCAGCAGCGAGCGGAACGCCCAGCGGTAACCCTCCAGCGCGCAGAACGCGGCCTGCGGGATGCACATCGCCTCCCGGCACCGCTCGGCGTACGCCTCGAAGTCCGGCCCGGCCACCCACTGTGGGCCGCCCCAGCGGCGCATGATCTCGCCGACGGCCGCAGCCCCATCGCGGGTCAGGACGTGCTCGTAGCGGGGTAGTTGGAACTTCAACGCCGGGGTGGAGGCGGTGAACTGCCCGCGCGGGTCGGCGAAGATGGCGGCGCGCAGTCGCAGCGGGTGCGGTGCCCCCAGCACGACGAGCCGGCGAACCAGGGACGGGTGGAACGAGGCCACCGTCCAGGCCACCATGCCACCGAGGCCGCTGCCGACGATCGTCGCGGATCGTTCACCGAGCGCGCGGATCAGTCCGGCGATGTCGGCGGCGAGGGTGTAGCCGTCGTACCCCCGGGGTGGTTTGTCGCTGGCGCCGTAGCCGCGCAGGTCGACGGCGACCGCCCGGAAGCCGGCGTCGGCGATCGCCGGCAGCATCTGGTGCCAGGCCCACCAGTGCTCTGGGAAGCCGTGCAGGAAGAGCACCATCGGCCCGGTGCCGCCCTCGACCACGTGGAACCGGCTGCCGTTGGCGCCGACGAAACGGTGCGTCCACGGCCCCTCGGTGAGGACACAGGACTCGTCGACGGCCCCGCCGCGCTGGTCGGTCATGGCAGACAGCCTAGGACCCGGTTGCCGCAGGCGACCCTGGCGGTCGCGGTGAACAGGGGAAAGCCCCGGGTTGCCCCGGACCAGGACCAGGGGCACCGGGTCGAATCTCCCTGGAGACATTCGGCCCGGGACGTCCGGGAGATGGCGCGCAAAGCGCGACGCCCGGGCAGATGACCTGCCCGGGCGTCGCTGGTTGGTGCGGGATCAGTGGTCAGCTGACCCGGATCTTCATCGAGGTGCCGTCCTGCTCCAGAACCTTGATCTTGACACCGGTAGCGGGGAGCTTGACGCCGTGGTTCGGCAGCTCCTCGTAGAAGTACTTCTTGGTGTCGTCGAACAGCGGCTCAGCGGCCTGGCCACGGATGTACTGCGGCTGGCTGTTGAGGTGCAGGGTGAACGAGTCCGCCTTGTTCAGGCTGAACGGTGCGTCGTACATCTGGACGCGGGCCCGCCACGGGGCCCCGGTCAGGTTGTAGATCGGGCGCGGGTGCGCGTCGATGTACAGGTTGCGACCCTCACCCGGGTGACCACCCGGGTTGGACGCCGACGCCGGGGCGGTGTTGTTGTCCGACCAGCGGGTGTTCCAGTACGAGATGAGCAGGCCCTCCTGGTACGCGTAGTGGTCCACCCAGTCCGGGCGGGTGTTCGCGTAGCCGAAGAAGTACGGGCCGGTCTTCAGGTACTTGTCGTACGAGACGTACGAACGGTTGCCGGCGATGTAGAAGTTGTCGAACAGTCGGGTGTAGGTCGCCCCGACCACCTGGAACTTCTCCAACGACCAACCCGCGTCGGTCTCGGCGCCGTCACTGAGCACGGTCTGACCGTCGGCGGTCACGGTGATCGCGTCACCGAAGAAGCCGCCCTCGGAGACGCCACCGTCGGTGACGTAGTGCAGGCGAACCTGCGCCACCTTGCCGGCGACCGCGGTCAGCGGGATGTTGATGTCCGCCCAGGCGCCCTTGCTGGTGCCGGCGAGGGCCGGACGCCCCGCGCCGTCGACGCCGATCGGCGTGCCGTTGGCGGTGCCGTCCAGGTCGATCCAGGTCTTACCGCCGTCAGTGGACGCCTCGAAGTAGAGGTAGTCGTAGCCGGCCTCGATGCTGTACTTGCCCTTGAGCGACATCGCCGCTGCGGACTTGCCGGTGAGGTCGAACGTCCTCGTCATTCTGCTGTCGAGGTTGTCCTCATTGCCGGAGAAGTACTGCTTGGTGCCCTCGAACGGCGCACCGTAGTTGAACGTGTACTCCCGTTGCGGGAGCACGACCACTGCGGCCTGGGCCTTGTCCGAGTTGTACTCCTGCGGACCGAGCTCCAGGGAGCGCTTCTGCCCCGCCACGATCACCTCGTAGTCGAGCCAGCCAAGCTGGAGCTTGTTCCACGCACCGAGGTCGCCGCCCCGGTCGCCGATGCCGACGTCGTTCTTGGCGCCGAGCCGGCTCTGGGCCATCAGGGTCCAGTGCTCGTTGCTGTTGTCCGCCGGGCCGTAGTCGTCCGGCAGGCCCAGGTCGTGGCCGTACTCGTGGTAGAAGACGCTGCGGCCGCCGTTTTCCGGCTGGATCGTGTAGTCGCGGATCCAGACGCCGGTGTTGCCGATCTGGGTGCCGCCGATCGGGAAGTTCGGCGGGCCGACGGGCGAGCTGTTGAACGCCGACCAGCGGTGGCTCCAGATCGCGTCCTCACCCTGCTGCGGGTCACCGTCGGCCTGGTCGCCGCCGGAGTGGACGATCTGGAAGTGGTCGATGTAGCCGTCCGACTCGTTGAAGTCGCCGTCGCCGTCGAAGTCGAAGCGGTCCCACTGGTCGAAGGACTTCATCTCCGCGGCGATCTGCGCGTCCGTCCGGCCCTTGGCCTTCTGGTCGGCGACCCACTGGTTGGCGGCGTCGGCGATCAGGTTCCAGGTGTTCGGGCAGACGTTGTCGGCGCAGACGGCCCGGTCATCCTGCGGGTCCGGCTCCTGGCCGGGCTCCGGGTCCGGAATCGGGTCGTCGGAGCGACCGTAGCGGGCCTCGTTGTACTTGACCTTGACCCAGTCGGTCACCTCACCGTCGACGGTGTAGCGACCCGAGGACTGGGCCTCGTAGTACTGCTTGAGCGACTCGTCGCCCGGGTTGGTGCCGAAGTAGAGCTGGCGGAAGTGCTCCGGGCTGAAGTCCGGCTGCCAGATGGTGGAGTTGTCCACGGCCCGGTTGGGCTCGGGGATCTTGTTGTGCAGCGGACCCTCGAACGTCGTCGGTCCGGCGATGTCCGGGTTCATGTCCTTGTCCGGGTAGGACGGGTGCCGCTCGTCACCGAACTCGGCCAGGATCACGAAGATCTTGTCGGTCCGCTCGCGCTTGAGCTCGACGTACTGGTCCTTGGTCTGCCTCGCGCCAGCGGTGGTGCGGGCGTTGGCGCCCAGTCCGGCCGCCTTGGCGACCTCGCCGACCTTGACGACAGTGCTTCCGTTGCGCTCGATCGGCTTGCTCCGACCGCTCAGCACGTCGCTGAGCCCCTGCTCACGCAGTGCGCGGCGCTTCTCCTCGAGCTTGTCGGGGAGTTCATCCTTCAGCGCCTGTGGTTCGGCAGCGGCCGGTGCTGCGGCCGGCAGTTTGGGCTGAGGCGCCGCCGAGGCGGACGGGCCGAAAGCCAGGCCTGTCGCCGTCAGTGAGAGCCCGAGCAGACCCACTGCGACTTTGCGCACGTGGTACCTCCGGTTTGAGGGAACCGGCCCAACGGGGTACGGGCCGGTGGGAGATCGATCCCACTAGTGGGACCATTGGTGAACATAGTTACTGGCGGGACGGGTGGGAAGACGAACGCGTCGATTTGTTGCAAGATTTTGTTGGGAATGCTTTTCACCGTCACACCCCGCCGGTTCATCAGCCGCGTTGACCAGCGCGGCTCCGGGCGCGAACGTATACAACGACATTTTTCGATCAAGCCGATCCCACATACGACAGTGGGACCGGCAGCGTCTCCGCCACCGGCCCCACCGTCAGTTCTCGACCCGTGAAACCGTTACTTCTTCGCCGGGGTCACGTAGATCATGGCCGACGAGTTGTCCCCGGCGGCCTTCTTGATCGTCAGCGAGACGCCGTAGTTCACGCCCTGGTCGCCGGGGTTGCCGGTGCCCAGCACGATCGCGCCACCGCCCAGGGTCACGCCGTAGAACTCCGGCGCCGGGCTGCCGTCCGGGTTGGTGACCCGGGTGGTGTACGGCGCGTTGTCGCGCGACGGCAGGACCACCGACGCGTCGTTGTCCCGGGCGTAGGCAGCGCCATCACGCATCTCGATGCCCGGGTACCAGCCCTTGGCGTCGGTGAACGCCTTCACCGGTGCCAGCCCCTTGAACTTCGTGCAGTACGCGCTGTACGGCTCGTCCGCCGCCTCCAGGCACTCGGTGAACGGGTACGTCCGCTGCAACGTGAAGGCCGCGTTCGACGACTGCGGACGGCTCGGCAGGTTGTCCGTCACCGACGGGTCCTTCACGGCCGCCTCACCGGTTCGCCGCAACGGGTCGAAGTGCGAGTCGACGATGAGCAACCCGCCCTTCGCGCCGTAGCTGGGCAGCGCGGTCATCTGCCCGGTGACGTGGTTGACGTCGCCGAGCGCGGTGTCCCGGTACCAGACCAGCATGCCCGGAGCGTTGTAGGAGATCCGGTCGACCTTCCACGCCTCGTGCGAGTAGATGGTGTCGTAGGCGTACTTCAGGCCCTTGTCGAAGCCGTCGAAGTTGCGCCACTCCGCCAGGTAGTACTGGGCGTGCACCTCGGTGCCGCTGGAGACCTTCCAGCCCCCGCCGGTGGTGTCGACGAAGGTGCCGCCGGTGGCCGTCCAGCCGTTGGCGCCGCCCTCGACGTCGTCACTCCAGGTGGGGGCGCCGCCGCCGGTGACCGAGAAGTCGTCGACGAACCAGTTGCGCTCCTCGAACGCCTCGTCGGTGGCCAGGCGCAGCCGCACCTGGACCGTCGTCCCGGCGTACGCCGACAGGTCGACGTAGTCGTGCCGCCAGCCGTCGGTGCTGCCGGTCAGGCCGTACTTCTTGCCGCCGAAGTCGTTCATGCGGCCGTTCGGGTCCGGGTAGCCGTCCGGCGTGGTGACCACCGTGCCGCCCTCGTCGTACACCTTCTGCTCGGTCCAGGTCGTACCGCCGTCGGTCGAGAGCTCGACGAAGCCGTAGTCCCAGTCCTCCTCGATGATGTAGTTGTTCCACATCCAGAACTTCGAGTCGGCCGCCGCCGGCACGTCGACCGAGCGGCTGAGCTTGACGTCGGCCCACTCCTGGTCGTTGTTGCTGTGCCACATCTTGGTGCCGCTGTGCGGGGTGGCCAGCGTCGTCACCTTGTCCGGCAGGTCAACCTTGATGCCGTCCTCGGAGTCGATCGGGGTGCGCGACGTCTGGCCGAGCTTCACCTCGCGCGGGTTCGACCCGGGGCGGATGGTCAGCGGGTCAGCCCAACCGAGCACCCACTTGTCCCAGATGCCCATGTGCGTCGGCAGCGCCTGGAAGATCTCACCAGAGTGCGAGCCCGAGGCCATCAGGTCCCAGAAGTCCACGTCGGAGTCGGCGTTGCCGGACGTGTCGTAGAGGTCCGGCAGACCCAGGTCGTGGCCGAACTCGTGGGCGAAGACGCCAACGCCGGCGTCCTCCGGCTGCACGATGTAGTTCGACGCCTTCAGGTTGGTGCCCGGGATGGTGTAACCACCGGCGACCGTGGAGGAGTGCGCCCACACGGCGTACACGCCCTCGGCGCCGCCGCCGCGGGACTTGCCCTGACCGGCGTGCACCAGCACGAGGTGGTCGATCACGCCGTCCGGCTCGAAGACGTTGCCGTCACCGTCGCGGTCGGCCTGGTCCTCGATGTCGTAGTCGGCCCACGGGAAGTTCGGGTCCTTCGCGACGAGCGCGTCGATCGCGTCGGTCGCCAGGCGGCCCGCACCGGCCGGGTTGTCCGGGTGGCCGTTCATCGACTGCTCACGGCCGGGAACCCACGCGCCGGTCTCGTCCTGGAAGCAGCGGTTGGCCGCGTACCAGCCCTCCGAGTGCGGCACGGTGATCCACGGGCTGGCCTGCCCGTCGACCGTGTACGCGTTCTTGGACATCTCCAGGTACATGTTGTGCATGGTGCGACCGGACAGGTCGATGCCCTTCTTGCCGTCCGGGCCCTTCAGGTCCGTGCGGACCCGCTCGGTGATGCCCTTCTTGCTGTAGAGCATCTTGTTGTAGTGCTGCGGCGAGAAGTCCGGCACCCACATCGAGTTGTTGTCCTCGTGGGGCAGGCGCGCCGGGTCTGGGATCTTGTTGTGCTTCGGGCCGTTCTGGACCGTGCCGGGGACGCAGGTGCGGTCCTCGAACACCGTCTTGGGGACCATGACGCCGGTGAAGTCGTCGTTGGCCTTGTCGTTGAACTCCACCAGCAGCGTCAGCAGCTTCGCCGTCTGGGTGGTCGGCGCCTTCTTGAACTTGCGGGGGTTCTGACCCGTCTTCAGCGACTTGGCCTCGTCCTTGGCCAGCTGCCGTGCGGTCACCGGGTTGCCCCGGGCGTGCTTCTGGTCGAACGCGCGCGCGGACTCAGCGGCAGGGGTGTAGATGCCACCCTTGCCCTTCACCTCACGGCCGGTGGTGTCCGGCTGCACCTCGGGCTCGGCGTAGTTGATGTAGTGCTCGTCGGCCCCGATCACCGCCAGAGGGGTGCCGGACGGCGACTGGGCCGCCGCGCTGCCACTCACGGTCAGTGACGTGGCCGCGAGGGCGATGGCGGGCAGCGCGACGAGTAGTCGTCGCCGCGCCCTGGACTGCGGTTTGTGGTTCATGCCGCTCCGTTTCTCGGGCATGGGGAGGAGGACGTTGGCGTGGCCGACCATCGATGTGATGTGTGTCGAACTCTTCCAACCTGCGTGAACCTAAAGCACAACCGGCCGAAAGGACAGAGGTGATCTACGCCTGTGCCCGTTCAGCTTCTCTCGACTCCCCCGACCGACCGATGTGACAGTGGCGAGGCAGCACGAACCGAACCCGTAAGACATGACGGAGGGTGGCGGTCCGCACGGACCGCCACCCTCCAATGAGTACGCCTACCGTCAGTCCTCGTCGGACTTCGTACCGCTCATCCCCGAGGAGATCAGGTCCATCACCGAGGAGTCCTGCAACGTGGTCACGTCGCCCAGGGACCGGTTCTCCGCCACGTCCCGCAGCAACCGGCGCATGATCTTGCCGGAGCGGGTCTTCGGCAGCTCCGGCACCAGCATGATCTGCCGCGGCTTGGCAATCGGGCCGAGGGTCTTCGACACGTGGTTGCGCAGGTCGGCGATGAGCTGCTCGCCCGCCTCACCGGCGATGTCAGTGCTGCCCCGCGGGATGGCGAACGCGACGATCGCCTGACCGGTGGTCGGATCGGTCGCGCCGACGACCGCAGCCTCGGCCACCGACGGGTGCGACACCAACGCCGACTCCACCTCGGTCGTCGAGATGTTGTGCCCGGACACCAGCATCACGTCGTCCACCCGGCCAAGCAGCCAGATGTGCCCGTCGTCGTCCTTCTTCGCACCGTCGCCGGCGAAGTACATGCCCTGGAAACGCGACCAGTACGTGTCGATGAACCGGTCGTCGTCACCCCAGATGGTGCGCAGCATCGACGGCCACGGCTCGCGCAGCACCAGGTAGCCGCCACCACCGTTCGGCACCGACTGGCCCTGGTCGTCCACCACGTCGGCCACGATGCCCGGCAGCGGCGTCATCGCCGAACCCGGCTTGGCCGCCGTCACCCCCGGCAACGGCGAGATCATGATGGCGCCCGTCTCGGTCTGCCACCAGGTGTCCACCACCGGCAGCTCGCCCCGGCCGATGTGCTGCCGGTACCACATCCACGCCTCCGGGTTGATCGGCTCGCCGACGCTGCCCAACAGGCGCAGCGAGGACAGGTCGAAGCCCGCCGGGATGTCGTCGCCCCACTTCATCATCGTCCGGATCAGGGTGGGAGCGGTGTAGAGGATGCTCACCCCGTACTTGTCGATGATCTCCCAGAACCGGCCCTTGTGCGGCGTGTCCGGGGTGCCCTCGTACATCACCTGGGTGGCGCCGTTGGAGAGCGGGCCGTACACGATGTAGGAGTGCCCGGTCACCCAGCCGATGTCGGCCGTGCACCAGTAGACGTCCGTCTCCGGCTTCAGGTCGAACACCGCGTGCGTCGTGTACGACGCCTGGGTGAGGTAACCGCCGGTGGTGTGCAGGATGCCCTTCGGGCGGGCCGTGGTGCCGCTGGTGTAGAGGATGAACAGCGGGTGCTCGGCGTCGAACGGCTGCGCGGTGTGCTCGGCCGACGCGGTCTCCACCGTCTCGTGCCACCAGTGGTCCTTCTCCGACCACGCCACGTCCTCGCCGGTGCGGCGGACCACGAGCACGTGCTCCACCGACGGGGAGTTCGCCACCGCCTCGTCCACAGTGGGCTTCAACGCCGACGGCTTGCCCCGCCGGTAACCACCATCCGCGGTGATCACCACCTTGGCGCTGGCGTCCTGGATCCGGTTGGTCAACGAGTCGGCGGAGAAGCCACCGAAGACCACACTGTGCGCGGCGCCGATCCGGGCGCACGCCAACATGGCCACCGCCGCCTCCGGGATCATCGGCAGGTAGATCGCCACCCGGTCGCCGGCGGTCACCCCCAGGGCGGTGAGCGCGTTCGCCGCCCGGCAGGTCAGCTCGTGCAGGTCCGCGTACGTGATGGTGCGGGTGTCGCCCGGCTCGCCCTCCCAGTGGATCGCCACCTTGTCGCCCCGGCCCGCCTCGACGTGCCGGTCCAGGCAGTTGTACGCGACGTTGAGCTGCCCACCCACGAACCACTTCGCGAACGGCGGGTTCGACCAGTCGAGCACCTCATCCCACTTCTTCGACCAGGCCAGCCGATCGGCCTGCTTCGCCCAGAAGGCCAGCCGGTCGGCCTCAGCCTCGGCATACGCGTCGATGGTGACGTTGGCGTGCGCGGCGAGTTCGGCCGGCGGGGGGAACTGGCGCGTCTCGTTCAGCAGATTGGCCAATGCCTCGCTCATGCCGTGACTCCTCATCCTCGGGGTGACCTGGGTCTCGATGGCACGAGGGTAGTCGCGGGGCCTGCGACCGGCCACGGCTGCCCGCCGCGTCGCGCCGAGTGGCCCCCGCCGCGCGCCCGGCGGCCCGTCCCCGGCCCGGTCGCTGGCGGGGCGCCTTGATCGACTCGGGTTCATTGAAGTCGCGGTGTCTGCCTCGCCCGGACATCGCGACTTCAAGAAGCCAGTGTTGACCTTGCCCGTGCCGGGCCGAGGCGGGTGGTCCGGGTCGCGTTGCGGGCGGGTGCGGCCCGCCGCCCCGGGTCGGGTCGTTAGCGTGGCGGGGTGACCACCGACCCGCTCGCCCCGTTGCTCGCGCTCGCCGACATCACCGCCGCCGTCGAGCAGGCCCGCGCGCGGTTCGACCAGGCGCTCGGGCACCGGGCGCTGCGCCGGCACGGTGGACAGGTCGCCGCCGAGGTCAGCCTCCGTTCCGCGGTGGCCAGCGCGGCCCTTGAGGGCGCCGGGCATGAGCGTGAGGCGGTCCGGGCCGGCACCGTCACCGACCCGGTGCTCCAGGGGGCGCTGCGGGTCGCCGGAGCGCTGCCGGGCCTGAGCGAGCTGTGGCCGAAGGCGCCCCGCCAGGCGCTCGCGAAACTGCACGTGCTCGCCGCCCGGGACCTGGTGTCGGAGACCGAGCTGGGCCGCCCGGTCGCCGACCCGGTGGTCGCCACCCGGCTGGACGGGCTGGCCGGCCTCGTCGCCGGTGGCACGAAGGTCTCCCCGCTGGTGCTCGCCGCTGTAGTACACGGGGAGTTGCTGAACCTGCGCCCGTTCGCCGGGCCGTCCGGCGTGGTGGCCCGTGGGGCCGCCCGGCTGGTGCTGCTCGCCAGTGGCCTCGACCCGCGTGGCCTGCTCCCCGTCGACGTGGGGCACCGCGAGCGGGAGCCCGAGTACGTCGGCGCGGCCGGTGCCTTCGCCACCGGCACCCCGGACGGGCTGCGCTCCTGGCTACGCCACTACATGGCCGCCGTCGAGGTCGGCACCGACCAGCTCACCGCCATCGGAGACGAGATCCTCGCCGCCGCCTGAACGGTTGGACGGGTGGAGTCAGGCGGTGGTTGCGGCTCGGGTGCGACGATGCCGGCCGTACCAGGCGATGCCGATGGCCACACCCACCCCGACCCCCAGGGCCGCCGCGGCCACCGGGACCGCGGGCCGTTCCCGCAGCCGCCGGCCCAGCGGGATCGGGTGCCGGAACTCCAGCACCGGCCACGCGTTCTCGGAGGCCAACTTGCGTAGCTGCCGGTCCGGGTTGACCACACTCGGGTGACCCACGCACTCCAGCAACGGGCGATCGCTGTACGAGTCGGAGTAGGCGTACGAATCAGCCAGGTCATAGTCCCGGGCGGCGGCCAACTCGCTGACCGCCTCGACCTTGCTCGGGCCGGCCGCGTAGAACTCGACCTCGCCGCTGTACCGGCCGTCCCGCACCGTCATCCGGGTGGCGATCACGTCGGTCACCCCGAGCAGCTCGCCGATCGGCCGGACCATCTCCTCGCCCGACGCCGACACCAGCACCACGTCCCGCCCAGCCGCCTGGTGCTCCTCGATCAGGGCGGCGGCTTCGGCGTACACGTAGGGGTTGATCAGCTCGTGCAGCGTCTCCGCGACGATCTGGCGGACCTGCTCCACCTGCCAGCCCTTGCAGAGCGCAGCCAGGTAGTCCCGTGTTCGGGCCATGGTCTGCTCGTCGGTGCCGCCCAGCCGGAACATCAGCTGCGCGTACGCCGACTTGACGACGTCACGCCGGGTGATCAGCCCATCCCGGTAGAACGGCCGACCGAACGCCAGGGCGCTCGACTTGGCGATGACGGTCTTGTCCAGATCGAAGAAAGCGGCACTTCGGCCCACGGCGCGAAAGTCTAGCCGGATGGTCTATCGTCGGCGGGTGCCCGGGGTCATGCCACCCCTCAGACCTGCGGGCTCTCCGCTCCGCGTGATCACGCTCACACTCTGCGAGGAGATTTTCGCAGTGAGTGGAGGCAGCACCACTCGACGTGACGGGCCCGCTCAGGCAGACTTGTCCGTACGACGAGCTTTCACATCCTCGAAACAGGCAGACCCTCAGCGGTTGCACCCCCCGTGACCGCTGAGTGGTTCGGCTCGACCCCCCCGGAGCCGAACCTCCGACGACCCCCGTCTCCCCCCGACGGGGGTCGTCCCTTTCTGCTGGAAACGCTCCACCACAGCTCACAAGTCGTCCTCCGGGCCGTCCAGACCGTCCAGGGACGGCGTTTCTACGGCCGGAGGCAGCAGAGAGGCAGCAGGGCCGTCAAACGCCTCCAGGACCCGAGCGGCGTAGTCGTCCGGGGTGTGGGTGTACCGGTTGAGCGTCGTTAATGCCTGTTCGTGGCCCATGACCCGCTGCACCAGGTTGATCGGGATGCCGTCGGTGACCAGCCAGGTGACGTAGGCGTGCCGCAGATCGTGGAACCGCATCCCGCCGACAGCCTTGGCCGCGACGCACGCCACTGCCTCCCGTTCGGTGGTGAACTCGGCTGACCACTCGATGCCCTCCCGATCGGGCCACATAGCGCGGTACCGGTGCGGACCGGTGTTGGCGATCTGGCCGAGTAGACCAGCGCGGACGGCCGAGTGCTCCGAGAGCCGCGGTGATCGGCCGGATAAGGTACGCCCTCAGGTTGGGCCCTGCTGGTGTGAGCGGTGCCGGAGGTGGCGCGCCGGGGCGGTGTCTGACGGTCCGGGTCTCAGGACCTGCGTGACAGACCGGTCTCAGGACCTGCGTGACTTGTCCGGCTGGACGATCTATGGCCAGTCGTAGGTTCTTCTGATGGTCGGTTATGCCGTGTGGCGTGACGGAGCAGGAGAAGAAGCCCGATGACGCCCGATATCGCGAGGGTGGTCAGGCCAAGGATGGCTGCGGCTGGGACTTCTCGTGTAGTGCCGTAACCCGCGCCTGCCGCGACAATTCCGGCGGCGCCCGCCGCTGCCGACACCTGGGGCAGTGTGAGCATCGGGAGCACGCCGCGTTCCGACCAAGTGAACATGCCTCTGATAAGGATGACGGCCAGCGCGACAAGGCAAGGCCACACCATCCAACGAGCGTCCATCGACCTGCCGGTGTCTACCGCGAACCAACCAAGCAGCAACACGATCGCGACCGGGAGGGTCACAAGATGTATCGCGACGGTTAGGGTCCGGCGATGGCGCCTTCGATATTGCCTGGCCAGGTGCCGTGCAGGGGCACTGTCCGGATTCACGGTGAGCGCCCGCTGGATGAGCTCCTTGAACCGCGCTACGTCGCGATCGACCTCGACGACGTTCCGGGCGAGCAGGCTCAGCGCCTCGTGGTCATCGGGCGCAAGCTCCACCGCGCGCTTCGCGTCGGCATACGAATCCCCGTCCCGCTTGAGCATGAGAAGAGCGAGCGCCCGGTAGCGGTAGGCAGCCACGTCCTCGGGGTCGATTTCGATTGCTCGACCAGCCGCATCGACCGCAGCGGCATGGTCGTCGAGACCAATCAAGGCGCCGGCGAGGCGGTGCCAGGCGATGCCGTCATCCGGGTGCGCGTTCAGGTGCTCGCGCAGCAGTTCGATGGCGGGCCCGAACTGCTCGGCCCGAACCAGCTCGCGCGCACGTTCGACCGCATCAACGCCGTCTCCGGACTGCGGTTCCATGCCGCTGCTCCTATCCCGCCTGATCAGCCAGTGAAGAAGTATCGCCCAGATCTGCGGCGCCCGTCAGTACGAAAGTGCCACTCACTCACGCCGGCCGCGTCAGTTGAGGTTGGGCCCCGGGGCTTCCCCCGGTAGCTCGGAGGACGATCTGCATGGCGGCTCGTGCAGGAGTCAGGTGCGTGGTGTCGACGACCTCGGCCTCGGCATGCAGCCACGTGCGGGCCGCCTCCGCGTAGGGCTCGAGGTACTTGAGACGGAACGGAGACGGAACTGGGTGTTCTCCCTCGATGCGCCCGCGAAGGGTGTCTTGATCAGCGTGGAGGACGAAGTGCCTTACCGGGATGGCGTGTTGGGCGAGGCCCGTACTGATTTCGCGCCAGTACTGCTCGACCAGGACAGTCATGGGTATTACCAAAGTGCCGCCGGTGTAGTCGAGCACGCGGCGGGCGGTCTCGACGACGAGTTGCCGCCACGGCGGCCAGTGCTGGAAGTTGTCCGTCTCGGGCAGCCCCGGCGTGATGTCCATGAGTGTTTCGCCGACCTTCTCGGCGTCGAACACCCGCGAATCCGGGATCAGTTGCTGCACGAGCGAGCTGGTCGTCGTCTTGCCCGCGCCGTGGGTGCCGTTGAGCCATACGATCACGGAACACATTAACGCGCGTGAGCAACCGGACGATTTGCACCGGACCTGTAAGCGAGCGTCAGGCAGCGAGGCAGCAAAGAGGCAGCGCGAGCGCCGGGGCTGGTCGGCCTTGAATGGCAAGCGACGAGGGCCAGCACCTGCTCGTTGACGCGTGCCACCACCAGTTGGCAGCGGTCGACAGCGCGGGACCACATCCCCCGACGGGGGTCGTCCCGTTCCCCGGGAGCGCTTCCGACCAGGTGAAGGCGTGCCTCCTGGATCTTCCGGTCGGAGTGACTAGCGAAGGTCAGCCGAACTCGCTCGGCGTACTCCTCAGGCGTGCACCTCGCCCCGCGTTCCCCATCCGGCTCGGCTCTGGGGTGAAGTTGCCCTGCCAACGCCTCAAAGCGGTCTTCAAGCGGGTATTTTCCGCCCGAAGGCCAGCTTCCACGCCATCCCGTGCGATCAGTTCGTCGACGACGGCCCGGAGGAAGGCGTAGACCTGTTCCTCGGCCAGGCCGCGTCGCCCGAGCTTCGCGCGACCGAAGCGGATTCGCTTGACCTGCTCGGGGCGGAGCCGGGCCAGGCGCGACGCGGCCCGGACGACGCCTACCGAATGCATGCTCACAGCCTCCTCGATGTTGAAACCGTCGTGCGGGTTCTCCGGCTCGCGCCGCTCAGGCCGGCAGGGGGTGGGGGAGCGGGTGGTGTCCGCCCGGTGGCGGGAGGGGCGGCCGGAGTGATTCTTCGCAACCCGGCGCGCTGCACGAAGACCTCTCGCCGGTCGACTGCCTTGCCCGTACGGTCGAGTGAGTAGCCGGTCAGCCAGATCCAGCCGTCGTACGTCGGCCGGTCGCAGACTTTGATGACACGGAAGATCAGCGAGCGATCGCCGCCGAACTGCACCGACGCATCGCTGCCGACGTGCAGAACATCGCCCGGCTTTGGAACCATCACCGCCCGCCCTCGATCAGTGGATGGGCACCGAAGCAGGCGGGCTGTGGCCACGGCCGACACCGCGAATCGCCTGCCTGCACCTGCTCCGGTGCCCTGCTCAGGACGTGCACCCGCTACGACAAGGACCGCCGTTGCCGGCGCGGTCCGGGCACTTTCGTCCTTGCAGCCGAATCGGCGCGGGCGCGAGGAGCCGGACGCCGTTTTGATACGTGCATCTCAGCGTTCAGTACGCGCACAATTGCGGTGGGTGAGAAGTCCATGGTGGAGATGGAACACCCGGTTATAGAGACCGATCGAGGACCGAAACAGCACCTCTGGCGGACCTCGGGCGGACACCATGAGGACCTGTCTTGTGGTCAGGACCTCGCGCAGGTGAGCGTGGAGATAGCCCATCAGGAAGGCGCCGACGATGGCCCGAGATCGCCGCGAACCTCACACGGTCCTGGAGTACCTGATCCAGTGCAGTGACCGCACGTACGAGGAACTGGCCGACGAGTTCAGCCGCATGGACCCTCACGCGGCGATCAGCGCGCGGCACCTCGGTCGGCTGGCTCGTGGCGAACGGGACCTGGCCTCGTCGACGCCCGCTACACGGCGGGCTTTGCAGGTCATGTTCGGCAAGCCGGTTGACGAGTTGCAGCGCCCCTGGGCATCCCACCAGTTGACCCCTGTGCCGGCCCGAGAGCTCATCGTCGAGCCCACCGGCGCCGGCCCGGAAAGGAACCTCCTCGCCATGGCCGCACAACGCGCCCGCCAGTACGCAATGCTCGCCGCCGAAGCCACCTCCCCGGCAGCTATCGACCAGCTCGCCGAGGATGTGCAGCGCCTCGCACTCGCCTATCCGCAGCGACCGGTCAGCCAGATCTTGCCGGACCTGGCCGAGACTCAGGACACTCTGTTCACGCTGCTCGAACGTCGCCAACAGCCGACCCAGTCTCGTGACCTGCACTTCCTTGCTGGCATCACCAGTGGCCTGCTTGCCAAGGTCTCGCACGACATGGCCGACCCGCACTCGGCCATGCTGCAAGCCCGAACCGCCGTCCTCTGCGCCGACCAGTCCGGCCACTCCGGGTTGCAAGCCTGGCTCCGCGGACTTCAGTCGCTGGTCGCCTACTGGGCTGGTCGGTATGCCGAAGCGGTCCGCTACGCCGAGGCGGGACGCGAGTACGCCACCCAAGCAGGCGGAACCTCGGCCGTCTGGTTGCCCGTCAGCGCTGCACGCGCCTACGCCGCGCTCGGTAACTCTGAACAGGCCAAGGCCGCCATCACCGAGGCTGAGGACACCTGGTCACGGGTGCGCCCCGACGAGATGGACGAGATCGGCGGCATCTGCACCTTCAACCAGCCCCGCACGCTCTACTACGCCAGCGACGCCCTCGCCTGGCTGCCTGGCGAGGCTGACTCCACCGAGCGCTACGCCCTGCGTGCCGTCCAGGCGTACTCCGACCGCTACGACCCGGCGTGGGCCTTCGGCGATCAGGCCGGCTCCCATACCAACCTCGCCATTGCTCGCGTTGCCAGCGGAGAGCTCGATGCCGCCGCTGATGCCCTCGCCCCCGTGCTCGATCTCCCCGCCGATCAGCGCATCAACGGCGTCATTCACTCCGTCCGGCGCGTCCACCAAGCCATCACCCGTGCCGGTCACGCCAACGACGCTCGCGACCTCGTCGAGGGCATCGAGCACTTCACGCACACGCCTGCCAACGCCCTTCCTCGATAAGGCACCATCAGCACATGTACCCGATCACCATCCCCGGCCGCGTCATCACTCTTCGCGAACTGCGACCTGATGACGCGGCCGACGCTTTGGCGATCGTCGGTGACGACCGGGTCACGCGGTGGCTCTCGTTCGACAGCCGTGACCAGGCCGCCACTGTCGCCATGGTTGAGGGGGCTGCGAACCGCGCACAGCTCGACCCGCGCATCGAGTACTACCTTGCGGTCGCTGACACCTCCGACCGGATGATCGGCTTCGCCCGCCTCGGACTCACCGGGCACCAGGCCGCAAAGCTCGGCTACGCCATCGGCGCGGAACACTGGGGCCACGGCTACGCCACCGACGCAGCCCGAACCATCATCGACTACGGCTTTCGAGAGCTGAAGCTTCACCGCATCACCGCAGCTATCGGCCCCGACAACGCTTCCTCCATCGGAGTCGCCAAGCGGCTCGGGATGCAGTACGAAGGCCGGCTGCGCGATCACGTCTTCACCAACGGTGCCTGGCGCGACTCCCAGCTCTACTCGATCCTCGCACCGGAGTGGAGCGACACCGCCGGCTGACCGCCATCGTCGCTCAGCACGCGGGCGAGCAACTCCGATCATGGCACCGGTACGATCGCCGCCATGCGCGACGCCGACACGCCGCCGCAGGAACCCGCCGACCATCTTCACGCCCGCGCCGAGCTCACACCTCGCCAACAAGCGGCAGCCATCCGAGCCGCCGCAGCCGAGGTACATCAGCGTGTGCAGGAATGGCGCAACTCGTCCGCGTGGCAGGACACACCGACGAACGCCCACCGGCACCAGGCGACCATGGCCGGAGTCGCGGCGCTTGACGCCGTACCCGAGCCGACCACTACGGAGGAACTCACCGGGTTCGTCGAAGCCGTCCTACCCGTACTCGCTGAGTGGCGGCCGAGTCGACCTGGTCCCGAACAGCAGATCTTTGTCGCGGTCGAGCGACTTCGGAAAGCGTGCCGGTAGCGCCGACCGCGCGGAGTTTCTGTACGTCCTCAAGGCGGCCCTGAACGGGCCGCACGCGCCGCCGCCTGGGCGCGCGTCCGTCGCTCCGCTGGCGCTCCGACTCCGGCCACGCAACACGCCCGGCGGCTGGCGCGGAAGCGGGAAGCCCAAGGGGCCGCCGCAGAACGACAGGCGGTTGACCGGGTGGTGGTGGGCCGGCAGCCGGCCGGGCCGCGCGGTCACGAGCCCGCGGGGCGTAGGGGAGCGCACGCCGGCCACGTCGGCGAGTTGGCGGCCGGTGACGCGGTTGCGGTTACTGCGCCTCCGGCGGGGGCGCTCGGGCTCCGGGATGGTTGAAGACCCGTCGGCGAGTTGCGGTCCGTGGGTGGTTGCGCGGGCCATCCCGCCTGCCATCGACCCGGGCGAGCCGAGTACACCACCACCCGACCCGCCAGTGTCCATGCGTGCGTCAAGGCCGTCTTGACGTGGCGGGCCGGGTGGCGGCCCGCTCCCCAGGAGGGCGGGCCGACGGCAGACAGTGAGGATGGTGGGGTGGGTCGCCGGGTTGGTCTGACTCACCGGCAGACCGACGGTTGCTGTCCTCATCCCGATTCGTCGGCTGGCTCGGTGGCCCCGGCAGCTGCATGTCACCGGTCAGGCGTCGTGACCTGATAGGAGCCTGTGCGAGAGGCGCCCACCACTGTGTTGTCCGCATCGCCTGACCGGTGACGTGTCCACGTGTTCTCGACGTGACCGAGAAAGGCGGACCTCACCAGCATGGCAGCCAAGAAGCGATCTCTCATCGGTGGTGTTGACACCCACCGCGACACCCACCACGCCGCTGTCATCGACAGCACCGGCGGACTCCTGGCCGACGCCGAGTTCCCAGCGACCACCGCCGGCTACGCGGATCTGCTGGCCTGGATGCGCTCCTTCGGGCGGGTGACTGCCGTGGGCGTGGAGGGCACCGGCAGCTACGGGGCCGGCCTCGCCCGCTACCTGACCAGCAAAAAAGTCGTCGTCACGGAAGTAGACCGGCCGGACCGTCGCGCCCGCCGCGCACAGGGCAAGTCCGATCCGATCGACGCGATCGCCGCCGCCCGGGCGACCCTTGATGGCACCGCGATGGGCACGCCGAAGGCCCGCACTGGGCCGGTCGAGGCGATCCGCGCCCTGCGGGTCGCCCGTCGAGGAGCAGTCAAGGCCCGCACCGCGGCCTTGAATCAGATGCGCGGCCTGGTCGCCGCCGCCCCCGAAGCCCTGCGAGCCCACCTGACCAGAGTCAGCGCTGCCGTGCTGGCCAGCCGGTGCGCTGCGCTGACCTACGACCCGGCCAGACTCCACGAGCCGGAACACGCCACCGCGGCAGCCCTGGTTGGGCTCGCCCGCCGGGTCACCGCCCTCACCGAGGAGATCACCGCCCTCGACCGGCAGGTGGCACCCATCGTCCGGAAAACGGCGCCCCGCACCTCGGCCTTGTTCGGTGTCGGCCCCGACGTCGCCGCCCAGCTGCTCACCACCGCCGGCGACAACCCCGACCGGCTGCACTCCGAAGCCGCCCTCGCCCACCTCTGCGGCGCCGCACCCATCCCCGCCAGCTCCGGACGAGTGCGCCGCCACCGCCTCCACCGAGGAGGCGACCGCGGCGCCAACCACGCCCTACACACCATCGCCCTCTGCCGCATGCGCTACGACCAGCGCACCCGCGCCTACGTCCACCGCCGCATCACCGAAGGCCTCAGCAAGCAGGAGATCCTGCGCTGCCTCAAGCGCTACATCGTCCGCGACGTCTACACCGCCCTACGCGCCGACTTCGCCTCCCTCGCCCCTTGACCTCCATAGGAGCATCGGGATGCCGACACGTCGTTTGCGGGCCTACGCTCGATAGACCAAGCTATGTGACGACCTAATCCAGCCATGCTGATCTCAATAGCTGGTTCAGCACAATTGGGGGCGCAGTGCCTGAGAAGCTGTCGCAGAAGAGGCGCGTCCCAAGACAACGTCGCGTGCGTCGAGAGGTCCGTGTTCGATTTGTCAAGGCTGGCACAACCGCGAGGCGAGGCGAGGGCGCAGAGCGACGGCTTAAGGAACGCCTACTAGCGCATCTCGTTGACATGAGCGAGAGTGGCCTGCGGTTGAGGGAGCTGTACAGTGCGTTGAGGGATCTGCATAGGGCGTTCGCCGAAGCTTCCGCGTTTTTGCATCCGATTAGAAAGAATTACCGGAGGGCTGAGACTCTACGGCGAGCGCGCGCGAGTTATTTTTCGGATCGATCCCTCTTGAACTTGGACGAAAGCGATCGCATTGCTCCTGCGGCCTTCCGAATTCGCCTTCGCCGCCTGCGTGTTCAAGTTTGCGCCCTTCAGTTAAGGATGGAGCGGTTGCAGGCACTTTTTCTAGGTTCCACTCTCGCCATTTTGGTGATAGGGACAGCTGCCGCCTTCACTCTTAAGCTCAACTCCCATCTGGGATTCGGTGCCTTCTGGCTAGCCTTCGTTGCAACCATTGCTATTCAGGTCGGGCTGCTCGCCTTGATCGAAAGAATATTCTCCAGCTTATTATCCAGCCTAGTCGCTATCGCGATACCGGCTGGATTCATAGCCCTAGCTTGGCAGCTTAGCCAGGGCCTACCCGCCTCGTCGATAGAAAGGCTGATGTTCTCTGACGTAGAAACCTTCCATGACGGTTTCGTCTCTGGGATTCTTCTGGCCGGAGTAGTGATCCTCCCGCTGATCGGGAGCGTTGTTCTTTGGGAGTTATTCGCTATTCTCCAGCAGCGCTACGACACTAGGCGCTACTCTGACGCCCTTGCGCTCGATGCGCTAATGTCCGTTCTTAACGACTTGCATCTACCCGAGCATCGCTTCGCAGACTCGGCAGTAAGAAGAAGAGCTGCCTATCACCTAGAGTTTGCGACACGCGTAATTGAGCTTGATTTGCGCCGAGCTGCCCGGATCTCCGATGTCGCGATCGATGAAGCTGCGGTAGTGCGAATTCGTCAAATTACTCGGTGGATGCATATGCAGCAACTATCGTTGACCTTGCCAGACGTCGATAACTTGTTCGAGCTTAGGAGAATGGTGCGTGCCGCAGTATCTGCGGTGTGTACTGGACGTTTCGGCGCGCTGCCTCTTAAAGTGATCGAGTTGAACGATACCGGCGGTGGAGGACACTGGGCGAGAACGTCCCTTGCCTACCTTCGATCCCTCTTGGTTGCCCTAATCCCGTTGGGTTCCGTAATCGCCCTCGATCGCGCCGGAATCCTAGCCAAAGATGTGGCAGGTCGCACCATTGTGACCGCCGCCGCCGTATGGGCCATCATCGGCGTCCTCAGTGCATTCGACCCCCTACTTCCGACGCGAGTGCAGGCCACCAAGGACATCATGTCTATTTTCAAGCCTGATGCGAAGAAATGAAATCTTAAGGGACGCAGCCGTTAAGAATGAGCAATGCGCTGAGTGAGCGAGTGCGGATCCTGGGGTCAACTCGACGCTGGAGTGACCTACGCGAGTAGGCCGTGGCTGGCCGACTCGTTGGCTGAGGTGTATGGCGGCGAGCAGCCTGCCCGTCATCCTGAGTGCTTGCTTGAGACGCATCTCGCTGAGGAGGCGATAGAGGTGCGGCCGCTACGGCGTGATAGACGGCAGCCGGCAGCGCCGCAGGCCGTTGGAGTTGAAGCCATCATCCGCTTTGCCGAACACGAGGCATACGAGCCTGACTGACTAACTGGGTGACGATCACGGCGTACAAGCGTGGACGTTGGTGGATGATGAGGGACGCGGATGCCTGGCGAAGACGGCAGCTGGGGCAGCTTGACGGGTTCTGATCGTTGCCTGGGGGCCAAGGGGTCGCGGATTGACATCCATAGGAGCATCGGGATGGCGAGACCGGGTGCGATGCTTGTCGTTATTTTGTGGCCGGATGCCATGATTGCAAGGTGAGCCAATCATCAATCGCCGCCATAGCAATAATCGCCTTGCGCCCGCAGGATGTGTTAGAAGGAGGCCAGAAACGTGGCTGACATGAACACCCTCATGCAGGCGGCGGCCGTATCTGCCACTACCTCTGCCCTAGTAGCCCTCGGCGTAGAGTGGGCTGCTAAGCCGCGCCTCGAAGCTAGAAAAGATGCCATCTTGGCGAGGCGACGTTCTGAAACCGAATTGCGTCGACAGCTTCTCCGTATTAGGGAAGCGGCAATACGGCTAAATACTTTTGACGTTGAGGGAACGGTGTTCAAATATCGGTCGGTAATTCGGCGTGAGAGCAAAACCACGACGGATCGCCTAGTGGACGCTGTTCAGGTCCTTGATCTAGTCGTAACCGACCTAGCGCCGGACCTATTGCCGGACGCATACGAGCTATATGCGGCGTACCTAGGTTACCTTATTGCGGCAATAGAGATCGATGAACCGTGGGAGTCGAAGAGTAGGAGCTTACTTCTTGCCACTGGAGTGGTTATTCGCGCAAACGACGCCCGCGCATTCCCGAAATGGAGGCGGCGGAAGAAGTTCAAGGAAGCTTACGCGCTTATCCATGCGGAGGACTTTTCGGCCCTCGCAGATTCGGTATTCACGGATAAGTCAGATGTGGGCGCCTGAGTGGCAGACCAGGATCCTGGAGCCGACTCGTAATGCGCGACTCAGTCGTCCATGCCGTAGTCAGATTCGTCCACGAGGCCGGTCACGAAGGTCTCGAAGTCGGGAGCGAAGACCGTGATCCGGTAGTTCCACTCCTGGTCGACATGTACGACGGCCGGTTCGCCGGGCGAGCGGTAATCGAGGGCGACCATGTCGTGACCCGCCGAAGGGCAGTCGGCGATGTAGATGCCGATGTCCGGGTAGCCCCATTCCGCCGCCCAGAACGCGCTGCCGAGTTCGCCGCAAAGGCTGAACCGAGCAGTTCGACCGATCGCCGCCAGGGTGTACACGCCGACGTGATCCTCCGCCCAGGAGGTTCGGCCGGGCGCGGGATGGGCGTCGCGGGCGAACGAGCCGCCGTTGTGTCGTCGGGCTAGGTCGACGTACGCGATAGGCAGCTGGTGCCCAAGCTGCGCCTCCACGGCCCGCAGAACTTCGTCGGTGAGCGGATTCTCCAGCGGGCCGGAGTTGTCGAAGACAACTTGCGGGATCGAGCACGGGTCGACGGTAGTCGGTTGGCTCAGTTCCAGACGACTTGACAAGATCATCGGGCACAAGTGACACCGACAAGGGCTGTCAACTGCTGTAAGGCAGCGGAAGAACTCACCGAGGTAGCCCGCCGATCCGCCCGATTGAGGTCGATCAGTACCAGGCCGGAGGGGTTCAGGGTTCAAGTCTCAGCATTGCCGAAACACTCTCTTTTGGATCAAGGCGGCCCGCAAGCGGGCCGCGCCGGTCGCGCTCGGCCTGCTGGCGGCGCAAGCGCCGGCATCGGCCGGCGCGCCGGCCGATAAGGCCTGCGCCTCCGGCGGGGGTACTTCGGGCTTCTGGGATGGGTGTCATCCCGCCCACCGTCGACCCAGGCGAAGCCGAACAGACCTGCCCCGGGGTGACAAGGTCGTTCGTCCGGTAGGGCGCTCCACCTTGTCACCCCGGGGCAGGTCCGCTCCACGATGTGTGGGTCGACGGTGGACGGGATGACGGATATCGAGGCATGCAATGACTACTTGCGGCGACTTGCGATTATGCGGGCTCCCGTGCTGTTAAGGCGCCAGCGGGCAAAGTCAATGCTAACTGCAAACCTCTTAGCCGCTTCTTCGTCTGAGGCGCGCCGTCGGGCAAGTAGCTTCGCCGCCTCGAATGGGAGAAGTAACTCACCCGACAGTTCTGCGGCTTCCTGTTCGTGCTCCCGGTTGGCTACGCGGCACCCTCGCTCGTTAACGAGTGCTGCCGTGAAGGGATGTTCTAATACGACATGAGCCATTTCATGACTACATGTCGAGCGCTTCCTTTCGGGTAGGTGCAAGTCGTTTTCCAGGATGATCGCCCCGTTGTTGACAGGTACTAACGCGCCTGAGAACACGTCGGGCCGCTTGATCTGGAAGTGTTGAAGTGCTTCCTCCGAACAGCCCGAAGAGGACAGCGATATAACCTTAACTCCATAGAGCTTCGCTAACTGGTAGGGATCGAATACGTCATGAATTCCAATCCCGACCTCTTCGCGGAGTTCAATAGCCAGCCTTTTTAGTGCCGCCTTGTTCAACGCTACTCCTGTTGTACGGCGCGTGCACGCCTAAGGGTTGCTCTAATGACCTCCTCCAAATAGATGACATCGTCCTCCGTCAAGTCGGCCCGGGCTCGTAGCAATGGTGCTAATTGGGTCATCAGCGCCGGCTCCGCTCTGGCAGCATCGTTGCTGCCAATCATAAACTTCTCTGCGGGCATTCCCAACCACGTCACCAGCGTTGCGAACCCGTCGGCATCGGGTCGGTCTCCGTTTCCGAGGCGGGACAGCATCGAGGGGCTCACCCCGATCTCCTTCGCGAGCTGTCGCCATGACAGCCCCTGCGACTCGCGGGCAGCGTTCAGCGCTCCGTAAAGGGCAACGACGTCGACCTTGGTTTTGCTCATCCAGTGACCTCCCGCCTTGGAGTGTGTCACTTCCGGTGCGCTGCTTGCCAGTCGACGCACCGATGATCTACAGTCACCCTTGTGTCGATACCGGCACAACGTTTCGAGTTAGGAATGATCAAGTGGCAACCATCGGCACCACAGCCAAGACCGGCGAGCGCTGCCCGGAGAGCGGCGTCTGGCAGGTCGTGGGCAACCCGTCCACGACCGCCCCGATCGCCAAGAACAACGTCATGCCGCCGTACGCCGGTCGGGCCGTGACCTGGCAGCTGACCCAGTACGCCTGACGTCACGGACGCAGGGCGCCAGACCGAGACAGCGAGAGGAGGTGAAACTATGCCTGGCAAGCGTGGTCGAAGTGCTGTCACCGGGCGGTTCGTGAAGCAGTCGACGGTCAAGCGCAGTCCGAAGACGACTGTCAACGAGTCGGCTAAGAAGAGCAAGAAGAGCAAGTGACGCAGTGACGGCTGGCTCGGGGGGGACGAGCCAGCCGTCACGTTCGTAGGCCGGCTGCAAGGCCGGCATCAAGCGAGGTGGCAGGCGGGCGCCCACACCTGTTCGCATTACCTGGAACCGCACGGCAGTACAGCCATCCGTACAGCCAAGCCAGTCGACGGACACGGGCGGAGAGCGTCTGCAACCGACAGGTCGAGCAGGCGAGCCGCAGGGGCCGACACCGGCCGACAGCAGTCTTGATCTTTGCAAAGCAGGGGTCCGGAATGTGGCGCTTGCGGACTGCCCTGCGGGCGGCCTCCGGCCGTCCTCGGGCGCCCGCAGCGCTTCATCCGAAAGTCAGCGGATCGTCAGCGAACGCCGTACCGCGTGGCGACTCCCGATCATGCTCGACAGCACTACCGGTATGTCTGACCACGCGGTGCGGCACTTGATCACACTCGCTGCTACGTCAGGTCACTTTCCCCCCGACGGGGGTCGTCCCTTTCCCGGGAGCGCTTCCGGTCAGCTCACAGGTCGTCTTCTGGGTCGTCCGGTCGAGGCGACGGGCGGAAAGTCACCCGCGCAGTCGGGCCGCACGAAGGCGTATCCGCTTTTCGGCCTCTTCGAGGACGCCGGCCATGCCGTCGGGGTCGTCGTAGGAGAACCGGGCGAACAGCGGCACTCCGGCCGCCAACTCCATGCCACCCTTTTGGGTCGAACGCCCACACCTCGACAAGCCCGCAGCGGATGCCGCCGGCCAGGGAGCGGATCAGGGACCACAGCACCGACCCCTTCCCAGCACCGGTCGCGCCCGCGATGAGGACGTGTGAACCGTCAGCCGCAACCGGTACGCCTGCCCGTCCTCCCGGACGCCCAGCGGCAGCCCATCCAGATCCGGAACGTCGCCTACCGGTAGCGGCGCCACGATTCCGGCAAGCGGATCGCGGCGCATCAAGCGGACCACCACCCGATCCGGCCGGGCCGTCGAGCGGGCCTGCCGGCGGCAACCGCCGCGACGACGCCGGCCAAGACGAGGCCACCGAACTCGACCCGCACCCACAGCGCGAGGCCCGCAGGCGCAGTGATCCACCACCAGTAGCGGGCGATCAGCACGGCGAGGCGGAACAGACCCCCAGCCACAGAACACCAGCAGCCAGCCCGGAACCCGCCACGCGGGCAGACGCACGTTCATCGGCGCCACGGGGATCTTGTCCCCTCCCGTCGTGGGTCAATCGTTACAGCGCTGAATGATTCGGAGCCGGGGCATAGCGGTTGAATAGCCACCCAGGTTGCCAAGGGGTACGGCGGACCATGAGCTACGGACCAAGAGGTGCCGCGTCAGCAGAAACTCAGCGAACGTGGTGATGCGCGACCGCCTCCAATGGTCACAGCCGGCATGACACCGAGGCAGGAACACAGTGAACGACACCCGCTGACACTGACCGACAACGCCGACCAGGCCCCCCTGCTCGGCATCGGGTTCATTGTTTAGCCCGCAAGGCGCGATGTTGTGCAGGTGGGCGATGCCGGACGCCGCGCCGCCCGATGTGCTCTCATGTTTGAGACGGCATCTTGGGTCGCCTTCCTCACCTGGTGGCGGAGTTCGTCACATCCGCCGCCACCGACATTGCATCGAGTGCCCTGGAGCGAACGAAGATGATTCTGCAACCGACGTGGCTCGTGATGCTTTCGTGGGCTGTGCTCTTTGTGGGGTTGGCCAGCACCGCCGTTGTCGTTGTTGACCAATTTGTTCTCGGATATCGTCAGCCAGTCAAAGTCATGGAGATAGTCTGGCCGGCGACCGCCCTCTACCTTGGCCCAGCAGCCGTCCTGACCTACAGAAAGTGGGGTAGACCCCAGTCTCCCCGGTGGCTGGACCGGCACGGCAACCCGTCCAGGAGGTCGCGACATGCTCCTCCGATAATCCAAACTTATCATTGTGGGACGCACTGCACTCTGGGTGTCATCATTGCTACGCCTATCACCTACGGCGTTGGCGTCGAAATATTCGGCAGCACACTGTGGCCCGAAGTCGTCGGCGACTATGTAGGTGCAGTGGCCATGGGCATTGCATTTCGCTACTCTGCTGAGACTCACACGGGTGATCGAAGAGCGTGGGCCGCAATGCGGAAATTTTTCAGGGCCGACCTGCTGACCGTGTCCGTCTTCGAGCTCGGCCTATTAGGTTGGCTTGCGCTAATGCATTTTCTTGTTTTCCGCGAGACCCTGCGGCCTAGCAGTCCGGTGTTTTGGTTCGTTATCCAGGTCGGGCTGATCATCGGCTTCTTCGCCGCTTGGCCACCAACCTCGTTGCTGATCCGCCGCGGCGTCAAAACGGAGTTGCTGGGCACGCCGCAGTAGGTGGTGATGCGCCGACACCCTGGGGCAGAGGGGTGCACGTTGAGCTTGGTGCCGCACAGCACGGCGAACGCCAGCGCGACGGCGGGCCACAGGCGGGCGTACTCGCCCGGGTGCAGCCGCTCGCCAGCGACGGTCCACGCGCGGCGGTGCCGGCGTATGTCCTCCACTAGATGTACCGCGCCGAGCCGGTTGAGGCGGCCAGGAGCACCCGGCGGCGAGGCAGCAAGAAGGCAGCGAACGCCTCGATCAGGGTTGGTTGCGATCGTCGAATAAGGACGGCCGGCACCTGCTCGCCGACTTCCGCCGCCATCGCTCGACAGCAGTCGACAGGTTGGGTCCGCATCCCCCCGACGGGGGTCGTCCCTTTCCCGGGAGCGCTTCCGGCCCCGGTGAACGCGTGTCTCCCCGGTCAGCAACGGCGGGCGCCGGTACGGCTCGCACGCCGGCCCATTTCCTGTCTATTCGGGTTGCAGGGGCCCGAGAATCCTTCGGGCCTCGTCGCGCACCTGGGCGTCTTCATCAATTGTTAGCTCCCGAAGGTGCTTGGTCAGACGGCCCGCACCCTCGGCCGTCATCCAGTCAGGGTTGCAGTCCAGGGCAGCCTGTAGCTCTTCGGCAGTGGCTTCGACGGCGGCATTGCTACGGGCTGACAGCACAAGGCGTAGGCCCGCGGCGTCTTTGCGTTCCAGCAGTGCCTCGGCCGTTTGCCAGGTCACCGCAGTGTCATGGGGATCTAGGAGAAGGCGGTGGAGGACGTCCGCTACCTCGTCGATCTCGCGAGAATTCGCGAGGTGCCGTCCGGCTGCGGCGCGAACCGACCAGGTAGCCGAGTCGGCGTTCCCGATCGCCCTACCCAGTTCTTGATCATCGGCGAACACCATGCCCCCAGCCTGCCAGCGCAGTGCTGTCACTGTCGCTCACCAGTGACCAGTTGGTCTTCGCCT
Source organism: Micromonospora sp. CNZ322 (assembly GCF_007827755.1). NCBI lineage: Bacteria > Bacillati > Actinomycetota > Actinomycetes > Micromonosporales > Micromonosporaceae > Micromonospora > Micromonospora sp. CNZ322. The sequence continues at coordinate 76,187 of NZ_VITD01000015.1, forward strand.
CCAGCTCGCCGGGTGTCAGTAGCTGGTTGATCGAGGGGCGCGTACTGCTCGGGCGGGTTTCCTTCCCGCCTCGTCGCGGACGGTGCGACCGCCGCCTGCCGTGTAATTTGCCAAACGGGACGAGCTGAGGAGGAAAACGTGGCTGGTGGTGGCTTCTCGTCGAAACGGCTGGCCCGGCTGCAAGGGTTCCTCGTGCACCGCGTCGAGTCCGGCTTCGTCCCGGGCATGGTGGTCGTCCTCGCCCGCCACGGCGAGGTGCACGTCGAGGCAACGGGTCACCTCGCGTTCGAGGGCCCCGGGTCACAGACGCCGATGGCGATCGACACGATCTGTCGCCTGGGCTCGATGACGAAGCCGATCGTCGCCGCGTGCGCGATGACCCTCGTCGAGGACTGCACCCTCCGCCTCGACGATCCGGTCGACGATCTCCTCCCGGAACTGGCGGACATGACAGTGCTCGCCGATCCGCATGGCCCGCTGGACGACACCGTCCCGGCGGAACGCCCGATAACGCTGCGGGACGTCCTGGACGGCACCCTTGGCACCGGCATGGTCCCCGCCGAGCCCGGAACGGTCCCGATCGCCGACGCGCTGGACGCACTCGAATATCAGTCGCCGGACGAATGGATCCGCCAGCTCGGTGACCTTCCGCTCGTCCACCAGCCGGGTGAGCGCTGGATGTACGACACCGCCGCCAACGTCACCGGCGTGCTCGTCGCCCGGGCCACCGGCATGTCCTTCGGGGATGCCATCCGTGAGCGGGTCTGCAAGCCGCTGGGGATGCCCGACACCGCCTTCAGTGTGGGTAGCGAGAGCATCGGCCGTTTCGCGACGGCGTACGAGCAGGACAACGCCGCCACCGGCGAGCCGGTTGTCGAGGACGCTCCCGACGGGCGGTTCAGTCGACCGCGGATGTTCGAGTCCGGCGGCGGCGGTCTCGTCTCGACCGCCCAGGACTACCTGGCCTTCGCCTCGGCGCTGCTCGCCGACGGCGCCCACGGCGGCGAGCGGGTGCTGTCGCGGCCGGCGGTGACGCTGATGACGAGCGACCACCTGACCCCGACGCAGAAGGCCATCTCCGGGTTCTGGCCCGGATACTTCGACGCCATCGGCTGGGGTTTCGGAATGTCGGTCCGGACCCGCCGTACGCATCTCGGGCCCTCGGTCGGCAGCTACGGATGGCCCGGCTTCTACGGCACCGCCTGGTACAACGATCCCGCCGAGGACCTGACGACGATCGTGTTCATGCAGCGGGCGCACGCGGGCGACCAGCGGCTGCCGATGTGGCACGACTTCTGGACCACCGTGTACCAGGCGATCGACGACTGACCGCAGCGTTCGTTTCCGGTGGGCGGCACCCGCCCTCGGCCGCGCGGTAATCCCGGGGCCCTCAGCGACACAAGCCACTGTGAGAGTCGCCGAGGCAATGGGGGGTTCGGGGTGGGTCCACCGAAGAAGCGGGACGAGGGCTGGTTCACCAGTCTCTACGCCGCCGAGTACGAGCACATGGTCCGATACGGCCTGCGCCGGCTCGCTGACCGGGATGCGTCCGCGGAGCTTGCCCAGGAGGTCTTCGTCGTCGCCTGGCGTCGCCGCGCCGAGGTGCCGGAGCGCAGCCTGCCCTGGCTGTACGGGGTGGCCCGGCGTCTTCTCGCGAACCAGTGGCGGTCGCGACGTGCCGCACCGGACCTCCTCTCGATCACCGATGTCGACCTCGAGCGACTGGCCGGATCGTCGGGTGCCGACACGAGCGTCGGAGTCGCCGACATCCGGACTGCTCTGGCCAACCTCAACGACCTCGACCAGGAAATCCTCCGGCTGGTCGGCTGGGAGGAGCTGACGGTGTCCGAGGCGGCCAGGGTTCTCGGTTGCACCGGGCCGACCGCCGCAGTGCGCCTGCATCGCGCCCGCCGCCGTCTTGCCGAAGCGATGTCGGACCGGCCCGCGCAGACCCGGCGTAGCCCGGTGTTGATGACCATTCGAGAGGATCTGTGATGTTCGGAGCAGAGCGAACCCGTACTCTTCTCGGCCCGGCCGACCCGGCCCGGAACGCCGTCGTCGGGCCACCGCTGGTCTCGGCGCGCGAGCTGATCGACCGCGCCGACGCTACCGAAACGGTGGCCGGGCGTCGCCGGGTACGCCCGACCCGCCGGCTGGTCCTGACGGCTGGGACTCTGGCGGTCGCGGCCGGTGCCGTGGCGGTGCTCCAGCCGTTCGGCGGGCCCGCACCGGACGCCCCGGGTGGGCCTGGAACCGCAGCGGGATTGGTGCTCGTGCCGGTCGCGTACCAGTTCGACGCGGATCCGCCGGCCGCCGGCCCCCAGCTGCGCATGCTGGCCGACAAGATCAAAGACGCGGCGTACGACCACCAGAGCGGGCGCTACATGTATCACCACACGAAGGTGTGGGGCGATCCGGTGATGACCTCCGCCGACGGTCGCCACCACGTGGCCTTCGCCGGGGCCTCCAAGGTCTGGCAGGCCGCAGACGGGACCGGCAGTCAGATCAACACCCAGTTGGAGCCGCAGTACCCCGACCAGGCATCCCGGGACTACTGGCAGCGGAATCTCGGTTCGCGTCCGGCGGTCGAGGGCACCCCTGCTCCGGCCATGATCCCGCTGCCGCCGGAGGAGCTCAGGCCGCCGTCGGCCGTCCCGTCCGAACTGCGGGAGCTGCTGAAGGTCGAGTACGGCGCGGGGGCGGCGAGCAAGGAGGTCAGCACGCTCTATGGCCGGTACGTCGTACCGCGTGCGACCCGAGCGGCAGTCCTGCGGGTCCTCGCCGACGTGCCCGGCTTCCGCTGGCGGGGGCAGGTCACGGACCGCGCCGGTCGCAATGGAGCCGCCGTCACCTTCGACGACCGCGAACACGACGCGCAATCTCTTCTGATCTTCGATCCGAAGACGGGCGAACTGCTCGCCCATGAGCGGTTGACGCTGTCGCCCGTGCGGATCAGCTCGTACATGGTGATCCTCGATACCGCCTGGACCGACCGGGTCGGCTGACGTCCGACTTGCGAGGCCGCTCCTCTCGGGAGCGGCCTCGCTGTCTTTCCCGCAGCGGCAGTAGCTGCGAAGTTACCTGCGTTCGTAGCAGATCGACTGTCTCGGCGGAGGTTTTCCACAGGCCACCAGGTTGTCCACAGGCGACGACATCGGGACGGCTCGTGGGGGCGGATTCCGAGCACTGTCGGCGGCATACCAGAGCCCGACCGCTGGAGGCCGCGATGCCACCCCGTACCACGGTTCCGCCGATCCGCCGGCTCCCGCTGGTCGTCACCGGCGACGACGATCTACTCGATGATGTGCTCCGGCTCGCCGCCGTCGGCGGCACGGAGGTGGAGCTCGCCCGCGACCCAGCGGCTGCCCGTACCCGGTGGCTTCCCGCGCCCCTGGTGCTGCTCGGCGCCGATCAGGCGCAGGCCTGCCTGCGCGCCCGGTTGCCGCAGCGGCCCCGGCTGGTGCTGCTCGGTCGGGCTGGTCAGCTCGACCCCGGCTGGCAGATCGCCGAGCTGATCGGGGCCGAGCACGTCGCCACGCTGCCGGCCGCGGAGCCGTGGTTGGTCGACCGGTTCGCTGAACATGACCCGGACCGTCCGGCCGGCGTCGGTGCCCGGGTCGTCGCGGTCCTTGGTGGTCGTGGCGGTGCGGGCGCGAGTGTGCTCGCCGGTGGTCTTGCGGTGACCGCCGCCCGGGCCCGGCTGCGCACCCTCCTGATCGACGCCGACCCGCTCGGCGGTGGCCTCGACCTCGTGCTGGGCTGGGAGCAGTTGGAAGGCCTGCGCTGGCCGTCGCTCACCAGCGCAGACGGACGGGTGGACGCCCCGGCGCTGGTGCAGGCCCTGCCCAGCCGGGGTGATCTCGTGGTGCTCTCCTGGGACCGCGGCGAGATGCTGGCGTTGCCCGCGACGGCGATGGCGGCGACCGTCGATGCGGCCCGACGTGGGCGGGACTTCGTGGTGATCGACCTGCCCCGACAGTTGGACGACGCGGCAGCGGTGGCCCTGCAAGCCGCCGACCAGGCGTTCGTCGTCGTACCGGCCGAGTTGCGCGCCACCGCTGCGGCCACTCGGGTGGTGGCCGCGGCCGCCCCGCACTGCGCCGCGCTCTCGGTGGTGGTGCGCGGGCCCGCCCCCGGGCGGTTGCGGGCCTCCGAGGTGGCACGCGCGCTGGGCCTTCCCCTGGCCGGCACGTTGCGCCCCGAGCCGGGGCTCTGCCGTGGGCTGGAACGGGGCGAGGCGCCGGCCGCCGGGGGCAAGGGCCCACTGGCCGCGCTCTGCCAACGGATCGTCACCGACCTTACCGGCGTGCCGGCTACGGGTGCGGCATGACCGCCGGGCCGGAGGACGACACCCTCGCCGCCCGGGTACGGCAGCGGATCGCCGCCGCCACCACCCCGGTCACCGCGGCGGCCATCGTCTCCGCGGTACGGGCCGAGCCCGCCGCCGCAGTGCTCGGCGACACCGCCATGCTGCGGATCGCCGACCGGGTGCGCGACGACCTCGTCGGGGCCGGGCCGTTGGCGCCGCTGCTCGCCGACTCGGAGGTCACCGACGTCCTCGTCAACGGCGTCCGGGTCTGGGTCGACCGCGGGTCGGGGCTGCACCAGGTCGCCGTCCCGATGGGCTCGGTGGAGGACGTCCGCCGGTTGGCGCAGCGGCTGATAGCCAGCGCGGGGCGGCGGGTCGACGACGCCTCCCCGTACGCGGACGCGAGGCTTCCCGACGGCACCCGACTGCACGCCGTGCTGCCGCCGGTGGCGACCGAAGGTCCCTACCTGTCCCTGCGGACCTTCCGGCACCGGCCGTTCACCCTCGACGAGTTGGTGCGCCAGGGGACGGTGCCGCGACCGTTGGCACCACTGCTCGCCGCAGTCGTGGCGGCCCGGCTGGCGTACCTGGTGACCGGGGGCACCGGTTCTGGCAAGACGACACTGCTCAACACCCTGCTGGGGATGGTGCCGGCCACCGAACGGATCGTGCTGGTGGAGGACGCCGCCGAGCTGCGTCCGGGGCATCCGCACGTGGTGGGGCTCCAGGCACGCACCGCCAATGTGGAGGGGACGGGCGTGGTCAGCCTGGCGGACCTGGTCCGGCAGGCGTTGCGGATGCGCCCGGACCGGCTGGTGGTCGGGGAGTGCCGGGGCGGTGAGGTGGTCGACCTGCTGGCCGCGCTCAACACCGGCCATGACGGGGGTGCCGGCACCCTGCACGCCAACACGCCGTCGGACGTGCCGGCCCGGTTGGAGGCCCTGGGCATGTTGGGTGGGCTGCCTCGCGCCGCGCTGCACGCCCAGGTGGCCGCCGCGTTGCAGGTGCTGTTCCAGGTGCGACGCAGCGACCGGGGCCGCGTCCTGGAGTCGGTCTGTCTGCTGCTGCCCGAGGGGCCCGAACGGATGGTGACAGTGGTGCCCGCCTGGGTGCGTGGCAGCGGGCTCGGGCTCGCTGCCCGTGCCCTCGGGGCGCTGCTGCGGGAGCGTGGGGTGGCGGTGCCGCCCATCCTCAGCGAGCCCTGGCCCGGGTCGGCGGGTCCGGCGTGACCGGCGAGACGATGCTGGTGGCGGCGCTGCTCCTGGTCGCCGCTGCCCTGGTGGCGTGGCCCATGCGGACCATTCGGGCCCGTCGACGTCGCGTGCTGGCACCGGGACGGAGGGCCGCCGTCGATCCGGATGACGCCCTGGTGCAGTGGATCAGGGAACTCGGTCGCACGCCGGACGGGCCGGTCGACGGCATCGGCGCTGTGCCGACCTCGGGTCATCCGGTCGGCCTCGGGTTCGAGTCGGCAACTACTGCGGGTGCCAACGGAAGGCGTACGGCACTCGGCTGGCCCGAACGGGACGTCACCCGCAGCCCGAGGTGGCCGGGAACGGCAGGCGGGTTCACGCGTCCGGAAGGCCCGACGCGCCCGCCGGCCCGTCGGGATCCCCGACGCCCGACCGGCACCGCTCGCCCAGAGGCGGACCCCACCATGCTCGACGCCGAACGACGGCCGAGCGCATCGGCGGCCACGATCCCGATCGGTGTCAGCGGTGTGGACGTAACCGGTCGGAACGATGTCTCCGGTCCGGCAATCGCAGATGGGCACGGCGACCTGGACGCTGGCTGTTGGGGCGACGTGTCCGCCGGGGCAGCGTCCGCCGGGGCAGCGGCCGACGGGTGCGCGATCGCCGGTTGCCGCGCCCACGGGCGCGTCGGCCCGCCCGAGAGAAGGCCGGGTACGCCTCCGTCGGTGCGCATCTCGCGACCGACGGCCCGCGTCCTGCCGGTGGTCGGTCTGCTCAGCGGCGGTGTGGGTGCCGTGGTCGGCGGTCCGGTGGCCGCGGTCGCGATGGCCGGGTACGGCACGCTGGCCGTGCGCGCCGCGCTGCGTTGGCGAGCGAATCGGGGTGCCGAACGGGACCGACGACGTGGGCTGGACCAGCTCTGCGGCCTCGCGGCGGATCTGCGGGCCGGCCTGCCCGTCCCACACGCTCTCGAGGTCGCGGCCGGCGAGCATGACGGGGCGAGCCGCCTACGTCAGCTGACCTCGGCGGCGGTGCGGTTGGCCGACCGGACCGGCGCGCCGCTGGCGGAGCTTGTGGAGCGGATCGAGGCGGACGCTCGGGCGACCGACCGGGGTCTGGCCGCGGCGGCGGCCCAGGCGGCCGGGGCTCGGGCCACGGCCTGGCTACTGGCGGCCCTGCCGGTTGGCGGGATCGGGCTGGGGTACGGCATCGGCGTCGACCCCATGGCGGTTCTCCTGCACAGCACGGTCGGCGGCGCTAGCGCGGTTGTCGCGGTCGCCCTTCAGATCGTGGGCCTCCTCTGGGCGGAACGGCTGGGCGCGACACCGGGGCGGGCCGGATGATGGCCCGCGGCCCAGCCGGCCCGCCCAGCTCAACCAGGCGGCGGCGGCCGGACGCGATCCGGCTCGTGGCGGTGCTGGCTGGGCTCGCCGTGGCCATCGTCGTCGAGGGCTGGCTCGGGCTGCTCGGTGCTCTCCCGGCCGCGTTCCTGCTCGATGTCCTGTTGCGGCGGATCGAGTCGCCCGCTGTGCGTAGGCGGCGGCAGCAGGAGGCCGCGGACCTGCCGCTAGCCGCCGACCTTCTGGCGGCGGCGATGCGGGCGGGCGCTCCGGTGGATCGCTCGGTGTTGGCCGTCGCCGAGGCACTGGACGGACCGCTCGCCGGTCGGTTGGCCCGGGTTGGCCGCACGCTGCTTCTTGGTGGTGGCCCAGCGGAGGCATGGTCCGCGCTGGACGGCGTTCCCGGCGCGGAGCGCCTGACCGCGGCGGCGTTGCGCTCGGCCAACAGTGGTGCCGCCCTGGCCGGCGCACTGACACGGCTCGCCGACGACCTGCGCGCCGACCGGGCCACCGCTGCCGAGGCATCGGCCCGCCGGGCCGGTGTGCTCATCGTTCTGCCGCTGGGGCTCTGCTTCCTGCCGGCGTTCATTCTCGCCGGACTCGTGCCGGTGATCGTCGCCGTTCTCGGCGATGTGCTCTGACCCATCGAGAAGGGGAAACAGTCATGCGCAAACTCATCGCTCGCCTGCGCGGCGACGCCGGAATGAACACGGCCGAGTACGCCGTGGGCACCCTCGCAGCGGTCGCCTTCGCCGGGATCCTGTTGAAGGTGTTGACCTCCGGCAACGTCCAGTCGGCGCTGACCGCGGTCATCGACCGGGCACTGAAGTGATCGGGCGCCGGCGGGCCGGACCCGTTCCAGGGTCGAGCGTTCCCTGGTTGGCGGCACGCCGCGGGCGGAGGCTTCGCGTCCTCGCGCGGACCGTTTGCGGGGACCGGGGGTCCTTCACCGCCGAACTGGCGGCCGGCCTGCCGGCGCTTCTCCTGCTCCTGCTGGCCGGCCTGACCGCTGTCAACGCCGTCAGCGCACAGGCGGGCTGCCTGCACGCGGCCCGGGAGGCGGCGCTCGCCGCCGCCCGGGGCGCGGACGGCAGCGCGGAGGGTGGCCGGGCGGCGCCGCCGGGGGCGGCGGTTTCAGTGTCCGTCGACGGCGACCGGGTGCAGGCGACGGTGCGGGCACCCGTCCGGACGTTGGGCGGCCAACTACCGCGAATCACCGTGGTCGCCACCGCCGTCGCCGCCGTCGAACCGGGCGCGCACGAGGGGAGCTGGTAGTGCGACGAACGGGCGATCCATCATCCCGCTCCGGTCGAGAACCGGCTGGCGGACGGCTCGTTGGTGGTCGGTCGGCCCCGGAGCGAGGTGGAGCTACGGTCCTGCTGCTGGCGATGGGGCTCGTCTTCGTGGTGTTCGGAACGTTCGGCGCCGCCATCGTCGCCGCCGGAATGGCGAGTCAGCGGGCGGCGGTGGCAGCCGATCTCGGCGCGCTGGCCGGGGCGGCGCGTGCGCTCGACGGCGACGCTGCGGCTTGCGCGTCCGCGTCTGACTTCGCCGGTCGCAACGATGGCCGGCTGGTCGGCTGTCACCTTAACGGGCTGGACGTGCTGGTGACGGTCGAGGTGGCGTTCACGCCACTACCCGGCCTGAGTCGGGTGGCTGCGGCGAGCGCCCGCGCCGGCCCGGTGCGGGGCTGACCCTCGCGGCGGCGTCTCTGCTCACCGCCGCCGCGTCCGGCACAGGGCGCGTCCGCGGCAGGGCGCGTCCGCGGCAGGGCGCGGCCTGTGGAGTCCCGGCTGACCCGCGTCGCGGCATCAGGTGCAGGTACGGGCCGGCGCGTGGTCGAAAGACTCAGGGGTCTGGTGGGTTTGGTGGGCGCTGTGGAGCTGAATCGTTTACGACATCAAGGGCGATGCGTTTACGACATCAGCTCCAGAGGGGATCGGACCCGTCAGGAGCCGAGTCGCCAACGGCCTGCCCGGCCGGGAGCGCGGCCAACGGCACGCCGCCCGAGAGTGGGGCCCGACGGCCTGCCGGCCGGGGATTGCGGCCCGACGGCCTGCCGGCCGGGACTGGTCGAGGTCCAGGTCCCGGCCGGCAGCCGAGGATTGGGTGGCTGCGACGGCGACCACCGAGGGTCACCGCAGTGCCCTGGTCCGGGCCGGGTGTGTCAGCGGGCCTGGAGCGCGTCGAGGGCGACGGCCATCGCGATGACCAGCCGACGGTCGATCTGCGGGTTCTGCACCTCGACGATGTACTTGTCGCGCAGGCCCCACTTCTTCACCACGGTGAAGACCGGCTGGCCGTTCGCGGTGAAGTCGAAGTGGTACGGCAGCCAGGACAGCGAGTCGACGAATCGGCGCAGCAGTGCCACGGGCATGCTGCGCTCCTGGCCCGTCACCTGCGGCAGGCCGCTCTGCTCGACGTGCCAGGTGGAGCGCAGCAGCGACTGGGCGAAGTCCTTGCGGAAAAGGCCGATCGGGTTGCCAGCGGCGTCGGTGACGTCGTACGTGGCGCCGAGGTCGATGCGCTGGCGGGCCTTGAAGCCGAGCAGAGGCTGCTGCTTGGAGTCGTCCGTGTAGATGGTCACCTGCTCCTTGAAGGCGAGCCGCTTCTGCTGCGCAAACGCCAGCAGTTCACCCTCGGTGCCGTCGGGGGAGACCGCCCGGACCTCGTACTGGTTGACCATCATGCGCAGTCGCTGGCGGATGTGGAACTGGTGCTGGCCCTGCAAGTTGTCGAGCTGCATGTGTTCTCCTCTGGGGTTGGTGCGCCGGAGTCTCGCACAGCCCGACAACCGTCGCGCCCCTGCTGCCCATGATCAGTTGCTGGGTAGCCGTCGAGGTCGCCGGACGACTACCCAGCACGGAGTGATCACTGGTGCCCTAGCAGGATCACTCCGGGAGACCTCAGCGACTGTCGACGGAGGTCGCGGCCCGCAGCGCCCAGGTGTTGAGGACCTGGTGGATGCCGCGCAGGCGCTCGTTGATCTGTTCCAGCCGTTCCGCCTGGGCCAGGGCGGCCAGTGCCGACCCCAGCGCGATCTGCTGGTCGAGGGTGAGATTGTCCTGGTCGATGGTGTAGAGCAGGTCGACGGTCTCGGCGATGGTGTCGGCCACAGCTTCTCCTCGGGCACGGGGGGCGATAGCAACATTGGCATCGATGGAAGCGCTCCCACATCATTGTGCCCCGTGCCATGCCGATTCATGCAAGCCGCTCAGTCCGGCAGGTTCGTCAGCACCACGTCGAGCACCCGGATCGCGTCCGGCTTGGAGAGCGGGTTGTTGCCGTTGCCGCATTTCGGTGACTGCACGCAGGACGGGCAGCCGGTATCGCAGCCGCACTCCGCGATCGCGTCCCGGGTGGCCCGCAGCCACGCCGCCGCCGTCCCGTACGCCCGCTCGGCGAACCCGGCGCCACCCGGATGCCCGTCGTAGACGAAGACGGTCGGTGCCTCGGTGTCCGGGTGCAGCGCGGTGGAGATCCCACCGATGTCCCACCGGTCGCAGGTCGCCATCAGCGGCAGCAGACCGATCGCTGCGTGTTCGGCGGCGTGCAGCGCACCCGGCACGTCGGCCGGCTGGACCCCGGCGAGGGCCAGCGACTGCGGTGACAGGGTGAACCAGACCGCCACCGTGCGCAGCTCCCGGGTGGGCAGGTCGAGCGGTCGAGTGTCGATCACCTCGCCGGTGGCGATCCGTCGCCGCTGGTACGACACCACCTGGCTGGTGACGTCCACCTCGCCGAGGAACATGCCGACCGGCCCTGCGTCCACGTAGGAGCGCACCGACACCACGGACAGGTCGGTGACGTCGCGGGCGTGGGTGGACCAGTCCGGCTCCTCGGCGCGCACCAGCGCGCACCCGTCGGCCAGGTCGAGCTGGTCGACCACGTACGAGACGCCCTGGTGCAGATAGACCGCGCCGGAGTGCAGCAGGAAGTGCGACGAGCCGCCGTCGACAGTGCCGAGCAGCCGGCCGGTCGACGACTCCACCACGGCGACCGGGGCGCCGCCCTCGCCGCGCAGGTCCACCTCGGGCCGCTCCCGGTGCCGCCAGTACCAACCGGTGGGCCGCTGCCGCAGCGCCCCCGCCGCGACCAGTTCGTCGACTGCCTCCTTCGCCCCCTCGCCGAAGAGCACCAGGTCGGCCGGGGTGAGCGGTGCCTCGACCGCGGCGCAGGCGAGCTGCGGTGCCAGCACGTACGGGTTGGCCGGGTCGAGCACCGTAGCCTCCACCGGCGCGCCGAAGATCGCCTCCGGGTGGTGCACCAGGTAGGTGTCCAGGGGGTCGTCCCGGGCCACCAGCACCGCGAGGGCCTCCTGCCCGGAACGCCCGGCGCGGCCCGCCTGCTGCCACAGCGACGCCCGGGTGCCCGGGTAGCCGCAGATCAGCACCGCGTCGAGCCCGACCAGGTCCACGCCCAGTTCCAGCGCGTTGGTCGAGGCCAGGCCGAGCAGGTCGCCGTGCAGCAGGGCCCGTTCCAGCTCGCGCCGCTCCTCCCGCAGGTAGCCGCCCCGGTAGGCGGCGACCCGGTCGCCGAGCCCCGGCACCGCGTCGTCCAGCGCTCGTCGCGCGTTGGCGGCCACCACCTCGGCGCCCTTGCGGGAGCGGACGAACGCGAGGGTGCGTACCCCCTCGGCGACCGTGTCGGCGAGCAGGTCCGCGGTCTCGCGCAGCGCCGATCGACGGACCTGGTGAAGCTCGTCGTGCTCGCCCGTTGCCTGCGGCGGCACCGGAGCAGCGGCCGACGTGTCGGGTGGCAGCAGCGGCGGTTCCCAGAGTGCGAAGGTCACCCCACCGCGGGGGGAGGCGTCCTCGGTGACCGCCGTCACCGGCAGGCCGGTCAGCCGTCCGGCCGCGGTGGCCGGGTCGCCGGAGGTGGCCGAGGCGAGCACGAACACCGGCGTGGCCCCGAACCGGGCGCACTGCCGACGCAGCCGACGCAGCACGTGCGCGACGTGCGAGCCGAACACGCCCCGGTAGGTGTGGCACTCGTCGATCACCACGTACGCGAGTCGGCGCAGGAAGCCGGACCACTGGGCGTGCCCGGGCAGGATGCCGTGGTGCAGCATGTCCGGGTTGGTCAGCACGAACCGGGAGTGCCGGCGGATCCACTCCCGCTCGGTGCGCGGAGTGTCCCCGTCGTAGCAGGCGGGGCGTACCCCCTCCAGCTCCAGCGCGGCGACGGCGCGCAACTGGTCCGCGGCGAGGGCCTTGGTCGGCGCCAGGTAGAGCACTGTGGCCCGGGGGTCGGCGAGCAGGGTGGCCAGGGCGGGCAGCTGGTACGCCAGTGACTTGCCGGACGCGGTGCCGGTGGCGACGACCACGTGCTGGCCCTCGTACGCCAGGTTGGCCGCCTCGGCCTGGTGCTGCCAGGGCGCGACCACGCCGCGCCCTGTGAACGCGGCGCGCAACTCCGCCGGTGCCCACGACGGCCACGGCGCGGGCACCCCGGCGCGGGCTGGCACCCGCTCGACGTGGGTGACCGGGTCGGCGGCGCCCCGGGCGCGTAGCCGGCGCAGCAGGTCGGCCGGCGCTGGCCCGGGGCCGGGACCAGCGGATACGGTGGCCGCGGACGACGACTCCAGGTCGGGGCGCGGCGTGCCGCGCGCGGAGCTGAAGTCGTTGGAGGTCACGCCCTGCACTCTCGCACTGGTGTTCGGAGATGAAAAGTCGGACACCGGGGTAAGGGGAAGCCTCCGCTGGCGTTCGCAGGCCGCCCCGGCGGTAGTGGTTAGATGCCCACGAGAGTTTACGGCTCTGGCGAGGAGGACCGATGGAGCTGTCACTGGCGACCCGCACCGTGGGCGAGCACACGGTGCTCGAGGTCGGTGGTGAGGTGGACGTCTACACCGCGCCCCGACTCCGTGAACGACTCCTCGAACTGATCGACGGTGGCGCCCGTCACGTGGTGGTCGACCTCGGTCGGGTGGATTTCCTCGACTCCACCGGGCTCGGCGTGCTGGTCGGCGCGCTCAAGCGGCTCCGCTCGGCGAGCGGTTCGTTCGCGCTGGTCTGCGACAAGGAGCCGTTGCTCAAGATCTTCCGGATCACCGCGCTGGACCAGGTGTTTCCGCTGCACCCGACGGTCGACGCGGCGGTCAGCGCCGACTCGGCGGGCGCCGGCGCGTGATGGCGACAGTCAAGCTTTCGTTCTCGCCCGCTCCGGTGCACGTGCGCACCGCCCGCCTGGTCGGCGTCGCCGTTGCCCGGCGGGCCGGGGTGCGGGAGGACCTGCTGGACGAGGTGCGCCTGGCCATCGGTGAGGCGTGCACGCGCGCGGTGGCCCTGCACCGGCAGTACGGCCTCGCCGACCCGGTGCTGGTGGAGATGTCCGACGGTGGCTCGTACGCCGTGCGGGTGGTGGACCGGGCGCCGATCGAGGCGGGTATCGGTCTGACCGCGCTGCCACCGGACGAGTTGGCCAACGAGTCGCTGACCGATGAGGCGCTGACCACCGGCGTCGGCTTCGCGCTGCTCGCGGGTTTCGTCGAGGACCTTCAGGTGCGCCCGGTCGATGAGGGCATCGGCACCGAGGTGCGGATGGTGTGGCCGGTCGGCCGCTGACGAGTTCCGCTGCGTAGGCCGCGTCCCCTGCTGGGGATGCGGCCTTCTTTGCATGGATGGGGCCCTATATCAGATTTCGTTTCATAACACAGCGACGAAGATCATCGCGACACGGTGCCACCTGGGTGTGACCTCCAACACTGCGGAGGGCTACAGTACCCGGGTTGTCAGCAAGTGACCTATCCCGCAGCCAGCGGGTATGGGTGTTCATCGCTGGTCCGCTGGTGGGTTGGCGCGCGCTTGCGAGTCCGCATCCAGGCGTCGGTCAGTGCGTCTCCACTCACCGGCGCGATTGTTCGGTAACAGGAGGACACAGATGTCCGGGACCTTGGCCGCCGACGGCGGCGGGCTTTCCCTTACCGGAAGCAATGTCACCTACGTCGTCATCGCCGCGGTTGTCGCGCTGGTGGCACTCGGTTTCGCTGCCGCCCTGACGAAAACGGTGCTGGCCGCTGGTAAGGGCACCGAGAAAATGCAGGAGATCTCGGGGGCGGTCCAGGAGGGCGCCTCCGCCTACCTGCTCCGGCAATTCCGTACCCTGGCGATCTTCGTCGTCGTCGCCGTCGTGCTGCTCTTCCTGCTTCCGGTGCACGACACCGACGGCAGTGAGCTGGCTGTGAAGATCGGCCGCTCGCTCTTCTTCGTGGTGGGCGCCCTGTTCAGCGCGTTCATCGGCGGCGCCGGCATGTGGCTGGCCACCCGCGCCAACCTGCGCGTGGCCGCCGCCGCACGGGAGCGAGTAGGTGGCCGCGAGGCCGCCATGAAGATCGCATTCCGGACCGGCGGCGTCGTCGGCTTCCTCACCGTCGGCCTCGGCCTCTTCGGTGCGGCGCTGGTCGTCCTCGTCTACCGGGGTGACGCGCCCACGGTCCTGGAGGGCTTCGGCTTCGGCGCCGCGCTGCTCGCGATGTTCATGCGGGTCGGCGGCGGCATCTTCACCAAGGCCGCCGACGTCGGCGCCGACCTGGTCGGCAAGGTTGAGCAGGGCATCCCCGAGGATGACCCGCGCAACGCCGCCACCATCGCCGACAACGTGGGCGACAACGTCGGTGACTGCGCCGGCATGGCCGCCGACCTGTTCGAGTCGTACGCAGTGACGCTGGTCGCCGCGCTGATCCTCGGCCGCGCCGCCTTCGGCGAGCAGGGCCTGGTCTTCCCGCTGATCATCTCCACCATCGGCGTGCTGATCGCGATGGTCGGCGTCTTCATCACCCGCCTGCGTGCCTCCGACCGCAACGCCCTGACCGCTATCAACAGGGCCTTCTACCTGTCGGCGGTGCTCTCCGCGGTGCTGGTGGCCATCGCCGCCTACGCCTATCTGCCGGCGACCTTCGGCGAGTTCGAGGACGGTCTCACCACCGCCAGCGGAAATCCGCGACTGGTGGCCATCGGCGCTGTCGTCATCGGCATCGTGCTGGCCGCCGCGATCCAGGCGCTGACCGGCTACTTCACCGAGACCAACCGGCGACCGGTGCAGGACATCGGCAAGAGCTCGCAGACCGGTGCGGCGACAGTGATCCTGGCCGGCATCAGCATCGGTCTGGAGTCGGCTGTCTACTCGGCGCTGCTGATCGGTGCCGGCGTCTTCGGCGCCTTCCTGCTCGGCGGCAGCTCCATCACGCTGTCGCTGTTCGCTGTGGCGCTGGCCGGTACCGGCCTGCTCACCACTGTCGGCGTGATCGTCGCGATGGACACCTTCGGGCCGATCTCCGACAACGCCCAGGGCATCGCCGAGATGTCCGGTGACATCGACGAGCACGGGGCGCGCACGCTGACCGAGCTGGACGCCGTCGGCAACACCACCAAGGCGATCACCAAGGGCATCGCGATCGCCACTGCGGTGCTCGCCGCGACCGCGCTGTTCGGCTCGTACACCGACACGCTCAGCAGCGCGTACGAGACGGCTGGCGTGGGCAACGTCGACAACGAGATCCTCAACGCGCTGAACGTGGCGAACCCGCGCAACCTGGTCGGCCTGATCATCGGCGCGGCTGTGGTCTTCCTCTTCTCCGGGCTGGCCATCAACGCGGTGTCCCGCTCGGCCGGTGCCGTGGTGATGGAGGTCCGCCGGCAGTTCCGTGAGCTGCCCGGCATCATGGACGGCACCCAGCGCCCGGAGTACGGCAAGGTCGTCGACATCTGCACCCGGGACGCGCAGCGCGAGCTGATGACCCCCGGCCTGCTCGCCATCCTCGCGCCGATCGCTGTCGGCTTCGGCCTCGGGCCCGGCGCGCTCGCGGCGTACCTGGCCGGTGCGATCGGTGCCGGCACGCTGATGGCGGTGTTCCTGTCCAACTCAGGTGGGGCCTGGGACAACGCCAAGAAGCTGGTCGAGGACGGCGCGTACGGGGGCAAGGGCTCCGAGTCGCACGCCGCCACTGTCATCGGCGACACCGTCGGCGACCCGTTCAAGGACACCGCCGGCCCGGCGATCAACCCGCTGATCAAGGTGATGAACCTGGTCTCGCTGCTGATCGCGCCCGCCGTGGTGGCCTGGAGCGTCGGCGATGACCGCAACGTCGGCCTGCGGGTCGGCATCGCGCTGGTCGCGACGCTGATCATCGTGGCGTCGGTGGTGTTCAGCAAGCGCAAGGGCATCGCGATGTCCGACTCGGACGCCGATGGCAACACCGGCGCGGGCAGCACCGATCACCGCCCGGAGACGGTCAACGCCTGATCCAGGAACGGCCCGGGGTCCCCGGTCGACGGCTACGTCGACCGGGGACCTCGGGCCGTCCGGCCCGATGCCACACCTGGCCAAAGGCCGTACGCTGCAACGCATGCGTACGTGCCGGGCGTCTGCCGCCGGAAAGCTCACGGTGGTCCTGGCCACGATCGTCGTCCTGGCCGGCTGCGGCGGGGGTCCCAGCCCACGGGCCTGGGCGGCCTCGGTCTGCGGCGCCCTCACCCCGTGGCGCTCCGAGATCAACAAGCTGACCAGCAGCACTGACGAGCAGATGACCGCGCAGACCACGCCGGCGCAGGCCAAGGAGAACCTGGTGCGGCTCTTCGATGGGGCGGAGCAGGCCAGCGAGGCCGCGCGCCGCAAGGTGGAGAAGGCGGGCATCCCGGAGGCGGAGAACGGCGAGGCCATCTCCGCGGGTTTCCGTAGCTCCCTGGGGAAGATGCGGGACGCGTACGGTCGCGCCCGGGACACCATCGACGGCCTGGGCACCGGCGAGCCGACCGTCTTCTACGACGGCGTGCGGGCCGCCGTGGAGACCCTCAACAAGGAGTACGACGCCAGCGCGTTGGACACCAGCAAGCTCAACTCCGAGGAGTTGAAACAGGCATTCGACGAGGTGCCGGAGTGTCGCTGAGCGGGCTCGGTGACACCGGGAAGGCACAGCCGCCCCCGGCGCTGTTCCCCGCGCCCGAGTCCGACACGCCCACTTCCGGGCGACGCCGCAGCGGCGCGCCGCAGAACCGCTCGTCGCAGGACGGCCCAGGTCAGCAGACTGACGACGCGGGCCGGCAACTTGTCTTCTTCGGCGCGGACGCGGCCGAACCGACCGTCGCCGACCTGGCCGGGCTGCTCGCCGGGCCGGGTGAGGTGGTCCGGATGGGCGGCACCGCCCGGCTCTCGGTGCAGGTGGACGCCGCCTGGCGGGTGCACGTGCTCGTCGCCGAACTGGCGTCACGTGGGCTGGCGGCGAGCTGGGAGCCGACCGAGGGCGCGCGACACGCCGTGCGTACGTCGTACACCCGGGTCTTGAAGCCGCTCGCGGCCGCCTGGCTGCACGGTACGACGAAACGCCCGCCGGCCGCCTTCCACCTGACCGGCCGGCGGTTGCGGCTGTGGCTCGCCGCCGCGGGGACGCCGGAGCCTCCGGACTGCTTCCTGTTGCGACTGGGCGCCGACGACAAGGAGTGTTGGGAGCCGATCGGCGTGGCGCTCGCCTCGGCGGGGCTGGCTGGGACGCTGCTCGGCCCGGGTGAGGGCGGCCCGGCGTACCGGATCGCCGGCCGCCGGCGGTTGGCGCGGCTCGCCGAGCTGGTGGGCGGAGCGCCGAGCGCGGCGCCGGCCGACGCCTGGCCAACCCGCCCCTGAATCGGTCATTCCGCCCAGGTCGGCGGTGCCGGTCGGGTGTCCGGTGCCGGACAGCCGGCGGGTTGATCCAGGCGGAAAACGGGCGGGTCGGGCCTCGGTCGTGGGTCCGCCATCGTCACAGTGACCCGCTTCGAGCCCTACCCACGGTGTACGGTGGCGCCGTCCGGCAGTGCCGAGCGCGGCGGGGCGGCGTCGACCGCCGCGTCGAAGCGGTTTGCGGCCCGCGAAACCCGAAACGCGGGCGGCGCGTTACGTTGGACATCCGGACCGCCGGTGCGACGGCGGGGTCGAAAGCGGTCGCTGTCCGGGCGCCGGCAGGCCACGAGCAGGAGTGAGGTCGGGGAGAGACGTGCCGAGCAACGCTGGAACCACCCGTCTGGTCATCGTCGAGTCACCGGCGAAGGCCAAGACGATCTCGGGCTACCTTGGCCCGGGGTACGTCGTGGAGGCCAGCTTCGGTCACGTCCGCGACCTGCCGCGCAACGCCGCCGACGTGCCGGCCAAGTACAAGAAGGAACCCTGGGCCCGGCTCGGGGTGGACGTCGACAACGGCTTCCAGGCGCTCTACGTCGTCTCCGCCGACCGTAAGCAGCAGATCAGCAAGCTGGTGAAGCTGGCCAAGGAAGTCGACGAGATCTTCCTGGCGACGGATGAGGACCGCGAGGGCGAGGCGATCGCCTGGCACCTGGTCGAGACCCTCAAGCCCAAGGTCCCGGTCAAGCGGATGGTCTTCCACGAGATCACCAAGCCGGCGATCCAGGCGGCGGTGGCCAACCCCCGGGAGATCGACCGCGATCTGGTCGACGCCCAGGAGGCGCGCCGGATCCTCGACCGCCTGTACGGCTACGAGGTCTCCCCGGTGCTGTGGAAGAAGGTCATGCCGCGGCTCTCGGCAGGCCGGGTGCAGTCCGTGGCGACCCG
Organism: Micromonospora sp. CNZ322; assembly: GCF_007827755.1. Classification (NCBI taxonomy): domain Bacteria; kingdom Bacillati; phylum Actinomycetota; class Actinomycetes; order Micromonosporales; family Micromonosporaceae; genus Micromonospora; species Micromonospora sp. CNZ322. The sequence goes on from NZ_VITD01000015.1 coordinate 94,567, forward strand.
CATCGTGGTCGAGCGGGAGCGGCAGCGGATGGCCTTCCGCACCGCCGAATACTGGGACATCCTGGCCACCCTCGCGGTGGCCAACGCCGGCGAGGGCCCGCGTGCGTTCAACGCCACCCTGATCGCCCTGAACGGCGACCGGATCGCCACCGGTAAGGACTTCGAGCCGACCACCGGCCGTGTCCGGGCCGGCGCTGGCGTCGTGCACCTCGACGAGAGCGGTGCCCGGGGTCTCGCGGCCCGACTCGACGGACGGCCGTTCACCGTCACCCGGGTCGAGGAGAAGCCCTACCGTCGCCGCCCGTACGCGCCGTTCATCACCTCGACCCTCCAGCAGGAGGCGGCCCGCAAGCTGCGCCTGTCCTCGCAGCAGACGATGCGCACCGCGCAGCGCCTGTACGAGAACGGCTACATCACCTATATGCGTACCGACTCGGTCAACCTGTCGGAGACCGCCATCTCGGCGGCCCGCCGACAGATCGTCGAGCTGTACGGCGAGCGCAGCGTTCCGCCGGAGCCGCGCCGCTACACCGGCAAGGTGAAGAACGCGCAGGAGGCGCACGAGGCGATCCGCCCGGCGGGGGACAACTTCCGTACCCCGGGCGAGGTGGCCAAGGAGCTGTCCGCCGAGGAGTTCAAGCTCTATGAGCTGATCTGGCGGCGCACCATCGCCTCGCAGATGACCGACGCGGTCGGCTCCAGCGTGTCGGTGCGCATCCGGGCGGTCTCCACCTCCCAGGAGGAAGCCGACTTCGGCGCGACCGGCAAGACCATCACCGACCCGGGCTTCCTGCGCGCCTACGTCGAGTCGAGCGACGACGAGAACGCCGAGGCCGAGGACGCCGAGCGCCGGCTGCCCACCCTGGTCAAGGACCAGCCGCTGACCGCCGACGAGCTGGCCGCGCAGGGCCACCACACCCAGCCGCCGTCGCGCTACACCGAAGCGTCGCTGGTCAAGGCCCTGGAAGAGCTGGGCATCGGCCGCCCGTCCACCTACGCGTCGATCATGCAGACGATCCAGGACCGGGGGTACGTCACCAAGCGCGGCCAGGCGATGATCCCGACCTTCCTGGCCTTCGCGGTGATCGGGCTGATGGAGCGGCACTACCCCCGCCTGATCGACTACGACTTCACGGCCACCATGGAGAACGAGCTGGACGAGATCGCCGGCGGTGACCACGCGGCGGTCGACTTCCTCACGGCGTTCTACTTCGGCAGCTCCAACGGCGCCGGTGACCAGGACATCGCCCGTTCCGGCGGGCTCAAGAAGCTGGTCACCGAGAACCTCAGCGACATCGACGCCCGCAGCGTCAACTCCATCCCGCTCTTCACTGACGACGACGGCCGCGAGGTCGTCGTGCGGGTCGGCCGCTACGGGCCGTACCTGCAACGGGAGCTGCCCGGCGGCGAGCAGCCAGCACCGGCTGCCGAGGGCGAGGAGGGCGGCTCCCAGGGTGACCGGGCGCCGATCCCCGAGGGCTTGGCCCCGGACGAGCTGACGCCGGAGAAGGTGCACGAGCTGTTCCTGGGCGGCAGCGGCGAGCGCAAGCTCGGCGACGACCCCGGCACCGGCGAGCCGATCGTGCTCAAGTCCGGCCGGTTCGGCCCGTACGTGTCCAGCGGCGAGCGGAAGTCGTCGCTGCTGCGTACGCAGACCCCGGACTCGCTGACGCTGGAGGAGGCGCTCAAGCTGCTCAGCCTTCCCCGGCTGATCGGTGTCGCGCCGGACGGCGTCGAGGTCTTCGCGAACAACGGTCGCTACGGCCCGTACGTCAAGCAGGGTGAGGAGTTCCGTTCGCTGGACTCCGAGGACAAGATGTTCACCGTCACGCTGGACGAGGCGCTGGCTCTGCTGGCCGCCCCGAAGGCGCGTGGACGGCGAGCCGCGGCACCGCCGTTGCGCGAGATGGGCGTGGACCCGGCCACCGAGAAGCCGATGGTGATCAAGGACGGCCGGTTCGGCCCGTACGTCACCGACGGGGAGTTCAACGCGTCGCTGCGGCGCGGGCAGACTCCCGAGGCGCTGACCATCGAGGAAGCGTCCGAGATGCTGGCCGAGAAGCGGGCGAAGGGCCCGGCGCCGAAGAAGAAGGCGGCGGCGAAGAAGGCCCCCGCGAAGAAGGCCACGGCCACCAAGAAGACGGCCGCCGCCAGCAAGTCCACGGCCGCGAAGAAGACGACCACGGCCAAGGCGACGGCGGCGAAGAAGGCTCCGGCGAAGAAGGCCGCCCCGCGCAAGGCCGCGACCAGCACGGAGTAGCCCTCCGCGCCGTCTGATCCGTGCTCCAGATCTTGGACAGTTTCCGTTCCGCCGCCCGAACGGAAACTGTCCAAGATCTTTTTTGTGGTGTTTCAGGTCATGCGAGAGGGTGGACGACCTCGCGCTCTAGCGCCGGTCACCGCGATGGCGCGTACCGACGGGAGCCGTCAGACCCCCAGGACGTGGTTCAGGTGGGCGTTGGTGAAGACACGGTCGGGGTCGAGCCGGTCGCGGACGGCCTGGAAGTCCGCGAAGCGGGGGTACGCCGTGGCCAGCGAGGCGGCGTCGCGGTAGTGCAGCTTGCCCCAGTGCGGGCGACCGCCCAGCCCGGCGGCCACCTGCTCGAAGGCCCGGAAGTACGGCTCGTACGGCATGCCGACGTACTGGTGCACGGCGATGTAGGCGTTGTCCCGGCCGTAGCCGTGCGACAGCCAGATGTCGTCGGCCGCGGTGAAGCGCACCTCCACCGGGAAGAGCACCTTGAACGGCAGGCCGTCCACGATCCGCTGGAGCGCGGCGAGCGCCTCGGGCAACGCCTCGCGGGGCAGGCCGTACTCCATCTCCACGAAGCGGACCCGACGCGGGGTGCAGAAGACCCGGTCGGAGCGGCCGGTGTACTGGCGTTCGGTGAGGGCGCGGGCGGAGACCGCGCTGATCCCCGGGGCCAGCGCGGGCACGGCCCGGCCGAGTCGGCAGGCACCGGCGAAGACCCGGTTGGACAGGAAGTCGTCGTCCACCCAGCCGCGCCAGCGGGACAACGGCCGGTCGTTGGCGGGTACCCGGTCGTTGGCCTTGACCTGGACCCGGGACGTGTACGGGAACCAGTAGAACTCGACGTGGTCGTGCCGGCCGATCAGCTCGGGCAGTTCGCCGAGCACGTCGGCCAGTTCGGCCGGTCGTTCGTGGGCGCGCAGGACGAAGGCGTCCACGCAGCGCAGGGTCACCTCGACCAGGACGCCGAGCGCGCCGAGTGACACCCGGGCGGCGGCGAGGACGTCGGGATGCTCGTCGGCGGAGCAGCGCAGCACCTCGCCGGTGCCGGTGACCACTGTGATCGCCTCGACGAAGGTGGAGAGGCACCCGTAGCCGGCTCCGGTGCCGTGGGTGCCGGTGGAGATCGCCCCGGCGACGGTCTGCGCGTCGATGTCGCCGAGGTTGGGCAGCGCGAGGCCGTGCCGGGCGAGCAGCCCGTTGAGCGCGTGCAGGGTCATGCCCGCCGGCACGGTGACCAGTCGGTGGGCGACGTCCACGCTGACCATCGTGTCCAGGTCGGACAAATCCATCCGACGGTCGTCGGCGAGCGCGACGGCGGTGAACGAGTGGCCGCTGCCCGTCACCCGGATCCGACCGCCGTCGGCGGCGGCAGATCGGACGGCTTCTGCGACCTCGGTCGGCGAGCCGGGGCGCAGGATCGCGCTGGCGCTGCCACGCTGGTTCCCGGCCCAGTTGGACCATCCTGCCCCGAGCGGTGCGGTGCGGACCATGCGCGCTCCTCATTCATGAATATGAACTGACTTCATATCAGGAACGTTCTAGCTGGTAAATACCGCAATTGCGATCCGCTCGTTGTACCGGTAGTCACGGACTCGTGACGTGGAGATATGTTCATCCGTCGAAGGGGGGTGGCGCAGAGTGTCCACACCAGCCGCCACGACCGGGCCGCTGCGCCGCGTACCGGTGCAAGGTCGAAGTGTCGCGCGGGTACAGCGCATGTTGGATGCCTGCGCCGAACTCGTCGACGAGGTGGGGTACGAGGGGCTGACCACCACCCTGCTCGCCGAGCGGGCCGAGGTGGCGATCGGGTCGGTCTACCAGTTCTTTCCGGACAAGCGGGCGATCGTGCAGGCGTTGACGCTGCGGACGATGGAGTCCTACCTCCAGCGCCTCGACGAGCGGTTCGCCTCCGACGAGATGACCCACTGGTGGGACGGCGTCGACGCGGGCATCGACGAGTACATCACGATGCACCGCACCGTCCCGGGCTTCCGTACCCTGCACTTCGGCGACGTGGTCGACCTGCACCTGCTCGACGAGCAGCGGGACAACAACGGCGTGATCGCCGACCAGTTGGCCCGGGTGCTCACCGAGCGTTTCGGGCTCACCGACGTACCCAAGCTGCGCTTCGTGCTGGAGATCGCGGTCGAGGCGGCGGACGCGCTGATCAAGCTCGCGTTCCGCCGGAAGCCCGAGGGCGACGAGCGGGTGCTGCTGGAGGCGAAGGCGTTGATCCGGGAGTACCTGCACCGCCAGGTCGACGGCCCGGACAGCGGCCGACCCATAGTCGGCAAGCAGGCTGAGGCGCCCCAACCCGCCTGAATCGGCGTGCGGCGCGGGCCCCGGCCGGCGGTGAGGGCGGCTGTCCGGTCTCAGAGGAAAGCCTGCCCCTCACCCCGGTAGGTGGGGACGGTCGCCACCACCGCGTCGCCTTCGATCAGGTGCAGCTCGTTGACCCGTTCACACAGCTCACCTGCCTTGGCGTGCCGGAACCACACCCGGTCGCCGACGTTCAGCCCGGCCGCCGCCGCTCCGGACAGCGGCGTCTGCACCTCGCCGGCGCCCTCGGTGCCGACCAGCTTCAGCCCCGCCGGTAGCCACGGCCGGGGCAGTCGACTGTCGGCGGCCGGGCCGGAGGCGATCCAGCCACCGCCGAGCACCGTCGCCAGCTCCGGCGTCGGTCGGCGGACCACCGCGCAGGCGAAGAACGCCGCAGGGGTGGGTCGCCAGGCGCGGTACGCGTCGAACAGCGTCGGCCCGTACAGGCCCGATCCCGCGGTGACCTCGGTTACCGCGGGATCGGCGCTGGTCGCGGCCACGCTGCCGGTGCCGCCGCCGTTGACGAACTCCAGGTCGGCGTGCTCGCGTACCGCGGTGACCGCCGCGCCACGGCGGGCCAGCAACTCGCGGTACGACCCGCGCTGGGCCAGCCTGATCGCGCCCGCCAGCAGCGTCCTGCCCGGCGGCGCGTCACCCAGGCCGGCGATCTGCGCCTCGTACGACATCAGCCCGACCAGCCGGAAGCCGGGCCGCCCGGCGACGGCGGCGGCGAGCGCGCCGGCCGCCCGCGCGCTGTGCACCGGTGAGCGGCGGACGCCGACGTGCACCCGACCGCGCAGCGGTCGCCAGGAGGCGTCCAGATCCAGGCAGAGCCGCAGTTCGGCGCGCTGCCCTGGTGCCGTGACGGCGTCGATGAGGTCGAGTTGGCCGGTGCTGTCGATCATCAGGGTGATCGCGGCGGCGAGCGTCGGGTCGGCGCCCAGTTCGGCGAGGGCGGCCCGGTCCGCGCTCGGATACGCGACCAGCACGTCGTCGCTGACGCCGGCGCGGACCAGCCAGATCGCTTCGGGCACTGTGAAAGCCATCACGCCCTGCCAGCCGGGCCGGGCGAGGGCTCGGCTGATCAACTCCCGGCTGCGGACCGACTTGCTGGCGAGGCGGACCGGTTTTCCGGCGGCGCGATCGGCCAGGGCGACCGAATTGGCGTCGAAGGCGGTGAGGTCGACCACCGCGTACGGGGGGTCGAGGTGGGCAGTCGCCCGATCCAGGCGCTCGCGAAGTTTGTCGCTTTCGATGGCCACGTGTGCACGCTAACTGTCTGACGGAGAATGCGAAATACCCTCGCGTACGTCCGGGCTGCGGTCGGTACGTCCGGCGGCCTAGGCTCAGCGAGCAGGAGAATGTCGCCCGGGGGGTGGCCCCCACCGGGTCTAGAGTGTTGCACCGGAGGTGCCCAGCGATGGGCCGGCACGTGGAGGTACGGCCATCGAAAGCCAGAACAGCGGCGAGTCGCCCGGCGTGTCGCGCTCGGGTGACCAGTCGGACAACGCCGCCAAGCAGCCCAACGGCGGTCAGGTTGATCCGTCCGGTTATGCCGCGATCCGGTCCGTGCTGCGCATCCGGCCGTTCCGCCGGCTGTGGATCGTGCTCGGCGCCGCCTCCTTCGGTGACTGGCTCGGCCTGCTGGCCACCGCCCTCTTCGCCGCCTCGCAGGTGCAGGGCAGCACCGCCCAGGGCGCCGCGTTCGGCGGGGTCACCGCGATCCGGTTGCTGCCCGCGCTGGTGCTCGGCCCGGTGGCCGGCGTCTTCGCCGACCGGTTCGACCGGCGCTGGACGATGGTCATCTGCGACCTGCTGCGCTTCGTGCTCTTCGCCTCCATTCCGCTCTACGCCCTCAGCGGCGCCGCGGGCGGCCTGGTGGTCGGCTGGGCGCTGATCGCCACCTTCCTGATCGAGTCGCTCACCCTGCTCTGGATCCCGGCCAAGGAGGCCGCGGTCCCGAACCTGATCCCGCGGGCCCGGCTGGAAGCGGCCAATCAGCTCACCCTGATCACCACGTACGGCCTCACCCCGGTGGCCGCGGCCATCGGTCTCGCCGTGCTCGACCGCGGTGTCAGAGGCGCTGTGGGCGGCGACCTACCCTCCTGGGCCGAGCCGGCCCAGCTCGCGCTCTGGTTCAACTCCTTCTCCCGGCTCGCCACCGCACTGGTGGTGGCGTTCGGGATCAAGGAGATCAGCGAGGCGCAGCGCGGCGAGGCGGAGCGTGCCGAGCAGAGCATGTTCCGGCAGTTCTCCGAGGGCTGGAAGTACATCGGTCAGACCCCGCTCGTCCGCGGCCTGGTGCTGGGCATCTTCGGCGCGTTCGCCGGCGGCGGCATCGTGGTCGGCACCGCCAAGTTCTTCGCCAACTCGCTGGGCGCCGGCGACGCGGCGTTCTCACTGCTCTTCGGTGCCATCTTCGTCGGCCTGGCGCTCGGCATCGGGCTCGGCCCGATGGTCGTCAAGGAGATGTCCCGGCGTCGCTGGTTCGGCATGAGCATCGTGCTGGCCAGCGCTGCGGTGATGACCCTCGCCTTCGCCATCCACCTGTCCATGGCGATCGTCGGCGCGGTGCTGGTCGGCGCCGGTGCCGGGATGGCCTTCCTGGCCGGCACCACGCTGCTGGGCGGCGAGGTGGCCGACGAGGTGCGGGGCCGGGTCTTCGCTGTGGTGCAGATCGGCACCCGGCTGGTGCTGATCCTGGCCATCGGGCTGAGCAGCGTGTTGGTCGGTGTCGGTGGCTCGCGCAAGCTGGAGATCGCCGACCTCGGCATCTCCGTCTCCTCCACCCGACTGCTGCTGCTCGCCGCCGGTGCCGCCGGCATCTTCGCCGGGATCAGCGCGTTCGGCCAGATGGACGACAAGAAGGGCGTCCCGGTTCTCGCCGACCTGTGGGGCTCCATCCGGGGCCGTCCGCTGATGCCCGCCGAGCCGTTCGTCTCCGCCGGGCTCTTCGTGGTCTTCGAGGGCGGCGAGGGCGCGGGGAAGTCCACCCAGCTCACCGCGCTCTCCGAGCGGCTGCGCGGTCACGGCCGAGAGGTAGTGGTCACCCGCGAGCCGGGGGCCACCGGTGTCGGCCGGCGAATCCGGTCGCTGGTGCTGGACACCTCCGGCGACGACGCGCCCTCCCCCCGGGCCGAGGCGCTGCTCTACGCCGCCGACCGGGCGCACCACGTGGCCACCGTCGTCCGGCCCGCGCTGGTCCGGGGCGGCGTGGTGATCAGCGACAGGTACGTCGACTCGTCCCTGGCGTACCAGGGCGCCGGCCGGACACTGCCCGTCGACGAGGTCTCCTGGCTCTCCTCCTGGGCCACCGGTGGGCTCAAGCCCGACCTGGTGGTGCTGCTGGACGTCGAACCGCGCACCGGTCTGTCCCGGGTGGCCTCGCGCAACACCGGCACCGACCGGCTGGAGGCCGAGTCGGTCGCCTTCCACGAGCGTGTCCGGTACGCGTTCCTCGACCTCGCCGCCGCCGACCCGAAGCGCTACCTGGTGCTGGACGCGTCCCGGCCGGCCGACGAGATCACCGGGCTGGTGGTCCGGCGGGTCGAGGAGATGCTCGGCAAGCCGGGCGGCATCGTGCACCCGCGGCCGGCGCAGGGCCCGGACACCTCGGTGCAGCCTGAGTTATCCGACGCGGAGCTGGTGACGATGGAGCACAAGACCTGATGCCGGACGTCTTCGCCGACCTGGTCGGTCAGGACGAGGCGGTGGTCGAGCTGCGGCGCGCCGCAGCCGCGGCAGCCGCCGTGCTGCGTGCTGGCGTGGCCGCGTTGGTCACCGCCGGCCCGGCCAGCGGTAACGAGTCCGCTGCCGACGACGCCGCGACCGGCGGGGTGGATCCGTCCGCCGGGATGACGCACGCGTGGATCTTCACCGGCCCACCCGGCTCCGGCCGCTCGGTCGCCGCACGGGCGTTCGCCGCCGCACTGGAGTGCGTGCACGGGACCGGCTGCGGCGAGTGCCCCGGCTGCCACACCACCATGGGCGGCACCCACGCCGACGTGCGGATGGTGGTGCCGGAAGGACTCTCCATCGGCGTCGGCGAGATGCGCGCCCTGGTGCTCCGCGCGGCCAGCACCCCGTCCGGCGGGCGCTGGCAGGTGGTGGTCATCGAGGACGCCGACCGGCTCACCGAGGCCGCCGGCAATGCGCTGCTCAAGGCGATCGAGGAACCCCCACCGAGGACGGTCTTCCTGCTCTGCGCCCCGTCCACCCACCCGGACGACATCTCGGTGACCATCCGGTCGCGCTGTCGGGTCGTACCCCTGCGGCAGCCGCCGGCCGACGCGGTGGCCGAGGTGCTGGTTCGTCGGGACGGCATCGCGCCCGACGTGGCGCAGTGGGCGGCGGCGGCCGCGCAGGGCCACGTGGGTCGGGCCCGCCGGCTGGCCCGCGACCCGGAGGCCCGCAAACGACGCGAGGCGGTGCTCGCGGTGCCCCGCCGGTTGACCGGTGTGGGCGCGGCGTTCGACGCGGCGTCGGCGCTGATCGAGGCGGCCGAGGCGGAAGCTGAGGCGTCGGTCAGCGAGGCCGACACGACCGAGCGGGCGGCACTGGAGACGGCGCTCGGCGCGGGCGGCACCGGCCGGGGCGCGGCCGGCGCCATGCGAGGCGCCGCCGGGCAGCTCAAGGAGTTGGAGAAGCGGCAGAAGTCCCGGGCCACCCGGGCCCAGCGGGACGCACTGGACCGGGCGCTCGTCGACCTGGCGGGCTTCTACCGGGACGCGCTCACCATGGCGCTGAGCGCACCCGTCGCCCCGGTGCACACCGACACGGCCGCGCTGGCCGGCGCCGGCGCGCAGAAATGGGACGCCGAGGGGTCGCTGCGCCGGTTGGAGGCCGTGCTCGCCTGCCGTGCGGCGATCGAGGCGAACGTCAAGCCACGGATCGCGGTCGAGGCGATGATGCTCGCCCTCTGGAAGGGCTGACCCGCACCTCCCGGCCGTTGTCCACAGGCATCGACAGGCCCGATTGCGGTGCGGTACGGTCCCTGTGCCGTGGTGACGGTGGCACCACACTGAGTGATGGATCACCCGGGAGGAGTCGGCCGATGCCGCGGGGGGAGATCGACGAAGCCTGGATCGAGGAGGCGGTGCGACGCTACCGCCGGATCGAGTCCCTCCAGGCCGAGTTCGACCAGGCGGTGTCGACCGTCGAGGTGACCGTCCGCTCGCCGGACGGCCTGGTCGAGGTGGTGGTCACCGCCGGTGGACGGATCACCGACGTCCGGTTCCTCGGGCCGCTGCACACCCGCAGCCCGCGCGACGTGGCCGGTTCCGTGCAGGCCGCGGTCACCGCGGCCGCCGACGCCGCCGAATGGGCCCGGGAAAAGCTGCACAACGAGACGTTCGCCGCCTACCGACCGCTCGCGGGGGCCTGAGATGGACACACTGCGCGCGCTCTCCGCCCGACTGGACGAGGCGAGCGCCACGCTCACAGTCGTTTCGCACACCGTCACCGCCAGCGATCCGGCCCAGGCCGCGTTCGGCGCCGACGCACCGGGCCGCCCGGGCGAGATCGGTCGGGCGCTGCACAGGCAGTGGACCACCGCCACCGACGACCGGGCCCGGGAGGCCCGCGCCGCGGCCGGTCGACTGGCCGCCGCCGCGGCGGCCGTGCGGGAGGCCGCCGACCGCTACGCCGAGGTCGACCGGGCGGCCCGCCGCCGGCTCACCGGGGAACCGTGATGGATGCGCTGGACCGGCTCGCCGAGCCCGGCCTCGACCTGCTCCGCCGGGTGGACAGGCTGATCGCGGCCGGCGTCCCCGAGGGGCACCGGGTCTGGCCGCTGCTGCGCCGCATGCAGGTGCTGCCGGGCGACGCGGTCCGCGGCTTCCTCGACCTGCACCCGGTGCCGCTCGCCAGCGCCGGCCACGCGGTGCGCCGGCTCGTCCGGGGGTACGACGACGTCTCAGCCGCGCTCGCCGACTCGGTGCTCTGGTCCGGTCCGGCCGCCACGGCGTACGGGCAACAGCGGGCGGCGCTGCTGCGTCACCTCGACGAGGGGCCGGACAGCCTGGTCGGGCGACTCGAATCCACAGCCGGTTACGCCGACGCCCTCGCCGACTGGGTGGAGGGCAGCCGTCTCGCGCTGGCCCGCACCCTGGCCGACGTGCTCCGCTCGGCCGAAGCCGTCGCCGTGGTCGCCGCCACCGCCACCGGTGCGTCGACGCGCCCCGGGCCGGTCGGGCCCGGTGTGGCCGACGCCGCCGAGATCGCCGCACGGGTGCTGGCGGTGCTCTGCGTCGCGTACGACGGTGCGGAGACGCTGCTGCGTCAGTGGGCGCCGAGCCTCGCCGAGACCGCGTGGCGCCTGCCAACGGACGGACGACCCCGCTACGACCAGCCCACCCGGGTCGGCTGGTAACCGAGCCCGGCCCTCCGGCCGTGGCGGTGTTGCACCGGACCTCGGTCCTCTGGCTGTGGCCGCGTCGCCTCGGACAGGCCACGGCGTCGCTCGCGGGCGCCCGACCTGAAGCCGACGCCCACGGCGACGCCGTGGTCTTCCCCCTGCACCCCCCGCAGGTCTGCCTCCACTCAACGCCGCCGAGGCACGTCTTGTCTCCTGCCCGGCCCCGGATTCAACCGTCCGGGCGAGCAGCAACGGCACGACGGGACGCCCGGCAATAGGTCAAGTCGACCGTCATGAATGCGAGCGGGGCGTAGCCGGCCGGTGCGCCTTGCGCCGTGACCCGTCGTAGGGTGGGGGGATGGGCATGCTCTGCGCGGTCAGCTTCAACCGGTACGGGCGGCTCTACTACCTCGACCCGGGCGAGTTGCGTCCGCAGGTGGGCGACCGGGTGCTGGTGCCCACCGATGACGGGCCCGAGGTGGCGGAGTGCGTGTGGGCCGCGCAGTGGGTGACCGAGGAAACCGACGGCTTTCCCCGCCTGGTCGGGCTGGCCGGCGACGACGACCTCCGCCGGGACGAGGCGTTGCGTCGGCGCAAGGCCGAGGCGAAGGTGGCCGCGAAGCGGCTGATCCGCTCGCACGGCCTGCCGATGAAGGTGGTGGCGGTCGACCATGTGCTCGGCTCCGCCGAGAGCGGCGGTGAGCGCAGCACCGTGTACTTCACCGCCCCGCACCGGGTGGACTTCCGGTCCCTGGTCCGCGACCTGGGCGCGACCCTGCACTGTCGGGTGGAGCTGCGTCAGCTCTCCGCACGCGACTCCGCGCGGGTGCAGGGCGGCATCGGCTCCTGCGGTCGGGACCTGTGCTGCGCCACGTTCCTCACCGACTTCGAGCCGGTGACCATCCGGATGGCGAAGGACCAGGACCTACCGCTCAACCCGTTGCGCATCTCCGGCGCGTGCGGTCGGCTGATGTGCTGCCTGAAGTACGAGCACCCGCTGTACCAGCGCTTTCAGGAGACCGCCCCGGCGGTCGGCAGCCGGGTCTCCACCCCCGAGGGTGACGGCCGGGTCGTCGGCCACAGCGTCCCGAGAGACGCGGTGACCGTACGCCTGGACGCGGACGGCTCCCGCTCAATGTGCTCCCGCGCCGACGTCTGCGGTTCCCGCCAAGCCCACGACCAGCACTACACCCCCTAACCCCGCGCCCGTCCCGGGCCCCCTCCCACCCCGCCCCCGGGCGTCCGTCCCACCCCCTCCCGCGTTGATCATGAAGTTACTGCCACCGCGGGCGGCGTGTCGGGGCAATAACTTCATGATCACCGGAGCGTTGGTGGGGCGGGGTGGGGTGGGTGGGGGTGGGTTAGTGCAGGACTGTGGGGGGTTCGGTTAGGTGGGGGGTTAGGGGGGACTTGGGGATCAGCCAACTCTGGGTGGGGGACTGGTCGGGGTTCACCTGCCAGTCGCGGGCGACCCGGTCCACCCCCACGGGGTAGATGGTCAGCGTGCCGTCCGGGTCGATGCGCAAGCGCAGGAACGACTTGGAGTCCTCGATGCCCTGGCCGGCGAAGAGTTCATTGACGTTCACTCCGAAAGAGCCGGCCACCAGCAGGTACGCCGCGACCAGCTGGCTGGCGACCAGCCCGATCACCGGGCCGTAGAGCACCGCGGCGGCGACCGCCGGCAGCGGCCACGGCCAGTCGTAGAACGGCAGCGCCAACCAGACCCAGGTGCCGGCAGCCCCCAGGGCGACCTGCGCCACGCCGTGGCCGACGCCGAGGATCCAGTGCCGCGCGTGGCGTTTGCCGCTCGCGCTCGGCGGCTTGGCGAACAGCGCTGCCGCGATCACCGTCACGAGCACCATCACCACCAGCGGGACGCTGAACAGCCGCTGGTTGGTGCTGTCGGCCCAGTTCGCCGTCGCGCCGGCCATGGCCAGCATCAGCAGGGTGTGCAGGGTGCCGAGCAACGTGGTGAAGCCGGGATTGCGCAACGGCAACCGGGGGAAGATGCCCCAGCCGTAGCGGCGCGACCGCGCGGCGTCCGGGTAACGGGCCGCCAGGTCGTACGGCTGGGCGGAGCTGGCCTTGCGGGTCAGCGTGTCCCGCGGTGGCACCTCGATGCGCTCCGGCAGCTTGTGCGTGGGGTAGAGGTACGCGCCGCCACCACCGCAGGTGATTAGCTCCCGGTCCGGCCCGGAGTAGCGGGCGTAGTGGTGCAGGTCGCCCGAGAGCAACAGCCGCACCCGCGCCCCGGTCGGGTCGATGATCGTGCGGATGAAGTAGTCGATCGAGTCGTACGCCGTGGGGTTGTCGGCGGCCTTGACCCAGGTCGGCGCCGGCGCCGCGATGATCACCTTGGACTCCGGCCCGAGCCGCTGGGCCACCTCGTCGAAGTAGGCCAGCTGCGGGTCGTCAAGGTACGAGCCGGACTGGTCGTCCACGCCGAGCAACCACCAGCCGGACGGCAACTCCACAGCGAAGTACGACCGGGACTGCCCGGTGCCCCAGCCCGCGAAGTTGCGGTCCCGGGAGCGGACGAACAACCGCAGGAACGCGGTGAGGCCGTCGTACCAGTCGTGGTTGCCCGGCACCGCGAAGAGCGTCGGCTTCTCGGCCGGCGCCACCGGCAGGGCAGCCTGGTAAGGGCCCTTGCAGCGGTCCTCGTACGCGGCGTAGGCCGCCGACGGGTACACCTGGTCGCCGCCCATCACCAGGGTCTGCGCCCGGGGCAGGCGGTGCCCGTCGACGGTCAGCTCGGGTTGCGCCAGCAGGTACGCCACCGAGTAGGTGGCGTTGAAGCCGTCACCGAGGTCGGCCACGTAGTCGAGCCACAGCCCGCCGTCCGGCCCGACCTGGCGGAAGACGCCGTCGCCGAACGCGTTCTGCAACTCGCGCTTGTCGAGGTACGCCCCGAAGAGCACCGCCAGCAGCGTCCGGATGCCGGTGCTGATCAACAGGAACGGCGCCAGCCACGGCACCGGCTTGCGCGGCGTGAAGCCCAACTCCAGCGGGTCGGTGCTGCGCGGCCGTTGGGCGGCGCGTTCACCGGCCGGCGCGCGGTCAGGACGTTCGGTCGTCTCGTCCTGACGTTCGGGGTGGTCGCGTTCGTCGCTCACCCGCCGCAGCGTAGTCCCGGACCCGATCATCCGCTGTCCGGTAAGCGTCCAGATGGCGGCCGATGTCCGGTTGGTGCTGGCCGGCGCGGCGAGGGTATCCCGTTCGGTCGGTGCCGCCGGGGTGCCGTACACTTGCTGATCGTTGCCGCCTTAGCTCAGTCGGCTAGAGCGACGCACTCGTAATGCGTAGGTCGACGGTTCGATTCCGTCAGGCGGCTCGGTACAGAAGCCCAGGTCAACGACCTGGGCTTCGCCGTTTTCCGAGGTCGATCACGCCGCCGTCCGTGGTGCCGGTCCTTAGATAGTCCTTGTCCCGTGCCGCGAACGCTTCGTCCAGGCGGTTGGCGACCGCGTCCAGGTCGTCACCGAAGAGGCCCGCGTACACGTCCAGCGTCATCGACGCCGAGGCGTGCCCGAGCATCCGCTGCACCGCCTTGACGTTGGCGCCCGCCGCCACGGCCAAACTCGCCGCCGTGTGGCGCAGGTCGTGCGGAGTCAGGCCCGCCAGCCCGACCGATGCCGCAGCCGGCGCGAAGACCCGGGATCGGAAGTTGGTGTTGCGCAGCTGACCGCCGTTCGGGGCGGTGAACACCAGGCCGTCCCGGCGCTTCCCGGGGACGTGCGCGGCCAGCTCGTCGACGAGGAACCGCGGAATCGGCACCGACCGACGCTGATGATTCTTCGGCGTGCCCTCCACCAGCTCCCCGCCGACCTCCGCGAAGGCCACTGCCACGGTCACCCGCCGCCGCAGCAGATCCAGCCGCGACACCCGCAGCGCCGACGCCTCGCCCCACCGCAGCCCGGTGTAGGCAAGGAACCGCACCAGCAGGCCATACCGACGGCCCCGGCCTGCTGGCGACCTCCGGCCGGCATCGGCCGGGCCGGCCGGCCAGATTGACGGACTGCCAGGACCCGAAGAACTCGGGGCTCTGCCCCGAACCCCGACCCTCCTCAGAGATGCCGCCGCAGATCACCTCATCGGGCACCACAAGGGCTACCAGCCTCCCCGGGCGGGGCCAAGGTCGTTCGTCCGGTAGGGCGCTCCACCTTGGCCCCGCCCGGGGAGGCTGGACGGTCTACGACTGCCCGACGAGGAGATCCGCTTCAATGGCCTGGACGCACCGTCTATCACTTGGTCCAAGTTGGCGAGCCGTTGCAGAGCGCATCGACGCGGTAATGCCAGGCGCTTTTTTCAACTGCGACGGTGTAGCTGACCTCGTGGGTGCGCTGGTCTGCGGTCTTGACGGACAAGCGCATTGGCAGGGGATTCGGGCTGGCGAAGCGGCACTCAGCCGCTAACTGGACGTCAAGCCCACCCGTGCCACCCGGGTCCAATGACAGTGACTGGCCGAGGTCACGCACCAGCACGCCGGTCTCCTGCGCTCCGACGAGACGAACCGTGACTGGGGCGGGGCCAGTGTTGATTACCGTGAGCTGGGCGTCGAGACGCGCGGTCCCGTTGCGGTTCTCGCCGCTACTGCTGGTAGGACCGGCGACGGCCACCACCGCTACCGTGCCGGACTCTGCCCGATGTTCGCGACGGTCCTGGATGTTGGCACCGCCTACGCCGCCGATCGCTATACCGAGGGCGACGCTACCGAGGAGGTACATCGCTAACCGTCGCCCAAACCGGTCCCGGCCAGGCCAGTTTTCGTCCGATTCCCCGGGGCCACCGTCTCGCTGATCTAGGTCGACGATTCCACGCTCAGCCATCCTGCCAGCTTAGAGACAGGACCTCTGTCGCCCTACCCCTCGTCGGTCCGCATCTGGTCCGCAAGAGGTCGACGGACAGCGGGGGAGTGGTGAGAGATGTCGAGAGGTGTTTCCGCTGGTAGGGGCCTGGTTGCCCAGGTCGCCGGGTCACCCATCTTGATCTCATAATCCCTTGGTCGCGTGCCGTCCACGTCCCAATAGCGGACGCGCCGGGCGGTCACCACGGGGCACTAAGGGTCACCTCGCTCTGCATCAACGTGACCCACCAAGGGCTCGTCGGCCGTGATGTTCCTTCAACCGGTCTAGGGGTCTACTGGTAGACGGCGCATGGCCGACCGTCGGGGTCGGGTTTTGTGAGGCGAATGACGGTCCACAACGGCACTCGTTGTTCGCGCGGCATGCCGAGCACGGTGAAACGAACCACCTGAGTCTCGAACCAAACCGAGCTGCATTCGCTGCCCCGTGGCGGCACCTCGTCGGCAAACCGCAGTGTCACCCACAGGAACACCTGCTCGTCTGGGCGTAGGTCGACCGGCTGGAACGGAACGGCATCGTGTACTACGCCTTTGCGGACGATGTCTCGCTCCATGCTGACCCGCTCAATGGTGAAGTCCACTCCGTCGCTCTTCATGATTTCTTCCAACCGGACGGTTAACGGTCCTTTGTTGGCTATGCTGAAACCGTATTCGATAGCCCCGCCGGGCGGAGCCAGGTAGCGGACTTCTCTGACGTTGCCGGAAAAGGAATCCGAGAAGGACCCCTGGCTCGACCCATGGTTTCCCGCGGCAAGCTCATATCGCAGAGTCACCGTGAGGTACGTGGTGGAAAGCAAGAGCAGGACACAAGCGGCGGTGACAAGAATCTTGACCCGACGTCCAGCGCGGCGGGCGGCGGACAACAGCATGGCAGGAGCGTAGACGCAGGCAGTCACGCCCACGGTCCCTCCGGCTGGCCACCTCGAACGAACTGGAGCCCAGGTGCCGGCTTTGTGGACAGCGTGAGTCCTAGGTGCACCAAAGACGGTGAACGCCATGCACCGCCCACGACAGCACTGGTTGACAGCAACGTGGTCGGATTGCGCAGGATGAGCGTGGACATGGGCAGGCGTATCACCAAAGGCGGACACCGAATGCGGACCGTTCCGGACGACCCCGCCGAGGCTACGGATCAGGAGGTGGTTGTACAGCCATCCGTACAGCCAAGCCAGCCGACAGACACGGTCCCGGGTCGACGGTGGGCGACACGGCGAGCAGGTCAGCGGCGATGGCCGACGCCGGCCGACAGCAGTCCTGATCTTTGCGAGGCACTGGTCGCCCGGAGGTCTTGAGGGCATGATGTGCCGGTGATCACGGAGCAGGAGGCAAGAAGGACGGCCGAAGCTGTGCTGCAGGAGATGTCCTCGCTGCGCGGTATGCCGCCGCTCGCGATCATGAACGTGGAGGAGCGCCAGGCCTGCTGGGTCGTGTACTACCAGTCGGTGCGATACATCGAGACAGGCTCCTTCCTCGACTCCTTGGTCGGCAACGCGCCGATTCTTGTGGATCGGCAAACGGGGCAGCGCCACCAGACAGGTACGGCTCAGCAGATCGACTACTACGTCGCCGAGTACGTCAGCGGCCGACACACGTGCGAACTCTGCACGACTGTGCAGCCGTAGGCCCGTGCGAGCTTCGGGAGCCAAGCGTGGGAGCCACCGGGGCGGACCGGATAGAACGGCGTCGAACCGGTGGCCTTGCCAGGAGTGCGACGACCAAGGCGAGGCGAACCGTCCAGAACGGCCCAGACTTGGTCTTGGGAATCTACGGATCAGATGGCGGCAGCGCACTGCATCAGTCCTCATTTAGTCCTCAAGAGGCCGGATCGCGACCACCGACACTGAGAAATGCCGAGAGGGATTTCCGCAGGCCCGGCGGGGTTAGGGCAGGTAGACCGAGGTGGGCAACTTGATCTCGTAATGCGTAGGTCGACGGTTCGATTCCGTCAGGCGGCTCGGTACAGAAGCCCAGGTCATCGGCCTGGGCTTCGCCGTTTCCCGAGGTCGACGACACCGCCACCGCCCGTGCCAGTCCGCAAATAGTCCGCATCCCGCGCCGCGACCGCCTCGTCCAGCCGGTTGGCGACCGCGTCCAGGTCGTCACCGAACAGGCCCGCGTACACGTCCAACGTCATCGACGCCGAAGCGTGTCCGAGCATCCGCTGAACCGCCTTGACGTTCGCACCCGCCGCCACGGCCAGACTCGCCGCCGTGTGCCGTGTGCCGTGTGCCGTGTGCCGTGTGCCGTGTGCCGTGTGCCGTGTGCCGTAGGTCGTGCGGAGTCAGACCGGCATGGGCCATCCGTGGGCCAGTAACCGTGGCGCGCAGCGGGCACGAGCGGGCACGAGACGCATCCGGGCCGGCCGCCGCCCGCAGGCGTTTCGGGCATCACGTCCGTTTGAGAACGCTCTTCCAAACTGACGGTGCGGCTGGCCCCGAGGAAGTCTTGCTGCTGGGTCAGGCGCGGGCTGCTGATTCGGCGGGCGTGGTGGCAGGGTCGTCATCCGGTCCACCGTCGGGTGACGGGGTCTGCGCTCTGTTGGCAGCGCGGGCGGGAGCTACCGCCTGTAGCTGGCGGACGTCCCGGCTGGCCAGCATGCCGAGGACGGCGAGCACCACCAACGTGGCGAGGATCAGCAGCGTGTCGCGGGTGCCGATGGCCGCGGCGACCGGTCCGACCGCCACCTGTCCGAGTGGGATGGCCACCCAGGACCCCAACATGTCGTAGGAGTAGACGCGGGCCAGTCGGTCGGCCGGGATGTGTTGCGCGATTGACGTGTCCCAGGCGACGGCGAACTGTTCGACGGCGATGCCGACCGCCAGTCCGGCCGCAAGGAGTACGACGATGGTGGGCGCCAGGGCCAGCCCCAACAGCAGGAACGACTCGGCGAACATGCAGGCCACCCCGAGCAGCAGTAGCCGGCGCACCCGGATCCGCAGGGCGATCAAGCCGCCGACGACCATTCCGGCGGTTTCCGCCGCCAACACCACGCCCCAGGCGCTACGGCCGATCGTCTCGTCCGCGACGGCCGGGCCGAGCACGTTCACGCCGCCAGCGAGGGCCGCGTTGAGGATCATGAAGCCGAGCACCACCACCCAGACCCAGGTCCGCGCGGTGAACTCGGTCCAGCCTTCGCGGAGGTCGGCGACGATGCTCGTGCGGGTGCTCTTCACCGGCGAGGCAGCGACCCGGACTCCGGTGAACGCGACAGCCGCGAGGGCGAAGGTGAGCGCGTCGACGGCGAGGCCCCAGCCGGGCCCGACGGCTGCCACCAGGAGGCCACCGAGCGCGGCCCCGCCGATCATGCCCGCGTTGATGCCGAGCCGGATGAGCGCGTTGGCCGGCTGGATCAGCTCCGGCGGCACGGTCTGCGGCGTCGCGGCGGCCGAGGCTGGCTGGGCCAGGGCGCTCACGATGCCGTTGGCTGCACCGAGCGCCAGCAGCAGCGGGATCGTCGCCGTGCCGGTGAGCACCAGGGCGGCCACCGCCGCCTGGGTCAGCGCAGCCAGCATATTGGAGCCGACCAGGACCAGCCGGCGCGGAATCCGGTCGGCCACCACCCCGCCGAAGAGTACGAACAGCACGGTCATCAGCGATCTCGCGCCGACCACCAGGCCCAGGTCGCGCACCGAGCCGGTCAGATCGAGGACGGCGAAGGCCAGCGCGATGGGCGCGACACCGTTGCCCAGCATGTTGACCAGCCGGCCAGCAGCGAGGTAGCGGAACGCGCCATACCGAAGCGGAGCCAGCATCAGTCCTCCATCGGGAACAGGACAACGAAGGTCCAAGTAAGCGGTGATCGACGCACGGGTGGTGGAAGGGACAGGCGTAATGATCGGCTTACCGTGCCGTCCGGTCGAGCGATTCTTTCGACAGCAGAAGTGACCGCGCAAATGCGCAGCCAGCACCACCGCCACTAGACACCTGGCAGCCTCCTGACCCTGAGCGGTCCGCATCTAGTCCGCAAGAGGTCTGCAGACGGCGGGGGAGCGGTGAGAGATGTCGAGAGGCATCCCCGCTGCTAGACCCTTGGTTGACCAGGTCGACGGGGCGGGCATCTTGATCTCGTAATGCGTAGGTCGACGGTTCGATTCCGTCAGGCGGCCCGGTACAGAAGCCCAGGTCATTGACCTGGGCTTCTGCCGTTTCTCAAGGTCCACCACAGCGCCGCCGGACGTGCCAGTCCGCGAACAGTCCACATCCCGCGCAGTGACCCGGGGATTCCCTCAAGCCCCTTGGCCCCCGTTGTCACATCTCACTGGTCTAGACCTGCTTGCAAGCACAGGAACCCAGCCTGGCTGTGCCAGCCGCTTCGGTGCAGGGCCACCGGGTAGCGGAACTCTCTGATTTGCCTATCGGCGGTCTCTACTGAGATGCGCATCGACAACGGCTCGTCCCGGACTTCGAGCGGGCACTGAATCCGCAGCTTGACGTCGAGCCAGCGGATGCTGCCGGGGCGCAGCGACTGGGACTGGCCGGTGTCCTGAATCAGGACGCCAGATGTCTGCGCTTGCACCGCACGTATCGTGACCGGCAGAGGACCAAAGTTGGACACTTCCACCGATCCGTCCAATTCCGCGACGCCCTCGGTGACGACGCCGTCGGTACGGGCCGCCCCCGGTGCGACGACGAGTGCGACCGACGCGATCCGTTCCCGCTGCTCACGAAGGTCTCGCAACTCGTTGACACTGATCCCGCCCAGCAGCGAGCCGACTAGGAAGGCGGCGACGAGGCGCAGTTGGGCCTTCTTAACCGCACGAGGACGGGTAGTGGTGGCACCCGATTCGGCCGGCACATGGTTGTGCTCGTCGAGATCGATCACGCCATGCTCGGGCACTGCGATAGCTTACGGCCTCGACTCTCTAACGCGTGGTCCGCGCCATCCACGTGCAAGTAGCCGATGCCTGGGACGATCACCAAAGGCCACGAACGGTCACGCGGTGGAGACCCAGCCCGGCCATCCACCCAGGGGTCGCCGGGCGCACGTACCACTACAAGGTCAACGACTGATGCCGTTGACCTATGGACCGCTGGTGGGCAACGTGATCCACGTTGCCGAGCGATCAGTTTCGACGTGACCGGACGCGGCGGGCGCCGTCTGTCAGTGCCCGCCGCGTGAGGGTCATATGTTCAGCAGGCCGCCGTTGCGCTGGGCGTCATCCTTGATCGCGATGAGATTCGCGGAGACGTACGGGATGTTGTGCGCCTGGTGCCATTCGCTCGGGAAGTACGTGACCAACCGCGACGCCTGAAATCGACATGTGATTTCAGGTACGAACCGGGAGTATTTGGCGTCCGTGAAGTACCAGAACGAGTTCTCGTTGTAGAACGCCACGTGCGTCGGATCCTGGTAGGCGCCTCGACCGTCGGTGCTGGGCGTAAGCGACAACAGCATCCCGTTCGGCGCGAGCAGTCGGTACAGCTCGTTGAACAGTGCGATCTTGTCCGGGATATGTTCCAGGAAGTCCACCGCCCGAATGGCCCCAACGCTGTTGTCCGGCAGGTCCACACCCTTCGTGATGTCGCAGACGATGTCCACACCCGACCCGTCGTGGTAATCCAGGCCGATATACCCTTCCGGCTTGTTGTGCGCAGCGCCCAGGTCGAGCGCCAGGAGCCCCTGCCGCCGCGACCAGGCCAGCACATTATGTTGAATGTTCCGGTCGTAGATCTCCACCGTGCGCTGCTGGATGCGTGCGTTGACGTCTGGAATGCGCTGCGTGTTCTTGGGGTGCATGCGTTGGAGGTAAAGGCATTTCTGAATGTGGTGGAACTCGCTCACCTGGTACATGCGAGCCATGAGATCGGCGTCGTCTGCAACGTCGAGCGACTCGTCGTACCCGCCGACCTTCTCGTAGATGTCCCGGCGGAACGCCCGTACGTGGTTCGGCGCGTACCAGATGTAGCTCACATTGTGTGGCGTCGGCGGCAGTGCCCGGCAGACCAGCACTTCTCGGCCGTCCACCTTGTCGTCGTAGTGCCGCCAGCCGAACGAACTCGCGAAACGGTCCTCAGAACGGCCGCCGTCCTCCTGGATCTGCGCGGTGTCGCTGTAGACGAACCCCACCTCAGGGTTGGAGTCGAAGGCGTCGACGATCTCTTGCAGACAGTCGCTGCTGAGTAGGTCGTCGTCGTCAAGCTCGACCAGGATGTCACCGGTGGCCTCGGCGCAGGCGTACCCCTTCACGGCTCCGACGCCGTTCAGGTTGTCCTGGACAATGAGCC
Source organism: Micromonospora sp. CNZ322 (assembly GCF_007827755.1). Taxonomy (NCBI): domain Bacteria; kingdom Bacillati; phylum Actinomycetota; class Actinomycetes; order Micromonosporales; family Micromonosporaceae; genus Micromonospora; species Micromonospora sp. CNZ322. The sequence goes on from NZ_VITD01000015.1 coordinate 116,584, forward strand.
GGATCCGATCGTCGTGCCTCTCGGGCCGCCAACGCGACCCCTGATTGAGGATGACCACCCATTCCCAGTCGGCGAAGGTCTGCGCGACGAGCGATTCGAAGCATTCGTCGATGAAGCGGGTGCGGTTGCTCCCCGTGAACACCGTTACGCGAGGTGTGCGCATTGAGCCAATCACCTACCCGCCGGCGTCGAGGACCGAGCGGTAGGGGTCGGGCGGTACTTCGCAGGAACGGCTGAGGTGAGCCCCTTGTCCAGGCGGATCGCCGTCTTGAACGCGTCCCGCGCTGCCGCGTCCTCACCGGACTGGGACAGCATCATGCCCAGTCGGAGGTAGGCCGTCGATGACTTGTTGTCGAGCGACACGATCTTGCGATAGATGTCTATCGCCGTCGTCGGTGCCTTACCTTCCAGGGCGATGGCCTTGTTGTAGAGAGCCGGCTTGTAGTTGGCGTCGGCCTCCAGCGCCTTGTCGTAGTTGCTGATCGCCTCGTCGGCCTGGTTGCGCGACTGGGCGATGTAGCCCAGGTTGAACCAGGCGAACTTGTTGTCGGCCTCGGCGTCCAGCAGTTTCTCGAAGGTGGCCTTCGCCGCGTCGAAGTTTCCGGTCTGGCCCTGCTCGAGACCGAGCTTCAGCAGATCAGCCGGCGTTTCGGTGCCGCCGTTCGTCTTGTCGGTGTTGCCGGCGTTGTTCGTCTGTGGCTTCTCGGCAGGCTTGTCGCTGCATGCCGAGACTCCCGTCAGCAGGACCGCACCGCAGGCGAGCGACCCGAGTATCTGACGCATGCTCATTTCTCCTCCTCGACGACAACGGGGCGGTTCGATCCGCTGTTCGGCCGGTTGGCCTCGTTACTGCTGGACGTCGCCCGGCCCGAGGTGTTGGACGGAGCCCCCAACATCAGCGGTGTGGCGAGCGAAATGCAGGAGACCCAGATATCGGCGCCCCCGCCGGTGAAGGTGAACTGGTAGCCGCTGGTTGTGAGTGGCTGGATGAGCACCGGGTTGACGCCTGCTCCCGAGAGCTGATAGCCGGTTCCGACAGCAATGTCTCCGGGCTCGCAGCCGAAATCGACAGGGGTGTCCGCAATCACGGTCAGCGGGCCCTGAATGTAAGCGGCCTGGATTCCGTTGCCCGCCACGCCCTGTGGACCTTGGGCGCCCGTGGCGCCCTGCGGTCCTGGCACGCCCTGAAATCCTTGTGCCCCCGTGTCTCCCTGCGCCCCCTGCGCACCTTGGGCGCCTTGGAAACCTTGGGCGCCGGTGGCGCCTTGTGCGCCTGCATCGCCCTGCGGGCCCTGAGCGCCGGTGGCGCCTTGGAAGCCTTGGGCGCCTTGGGCGCCAGCGTCGCCCTGTGGGCCTTGGGCTCCGGTGGCGCCTTGAGCGCCTGCGTCGCCCTGAGCGCCGGTGGCGCCTTGGAAGCCTTGGGCGCCTTGAGCGCCTGCGTCGCCTTGCGGGCCTTGGGCTCCGGTGGTGCCTTGAGCGCCTGCGTCGCCCTGAGCGCCTGCGTCGCCCTGAGCGCCGGTGGCGCCTTGGAAGCCTTGGGCGCCTTGGGCGCCAGCGTCGCCCTGTGGGCCTTGGGCTCCGGTGGCGCCTTGAGCGCCTGCGTCGCCTTGCGGGCCCTGAGCGCCAGTGGCGCCTTGGAAGCCTTGAGCGCCCGCGTCGCCCTGTGGGCCCTGGGCTCCGGTCGCGCCTTGGGCGCCTACGTCGCCCTGAGCGCCGGTGGCGCCTTGGAAGCCTTGAGCGCCTTGAGCGCCCGCGTCGCCTTGCGGGCCTTGAGCGCCGGTCGCGCCTTGGGGGCCCGCGTCGCCCTGAGCGCCGGTCGCGCCTTGGGGGCCCGCGTCGCCCTGAGCGCCGGTGGCGCCTTGGAAGCCTTGAGCACCTTGTGCGCCCGCATCGCCCTGCGGGCCCTGAACACCGGGGGCGCCTTGTGCGCCCGCGTCGCCCTGTGGACCCTGAGCGCCAGTGGCGCCTTGGAAGCCTTGAGCGCCCGCGTCGCCTTGCGGACCCTGAGCGCCGGTCGCGCCTTGGGCGCCCGCGTCGCCCTGCGCGCCTTGGGCGCCCGCGTCGCCCTGCGCGCCTTGGGCGCCCGCGTCGCCCTGCGCGCCTTGGGCGCCCGCGTCGCCCTGCGCGCCTTGGGCGCC
>NZ_VITD01000015.1:118819-162014 GCF_007827755.1 Micromonospora sp. CNZ322
CCCGCGTCGCCCTGAGCGCCGGTGGCGGCTTGGAAGCCTTGAGCACCTTGTGCGCCCGCATCGCCCTGCGGGCCCTGAACACCGGGGGCGCCTTGAGCGCCCGCGTCGCCCTGGGGGCCTTGGGCACCCTGGGGGCCTTGAGGGCCATGCTTGTCGTGCGGGTAGTCCCCCTTGTCCTTGTCGTGACCACCCCAGGGGCTCTGCCAGCCCTGCGGACCGTAGTCCGTTTGTCCGTCGGGGTACTGGTCCCACGAATCGCCAGGTCCGTCGCCGTCTTGGCTGACAGTTGCCCAGGATGATGGCCAGCCGCCGTGTTGGCCCAGTGGACCGGGCGTACCGATGTGTACGTCCTGTGCGGACGGCTTCGTTTCCACCGGCTGCGCTGCGGTTGCGGGCCCACCCGTCATTCCGACTACCAGTAGGGCGGAACTCAGCCCTGAAGCGGCCCGGCCATGGTTCCGGCTGCGCCGCAGCCGTCGGTTGTTGCTCATGACCCCTCCAGAGCCACCCTGGATACACCCAGAGCTACCTACTAGTCACCTGACGTCATCATTGGCGAGTCGTAGCGTATTCGACTGATTGATCGGTCGAGAGGGGTTTTGACCGTACTTGGGTACATTTAGGAAAAGGCGGAACTTACTTGCGATAGGGCCATAAGCCCTGGCCATCGCGTTGCGGGCCCTTGATCCCAAGGACTTGTCACGTTCGACAGTGGATGACCGTCGCGACCCGAAGGTTGTTCCGGAACCCGGTCGGCCCGCGGTAGGCGCGGCACCCATGCTGGGAAACCGCCACCGTGCCTGTGGTGTACGGAACGACGGCACGCGAAGGCCTGGGGTGTCAGCTTCGCGCTTCCCGTCCCGGCGTTGTCTCCGCAAGTGCGGCGGCCACCCGGGGCGCCTCGCGTCGGCCCTGCTCGCGGGCTGCGGCCACGAGCGCGGGTACGACGGAGCGGTCCATCACGGTGGTCCCCTGCGCTCGTTTGGAGGCCGGGTCCCGGAGCAGCAACTCCACCCGGCGACCCATTCCCAGCGCGGCTCGCTGCTTGTCGATGCGCGCCCAGGGGCCGATCGCGGCGGTGCTCGGCGCGAGGGCGATGACCGGGCCGTTTCCGGGGGCGAGGTCGAGGTTGAGGGTCGACCGCATGCCGCCGTCCATGTAGCGGCGGTCGCCGATGCTGACCGGGGCCGCGGAGATCGGCATGGCGCAGCTCGCGGCGACGGCGTCCACCAGGGGGACGCCGTCGTGCCGGGTGATGGTGCGGCTGGCGCCGGTCTCGGTGTCGACGACCAGGATGCGAAGGTCCACGTCGTACGGCCAGGCATGGTTGGGCAGGCGGGCCTCGGCTATCCGCTGCTGCCGGGACGGGTCGTCGATGCGTGCGGCGAGGGCGAGTCGACCGAGGCGGCGAGCGGCCTGCTCGGGGTTACGCGCGAACAGTTGTGCCCGCGCGAGCCGAAGCAGGTGGAGAAGGCCCGGTGCGGGTGAGGTTTCGTGGGCGAGACCGCCGCGCTGGCGCTCGAAGAGGTCCGCGAGTGGAGTGCCGCTGGCGAGCTGAGCTCCGACAACGGCACCGGAACTGGTGCCGATGAGGACGGCCTCCGGGGCGACGGTCACTCCCTCGTCCGCGAGCCCCGTGAGGATGCCGACCTCCCAGGCGATGCCGGCCACTCCACCGCCACCGAGCACCCAGACGGGCCGCGCGTCGTCCGTCATCAGTTGCCTCATTCGGTCGAATACTGCAAACGCTGTACGCAGTTTAAGGTAACAGTGGCGAAGATGGATTGACAACGGGCGATCAGGGCTCGCGTCGCCCGACGAGGATCCCGCCGAGCCGGCTCTCCGCCGAGGCGACGGTGGTCTGCGAGTCGACAGTGAAGCCGCTCTGGCGCAGCCAGGCGGCCACCTGGGCCGGCTGCCGACGATGGACGTGCACGTTCATCCGGTGTCCGCCGTAGCCCTCGGTCTTGACTGTCGTTTCGTCGCCCACGTGGAAGCCGAGCAGCAGGGGGCCACCGGGGCGGACCACCCGCCGGAAGTGCGCGAACACGACGCCGATCTGGTCGTCGGGGATGTGGATGAGGGAGTACCAGGCGACCAGGCCGGCGACCGAGCCGTCGGCCAGCTCGAGGTCGGTCATCGAGCCGACCTCGAACCTCAGCTCAGGGTGGTCACGGCGGGCCACGGCGATCATCCCGGGCGAGAGATCGATCCCGAAGGCGTCGACGCCGAGCGTGTGCAGGTGGGCGGTGATTCGCCCCGTTCCGCAGCCCACATCCGCGACCGGCCCGCCGCCGGCACCCTGCACGAGCTCGGCGAACGATGCCAGGGCGGCTCGTTCGTACGGTGCCTCCGCCAGGAGGTCACGGACCAGGTGCGCGTAGCTGACCGCGACCGTGTCGTAGGAAATGCGGGTCGCTGTCAACCACTCGTCTACGGTCACGAGTCCAACGCTAATTCAGCGTCACACTGATGCCTGACCTTGCCGGACCGACAGTTTGGAGGCGTCCACCCATGACTTCCGCACCGGTGATCGTGAGTCTGCCCATCTCCGACCGGGCTACCTCCTACCGCTTCTATCGCAACGGACTCGGCCTGGACGCCGTGGGCGAGTTGGCAGACGATGGCATCCCGGAGCCGTTGCAGTTCGTGGTCAACGACGGGCTGCGGCTGATGCTCATCCCGACCGGCGGGTTCGGTTGGGTGATCGGCCGGCACGAGGTCGCTCCGAGGGGCCAGAGCGAATGCCTGCTCAACCTTGGTGTCGCCTCGCCCACCGAAGTGGACGCGCTCGTCGAGCGGGCGCGCGCTGCCGGCGCCGAGATCATCACCGAGACGGCAGACCAGCCCTGGGCGTACGCGGGCGTCCTCGCGGACCCGGACGGTCACTTGTGGATGGTGTCCGCGGATTCGAAGTCCTGAAACCGTCGGTGGTGGTGGTTACGGTCCGACCGTGACCGTGACCACCGATGCCCCCGGGAAGCTGCCCACCCCCGCCGACGAGGCCCGACTGTGGGCGCTGATCGAAGCGGCCTGGGCCGAGTTGGGCGACGAGCCCTTGGCGCTGCGGCAGGCGCTCATCGAGCGCGACCCCGCCGGCGACAACGGCGACGACGGTCCCTCCTACGCGATCGACGCCTGGCTTGATGCCTTCCTGGACCACCTCGGGCAGTTGACCGTCGAGCTGACCGGGCAGGAGTTGACGGATCTCGACCGGGTGGTGGAGCGCAAGCTGCACGACATCGATCGGGAGGACATCCACGAGGTGACCGACGGGTCGGACGACGGCTTCCTCTACGCCCGGGGTTTCATCGTGGCCCTGGGGCGGTCGTACTACGAGGCGGTCCTAGCCGACCCCGCGATGGCGTTGCTGGACGCCGACTGCGAAGGCATGTGCTACTTCTTCGCGCACCTGCACAACGACCGGTTCGGTTCGTGGCCGGAGACCAGCTCCGGGATTTCCCGGGAGTCGTTCGGCAACCCTGCCGGCTGGTCGGCCTGACCGGAGCCCGGCGAATCAGTCACTGTCGTGTTCCCGGAGGTGGGCTACTCCGTCGCCGGCCACCGCGCCACAAGTGATCGGCCGTAACCTCACGCCTTCTCAAGCACGATCAAGTGGTACTCCAGCCAACGCCGTGACAATCCAGCCTGCAGTGCTGAACCGCCAATCATGTTGGCCCAGAATGGCATCTCGACAAGACGGTTGCGAAGCCGTGGAAGTACGGCGGTGGCGCCGACAGCCAGCTTGATCAGGCGGTCGCGGGGCCGACCGAGGTGCAGGTACGGGGTGAGATCCAGGTCCTCGACCAAGCGCAAGCCGGCGCGCTCAGACATGGCGACCAGCTCGGCCACGGTATGCAAGCTTCCGACGCGCCAGCCGGCGCGGAACTGGTCGAGACAGCGCTCCCGAGCGGCGACCCCTCGATCCTTCTCGGTCGCCCAGTCGTCGCACAGGATGAGGCGGCCTCCAGGGCGCAACCGCTCCACCAGGGACGGGATCAGGTTTTCGAGCGACGGCGAGTGAACGACCGCCTCCACGGCGACCATGGCGTCGTAGTGCGGTTCCGCGGGCAGCTCGGCAAAGTCGGCACAGATCACGTCACAGCGGTCGGTCAGTCCTTCGCGGGCGAACCGCTTCGCTGCGATCTCGGCCTGCACTCGGCTGATGGTCACCCCGGAGACGAACCCGTCCACCTCGCGGGCCAAGCGAACCATTGTCCCGCCGACACCACAGCCAAGGTCAAGCACCCTTGCGCTCCCCGCAGGAACATGCCCGCGCAAACGCTCGATCATGAGGCGGTTGACGGTGTCCATGGCCGCTGCCGTGTTCGCGACGTCCGGCGTCCACACGCCACGATGGATGGCGTCACTGCCTGGGCTCTCGGCAACCAAGAGGAACCGACGCGTGTTGTCGTCGTAGTAGTCAGCGACGCGACCAACATGGCCGGACGCACCCTGCTCAGTTGTCGAGCTCATCGACGAAAGCTATCAGGCGACCGCCAGGGCGATAGCTCTCGGTAAGCATGGGTTGACAAATCGATGTCGTCGGGCAGCGGGGTCAGACGTAGATCTTCGTGGCGTACGCCGGGCCGTAGTGCCGTTCCAGGTCTTCGAGGCTCTCCGTCGGGGCCTCGACCTCCTTGATCAGGCGTGCCCGGGACGGCAGCGCCTCGGGTTGCCAGGTCTCCGGCCGCCACAGCGCCGACCGCAGGAATGCCTTCGCACAGTGGTAGAAGATCTGCTCGATCTCCACCACCACGGCGAGCACCGGCCGGTGCCCCTTGACCACCATGTCGTCGAACCAGGGCGCGTCACTGACCAGGCGGGCCCGCCCGTTGATCCGCAGCGTGTCGGTTCGCCCGGGGATCAGGAAGAGCAGCCCGATGTGCGGGTTGTCGAGGATGTTTGTGTAGCCGTCGGCCCGCTTGTTGCCGGGCCGCTCGGGCAGCGCGATGGTCGTGTCGTCCAGCACCAGGGCGAACCCGGCCGGGTCGCCCTTGGGCGAGACGTCGCAGCTGCCGTCCGCGCCGGCCGTGGCCATCAGACAGAACGGCGAGGCGCCGAGCCACTCGCGGTCCCGTTCGTGCAGCCGGGTGCGTTCCTTGCTGGCGGCCCGCGCGTTCGGCACGCCGAGAAGCTCGCGCAACTCCTCGTGCGAGGTGATCTCCACCGTCACGTTGATCCTCCCTCAGCCGTTGACCCGGTGGCGGGCACCACCGTCGTCAGCCTAGGCCGCCGTGACCAGCGCGAGGTTTGTGCCTGGTTGCCGGGGGTACGGCCTCACCCGACGCGCTCGCCGCACGAGACCGTTCCGCAGGACGCCGACCAGTGGAGGCCGGGAGATGGAGAGCCGACTCAAGGTACTGGGCCACCCAGTCCATCCGATGCTGGTGATGTTCCCGGTCGCGCTGCTGGCCACGGCGGTGCTGTTCGACGTGGTGGACACCGTCGGCGGTCCCGACTTCCTCGGCGAGGTCGCGTACTGGAACATCACCGTCGGCCTGATCGGCGGCCTGCTCGCCGCGGCGGCCGGCTCGTTCGACCTGCTGGCGATCCCGACCGGCACCCGCGCCAAGCGGGTGGGTCTGCTGCACGCGGGCGCCAATGTCGCGGTGATCCTGCTCTTCGCCGCCGTGTGGGCGGTGCGGCTCAACGCGGATTCCCGGGCCGCCGGCGGGGCACTGGTCGCCATCGAGGTGGTCGCGCTGGCGATTCTCGGCATCAGCGCCTGGCTCGGTGGTGAGCTGGTCGACCGGCTCGGTGTGGGCGTCGACAGCGACGCCGGCCTGGACGCGCCCAGCTCACTACGGCCGCCGGCGGCCACCCAGCGGATCGGAGAGGTGTGATGAGCGAGCAGCAGTTTGGCGGCTTCGGCCGGGGGTGGCGCGGCAGCCGGCAGCAGGGCTGGGACCCGATGGGGGAGTTGCAGTCGCTGCGCTCCGAGTTGAGTCGCCTGGTCGGTGGCCGCGGCGGGGCGTCCGACGTCGAGTTGACCGAGACCTCGGACGGCTGGGAGGTCGTCGTCCGGCTGCCCGGAGTGGCGCCGGAGGAGGTGGCAGTCGAGTTGGACGACCGCGAGTTGTGCGTGCGGGCCCGCTCGGAGGCGGAGGTCAACGCCGACCAGGGCATCCCCGGCGGCTTCGAGACGCGCGGCTTCGAGTACCGGGTCAATCTGCCGGCGCGGGTCGACCCGGACTCCATCGACGCGGTGATGGACCACGGCCTGCTCCGGGTCCGGCTGCCACGGGCGACCCGGCCCGCGCCGCGCACCATCACCGTCGGCCGCACCGGGCCGCGCTCCGGCGACCTTTCCACGGGTACGCCGATGCCAGCCGATCCCGCAGCGGACCGGGAGCTGCACCGCCCGGACACCGCCGGCGAGATCGACCGGCCGTAGCGGGCCGGGTGGTCACCCCGTCCGTGCTCGGTCCGACCGCCGAGCGCCTTCCCGACGTGCGGCGGATCGCCGTGCTGCGCGCCAACGCGCTCGGTGACTTCATCTTCGCCCTGCCGGCGCTGGACGCGTTGCGCAGCGCGTACCCCTCGGCGGAGATCGTGCTGCTCGGGGCGCCGTGGCACGCGAAGCTCTGGCGCGACCGGCCTGGCCCGGTGGACCGGGTGCTGGTGGTGCCGCCGGCAGCCGGCATCCGTACGCCGGAGCCGGGCGAACCGGAGTCGTCGATGGACGACTTCGTGGCCGCTGCCGCCGGTGCGGAGTTCGACCTGGCGGTGCAGATCCACGGCGGGGGTGCCAACTCCAACCCGCTGATCGGTCGGCTCGGTGCCCGGTTGACTGTGGGCCTGCGCGCCGACGACGCGCCGCCGCTGGACCGCTGGCTGCGCTACGTCTACTACCAGCATGAGGTGATCCGCTACCTGGAGGTGGTGGCGCTGGCGGGAGCGCCGGCCACCACCATCACGCCGACGCTGGCGGTGACCGACGCCGACCGGGCCGAGGCGGCCCGGGTGCTCGGCCCGGCAAGCCGTCCCCGGGTGGCCCTGCATCCGGGTGCCACCGACACCCGCCGCCGCTGGCCCACCGAGTGCTTCGCCGAGGTGGCCCGTGCGCTGTACGAGGACGGTTACGAGGTGCTGGTCACCGGCACGCCCTCCGAGCAGGAGGTGGTGGACCGGGTCGTCGCTGCGGCGCAGGTGCCGGTGCGCCCACAGGTGGGCACGCTCAGCCTGGGCGGGCTGGTCGGCTGCTACGCCGACTGCGCGTTGGTCGTCTCGAACGACACCGGCCCGCTGCACCTGGCCGCCGCTGTGGGCGCGCCCACTGTGGGCATCTTCTGGATCGGCAACCTGATCAACGGGGCCAGCCCGCTGCGGGGTCGGCACCGGCCGATCGCCTCGTGGACTGTGCACTGCCCGGTCTGCGGTGTCGACTGCACACCGGGCGTCTATCCGCACCGGCCCGGCGACGGTGAGTGCCCGCACCGGGACTCGTTCGTGACCGACGTACCGGTGATCGAGGTGCTGGAAGCCGCCCGGGAGTTGCTCACCCCGTAGGTCAGGCCGGCTGCGGGGTGTCCTCGTCGGCGAGGACGACCTCCCAAGCCTCCACGTCCCGGTCGGTGACAGTGGTGGGGGACTCCAGGTGGTACGCGCCGCTGGGCAGGATGCCCGCGCCGCCGTGGCGGGACAACACGGCGAGCTGCGCGGCCACGTCCTCGCCCTGGTGCTTCTCCTGCACCCGACGCCAGAAGTCGAAGCCACCGGCGTCGACGAGCTTGGCCCGGTCGTAGAGCACGCACCCGCCGATCCAGGAGACCTTGTACGCCTGCCACGCGCCCGGCGGCAGCGCCAACTGCTCGGTGATGTGCAGCAGGTTCGCGGCCGAGTGGATCCGGGCCCGGTTCCACTCGGCCGTGTCGGGTCGGATCCGCTCCGGTGTGGGCGGGCCGGCCCACTCCTCGTAGTGGCCGTGCGATTCCGGCCGTACGTCGTCGCTGTACGAGAGCCCGTGTACGCCGTTGCCGACGAACCCGCAGCCCAGCTCACCGATCGCGGTGACCAGTCGGTGCAGCGCACCCGGTTCCAGCCAGATGTCGTCGTCGAGGCTGAGGACGTACCGGGCGGCCGAGGCGGCGAGCAGGTACGCCCGGTGTTCGGCCAACCCCCGTCGAGGCAGCCGGCGGGTCAGCAGCACCGGGTGGCCCCGGTGGCGCAGCGCCCGGACCATGGTTGCCGCGGCGGGATGCGTGTACGCCGGGTCCCCGTCGGACTGGTCGCTGACGACCACGCCGAAGCCGGGTACCCCGTCCTGGGCGGCGAGCCCGCCCAGGGTGACGGCCAGCTCGGCGGGCCGGTTCCGGGTCGGAATCAGCACGTCGACCAGCCGGTCGGCGCGGAACTCCTCCGGGGTGCCGAGGTCGAGGGGGCGGTTCACGACGCCTGGGTGCGGGTGCGCAGCGACGGGTCGGGCTCCCGGTCGTTGGTGTGCGGCGACGGGTCCTGGCTGTGCGACCGGATCCGCTCGATGATCGCGGAGGTGGACCGGTCCGGCACGTACCCCAGGGTGCGCACCTGGCCGCCGAGCCGGCGCACCAGCGGCGCCTCCGGCACCAGCTCCGGCGGATAGTCGCCGCCCTTGACGTACACGTCCGGTCGGACCGCCTCGATCAGCGCGGCCGGTGAGTCCTCCTCGAAGACCACCACGTGGTCAACGCAGGCGAGTGCGGCGAGCAGGGCACCCCGGTCCTCGACCGGGTTGACCGGCCGGTCCGGGCCCTTCAGCCGTCGTACGCTGCCGTCCGAGTTGACCGCCACGATGAGCAGGTCGCCCAACGCGCGGGCCTGCTCCAGGTAGCGCACGTGCCCGCGATGCAGCACGTCGAAGCAGCCGTTGGTGAAGACCACCGACCGTCCCGCCTCGCGGTACTCGGCGACGATCGCGTCCAACTCGTCGCCGCTGACCAGCGCGGGGTGGCTCGTGGTCTCGGTTGGCTGGTCCAGCGCGGCGAGCAGGTCGTCCCGTCGGCAGACGCAGGTGCCGGTGTCCGAGACGGTGATGGTGGCCGCGAGTTGGGCGAGTTGGGCGGCGGTGGGCAGGGGCGCGTCGGCCGCCAGGGCCAACGTCATCGCCGCCAGGTACGCGTCGCCGGCACCCACGGCGTGGCTTGCCGGCACCGGAGTGCTGTGGCTGCGTCGTGGCTCCCCGTCGGCGCCGCCGACCACCGCGCCCTCGGTGTCCAGGGTCACCGCCACCACGTCGGCACCGGTGTGCGCACGCAGTTCGGCCAGCCGTGACCTGGCTAGGACGGCCCGGTCGACGCCCTCTCCGGCCCGGGTGTTCACTGTGACGCCGGTGCCGGTGACGCTGAGCCCGTCACCGGTGAGGGCGACCCGTCCCTCACCCGGAGTGGGCTCGCCGACCGGCCCCGGGCGGTCGGCCCGGGTCAGCTCGGCGGCGGTGTCGTCGGCGCGTACCGCCCCCGGGGCCGCGCCGACGGTCATCTCGGACGGTCCGTCGACCGGGTCGCCGTCTGGGTGTTCCAGGTGCAGTTCGGTCCCGCCGGTCGGTCGGGTCGTACCGCCCGCGCGGGCCAACAGCCGGGTCGCCTCGGCGAAGCTGGGGGTGACCACTGTCGGCGCGAGGCCCCGCCAGTCGGCCAGGTCGTGGGCGTCCAGCGCGACAGTGGCGTACCGCTGGCGGTTCTCGACCAGCCACGCGCGGACCGGCGCGGGCAGCGCGCCCAGGCCGTAGTCGCAGACCACCAGGGTCGGCGCCTCCCCACCGGCGGCGGCGCGCAACTCCTCGGTGGCGCAGCTCAGGGCGGTGAGCAGCCGGCTAACCCCGTCGTGGTCCAGCGCGTCCTCCGGGTCGCCGGAGTCCTCACGCAGCAGGATCTGGTTGCCGGCCAACATCCGCCGCTTGACCGGTGTGGGTCGCCCGGGCTGGTTGACAGTGCGGTCCCAGACGCTCGCGCGGTCCAGGCAGTCGTGCAGTTCGTCCCCTGCGACGTCGGCGCCGACCGGCGCCACCAGCACCGCCCGGCCGCCGAGGGCGGCGACGTTGACGGCGGTGTTCGCGGCCCCACCGGCGGCGGAGATCCGCCGGCGCAGGGTGAGGACCGGGGCGGGCGCCTCCCGGCAGAGCCGGTCGGAGTCGGCGAACCGCCATTCGTCCAACATGGCGTCACCGACGATCAGGACTGGGCGTCCGAGCCAGCTCTCCACGACGGTGGCGAACCGGCGCTGCTCCGCTGCTGCTCCTGCCATGCCTCCCGGGGTCCCCAGCGGCCTGGCGGACAAACCTGCGCGCCGACCGGTCCCGCCGCTGGTCAGGCGGCCTTCGGCGGCTCCTGGCCGGTCCTGACCGGTCCGAACCTGTCCGACCTGTTTCGGGCGTTCGAGGGCGGGAAGGGGATTGAGGTACCCCTCGGAAAGGAGATGTACCGAGATGGCAGCGACATTGCAGGGCAAGCGGATCGCCTTCCTGGCCGCCGACGGCGTCGAGGAGGTCGAGTACGTCCAGCCACGCGAGGCGGTCGAGAACGCCGGCGCGACGGCCGAGCTGGTCTCGCTGAAGCCCGGTTCCATCCAGTCCTTCAACCACCTGGACCACTCCAAGACGTACGACGTGGACGTGACAGTCGACAAGGCCGACGCGGCCGGCTACGACGCGCTGGTGCTGCCCGGAGGGGTGGCGAACCCGGACTTCCTGCGTGGCGACCCGGACGCGGTGCGGTTCGTGAAGGCGTTCTTCGACGCTGGCAAGCCCGTCGGCGTGATCTGTCACGGCCCGTGGACGCTGATCGAGGCGGACGTGGTGCGGGGCCGGCGGATCACCTCCTGGCCGACACTGCGTACCGACCTGACCAACGCCGGAGCCACCTGGGTGGACGAGGAGTGCGTCACCGACGGCAACCTGACCAGCAGCCGCAAACCAGACGATCTCCCCGCCTTCTGCGCAGCAATCACCAAAACCTTCACCACCCCCTAACGCCCCCAGCCCTTTCCCGGTGATCAAGAGGTTTGCGTCAGGAACGCGGTGCGTCATGACGCAAACCTCTTGATCAACGCCAGGGTGCGGGGGCGTGAGAGGGGGAGCGCGCGGGTGGGCGGGGAGCGGGCCCGGGGTTGGTTTTTTGATGGTTCTGCGCATGTTCTGCGGCTCGCGGGATAGAAGGCCACATGACCACCGAAGCCTCGGATGCGCCGGTGCTGAACCGTCAGCAGATCCGGCTGCTCATGTTGGGCCTGATGACCGGCATGCTGCTGGCCGCACTCGACCAGACCATCGTTGGTACGGCGCTGCCGACCATCGTGGGCGAGTTGGGCGGGATCAACCACTACTCCTGGGTGGTCACCGCGTACCTGCTCGCCTCGACCGCGTCGACGCCGCTCTACGGCAAGATGGCCGACCTGTACGGGCGTCGGCCGGTCTTCCTCTTCTCGATCGGCACGTTCCTGCTCGGGTCGTTGCTGGCCGGGCTGTCGCAGAACATGACCCAGCTGATCGTCACCCGGGGTATCCAGGGTCTCGGCGCCGGTGGTCTGCTGACGCTCGCGTTCACCATCATCTCGGACGTGGTGTCACCCCGGGAGCGTGGTCGGTACCAGGGCCTGTTCGGCGCGGTCTTCGGGATCTCGTCGGTCGCCGGGCCGCTGGTGGGCGGTTACTTCGCGGAGACCGACTGGCGGTGGATCTTCTACATCAACGTGCCGCTGGCGATCCTGGCCATCGTCGTCTGCTACCACGTGATGCGGTTGATCCCGTTCGAACGTCGGGACCACTCGATCGACTGGCTCGGCGCCGGCCTGCTGGTGGCCGGGGTGAGTTCGCTGCTGCTCGCGCTGAGCTGGGGTGGCAACGAGTACGCCTGGGGCTCCGGAGTGATCATCGGGCTCTTCGTGGCCGGCGTGGTGCTGGGGGTGCTCTTCGTCCTCCAGGAGGCCCGGGTGGCCGAGCCGATCCTGCCGCTGCGGCTGTTCCGGAGCGCCACCTTCGCGCTGGCCAACTCGGCACTGCTCATCATCGGTCTGGTGATGTTCGGTTCGATCATCTTCATTCCGCTGTACCTGCAGATCGTGAAGGGCGCCTCGCCGACCCGTAGCGGTCTGCTGATGCTGCCGATGATGGCCGGCATCATCATCACCTCGATCCTGACCGGCCGCGCGATGACCCGGATCGGCCGCTACAAGTGGTTCCCGGTGGCCGGTTCGGCGACCCTCCTGGTCGGCATGTTCCTCTTCACCCAGTTGGAGGTGGCCACCTCACTCTGGGTGGCGTTCGGGTACATGGTGGTGATCGGCGTCGGGCTGGGTCTGTGTATGCAGTCGCTGATCCTGGCGGTGCAGAACGCGGTCTCGGTCCGCGACCTGGGTGCTGGCACCTCCTCGGCGACCTTCTTCCGGTCGCTGGGCGGTTCGTTCGGGGTGGCGATCCTCGGCACTGTGCTCTCGTCCCGGCTGACCAGCGGACTCGCCGACCGGTTGCCCGGCGCGATCGCGCAGCTTCCGCCGCAGGAGCAGGCCGCGGTGGCGGCGAGTGGCGGCGCCAACATCTCGATCAACGATCCGGCCACCATCCTGGCCCTGCCGGGGCCGGTGCGCGCGGCCATCCAGGGCGCCTTCGTCGACGCGCTGGACATGGTCTTCCTGACCGCCGGCCTGATCGCGATCGTGGCGGTGGTGGTCACCCTGACGCTGCCCAACACGCAGCTTCGGGGCGCCGGCCCGCAGGGGGCCACCGGTGGTGCCGACCCGCTCGGCGGGGAGGCCCCGGCTCCGGGCGGCAAGCCGTTGACCCGCGAGTCGAAGGAGGAGGCCGCCGCCGACATGGAGGCCAAGTCCCAGACGATGATCTGAGCGTCTCGACACCGACCGCCCCGGACCGCTCCGGGGCGGTCGGTGTCGGCCGGGCCCAGGTGGTCAGGCGGGGCGGCGGTAGGCGCCGTACCACCAGGTCGCGGCCAGCTCCCGGGCGGCTGCCGCGTCGGTCTCGGGGTCGGCCGAGGTCGTGCTGACGTGGTCGGCGAGGAAGCGGTCGCCGCCGACCACGATCAGCCGGCTGGCAGTCGTCACGTCCAGGTCGGCGGGGCTACGTCCGGCCTGCTGCTCGGTCCGGAGCGCGTCCACGGTGCGGGCCACGAACTGCTCCAGCCCGGCCGCCCAGTACTCCCGGACCGCCTCGTCGTACGCGGCGACCTCGCTGACCGCGGCCAGCACCGGGGCGTACGTCCGGTATATCCGGATCACGTCGGCGAAGACCTCGGTCAGCCGCGCGAGCGGGTCGCCGGGGCCGCCCGGGTCCCACTCGCCGGTGCGGTCGAAGGAACTCTCCCGCATGGTGCCGGCGAGGCGCATGAGCAGCTCGGTCTTGTCCCGGAAGTGGGTGTAGAAGGTCGACCGCGCCACGCCGGCCTCGGCGGCGATCCGCTGCACGCCGAGGTCGGTGAAGCGGATCCCCTCCTTCAGGAGCCGTTCGGTGGCCGCCAGCACCCGCGCTTCGACGGCCGCGCGTCCGTCGGGGTTGCGCGGGCGGCGGCGGGTGATCGAGGGCATAGCCGGAATCCTAGGTGGCCGGGGGTCGGCTCGGCGACGTACGCTCGTTGCCGGACACAGTGTCCGACATAGTGACCACGGAGTGCCTGACCTCGGCCTCCGACCCACCACGAGGAGCAACACACGTGAAGTACCGACTGCTGGGCACCACCGGGGTGTACGTCTCGGAGATCTCGCTCGGCGCGATGACCTTCGGCGGCAGCGGGCACCCGCTCTGGGGCACCCTGGGTGGGCTGGCGCTGCCCGAGGTGCAGCGGCTGGTGGACACCGCGCTGGACGCGGGCGTCAACTTCGTCGACACCGCCGACGGCTACAGCGACGGCGAGAGCGAGGAGCTGCTCGGCAAGGCGCTCGGCAAGCGGCGGCGCGACGTCGTACTGGCGACGAAGGTGCACTCCCGGACGGGCCCCGGCCCGAACGACGTCGGCACCTCCCGGCTGCACATCATGCAGAACCTGGAGGACAGCCTGCGCCGACTGGGCACCGATCACATCGACCTGTACCAGATCCACAACTTCGACCAGATCACTCCCATGGAGGAGATGCTGCGCGCGCTCGACGACGCGGTCCGGCAGGGCAAGGTCCGCTACATCGGCGCCGCCAACTTCGCCGCCTGGCAGATCTCCAAGGCGCTGGGTATCTCCGCCCGGGAGAAGTTGGCCGGGTTCGTCTCGGTGCAGGAGTACTACTCGCTGCTGGGCCGGGACGTGGAGCGCGACGTGGTGCCGATGGCGCTCAACGAGGGTGTCGGGCTGACCGTCTGGAGCCCGCTCGCCGGTGGTTTCCTCTCCGGCAAGGTCAGCCGGGACGGTGGCGTCGCCGACAGTGGCGCGCGGAGCGCCCAGCCCGGGTACGCCAGCTTCACCCCGTTCGACCCGGAGCACGCCTTCGGCGTGGTCGACGTGCTCAAGGGTGTCGCCGAGCGGCACGAGGTGAGCCCGGCCCGGGTGGCGGTGGCCTGGCTGCTGTCCCGACCGGCCGTGACCAGCGTGATCGTCGGTGCCCGCAAGCACGAGCAGTTGGTCGACAACATCGCCGCCTCGGATCTCACGCTGACCGAGCAGGACCTCACCGAGCTGGACGAGGCCACCAAGCTGCCGGTCGCGTACCCGAACTGGATCCAGGAAGGGTTCTTCGCCGGGCTCCGCCTGCCGCAGTGAGGCAACGGCCCCGGGGTCGGTGGCCCCGGGGCCGCCCTACTTGAGGATGAGCCGGTTCGTCTGCTCGAAGACGTCCAGGTCGGCAAGGGTCTCGATGACCGAGGTGGAGAGTGGGGCGGGAAACCGGTCGCGGGCGAAGAAGCCGGCATCGGTGGTCTCGTCGGTGACCCGGGCCAACTGCCCGTCCCACTCCTCCACCTTGAACGCCGTCGTGAACACCTGGTAGGTGTGGCCGTACATGTTGGTGCTCGTGCGGTCCGGGCCGGTGTAGAGGGCGAACGCGCAGACCCGCAGTGCGCGCAGCCCGGTCTCCTCACGGACCTCGCGTACGGCGCAGTCGGCGATCGACTCGCCCAGCTCCATCGCGCCGGCCGGCATG
Organism: Micromonospora sp. CNZ322; assembly: GCF_007827755.1. Classification (NCBI taxonomy): domain Bacteria; kingdom Bacillati; phylum Actinomycetota; class Actinomycetes; order Micromonosporales; family Micromonosporaceae; genus Micromonospora; species Micromonospora sp. CNZ322. Next base: position 133,871 of record NZ_VITD01000015.1, read on the forward strand.
GCCCACTGGCCGTTGTCCGAGCGTTTGATCAGCAGAATGCGTCCGGCGTCGTCGTTGACCACGGCACGGGCGCCGACGAACATCAGCGTCCGGTCCCCGGCGAGCGCGCGCAACTGCCCCACGTATGAGTCGGCCCAGGAGATGCTCACCTGCGACAACTTACGGGGGTTCCCAACGTGTGACCGCCGACACTAGCTTGTTACCCATGCGTAGCACGATGATGGACGCCCCTCTGCAGATCTCCCGGATCCTCGACCACGGTGCACTGGTGCACGGCACGGCCGAGGTGGTCACCTGGACGGGCGCCGAACCCCGCCGGATGACGTACGCCGAGGTGGGCCGGACCGCCGCCCGGCTGGCACACGGGCTGCGCGACGAGTGTGGGGTGACCGGCGACGAGCGGGTCGCGACCTTCATGTGGAACAACAACGAGCACCTTGTCGCCTACTTCGCGGTGCCGAGCATGGGCGCGGTGCTGCACACGCTCAACATCCGGCTCTTCCCCGACCAGGTCGTCTACATCGCCAACCACGCCGAGGACCGGGTGGTCCTCGTCGACAGCACGCTCATCCCGCTGCTGGCCCGGGTGATCGGTGAGCTGACCACTGTGCGGCACGTCGTGGTGGTCGGCGGTGGTGACCCGGCGCCGCTGGTGGCGGCGGCCGGCGACCGGATCACTGTGCATCACTGGGACGCGTTGCTCGCTGACCGGCCCGACACGTACGACTGGCCCGAGGTGGACGAGCGCGACGCCGCCGCGCTCTGCTACACCTCGGGCACCACCGGCAACCCGAAGGGCGTGGCCTACTCGCACCGGTCGATCTATCTGCACTCGTTGCAGGTCTGCATGCCGGAGGGTTTCGGCCTCGGGCCGACCGACCGCGAGTTGGCCATCGTGCCGATGTTCCACGCCATGTCCTGGGGCCTGCCCTACGCGGCCTTCCTCTCCGGCGCGTCGCTGATCATGCCGGACCGGTTCCTCCAGGCCGCGCCGATTGCCGAGATGATCGCCGCCGAGCGGCCCACCCTGGCCGGCGCGGTGCCGACCATCTGGACCGACCTGCTGGCCTACCTGGACACCCACGACGTGGACACCTCCTCGCTCGGTGAGGTGATCGTCGGCGGCTCGGCGTGCCCGCCGGCGCTGATGCACGCATTCGACGAGCGGCACGGAATCGATGTCATCCACGCCTGGGGGATGACCGAGATGTCCCCGCTGGGGTCGGTCTCGCGTCCGCCCGCCGGTGCGACCGGTGAGCAGGCCTGGCGCTACCGCTACACCCAGGGGCGGGTGCCGGCGGGCGTGCAGGCGCGGATAGTCGGCCCGGCGGGCGACCCGATGCCCGCCGACGGCACGGCGGTGGGTGAGTTGGAGGTCCGAGGGCCGTGGGTGACCGCCCGGTACGTCGGTGACGACGCCCCGGACGAGGAGAAGTTCCGCGACGGCTGGCTGCGTACCGGCGACGTGGGCACCCTCTCGCCGGACGGGTACATCAACCTGACCGACCGCGCCAAGGACGTGATCAAGTCCGGTGGTGAGTGGATCTCGTCGGTGGAGTTGGAGAATGCGCTGATGGCCCACCCGGCGGTGCTGGAGGCGTGCGTGGTGGGGGTCCCGGACGAGCGATGGGACGAACGCCCGCTGGCCACCGTGGTGGTCCGGGAGGGCGCTTCGGTGACCGCCGAGGAGTTGCGGGACTTTCTGGCCGGGTCGGTGGCGCGCTGGCAGTTGCCCGAGCGCTGGGCGTTCATCGACGCGGTGCCGAAGACGAGCGTCGGCAAGTTCGACAAGAAGGTCGTCCGTTCGCGGTACGCCGGGGGCGAGCTGAGTGTCCGGGAGCTGACAGCCCCGTAACGTTTTCCCCGGCACTGTCGCCTGTTGGGGTGGGAGTACTCCTGAACCCTCCCCAGGGGCGGCCCCGGCGTTCGCACCGCGCCGGGGCCGCCCGCTCCACGCGGGGTGACCCGCACCGTCATTGTTGCGAAAGTTATTCGCTTCTGTCCTGCTGACGGGAAAATCGGGTGGTCGGTGACCCGATCAGGCGTCGCTGGTGCTGATGAGCACCTTGCCCACCGTCGAGTCCTCCACCGCCTGGTGCGCCGCGGCCGCCTCCGCCAGTGGGTAGTAGTGCAGCGGCAGACCGGCGTCCGCGCCGACCCGGATGCCACCCTGGCTGGCCGCCGCCGCCACGTCCTTCACGCCCTGCGCCTTGGCCGACTTCGGCTCCGTGTAGACCAGGACGAACTGCCAGCGGGCGTTTGGCGCCATCATCGCCCGGATCGGGATGCTCACCTCGTCCCCGCCGTTGTCGGCGTACATGCAGACCGCGCCGCCGTGCCGCAGCACCCGTGCGTCGACCGAGGCGTTGCGGGCGGGGGAGACCTCCACGATCGTGTGGACCCCGTCGGGGGCGATCTTGTGGACCTCCTCGACCACGTCCTGCTCCCGATAGTTGATCACGAAAGAGGCACCGGCCGAGGCTGCGAGCTGCGCCTTCTCCGCGCTGCTCACAGTGGCGATCACAGTGGCGTCGGCCCAGCGGGCGAGCTGGATCGCGGCGTTGCCGACCGCGCCCGCGCCGCCCTGCACCAGCACCGTGTGATCCGCCAGCGCACCGGCCCGCAGCGTGTCCGGCATGAACTCGCCAGCGGTCAGACAGCGGTGCGCGGTGAGGAACGGGATGCCCAGGGCGGCGCCCAGCTCGAACGGAGCGGCGCCGAGGCGTACCGCCTGCCGGACCGGCACCAGCGTGTACTCCGCCGTCGTGCCCCACTGTCGCTGCCAGGCAGCCTCCCAGATCCACACCCGCTCACCGATCAGGTCGGGGTCGACCCCATCGCCGACCGCCTCGACCACCCCCGCGCCGTCCTGCCCGGGGATCTGCCACCCGTTCGGCGGGGCGTTGCGGCGGGACTTCCAGTCGGTCGGGTTCACCCCGGAGACCGCCATCCGCACCAATACCTCGCCCGCACCCGGCTCCGGCACAGGGCGATCGACCAGATCGAGCACCGAAGGGTCGCCGTTGCGCTCGTACACGATGGCCTTCATCCGTGGTCTCTACCCGGCTCGACCCCTGTCAACCCAGCTGATCCACCAGCTCCGGGGTCAGCTCACCGATCGCGTTCAGCGTGGCCACCGCCAGCCCGGCGGCGTCCGGATCGAGCGGGTACGAGCCGTGCGGCACCGCCACCACCCGCATCCCCGCCGCCGCGGCGGAGCGCACCCCGTTGGACGAGTCCTCCACCGCCACACAGCGGGTCGGGTCGACGCCGAGACGCTGCGCCACGCTCAGGTACACGTCCGGTGCGGGCTTGCCCCGCTCGGTCTGCTCGGTGGAGAGGGTCGCGCCGAACGCGTCGGTCAGGCCGGTCGCCGCCAGCGCCGCCTCGATCAGCCGCGTCGGCGACGAACTGGCCAACCCGAGCGGCCACCGCGCGGCCAGCCGGCGGACGACCTGGTCGGCGCCGTCGATGAGAGGTACGTGGTCCCGGTAGCGTCGGGTCATCTCCTCGACCACCTCGACTGCGACCTGCTCGGCGGTGCGGTCGACGCCCAGCTCTCCGCTGAGGTAGTGGGCCCACTCACCGGTGCTCATCCCCATGAGCCGGCGTTGCGTGTCCGGTTGCCACGCCCCGCCGTGGGCCGCTACGTACGCCCGACGGACCTCCTCCCACACCGGCTCGGAATCCACGATCACGCCGTCCAGGTCGAAGACCACCGCATCAGTCACGGGCCCATCCTGCCCGACCGGTGGGTGCCCGGTCAGCCGGGCAACGCGGGCAGACCGAGCGGGCTGCCCTCGGGGAGCAGGGTGTGACCGGAACGGGCGATCGGCTCCAGCAGCTCCCGGAGCCGGTCCGTGTCGTGGGCGCCGAGCGCCTGCCACGGGTGCGCGGCGGCCCGGTCGGTGGCGTCCTCGATGGCCTGGAACTCGGCCCGGGCGTGGTCGGTGGCCGCGCCGTCCCCGGTCAGCCAGCCCCGCTCGGTGAGCCGCTCGCGGGCGGCCTGCCACTGCTCCTCGGACCAGCCCCGGCCCAGCAGGTACTGCGGCGGCGAACCGTCCAGCGCGACCCGACCGGTGAGCGTCTCCACCGGGTCGAGGCCGGCGGCCACCAGCGCCGCCACGTGCCCGTCCCCCCGGTGCTCGCGCAGCGTGGTGGCGGCCTGCCAGAGCCGCGCCAGCGGGTATTCGCCCGCCGGGAGGGCCGCGTTGGCCGCGCCGAGCACCCGGCCGGCGGTCTGCGCCGCCGCGGCGGCCCGCTCCAGCAGGTCGGCGGCCTCCACCAGGTGCGACTCCGGTAGCTCGTAGGTCAGCTCGGCGAGCGCCTGCACGGCACCGGTGAGACGGGCGCGCAGCGCCTCCTGCGGGGTGGCCAACCGCCACACCGCCGGCAGCGCGCGGGCCACCATCGGCGGCGCGAAGTTGAAGAAGGCGGCGATCACCGGGGCCGCCTCGGCGGCTCCCAGCGGCGCGGCCCGGCCGGCGAAGTAACCGCGCCAGTAGCCGCGCAGCCCGACCGCCTCGTACGCGGCCCGGGCCCGGGGGTGCAGGTAGGTGACAGTGTGCACCGGCTCGAAGTACGCCCACATCGACCGGGCGGTCCGCCCAGGCTCGTCCAGCGCCGTCACATGCACCTCCGCGTCCCGGTTCCGGATGCTCACCCCGGGCGGCGAACCGCCCGGGGTGACGCCGAACCTACTGCCGCAGGGTGACGGGCCGGAAGCCCCATGTGAACAACTCCATCGCGTCCCGGCGACAACCGGGACGACCCGGACAGGTCACTGGGCGGCGAGCACGTCCACCACGAAGCGCAGCGGACCGGTGGGACGTCCACCGGCGGCGGCCTCGTCGTTGCCGTACGCCAGCTCGCCCGGGATGTCGAGCTGCACCCGGCTGCCCACTGTCACCCCGACCAGACCCTGGTCCCAGCCGGGGATGACCTGGCCGACGCCGATCGGGAAGGTGGCCGGCTGCCCGGCCTTCCAGGAGGAGTCGAACTCCTTGCCGTCCTTGTAGAACACCCCCACGTAGTTGGTGGTGATGTTCTGGCCCTTCTGCACGGCCGGGCCCTTGCCCTTGATCAGCGGGGTGACAGTGAGCTTCTTGAGGTCGCCAGTGCCCGGTGTCACCGCCGGCTTGGTGCCCAGCGCCGGGTCGGCGCCCTCGGGCAGCTGCGGAGCGGGGGGCGCGCCGGCCTCGTCGGGGGCCGGGGCGGAGGCGGACGGGGTCGCGTCGGCCTGGGTCTTGGGCTTGTCGTCGCCCCCACCGATCGTCACGAAGACGCCGATCAGCACCCCGACCACGGCGACGGCGGCGAGGCCGCTGGCCCACGCGTTGCGCTTGCGCCTCGCGTCGGCTGCCTTCTTCTCCGCCAACTGGGCGGCCAGGCGGCGCCCCGACTTGGTTGCCGGGCTCTGGTCCGGGCCCGTCTGCTGCGTCCGCTCGCTCACGTCGTCGACTCCCTGCTGCGAAGTGTGGCCGGCACCCGGTGCCGGGGGGAAAGCCGACGCACACGGTACCCGCACCGCGGCCTACCGTGCCCGCCGCGGACGCCTCGGATCGCCCAGCGCGACAGTTCCGGGGCTTTCCTGGGCGGTTATTCCGGGACGACCATGAAGTCGGTCACGAACGAGGTGATCCGTCCGTCGGCGGTACGGCCGATCCAGGTGCCGTAGCAGCCGTCGCCCCAACCGGTGGCCACTGTGAGGACGTTGGCGCCGGTGGCCTCGTCCAACACGGCGCTGATCAGCCCCGGGACCGGGGACGAGGGCAGTTCGGTCGGGATGAAGACCTCCTCGACCCGGTCCTCGTCCCAGCTCTCCAGGACGGCGAGCGCGGTCGGGTCGGCGAGGGTGCCGACGCCGGCGTCCACCCCGTAGCCGAAGTAGTCGTCCGCGCCGAGCGTGGCGACGTCCTGGTCGCCCGCGACGGCCGGCTCCCAGTGGGTGGTCGGCTCGTCGGAGACCACCAGCTGAAACGCGGCCACCCGCCGGTCCACCTCGGCGTCCTCCCGGAGCACCACGGCCACCCAGGCGCGGGCGGCATACCGCCCCGGCGGCACCGTGACCGTGAACGGCTCGGCCTCCGGGCAGACCAGCGGGTCACACCCGACCACCTGGCCGGTGGGCAGCACGACGTCGCCCGCCGGGTGGCCCTCGATCAGGTACGCGCCGTGCTGGTCGGTGAAGCGTGCGCCGGGTGTCAGTAACCGGTCCAGATCAGGGGTGTACGGCATGGGGGGCTCCTCCGGTCGCCAGCGGCCGGCGGAGCGTACCCGGCGAGGCGGACACCGCCGCCGCTGCCGTACGGTCAGGCGCTCTTGCGGGGTGCGGTCTTGCGTGCGGCGGTCTTCTTCGCCGGCTCCGCCTTCTTCGCGGCGGTCTTCTTCGCGGCGGTCTTCTTCGCGGGCTCGGCCGCCTTCTTCTCGGCCGTCTTCTTCGCCGCGGTCTTCTTCGCGGGAGCCTTGGCCGCCTTCTTCTCGGCTGCCTTCTGCGCCGAGCGGGCCGACGAGATGGGCGTCGGCTCGCCGCCGCCACCACCGCCGCGGGCCGGCTGCTCGCCGCGAGCCGCCTTGGCACGCTCCACCGAGGCCTTCAACGCCGCCATCAGGTCCACCGCCGCGGCCGGGGCCTCCTCGACCTCCTCGGGCTGGACGACCTCCCGACCCTCCACCTTGGCGTCGATGACCTCCTGCAACGCGGCCCGGTAGTCGTCGGTGAAGACGTCCGGCTCGAACTCGCCGGTCATCGAGTCGATCAGTGAGCTGGCCATGGCCAGCTCCGGCGGGCGCACCTTGAGATCCTCGTCGAGGAAACCGAAGTCCGGGGTACGGATCTCGTCCGGCCAGAGCATGGTGTTGAGCAGCAGCACACCCTCGCGGACCCGCAGCGTGGCCAGCTGCTCCCGCTGGCGCAGCGCCACCTTGACGATGGCCACCCGCTCCGAGTCGATGAGCGCGTCGCGCAGCAGCACGTACGGCTTGGTCGCCGCGCCCTCCGGCTCGAGAAAGTACGCCTTGTTGTAGAGGATCGGGTCGACCTGCTCGGCCGGCACGAACTCCAGCACGTCGATGGCACGGGAACTGGTCAGCGGCAGGTCGGCGAAGTCCTCGTCGGTGAGGATCACCATTTCGCCGCCGCCGATGTCGTAGCCCTTGGCGATGTCGTCGTAGGTGACCTCTTCGCCGCAGACCGAGCAGGTGCGCTTGTAGCGGATCCGGCCGCCGTCCTCGCGGTGCACCTGGTGGAACCGAATGTCCTTCTCCTCGGTCGCGGAGTAGAGCTTCACCCCGATCGAGACGAGCCCGAACGACACGGCTCCCTTCCAGATGGCACGCATCCTGCGCTCCCTTCCCCGGTATCGACCATGCTCGCATCCGAAAGAACCGGACGCGAGGTGTTCGGGCTGCTACTACAGTCGGGTCGTGCCCGGCGCGCCGCTCAAGCCGATGCTCGCGATGACCGGGCCGCTCCCGGCGGGTGACGGCTGGGCCTACGAGTTCAAGTGGGACGGCGTCCGCGCTCTGGCCGACATCTCAGGTGGCGGTCAGCACCTGTATGCCCGTTCCGGCGTGGAGATCACCGCCGCGTACCCGGAGTTGGCCACCCTGCCCGAGCAGGTCGACGACGCGCTGCTCGACGGTGAGGTGGTGCTGCTCGGCCAGGGCGGGCAGCCGTCGTTCACCGCGCTGGCCGAGCGGATGCACGTCCGGGACCGGGCCAAGGCGGCCCGGTTGGCGGCGGTCATGCCGGTGACGTACATGATCTTCGACCTGCTCCGGCTGAACGGCGACGACCTGACCGGCTGGCCGTACGAGCGCCGCCGGGAGGCACTCGACGCGCTCGCGCTCGGTGGCCTCCGGTGGGCGGTGCCGCCGATGTTCGCCGACGGGCCGGCCACCTACGAGGCGGCCGGAGAGCACGGCCTGGAGGGGGTGATGGCCAAGCGGATCGGGGCCGTCTACCGCCCGGGAGTGCGCTCGCCCGACTGGGTGAAGGTCAAGCTGGAGGTGACCGGCGACTTCGTCATCGGCGGTTGGCGGCCGGGAGCCCGCCGGATCGGCGGGCTGCTGGTCGGGGTGCCCGGCCCGGACGGCCGACTGATCTACCGGGGTCGGGTCGGCGGCGGGATCGGCGCGGCCATCGAGCGGCAGCTCCTCGCCGAGCTGGAGCCGCTGCGCTCCGGCGTGTCACCGTTCGCGCCGGGTGTGCCGCGCGACGATGCGCGGGGCGCCATCTGGGTAACACCCCAGGTGGTGGTGGAGGTGAAGTACGGCCAGCGCACCCCCGACGGCCGGCTGCGCTTCCCCCGGGTGCTGCGGTTGCGCCCGGACAAGCCTCCGGAGGAGGTCGACGATGCCGGCTGAACGGCTACGAGTGGAAGTCGAGGGTCGCGCGCTGGAGCTGTCCAACCTGGACAAGGTGCTCTACCCGGCGGCCGGGTTCACCAAGGGCGAGGTGATCGACTACTACACCCGGATCTCCCCGGTGCTGCTGCCGCACCTGCGCGACCGACCGCTCACCCGGATCCGCTTCCCCAACGGGGTGGACGACAAGTCGTTCTTCGAGAAGAACACACCGGCCGCGACCCCGGACTGGGTGCGGGTGGAAAACCTACCCGCGCCCGGGTCGACGAAGGGCCGGGAGACCATCGACTACGTGGTCGCCGACGACCTGCCCACCCTGGTCTGGCTGGCCAACCTGGCCGCGTTGGAGCTGCACACACCCCAGTGGAAGGTGGGCGAACACCCGGACATGATGGTCGTCGACCTGGACCCGGGGCCGCCGGCCGGGCTCGCCGAGTGCTGCCCGGTGGCGGTGCTGATGCGCGACCGGCTCGCGGACGACGGCATCGAGTCGTACCCGAAGACCTCCGGCAAGAAGGGCATGCAGCTCTGCTGCCCGATCGCCGGCACCCAGCCGTCCGACCTCGTCTCCGACTACGCCCGGCGGATCGCTCAGGAGCTGGAGAAGGCCCACCCGAAGCTGATCGTGTCGAAGATGGCGAAGAACCTCCGCCCGGGCAAGGTCTTCATCGACTGGAGCCAGAACAACGCGGCGAAGACCACAGTCGCGCCGTACTCGCTGCGGGCCCAGTCGGTGCCGTCGGTGTCGACGCCGCTGACCTGGGACGAGGTCGAGGCCGGCGCGCGGGGCCGGAAGCCGGCCGTCCGCCAGTTCACCGCCGCCGAGGTCCTGGCAAGGGTCGAGGAGTACGACGACCTGCTCGGCCCCCTGCTCGACGGCGGCCCGGAACTGCCCACCCAGTGACGGGTGCGAGGCCCGACGTCAACGGCGCAGCCGCCACCAGGCACCGCCGACCAGGGCGACAGTGATGACGGTGACCGCGACGTCGCCGGCCAGGGCCGCGGCAGGGCTCGCCGGGGAGTACGGCGGCACCAGGTACGCGAACGCGGCGGCGTTGACCAGGCCCGCGGTGCCGGCAACAAGCACGTGCCGCTGCCCCCAACCGTTGCCCGACGACCAGTACGCGATCAGCCCTCCGGCGGCGGCGGCGAGTGAGAGCGCGATGGTCACTCCCGCCCAGCCGGGCGTCAGGTCGGCGCCGATTCGGACGAGGACGATCAGCAGACCCACCCAGAGCGGATGCGGCACCCGACGGCGCCGACGCGGGACGGCGCGGCGCCAACGGGGTAGCAGGGCGACCGCGACGAGGGCGAGGACCAGCACGGCGGCGAACGCCAGCTGGAGCGGGCTGGCCAGGAAGTCCTTCCGGCCGCTGCTGTCGGAGAAGATCAACAGGCTGCCGAGCAGGTAGAGCACGCCGACCACGGCGAGACCGGGCTGGCCCAGCCACGGCCGGAGCCGCCGCTCCGGTGCGAGGAACGACTCGATGAGCACGATCGGCGCGCAGATGGTCAGCACGATGTGGTTGCCGACGTAGTCGAGCGCCTGCCGGAGGCTGAATTCGAGCCCCGGCACCAGGGACGCCTCGGCGGCGCCACGGGTGTCGGCGTACTGGGTGTCGTCGAGGTAGTCGGGGTTGAACAGCGACTGGTCTACCAGCCCGGCCTGGAGTACGCCGAACGCGGCGGCGAGCAGCACTATGGTCGGCCAGCCCGCGCCGAGGTGCCGGGCGGTCTCCCGGATGAGGATCGCCGCGCCGCCGTACATCGGGCCCAGGAAGATCAGCACCGGGAGGAAGTCGTCGATGGCGAAGCCACCCCACGAGCACTCGGCCGCCCACGGCGCGAGCAGCAGCAACGCGATGACCGGCAGAAGCCGTCGGCGCAGAGGCAGACGGGCGGCGGGAGGGTCGGCGGTGACGGGTTCGGGTCCGGTCGGCATGGGCGCTCCTCGGCGGCGTTTCGGGGGTTCCCTGCACCGTGCGCGGGCCACCCGGTCAGCCGATACGGCCATCGGCCGACGACCGGTGCGACCAAAGTCGTTGAGTACTGTGGTGCCGACGTCGACCCGGGGAGCGTGGAGATGCAGCCAACCGTCACGGCCAACCTGGCGGCCCGGCCCGTCGAGGCCGAGCGTCCGCTGCTCAGCTACCGCGACGAGGCGACCGGCGAGCGCGTCGACCTGACCGCACAGCAGGTCGGCCAGTGGGCGGCACGCAGCGCGAGCCTGCTGCGGGACGGCTGCGGTCTCGGCCCCGGCAGCCGCGTAGCGGTCCTGCTGCCGCCGCACTGGCGTACCGCAGCGGTGTTGTTGGGCGCCTGGGCCTCGGGCCTGGCGGTGTCGTTCCGACCGCGCGCCACTGCGGGCCTGGCGGTGCTCGAACCGGGCGGCGACCGGCCGTTCGATGCGGTCTTCGTGACGCCGGAGCGGCAGGACGACTGGCTGGAGGACGTGCCGGACGCGCCGCACCGCTATCTCGTCGGCACCGGGCCGGGGCGGCTGGACGACGTGCCGTTGGGCTGGTTGGACTGGTCCGCCGAGGTGCTTCGGCACGGCGACGGCGCGCCCGACCACACCGCCATCCACCCGTCGGACCCGGCCACAGCGGACGGCACCACCTACGGTCAGTGGGGTGCGCTCGCCCAGGAGTTCGCCACGATGCTGGACCTGCGCGCCGGCGACCGGCTGCTGGTCGACGCCGCCGAGACCGAGCAGCCGCTGAAGTGGTTGCTCGCGCCGCTCTCGGCCGGCGCGTCAGTGGTCATCAGCGCCAACCTCGACCCGGCGCGGCGGGACGCGGTGGTCGCCGCCGAACAGGTGACCCGGGTTCTCTGACCCCCGCCGGAGCGCCCAAACAGCGCTCGCCGATCCGGTTCCGTTACATCGCCATCTGCCCTGTTCAGAGGGTCTTTTGTCGATGCCGTCGGCGTGTTCTCATACCCGAACAGCGACGTCATCGACCCCGCACCGCCTCCCTCATCGAAAGGTGCACCGATGCGCAGAAGACAAACCTTCCGACTGGCGGTCCTCACCGCCACCGCCGCGACGTTCCTGGCGTCCGGCGGTGCCTCCGGGGCGCTCGCCACGGCCGCGCCAGCGACCGCCTCCCCGGGCGTCACCGCGTGTGAGCCAGGCGCCGACGCGCACAGCGCCGGCCGGCTGGCCGAGGGCGCCACCGCCCAGGAACCGGAGCTGTACTCCACTAACGAAGCCAACGCCTACGGCGTGATCAAGGACGCGCCGCGCCTGCCGAACGGCAGTGTCACAGTGCCGACGGTCTTCCACATGATCTCCGACCATCCGCTCACCGCAGCCGAGACGACCAGGTGGAACACCCTGATCGCCGCGCAGATGACGGTGCTCAACGACTCGTTCGCGGGCCGCACGGCCGGAGACGCCTCCAACACTCCGTTCCGGTTCTCGCTCGTCGACACGACGTGGACGGTGAACAGCGCCTGGTACACGGTCGTGCCGGGCAAGAACGAGCGGGACATGAAGAAGGCGCTGTACACCGGTGACTCGGAGACCCTGAACGTGTACGCGGCCAACATCGGCGGCGGGCTGCTCGGCTGGGCGTACTTCCCGAAGGGCTACAACAACGGGCGCGACTACATCGACGGCGTGGTGATGCTCGACGAGTCGATGCCGGGCGGTACAGCCGGCAAGTACGCACTGGGTGACACGCTGACGCACGAGGTCGGGCACTGGCTGATGCTGGAGCACACCTTCGCGCACGGCTGCTCCGCGTCCGGCGACTTCGTCGCGGACACCCCGCGCGAGGCGGCGCCGCAGTTCGACTGCCCGGTGGGCGCGGACTCCTGCACCGCGCCCGGGCTCGACCCGATCCACAACTTCATGGACTACACGCAGGACTCCTGCATGAACATGTTCACCGCCGGGCAGGCCGACCGGATGAGCGACGCCTGGGTGGCGTTCCGCGCCGGCGGGGCCGGATAGCCCACTGAAAGTCGGGGGCCGGCGGGTCGCTCTGCGGCGAACCGTCGGCCCCGACCGCTTCACCCTTCCGGTGGAGCCCGCTCGTTCCGCCGATCCTCATGTTCTGCCTGCTCCTACGCTTCGCCGAAGGCATCTGGCACTTTCATCGGCGGAGGACACATGGCGTCGGGGCGTACAAGTCGGACACTGATGGCGGCGGTCGCCGGTGGACTGTTCGCCCTCGGTGTGGTCGCGCCCGGCCCGGCGGCGGCGCCGCTGCCCCGCGCGGCCCAGGCCGACGGCCCGACCGTTCCCGAGCCGCGCGAGCCGCGCCCACCGCTGCTCCCCGCCGACTTTCAGGGCACCGGCCGGTACATCGTCCGTGACCTCGGCATCGACGTGCCGTTCTCCTGGCAGGGCCGCAACGGCAACAGCCAGATGACCGCCGGCGGCCCGGACCACCCGATCTGGTTCACGAACCTGATCTACGAGAACACGCTCTACACGCTCACCTACAGGTGGCCGAACATCCCGCTGTTCCCGCCCCGCGCATGCAGCAAGGTGCCGGGGTTCTTCAACCGGCAGATCTTCAACGACAAGCTGAAGACAGCCCGCTATGTGGGGCCGGAGATCCTGCAAGGTGAGAAGGACCGGCACGTGGACCACTGGCGGGTCGGGGTCGTCGGCGGTTCCACAGTGCCGGGGGAGTTCTTCCGGTTCCCGATCGCGCTCGGCGACATCTACGTTGATCAGCACGACCCGAGCCGGTGGTGGCAGGTGTTGCAGTTCGGTCTGCAGAACCTCTTCGACCCGGAACTGGACGAGTGGTTCACCATGGACACCTTCGACCACCGCCCCGGCGAGGTCACCCTCCCCGACCGCTGCCCACCCCCCACGTCGTAGCGCATCTAGTCTTTCAGGCGAGGTCCAGGAATTCGTCAGCGATCGCCGTCAGTGCAGCTGGCTGGACTTGAACCAGAGCCCTCAACGGAGTCGTCCAGCTTCCTAGACGGAACGCCCACGCGATGAGCATCCGTCCACGGGCAGGGTCCATTTCTGCCAACGTGGCCAGCGCCGCTGCCTGTCGCTCCGAATTTCCGATCGAGCGGGCCAATTTCTCGGCACTCTCGGTGTCGCCGCTGGCCATCGCTGTTTTGGCGAGCCCGGTCAGCACCGACGCCTGCCGCTCCTGATTCCGTATCGACTGGGCCAACTCCTTGGCCGACTCGACGTTCCCGGCTTCCATCGCCGTCCTTGCCAGCGCGGCCAAGATGGACGCCTGCAGATCCGGGCGGCCATTCGAACGGACCAGCTTCTGGGCCCACTCGATCTTGCCGCCTGCCACAGCCATCTCCGCAAGCGTGAGAGAAATCTGTGCACGCTGGTTCCGGTTGCTGATTGAACGAACCATTTCCTCGGCTTGGTCAGCCAGCGCGCTGGCCCGCTCCGCATCGCCGACCACCGCCATTGCCAATGCCAACCGTGCCAACGCCCGCGCCCGGCTGTCCAGACGTTCAATGAGGTGGACCAGCTCCTCGGCCCGGTGAGCAAGCGCCCAGACGGGCTCAGTGCACCCTGTCCCGGCCTTCGACATCACGATTGCGGTCAAGGCTCTCGCCCGACTCTCCGGGCTGTCGATCAATTGGGCGAACCTGGTGGCCCGATCGATGTCACCGGTCCCAGCAACCGCCGCAACCAGCACGCCCATCACCCGGGCACGCCGGTCCAGATGGTTGATCGACCGAGCCAACTCTTCCGCCCGGTCGGCCAGGGTGCCCGCCTTCTCTGGATCACCAGCGTTGGCGACCGTCGTTACCAGAGCCGCCAACGCCGGGACCTGCCAGTCGCGGCGGTCGATCGAGGAGACCAACGCTTCCGCTCGCTCCGCGTCGCCCCCTGCAGCCACCGCCTCCGCCATTGCGCTGAGCGCCTCGGCCTGCTGCTTGGGACGCTGAACGGACCGCACCAACGCTTCTGCCTGTTCGATCTGGCCAGCCGCAGCGATCCGTCGGGCAAGAGCGGTAACCACTGACGCCTGCCGGTCGGGGCTCCTGATCGAGCGGATGATCGCTTCCGCCCGCTTCGTGTTGCCGTCGGCGGCCGCGGTCTCCGCCATGCCTGCCGCCGTGTCCTCGATCGCGGTCATCGCTCTGGCCCGCCCCTGACGGCGACCAATTGAGCGGGCCAACGTCTCTGCCCGCTCAATTTCGCCCGCTGCGGCCATCGCCGGCACCAGCGCGCTCAGGGCCCACTCCCTGCAACGTTGGTTGGTGATCGAACCAGCCAGGCTCTCCGCCCGCTCAATTTCGCCCGCTGTGGCCATCGCCGGCACCAGCGCAGACAGCGCCTGCTCCTGTCGGTCGCGGTTCGCGATCGAACGGACCAACATCTCTGCCCGCTCAATTTCGCCCGCTGTGGCCATCGCCGGCGCGAGCGCACATAGTGCCCGCTCCTGGCGGTCACGGCCGCTGATCGAACGCACCAGCCCTTCCGCCCGCTCGATTTCGCCTGCCGCAGCCATCACTCGCACCAGGGATGCCCAGGCTTCTGCCTCCAGCCTTCCACCGCTGATCGATCGGACCAGTGTCTCTGCCCGATCGAAGTCGCCGGCCGCAGCCAGCGCCGGGGCCAGAGCGGCCAACGTCCGCCCCCGCCGGTCCGGGTCGCTGACCGAACGAGCCAGTTCCTCGGCGCGGTCAGCCAGCGCAACGGCACGCTCCGCGTCGCCAGCCTCCGCGACAGCCCTCG
Source organism: Micromonospora sp. CNZ322 (assembly GCF_007827755.1). NCBI lineage: Bacteria > Bacillati > Actinomycetota > Actinomycetes > Micromonosporales > Micromonosporaceae > Micromonospora > Micromonospora sp. CNZ322. The sequence goes on from NZ_VITD01000015.1 coordinate 148,923, forward strand.
CCAACTCACTGAGCGCCCACGCTTTTCTGTCCGGGCGAACCATCGAGATGACTGCCCTCTCGGCCCGGTCGGCCAGCACAATCGTCCGCTCGGAGTCGTAAGCTCCGCCAGCTGCCGCGACCATGCCAATCAACGCCTGCGCTCGGTCAGTCGGGTCCATCGAATGAATCAGGTTTTCGGCACCCTCGGTCAGCGCCCCAGCCCGCTTGGCGTCGCCTGCCTGGGCGACTGCCCCGGCGAGGACGATCCATACCTGCGCCCGCTGGTGTGGGTCAGGAAGCGAGCGAATCAGATCCTCGGCCTGATCAGCCAACGCACCGGCCCGCTCGCCGTCGCCGGTTGCGGCCACCGCCCTCACCACGGCGATCAATGCGCGCGCCCTCGGCTCAGGCTGACCGATCGAGCAGGCCAGGGTGTAGGAGCGATGACTGTCGCCCGCCGCTGCCACTGCCGCCGCCAGTCCGGCCAACGCCCGCGCACGCCTCTCCGCACCGTCGAACGCGCGAACCAGCTCCTCGACGCGGTCAGCCAGCCCGCCAGCCCGCGCGGTGTCGCCTGCTGCGGCCACCGCCACGACCAGGCCAGTCAGCGCCCACGCCTGCCAGTCAGCGCGGTCGGCCGCGCGAACCAGCTCCTCGACGCGGTCAGCCAGCCTGCCAACCCGCTCAGCGTCGCCTGCCTGGGCAACTGCCCCGGCCAAAGCGATCCATACCTGCACCCGCCGATGCGGATCAGCGACGGAGTGAATCAGCGCCTCGGCGCGGTCGGCCAGCACGCCAGCCCGCTCGACGTCGCCATCGTTGGCGACCGTCATCGCGAGGTCAGCCAACGCCAACGCCCGCCGACCGGGTTGGTCGATGGAGCGTGCCAATGCCTCGGCCCGAACAGGCTGGCCGAGGGATGCCCAGACCGCGGGTAGCCCGGTCGGAATGGTGGCGTTGCGTTCCGCGAGGTTGTCTCGGTGAATCGCAAGGCGAGCCATGACCACCAGGTCAGGCTCGGGCTGGGCGAGAATGACGTCCTGAGCGGTGGTGATTTCAGTGAGGGCAGCAGTGTCGCCCCCGGTGATGTCGAGCATCCGGTCGTGTCGGTGAGGGTCCACGGCGCAGGCGATCAACCTGGATACATCGCCGGTGGCAAGCAGCATCCGGTAGTAGCCACGCAGCAGATATTCGGGGGTACCGGCCGGCCATTGTTGCTCGCGGAAGGTGTCGGCCCAGACGTGTAGACGCTGCCGGTAGCCCCGCAGTCGCGCCTGGCCAAGGCGCTCGACTGCGGCATTCTGCAGTTCTTCGTGACCGAGCACGTACAAGTCGGGTCCGGTGTTGGGCTGCCAGCGGCTCGGGCGTTGTGTGAACGAGCGACCGGCGACGGTGCTGAGGTGGTCTGCAATCTGCCATTCCGGCCAGCCGGTCAACTCAGCAAGGTCGTTGGCGCTGAGGCCGCCCCCGGCGGCCGTGAGAAGACCTAGCAGGTCCTGTTCGGCTGGAGCGCCCGACAGCAGCCGGGTCAACTCCCGCAGCATGTCTGCCCTGTTCACCTCCGCCTGCGGCGATCGGTTCAGTAGTCGAACAATCCGGGGATCGCGTAACGGATGCCTGTCCGGCACGTCGGTGGGGATCGGGGGGTTCGGCCGCCCGGAAACGACGATGCGCATTCCGGCCGGCGGCGTTGCGGGCAGCAGTGCGGCGATACTGTGGGCGTCCGATCCGCGATCCTCATCCAAGCCGTCGATGAGCAGGATCAGCCGCTCGCCTCGTGTCTGGCAGGCCTCGGCTGCACGGTCGAGTAGATCGAGAAAGCTCTGGTCGCGAGTCGCGTCCGTGTAATGGGCCGGCATGGGCTCACCAAGCAGTTCGGCCAGTTGCTCGATGACCACGTCCGTGAAGGCGACCCTGTCGCTCTGTCCGGCCCATCGGGCCGTGATGAAGAACGAGACGAGTCGTATCCCGTTCGGCGGGTGCAGAACGAACCAGGACATCAACGCCGACTTGCCAGCCCACGCGTCCGCACGCCACCACCGGTAGTTGGCGGCATCAGGCAGCGTGCAAAACGCCGTGAGCTCGGCCAGTTCCTGTTCCCGGTCCAGCAGATCCGATGGGGCGATGCGGTGCACCTGCTGGCGGTAGGCCGACCGGGCAACAGGCCGCGAAGCGATGGTGACTGACCCCTTGATCACGCCGGTGTTGGCGAATCCGCCGCCGTGAGCTGTCGCGTTGCCGGTCTCGCGGGCCAATGCGTCGGGTAATCGTCTCAAGCTCACCGCGAGCCCTTCCGCCGCGCAGGGCCTCGATGTCAGGGGTGAAGGTTCAGGCCGCTGTTGGCGCTGCCGCCATTGCTGGCCTGAGCGTCACCGGTGCGATCCGCTACTGCTGGCCCTGCGATCGTGGACGAGCCCGTCACCCCACTGTTCGCTCGGCTGCCCAGCCCACGTGCGGTGGCACTGCCGGTGTTGCCGGCACGGTGGCCTGGGCTACTGCCCGGCAACGCCGCCCACACCGCCACACCTAGCGCCGCTACGGCGGCCAGGGCCGACGCCACGGTAGCGATTCGATCTGCCTGGTCCCACTGGTTCAACGCGAAGGTTGCTCCGAGCGCTCCTACCACCAGACACGTCACCAGGATGGCTACCCGCCGCGCAGTCACCCTCACATCATGCGCTCCTCGATATCAAATGGACAGGATCCGACGGGCCCGTCCCACGCGCACCCTCCACCGACTGCGTTGATCAAGAGGTTTGCGTCATCGATCGGCCTGATGATGACGCAAACCTCTTGATCGACACGGGCGGGGTCAGGTTTGGGGCCAGGTCCGGTTACAGGGCGAACAGCAGGGCGGCGTCGAGGAGGACGACGACGGCGGTGGCGAAGTGGATGCCGAAGGCGACGGCCTTCGTCCCGCCGTTCCGCAGCACGATGAGGGTGTCGCCCAGCGGGACGAGCGCGACGACGAGCATGAACCACGCGACCGCGTCGGCGGTCGTGAAGGCGATCAGGGCGAGGCCGAGCAGCCCGAAGGTGAGGTCTTTCAGCCCTTTGACCGTCAGGTAGGCGGGATCACCGTCCGGGCGGGCCGGCACGCCGTACCCGGCGGCCGCAGCCTGGGGCACCAGCAGGAACCGTGCGCCGATGAAGGCGACGAAGAGGCTGAGTACGACGGCGAGCCCGTAGGCGAGGGGTGCCAGCATGAGTCTGCTCCAATTCCTAGCGCTGCTAGATATGAGAGCGACGCTAGCAGAGCATCGACAGAAACGCTAGCGGTGCTAGGATGGCTGTCATGTCGACACAGGGGCGCCGGGAGCGCGAGCGGGCGGAACGGGAGCAGGCGATCATCACCGCAGCCCGCGACCTGGCGTTGGCGGAAGGCTGGGACGCGGTGACCACCCGCCGGCTCGCCGCCGAGATCGAGTACAGCCAGCCCGTCCTCTACAGCCACTTCAAGGGCAAGGACGCCATCATGGCGGCGGTAGCCGTCGAGGGCTTCGCCGAACTGGCCAACGCCCTGGCCACGGCCCGGGCCTCGGCCCCCAGTCCCCGGCAGGCGATCGCCGACGTCGCGGCGGCATACGTCACGTTCGCCGAGCAACGTCCCGCGATCTACGACGCGATGTTCACCCTCGCCGTGGACCTGCCGTTCGCCACTCAGGACGTCCCGACGGACCTGGCCCGAGGCTTCGCCGAACTGGCCGAGACGGTGCGCCCAGTGGCGGGGGACGACGACCTGGAGACGGTCACCGAGACATTCTGGAGCGGCCTGCACGGGCTGGTCACGCTGATGCGCAGCGGCCGGCTCCGCCGCCCGGGCCACGACCGCCGGCTGGCGGTGCTGGTCGACCGTTTCTCCCGGTGAGCGTCGTCGGTCAGGGCTGACCCGGTCGTCGCGCGCACGGCGCGAGGTGGTCGGTGGGAAGGGCGCACCGGGCGCCGCCGGGCAGTGGTCGATCACAGAAAACCCAATGTCGTACGCCCTGCTGGTCCTCCGCCGAGACCGTCACCCCGCCCGGCTCGACCCGCGCGCTGAGCCGGACCAACACCCGAGCGGCGGTACGCGCGAAGATCCGGGCGCGCAGCAGGTCAGGTGCGGTGATCGGCAGGTGGATCACCCAACGGTCGCTCATTGGTAGCGGCGCCGTTCGAGGAGCTGCCCTGGGTGCGGCGACTCGTCCCGCCTTCTCGTCGGACATGGTTCGTCGCGTCGGCTCGCTAGCCGAAGGATCAGGTTGCGCACGGTGACTGCCCTTCGTCGGATGGAATCGACGTGGAGGGGCGGTCTCCGCCGGTTGCGCTCGGCGGAGACCGCCCGCCCGCGGCCGTTCGGGGGTACGGCGGCAGGACCGCGCCGGGGAGCGCGGCGGGTGGAGTCTCGACGGGTCGGATCTTGGCAGCGATGCGAAACCAGTACGAGAGGCGCCAACCGACCGCAGCAGCACCGCATCACCGAGAGCGACGCTACCGACACTGAGTCACCTATGTCAAGAACGTCTCCGAGTCATCTACCCACCTGTGTCACTCGCGCTACATGCGTTGCCTGCGTCGGAGCGGCTGATCAATACTGAGCGAGCCAACCGACTGCAAGGGGCTCCACGTGCCGATCCCGCCCACAATGGACGAGCTGCTCGACGATCTCCTGAAGAAGATCAAGGACGGGACCTATTCACCTGGGTCCCAGCTCCCGTCCGGGCGCGTGCTGGCAGACGAGTACGACGTCTCGCAGTCCACGATCAGTCGTGCGGTGGGGAAGCTGCGGAAACAGGGCGTGCTCGTCGGCCGTCCGGGGCGCGGGGTCTTCGTCGCGGAATCCCGCAAGCGCTGACGCTCGCCGCCCACTCGGAGCAAGCTGGGTGAGGCCGCCCGCTCGGGGTGCGCTGGGCGAAGGCCGGCCGACCGGAGTTGCCCGTGGCCGCCGTCCACGCCGGACGGGCGATTCGTCTACGGCATCAGCTCCATGGCGAGCGCGAGAGACACCTCGTCCCTGCCCCGCGCCCGCGCCCAACCCACTGATCGACTCGGCTTTCAGGAAACCGGGGCATCGGAGCGTCCCGGACACCGCGACTTCCTGGAAACCGAGTCGATCAAGGCCGGAAAACCGAGTCGATCAAGGCCGCGCGCGGGTCAGTCGACGGTCGGTAGCTTCGGGCCGAGGACGTCGTCGGCGTCGACGATGGTGTACGCGTAGCCCTGCTCGGCGAGGAAGCGCTGCCGGTGTGCCGCGTACTCCGTGTCGATCGTGTCCCGGGACACCACCGTGTAGAAGTGCGCCTGCCGACCGTCGGCCTTCGGGCGCAACACCCGACCGAGCCGCTGCGCCTCCTCCTGGCGTGACCCGAACGTCCCGGACACCTGGATCGCCACCGCCGCCTCGGGCAGGTCGATCGAGAAGTTGCCGACCTTCGAGATCACCAGGGTGCGCAACTCACCGGACCGGAACGCGTCGAACAGCCGCTCCCGCTCCTTGTTGGTGGTCGAGCCCTGGATGATCGGCGCGTCGAGGTACTCGCCGAGCTGGTGCAGCTGGTCGATGTACGCGCCGATCACCAGCACCTGGTCGTCCGGGTGCCGGTCGACCAGCGCCTTGACCACCGGCAGCTTGGTGCGGGCGGTCGCCGCCATCCGGTAGCGCTCCTCCGCCTCCGCCGTCGCGTACGACATCCGCTCCGCGTCGGTCAGCGTCACCCGGACCTCGGTGCACTCGGCCGGTGCGATCCAGCCCTGCGACTCGATGTCCTTCCACGGCGCGTCGTACCGCTTGGGCCCGATCAGGCTGAACACGTCACCCTCGCGGCCGTCCTCGCGTACCAGAGTCGCAGTCAGGCCCAGCCGGCGGCGGGCCTGGAGGTCCGCGGTGAACCGGAAGATCGGCGCGGGCAGCAGGTGCACCTCGTCGTAGACGACCAGGCCCCAGTCGCGGGCCCCGAAGAGGTCCAGGTGGGTGAACGCGCCGCCGCGCCGCGAGGTGAGCACCTGGTACGTGGCGATGGTGACCGGGCGGATCTCCTTGCGCTCGCCGGAGTACTCGCCGATCTCCTCCTCGGTCAGCGAGGTACGGGCGATCAACTCCCGCTTCCACTGCCGGCCGGCGACCGTGTTGGTGACCAGGATCAGGGTGGTCGCCTTCGCCTCGGCCATCGCCGCCGCGCCGACCAGGGTCTTGCCGGCGCCGCAGGGCAGCACCACCACCCCCGACCCGCCGGCCCAGAACGCCTCGACGGCCTCCCGCTGGTACGACCGCAGCGTCCACGGCTTGCGCCCGTCCTTGCCGGCCTCGGCCAGCTCGATCGGGTGCGCCTCGCCGTCGACGTAACCGGCCAGGTCCTCCGCCGGCCAACCCAGCTTGAGCAGCGCCTGCTTGAGCCGGCCACGCTCGGACGGGTGCACCCGGATGGTGTCGTCGTCGATCTTGTCGCCGAGCATCCCGGCGAGCTTCTTGCTCTTGGCCACCTCGATCAGCACCAGCCGGTCCAGTGCGCGCAGCACCAGCCCGTACGCCGGGTCGTTGGCGAGCTGAAGCCGGCCGTACCGGTCCATCGTCTCGGCCACGTCCACCAGCAGCGCGTGCGGCACCGGGTAACGGGAGTACTTGAGCAGCGAATCCACGACACCCTCGGCGTCGTGGCCCGCCGCGCGGGCGTTCCACAGACCCAGCGGGGTCAGCCGGTAGGTGTGCACGTGCTCCGGCGAGCGTTCCAGCTCCGCGAACGGCGCGATCGCCATCCGGCAGGCCTGCGCGTCGGGGTGGTCGATCTCCAGCAGCAGGGTCTTGTCCGACTGCACGATCAGTGGTCCACCGCTCACGCCAGCGTCCTCTCCTCGGTTGGCCGACCGGCCCGAACGGGTCGCATACCCGCTGCTGGCCGACCATCCAGTGTTGCACGATGCGGGACTGCGGAAGAAAGATGCTCACCGGGCGCAACCGTGACGGCACTCACGAACGTCTAGTAAAGGGACGACTGTCTGGGGAGGGCCCATGAAGCATGTCCGGATCACTTCCCGGCTGGTTGCCCTCGTGGTGGTCGTGCTGGTCGGCGCGGGAGCGTGCGCGTTCGATCCGCAGTCCGGCGGGAGTGGTGGCGGGGGAGCCGCCCCAGCCGGTGCCGCGGAACAGGCAACGGGGGCGGGCGACACACCCGGGCCCGACCAGCACGGCCGGCCCACCCCGGCCTCGCCCACCCCGAAACCCTCCCGGAAACCCACGCCGAAGCCGACCCGCCCGGCACCCACGAAAACCCCCGGCACCGGTACGCCGACCGTCGCCGGTTGCCCCCAGGGGCAGCACCAGCGGGCGGTGGAGACCCACCTGGCCCGGTTGGGCGGGTTCGGGGCGGTGACAGTGGACGGCCGGCAGTCCGCCGCCGACTGCGCGGCGATCAAGAAGTTCCAGAAGAGGTACGGCATTCGCCCCGTCGAGGGTCGCGCCGGACCCACCACCCTCGACGTGGCCCAGCGCCTCGCCACCACCGACACGACCCGCTGCAAGGCCGGCACCGGCACCACGTTCTGCGTGGACCTGACCCGGCAGACCGTCTGGGCGCTCCGCGGCGGCAAGGTGATCATGGCTCCGACGGTGACCCGCACCGGCATGTCCGGCTACCGCACCCCGGCCGGCACGTACGCCGTCAACTACCGCAACCCCAAGGAGTGGTCCAACCCGTACGAGGTGTGGCTGCCGTACTGGCAGCACTTCACCCAGGGGATGGGCTTCCACGAGACCACCACCTACCTGCACGACAAGTCGATCGGCTCGCACGGGTGCGTCAACCTGCTGCACGCCGACGCCGTACGGATGTGGGAGCTCGGCAAGGTCGGCACCCGGGTGGTGCTCATCGGCCGGCGCCCCGGCACCTGAGTGACACGGAGCGAATCGCGGCGGTAACCCCCTGTCCGACCGGACTAACGAGTGTCACCCTTGGAGTCCAGTGCCGGACCGGCGGGGAGGCTGGGCATGACGGTCGACCGTGACGTGATCGCGGAGCATGAGCACGCACCACCCGACGAGGTGTCCCGAGCAACGGTGATCGCGTACGCCGTCGCGGCGACGCTCCTCCTCGGGTGGTTCCTCTTCGGCTGGCTGGTGCTCCAACAGGGCTTCGTGGACTCTGTCGGGGAATCCGCCGGCGCAGGCTTCGCGCTGCTGCTGATCATCTCGGTGGTCGGCACCGTACGCCGCAGCCGCCGCTGACCGACGGCGCCCGCGCGGTGGAGGTCAGTCCGCTACCACCGCCGCGGTGATCCGGTGCAGTGCGAACGTGTGCAGCATCTCGGTCCGTTCGTCCTCGGCCCGCAGGTAGCCGGCACCGATCGAGACCGGCTTGAGCAGGCGTGACGCCGTCGCCCCGTGCGCGTCGACGTAACCCACCCAGACCAGCGCCTTGTCCCGGACCGCCTGCTGGAGCACCGCCAGGGCCTCGCTGTGGGTGTGCGCCGGCACCGGGCCGCCGCCCAGCCCCGGCGCACCGCCGCGCACCACCGCCGGTGCCCGTCGGGCCGCCCGCGCCGCCGCGTCGCCTCGCCGGATGTGCTCCACCACGCCGAGCAGCCGGGGCATGGGCAGCTTCGGGGCGGCCAGCGGGTCGATCGTCCGGGTGGTCACCGACACCCGGGGCGGGGCCCGCCGGATCCGCGGCCGGGCCAGCACCGTGCTGCCGGTGCCGTCCTCCTGCACCGGGGCGTACCCCGCGTCGCGCAGAGCGCCCAGCAGCCGACCAACCTGGTACTGCGTACACAGCACCGTCGGCGCGAGCCGGCGCAGCGCCAACGACTCCAGCCGCCGGTCGGCCAACACCTCGCTGATCAGCGTCTCGTCGTCGCTGCGCAGGTACGCCCCAGCCAGGCCGACCCGCAGCCCGCCGTGCTTACGGGCCACGTCGTCGATCAGGTAGGTGAGCCCCTGCGGCACCGGGGTACGTGACCGGCGCCGAAACACGTCGTGCAGATCGTCGGCCGTGTAGCCGGAATCCAGGGCCCGCCGCACACTCGCCGTGGTGACCCGGTGCACGCTGGCCCCGCCGGCCGACTCCAGCTCGGTCATCGCCTCCAACTCGACGGCGAGCGCCGGCTCGGGTGGGCCGGGCACCACCACGGTCAGGTCGGCCTGCACCAGGAAATGGTCGACCGGTGCGGGCAGTAGGGCGTCCAGCGCCCGAGCGGCACTGGACGGGTCGCCGCTCTCGACGTCGGCGTGCACGCCCAGCGGGTCGTCACCCCGCTCGTTGGTCGACGTCAGATCCCCCAGCAGCAGCCGACCGTACGAGGTGAGCGCCCCCAGCCCCGTCACGCCCAGCTGTGCGGCCTCGGCCAGCACCTCCCGGTGGGCGGCGTCCCGGCCCCGGCTGCGACGCGGTGCCCGCCAGTCCAGCAGCTCCTGCACCTCCTCCGGGGTGGGTGCCGTCGCCGGCTCCAGATCGGCGAGTACGCCGAGCACCGCCCGTCGGGTGGCCGGCACACTGGCCCGCTCGGCCTCCGAGGAGAGCACGGTGATCGGCCGGTCCCGGTCGTCACGGCGGCCCACCAGCCCCACCTGCCGGGTCATGGTCAGCCACGCTCGGGCGAGCTGCTCCCACCGTTGGGCCAGCGAGGCGGCCCGCCACACCTCGTACCCGCCGGTCGGCAGCACCTGCTGATCCGCTCCGTACCGGCCGGTGGTCGCACCGGGCATCTCCAGCTCACCGAGGAGCCCCGCCGCGTACGCCACCTCCAGCAGCAGCGCTGTGGTCGGTTCGTCCAGCCCGGCGGTACGCGCCAACCGGCGCAGGTCCCGTACCCCGATGCCACCCGAACGCAGCACCGGCGCGGGCTCGTCGCCGAGCTGCTCCAGCAGCCCCTCGGTGTGCCGGACCACCTCCATGGTCTGCCCGGCCCCGGCCGAGTCGACCGCCTTCGGCTCGCGCGGCGCGGCGGCCACCGGCGGTGGGCTGGTACGCAGCGGCCCGAGCGGGCCGCTGTCGCGGCGCAGCAGCAGGCCGACCTCGCGGGGCAGCTCCACCGTTCCGCTGGCCGTGGACGAACCGGTCGTCACCGGGACCAACAACCGGTTGTCGACGAGCCACCGCACCGGGGAGCCGGTCGGGGCGCCCCCGTTGGTCGGGTCGGACAGGACCGGGTCCTCCGCACCGAGCGGCGGGGCCTGCAACGCCCCCGGCGGCACGCTGCCCACCGGCGGGCCGGCCGCCAACCGGTCCAGGATCGCCCGGGCCGAGGGCGGGGCGGCGAGCACCGTCCGTCGGAGCTTCGCCGGGTCCGCGCAGAGCGCGGCCGTGCGCGGGTCCAGCTCAGCGGCCGGTCGGCCGAGCCCAGCGGGGTACGGGGAGACCTCGTCGACGGCGGGCAGCACCTGGAGCGCGTGCTCCGGGCCGTACAGCAGGAAGAGTGCACGCAGTCGCCCCACGGCGGCCCGGACGGCCGTCGGAGCCGGCGGCTGCGGCCCCGAGGTCGCCATCGCGAGCACGGTGTCGGTGGCCGTGGTGGCGTCGTCCGGACTCCGGGTGAGGCGGGCGGCGTCGAGGATCTGAAGGGTGAACTGGTCCAGACCGTCCAGCGCGCGGGCCACGGAGACCCGGGACTGGGCCCGGATGGCCAGGGCGGAGACGTCGGCCGGCACGGGCACGACGAGGTCCGGCCGCAGCTGGAGGAGCGCGGCCAGTGACTCGTCGGGCAGCGACCGCAGGTGGTCGGCGAGTGAGGTGGTCATCGTCTTTCCACGCTAGCCCGGTACCGGGCTTCCGCGCCCCTCGGACGTCCGGTCGACTGGGAGTAGCCGGTACGTTTCTCGACATGCCCGCACTGACCGTCGGATTCGACCTCGACATGACCCTGGTGGACTCCCGCCCCGGCATCGCCGCGGCGTACCGGGCGCTGACCGCGAGGACCGGTGTGCCGGTCGACGCGGAACTGGCGGTGTCCCGGCTCGGGCCGCCGCTGCGTACCGAGATCGCGCACTGGTTCCCGCCGGAGCAGGTCGAGTCGGCCGTGCGGGTGTATCGCGAGCTCTACCCGGCGTACGCGATCACCCCGACGCTTCTCCTGCCCGGCGCGCGGGAGGCCATCGACGCGATCCGTGCGCAGGGTGGCCGGGTGCTTGTCGTCACGTCCAAGATCGGCCGGCTGGCCCGGTTGCACCTGGACCACCTCGGTCTCACTGTCGACGAGTTGGCCGGCGACCTGTTCGCCGAGCAGAAGGCGACCGCTCTGCGGGAGCACGGCGCGACCCACTACGTCGGTGACCATGTCGCGGACATGGTGGCGGCGGCAGCGGCCGGGGTGCCCGGCATCGGTGTGGCAACCGGCCCCTGCTCCTCCGACGAGCTGCGCGCGGCCGGCGCGGAAGTGGTGCTGGACGAGCTCACTGAATTCCCAGCGGCGCTCGACGGGATGATCCAGCTAGCCTTGGAGCAGTAGCGGCTCAAGTGAAGCAGGGGTTTTCAGGTGCCTACGGGTCGAGTGAAGTGGTACGACACGGCCAAGGGATACGGCTTCGTCACGAGTGACGAGGGCGGCGACGTGTTCCTGCCCAAGGGGGCGCTGCCGGCGGGTGTCACCGACCTCAAGGGTGGCCAGCGGGTCGACTTCAGCGTGGTGGACAGCCGCCGGGGCGCGCAGGCCATGGGGGTCAAGCTGTTGGATGCGCCGCCGTCGATGGCAGAGCTGCGCCGTCGGCCGGCCGAGGAGCTGCACGGCCTGGTCGAAGACATGATCAAGGTGCTGGAGGCGAAGGTCCAGCCGGACCTGCGCCGGGGTCGGTACCCGGACAAGAAGGCCGCGCAGAAGATCGCTCAGCTGGTCCACGCGGTGGCCCGCGAGCTGGAGGTCTGAGGCACCAGGCCGGCGGTGGCGGCCCGGTCGAGCAGTGCCGCCACCGCGGCGAAACCGGCCTCGCCCAGGTCTGCGGTGAACTCGTTGACGTAGAGGCCGATGTGCCGGTCGACCACGTCGAGCTCCATCTCCTGAGCGTGCGTCAGCACGTACTCCCGGCTGGCCGCCGGGTCCGCCCAGGCCTGCCGGACCGACTCGCGGATCCAGCCGGCCGCGGCCTCCGGGTCGACCACCCCGCGCCGGGCCAGGATCGCGCCGAGGGGGATGGGCAGGCCCGTATCGGCCTCCCACCATTCGCCCAGGTCGACCAGGGCGCTCAGACCGTGCCGGTGGTAGGTGAACCGGGCCTCGTGGATGACCAGCCCAGCGTCGTAGCGCCCAGCCGCCACGCCCGGCATGATCTCGTGGAACGGAACCACCTCGATCCGGGCCGGCGGTCGCCCGGCCGACCAGAGCCGGAACAGCAGGTACGCGGTGGTCCGGTCGCCCGGCACCGCCACCGTCGCGCCGGTCAGGTCGGTGCGGTCCGGCCCGCCGTCACGGTCGCCCCTGGTGAGCACCAGCGGACCGCAACCGCGACCGAGGGCGCCGCCGCAGGGCAGCAGGTGGTAGTCGTCGAGCAGCCAGGGCAGCGCCGCGAAGCTCACCTTCACCAGGTCGAACGCGCCCCGCTCGGCCGCCGTGTTGGTGACGTCCACGTCGGCGTACGTCACCTCGACCGGCGGCGCGCCGGGCACCCGCCCGTGCACCAGCGCGTGGAAGACGAACGTGTCGTTGGGGCAGGGCGAGATCGCCAGGGAGAGCGCCACACCCGCACGGTAGCCCCCGCCCTCCGTTCGGGGCCCGCGCCCACCCCACGACTGTGATCCGCGACCGTGACGCGCAGCTGTGATTCGGGGCTGTGATTCGGGAGTGTGATTCGGGACTGTGATCTGCGTCGGATCGCGGTGGCGGCACGAACTGCGGCGGACGCCGTCGGGCGGAACAGCGCGTGGAAACGACCGGCCCAGCAGGGTCGAGCACCCACCCCAGTCTCCCTTTGGAGCTGATGTCGTAAACGAATCGCCCAGAGTCGTTGACCGTGGTCCGGAGCTGGGGCCAAGGGCGCGAGCTCGCAGGCTAGGAACCCAGACCCAGACGAGTCCCGGACCCAGGCCAGCCCCAGCCCCGGCCCCGGGCCCAGGCCCAGGCGGGCCCCGGGCCCAGGCCCAGGCGGGCCCCGGGCCCAGGCCCAGGCGGGCCCCGGGCCCAGGCCCAGGCGGGCCCCGGGCCCAGGCCCAGGCGGGCC
>NZ_VITD01000015.1:162112-184306 GCF_007827755.1 Micromonospora sp. CNZ322
CCCCGGGCCCAGGCCCAGGCCGGCCCCGGACCCAGGCCCAGGGCCGGGCCGGGGCCGGACGCAGGCCCAGGGTCGGGCCGAGGGCGGGGGATCTTGCCCGGGGGCCCCGAGAGGGTGGTGATGCCGCAAACGAGTCAGCTCCAAAGGGGGTCGCGGGAGTTAGGTCGTCCACCGGTCGTCGGGGTTGTCCACAGCGTTATCCACAGGTTGGCGCAGGGTGTTGATAGCTCGCTGACCGGCCGGGACCATCGGCCTGTGACCGAGGTGAGTGACCACACCGACGAGGCCGGCGGAGCCGACCTCGGGCAGACGCTCCGCGCGCTGCGTCGGCGGGCCGATCTGAGCCAGCGGCAGTTGGCCGAGAAATCCGGCGTACCGCAGCCGACGCTTGCCCGGATCGAGTCGGGGCGGGCGCTCGATCCCCGATTCCGGACAGTGGAACGCCTCGTCCAGGCGGCGGGTGGGACGTTGGCCGTTGGCGTCTCACCATCCGTCTCCGGCGTCACCGAACCCACGCCGGTTCCGCACGACGACATGCGGGACGAGGCGGGCCGCCGATACCCGGCTCACCTGGACGTCTGGCCGGTGCACGAGCCTCGGGACTGGCCCGGTGCCTGGTGGGCGGAGTGGTACCGGTTGCCGCCCGAGCGGTATCCGCTCCCGCTGCCACCGGCTGCGTACGAGCTGAACCGGCGCTATCGCGACAACCGGCGGTGGGCTGCCGAGGTCCGGCGGACTGCGCAGGTGCGCCGCGTGATCAGTGATGACCTGCCGGCCACCTGTTGGCGATACGTCGCCGAGCTTCCCGACGGCACGCTGGTCGGTGAGCTGCGGGCCCATGAGCGGAGCCCGTTCCTGGAGTTCGGGGAGTGGTATCCGAACATGCCGGAGCGGGAGATGGTGCTCGACGGCGTGCTTGTCGACGCCCGGTACCGGCGGTTGGGGCTCGGGCGTCGGCTGGTCACCGCGCTGGTGACCGGGATGCGCGAGGCGGGCATCGACGACGCGGCCGCTATCGCCGAGGGACCCGGCACCGACCTGCTGCGGGCGTGCGGCTTCGAGATCGAGGGACGCCGCCCGGCCGCACTGCGCCTGGGCCACCCGGACAAACGCTACTTCTTCTGAACATCGTCCGGGTCAGCGCAGTGCCGGGTCAGCGCAGTGCTGGGGCTGCTGCGGTCAGGGCGGCCAGGGCTTCGCGTAGCCGCCAGGCGTCCCGATCGCGGGGGCCGATCGGGTTGGAGATGGTGCGCAGTTCGGCGAACGGCACCCCGGCCTGCGCCGCGGCGACCGCCACGCCGTACCCCTCCATGGCTTCGGCGACCGCTTCCGGATGCCTCCGGCGCAGCTCGTCGGTGCTGGCCGTGGCGCCGGTGACGGTGCTGACCGTGAGCACCGGGCCGGCAGTGGCCGTCGGGAGGGCGGCTCGCAGTGCCGCCAGCAGACCCGGGTCCGCCGGCACCCTGCTGCCCGCACCGAGCAGCGCGGGCGGCATGCCCAGCTCGTCGACCGGGATGAAGCCGTCGGGCGACTCTGCGCCCAGGTCCGCAGCGATGCTGGCGGTGCCGAGCACCGTGTCGCCGACCTCGGCCCGCCCGGTGAAGCCGCCGGCCACGCCGGCGCTGACGACCGCACGGTACGGGCGGCCAGCAGCCTCGGCCAGCGCCAACAGCCGGGCGGTGGCGGCACCGGCGACCGCCGGGCCCACACCGATCGGGGTGACGGTCACGGTGGGGTCGGTCAGCCCGGCGCGGACCGCGTCCGCCTCGGCTGGAACCGCCGTCACCACCAGCAGACCGGTCACGAGAGTGAGCCGGGGGACTCGCGGCGGGTTTCGTCGTCGACCCCGCCACCCGGGCCGCCAACGGCCGACGACGGGCGGTAGATGTGGTAGCCCGGCGGGGCGGGGCTCGGGTCGTCGTACTGCGGTGAGCTGGTCTGGGCCGGCGCCGGTGAGGTTGGTGTGGGGTCCCCGGGTTCGTCCGCCGGCTCGTCCTCGGTCAGCTCGTCGTCACCGAGCGGTCGGCCAGCCAGCTTCTCGCCGCGCAGCCGGGCGGCGGCCAGCACACCCCGGGTCGCGGCCAGCACGCCGACCCCGGCGGCCACGGCGATGCCCATCCGACCATCGAACGGCACCAGCCCGAGCCCGCCGCCAGCGACGAAGGCGAGCATCAGCACCGTCTCGGAGTGGGCGAAGGAGCTGGCCCGCAACCGTTCCGGGATGCGCTCCTGGATCGAGGCGTCCACCGCCAGCTTCGCTACCCCGCTGGCCAGCGCGGCGACCAGGCAGAGCAGGGCGACCATCAGCAACGAGAACTGGATGACGGCGAGCACCGCCACCCCGGCCACGATGATCATGCTGCTGGACTGGATGGCGGTCGGCCGGTGGATGCGCAGTCGGGTGCCGATGGCGGTGGCCAGGAAGGTGCCTACCGCGAGCGCACCGCCGACGACGCCCAACGCCCACTCGGCGCCCAGATCCCGGCCGAACACCACAGTGGTCAGGTCGCCCTTCTTGATCGCGAAGGCGAGGAAGAGCAGCAGGAAGCCGTAGAGCGCGCGTAGCGTCGCGGCGCCGACCAGGGTGGCGATCACCAGCCGGCCGGACGGTCGGCCCCGACCCAGCGGCCGGTCGCCACGGCGGCGGCCCAGCGCGCGCAGTGGCCGGGGGACGCGCTCCGGTGGCTCCGAGTCGGCCTTCGGCGGCAGCCGCAACGAGATCACCATGCCGACCAGGAAGATCAAGGACGCGACCCTCAACGGCCACTGCGGCCCGAACCAGAACGCGGCCAACCCGATCGGGGCCACCAGCGCACCCGCGACAGTGCCGTAGACGCTGGCCCGGGCACCCACCTGGGACAGGCCGAGCCCCTCCGGCAGCAACCGGGGCACCGCCGCGGAGCGGGCCACGCCGTACGCCCGCGAGAGCGCGAGCACCCCGAACGCGGCCGGGTAGAGCCCGAAGCCGTGGATGTAGTCGGAGATCAACCAGGCCAGAAAGGCGCGGCCGAGCATCGTCGCGGCCAGGGCGTACCGCCGGCCGTGCCGGAAGTGATCCAGCAGCGGGCCCACCACCGGGGCGAGCATCGCGAACGGCACCATGGTCACCAGCAGGTAGAGCGCGACCTTGCTGCGGGCCTCGCCGAGCGGCACGTTGAAGAAGATCGTGCCGGCCAGACCGATGGCGATCAGGGTGTCGCCGGCACAGGAGAGCGCGTGCAGGTCGAACAGGCGAACCATGCCGACCTCGCCGCCGGCACCCCGGGCCCGGGCCCGCCCGGCCCGGCGGGTCACCCAGCGGCCGCTGCCCACCGAACCGCGAAACAGCAGACGGACGGCGCGAATGCCGGTGCCGACGGTCCGCCCGAGGACGGAACGCCCGGAGCGGGAGTACGACGGCATGTGCACCATCCTCGCCCATCTGATCCGGGTACGCCGCACCACCGCTGGGAAAGGTTCCCCGGGAGTCCCTGTCACCCCTGCGAGGCGCATGGGGAACAATGGTCGGGTGACCAGGCCCGCCTCCACCCGTGCCGCCCGTCTCGACCAGGTCTGCGCCGCCGCCGTCGAGGTGGCCCGCGCCGGCATCACCGAGGTGGACGCCGACGATGTCGGCGACCACCTGCAGGTCGTGGCCGAGGGTGATCGGCTGGTCACCCACTACTTCGAATGTCGCCTCGCCGGCTACAACGGCTGGCGGTGGGCGGTCACCGTCACCCGGGTGCCGCGCAGCAAGACGGTGACCATCTGCGAGACGGTGTTGCTGCCCGGCCCGGACGCGCTGCTCGCGCCCGGTTGGCTGCCCTGGCAGGAGCGGCTCAAGCCGGGCGACCTGGGCCCGGGCGACCTGCTCCCGACCTCGCCCGACGACGATCGACTGGTCCCCGGTTACCTGCTCTCCGACGACCCGGCTGTCGAGGAGACAGCGTGGGAGCTGGGCCTCGGGCGCGCCCGCGTGCTCTCCCGGGAAGGCCGCATCGACACGGCGCAGCGCTGGTACGAAGGTGACCACGGCCCCGCCGCGGCCATCTCGACCGCCGCACCGTCTGCCGCCCGCTGCGGCACCTGCGGCTTCTACCTGCCGCTGGCCGGTGCGATGCGGCAGGCCTTCGGGGCGTGCGGCAACTTCTACGCCCCCGACGACGGCCGGGTGGTCAGCGCCGATCACGGGTGCGGCGCGCACTCCGAGACGTTGATCGAGGCGGCCGAGACCGCTGTCGACGAGCTGCCCACGGTGTACGACGACAGCGCTGTGGAGGCCATGTCGGTCAGCCGGGCTCCGGGCTCGGTGGAGGCCGCTGAGCCGGCGGAGCCGTACGGGCACTCCTGATCGTCCGCGCCGGAGTGCTCCGGCGCGGCGGCCAGCTCACCTCGCGCGGCGGCGTCGTCGGTTGGCGTCGTGCCGCATCATCACGGCGAGGCCCGGGAAACCCCACAGGAAACCGGCGAGGCAGGTCCAGAGCCAGTTCTGGTGACCGTGGTCGGTCAGCCAGCCCCGGAAGAAGATCAGCAGGACCAGCCCGGCCACCGCCCACGCGATCAACCCGGCGAGGGCGAACGGCACCATCGGCGGATCCAGTGGTGCGGGCCGCGGTGGCTGCTCGTTCGGCATTCGGCAAGCGTACTGGATCTACTTCCCCTGCCCACCGACGATCTGGGACGATGCGCGCGACAACTGGAAGATCACCTGCGAGGACCTGATGGCCGTAGCGCCGCCCGAGAACGGCACACCTCCCAACCCCGCTCATCCGCGTAACGGTTTCGACCGTTTCTTCGAGATCTCCGCCCGTGGCTCGACGTTGAGCCGTGAGGTACGCGGTGGCCTGGCGACCTTCTTCACGATGGCGTACATCGTGGTGCTCAACCCGCTGATTCTGGGCGGCGCCGTCGACGGTGACGGCAAGAGCCTCCCGATTCCCGCACTGGCTGCCGCGACCGCGCTGGTCGCCGGCCTGATGACCATCCTGATGGGCGTGGTCGGCCGGTTCCCGCTGGCGCTCGCCGCCGGTCTGGGTGTCAACGCCCTGGTGGCGTACGAGATCGCCCCCGAGATGACCTGGGCCGACGCGATGGGCCTGGTGGTGATCGAGGGTCTGATCATCGCGGTGCTGGTGCTGACCGGTCTGCGGACCGCTGTGTTCCGCTCGGTGCCGACCCAGATGAAGAGCGCGATCGGCGTCGGCATCGGTCTGTTCCTGACCATCATCGGCCTGGTGGACGCCGGCTTCGTCCGGCGCATCCCGGATGATGCCAACACCACGGTTCCGATCGGCCTGGGCATCGGCGGCAAGCTGGTGAGCTGGCCGATGCTGGTCTTCGTGGTGGGTCTGCTGATCACGCTGGTGCTGGTGGTCCGTCGGGTGAAGGGCGCGATCCTGATCGGCATTCTCGCCTCGACGGTGCTGGCGGTGATCGTGGAGGCGATCGGCAACATCGGCCCGTCGTTCGTCAACGGTCAGCCCAACCCGAAGGGCTGGTCGCTGAACGTGCCGGAGCTGCCGAAGTCGGTGGTCGACCTGCCGGACCTGTCGCTGCTCGGAAAGTTCAACGTGCTGGACTCGTGGGGCCGGGCCGGTTGGCTGGTCGTGCTGATGTTCATCTTCACGCTGTTGATCACGGACTTCTTCGACACCATGGGCACGATGGTCGCGGTCGGTCAGGAGGGCGGCCTGCTCGACGAGCAGGGCACCCCGCCGAAGGCCAAGGAGATCCTGCTGGTCGACTCGATCGCGGCGGCGGCCGGTGGTGCGGCCAGCACCTCCAGCAACACGTCGTACATCGAGAGCGCCGCCGGTGTCGCGGAGGGCGCCCGGACCGGCGTGGCCAACCTGGTCACCGGCGCGCTCTTCCTGCTCGCGATGTTCCTGGCGCCGCTGGTCGTGATCGTGCCGTTCGAGGCGGCGTCGACGGCCCTGGTGGTGGTCGGGTTCCTGATGATGACAGCGGTGCGGACGATCGACTGGTCCGACTACGAGATCGCCATTCCGGCGTTCCTCACCATCGTGTTGATGCCGTTCACCTACTCGATCTCCAACGGGATCGGCGCTGGTCTGATCACCTTCGTGGTGGTCAAGCTGGCGCGGGGCAAGGCCCGGGAGATCCACCCGTTGCTGTACGGGGTGGCCGCGCTGTTCGTGCTGTACTTCCTGCGTGGGCCGATCGAGTCCCTGGTGCTCTGAGGCACGTCCGGGCGGGGAGTCGATCAGGATTCCCCGCCCGTACCATCTGAATCCCCTCGTGAGCCTGGTCATAACGGATGTCGTTAGCCAGGCTCATTAGTTAAGCTAACTACTGTGACGGAGCGGACGGTGACGGCGGAACGCGTGCCACCGGCGCAGCTGGCTCCCCAGCTGCGTGATGCGATCACCCGACTCAACCGACGGGTCCGACAGGCCCGACCGGTCGGCGACCTCACGGTCACCCAGGTCTCCGCGCTCACCAGCCTGCGGCTGGCGGGCGCGATGACACCCCGTGAGCTGGCCGACGTGGAGCGGGTGCAGCCGCCGACGATGACCAAGATCGTCGGGAAGTTGGAGGACCGCGGCCTCGTGCGGCGGACACCCCATCCGACCGACGGGCGGCAGGTCATCCTCGCGGCGACCGAAGGAGGGCAGGCCGTGCTCGACCAGTTCGAGCGGGCCCGCGACGAGTGGCTCGCCCACCGGCTGGCCGCACTCGACGAGGACGAACGGGAGACCCTGCAGAGGGCCGCCGAGATTCTTCAGCAGCTCGCTCGCGCCTGAGCCGCACCCGCGCCACCTGGTCCGTGCCGTCACGTGTCGATGACGCGTACGTCCGGAGGAGGCGCACCAAGAGTGCAGGCGAAGCTGAGCACGATGTTCCAGTCCCTACAGGTCCGCAACTACCGCCTCTTCGCATCCGGGCAGCTGATCAAGTTGATCGGCGTCTGGATGATGTTCATCGCCCAGGACTGGCTCGTCCTCGAGCTCTCCAACAACTCGGCGACCGCGCTCGGCGTGGTCACCGCCTGCCAGTTCACCCCGGTGCTCCTGCTCACCCTGCTCTCCGGCCGACTCGCCGACCGGTACGACAAGCGGGTGCTGCTCTTCGCCGCCAACGCCTTCTGGAGCCTGCTGGCGCTCGGCATGGCGGTGCTGGTCCTCACCGACCTGGTGCAGCTCTGGCACGTCTTCGCCTTCGCCGCCCTGCTCGGCACTGCGAACGCGGTGGAGACCCCGGTCCGGCAGGCGTTCGTCTCCGAACTGGTCGGCACGCCGCTGCTGCCCAACGCGCTGTCGCTGAACGCCGCCGTGTTCAACTCCGCCCGGATCGTCGGCCCGGCCGTCGCCGGCCTGGCCATCGCCGCGTTCGACGTGGGCCCGGTCTTCCTCTTCACCGCCCTCAGTTCGGTCGCGCCCCTGGTCAACGTGGTCCGGATGCGGACGACCGAGCTGCACCGCGACGCCCTGCTGCCCCGCGACGAGCGGGCGTCCGCCCGGGTCGTCGACGGGCTGCGGTACGTGTGGCGCCGCCCCGACCTGCTGCTGCCGATGGCGATCATGTCGGTGATCGGCATGTCGCTGTTCAACTTCCAGCTCACCCTGGCCGCGTTGGCGAAGACGGTCTTCCACACCGGCGCCGCCTCCTTCGGCCTGTTCAGCACGGCGCTGGCCGTTGGCGCGCTCGGCGGCGCGCTCAGCGGCACCGGCCGCCGTAGCCGTCCGTCGGTGTGGCTGGTGCTCGGCGCGGCGATCGCCTGCGCCAGCTTCGGCACCCTGGTCGGCCTCTCCACGGCGTACTGGCTGGTCGTGGCGCTGCTGGTGCCGACCGGCTTCTGCATGGTCTTCTTCGCCCAGGCCGCCAACCAGCGGATCCAGATGGGCGTCGACGCGGCTTTCCGGGGACGGGTGATGGCCCTGTGGGTGCTGGTGTTCCTGGGAACCAACCCGGTCGGCGCGCCGCTGATCGGCTGGGTCGCGGAGCACTACGGTGCCGGTGCCAGCATCTGGATGGGCGGGCTCATCTCGCTGGCCGCCGCGGTGGTCGCGCTCACCTGGCAGCTCCGCCACTCCGGTGCCCGGCTGCGTTTCCGGGTGCTACCGATGCCCCGTTTCTACGTCACCTCCACCGACTGCTGAGGTTTACCACCGGCGCAGGCCGCGTCCGGTTGCGCGAATCGCGCGGATGCGGCGAAACCGGTGGCGGGGTGGCACGGTGGGGCTTAGCGTCGATATGTGGGAGTCGGACGCGCGCTGATGCTGGCCCTGGCGTTCCTCGCCGTGGCCACGCTGCCGGCGGCATTCGCCCTGATCTTCTGCTACGACGAGATTGTCGACCGGGTGGTCTGCGGCTGGTCCGAGTGGCGTGACCGCCGGCGGGAGAAGCGCACGATCGCCCGTCTCGACCGGGCGATCGAAGCCGACGCGCTGACTCGGGACATCGACCTCAGCGAGTTCGACAGCGTGGACCGCCGGCCGCTGGAGCAGCTCGCCGCCGATTTGCGCCGCCTCGGCGGTCAGCGGATCGGCGGCGGCGGTCGATCGATGGTCTGGCACAGTGCGCTGCTCCAGGCGTACGACGACCGGCTTCGTCTCGCCTGCCGCGCCCTCGGGATCGCCGAGCACCTCGCCGAGCTGGAGGGCGTCGATCAGGAGATCGAGCGGGTCCGGGTGGAGGGCGTGCTGCACGCCGCCGGGCTGGCCCTTCCGGCGGCGCGGGCTGGGCTTCGGCAGCGGCACCGCTGAGCGGCCGCACGCTGTGCGACTCTTCGTCGCGGTCCGCCCGTCCGTCGAGGCGGTCAATCACCTTGGCGTACGGGTCGCCCGTCTGCGCGTCGCGGCGGCGACCGCCGCTGGCGTCAACGTCCGGCTCGCCGACCCGGCCGACCTGCACCTCACAGTGGCGTTCCTCGGCGCCGTCGAGTCTGACCGGCTGGTCGAGGTGGAGAGTGCGCTCGGCTTGGCCGCCGAGCGGTTCCGGGACGGCCGGGGTGCCGCACCCCGGTTGAGTCTCGGCGGCGGTGGCCGGTTCGGCCGCGGCCGATCCACGGTGCTGTGGGTGGACCTGCGCGGGGAGATCGAGGCGTTGCACGTGCTGGCTGGGCTGATTCGGTCCCGGCTGAGCCACGGCCGGCTGCCGTGCGACGAGAAGCCGTTTCGGCCCCACCTGACCGTCGCCCGGCCCGGCGACCGGATGGACCCGGCCGACGTCGAGGCCGACCGGGCCAGCCTGGACGGGTACGAAGGGCCATCGTGGCCGGCGTCGGAGCTGCTGCTGATGCGCAGCCACCTCGGCGGGGGCCGACCGCGCTACGAGCGGATTGCCGCCTGGTCGCTGTGACCCGGCGGCACGTGGCTGGTCGCTGTGGAAGGCCCGGTGCGGAGAACCTCGCGGGCCTGTTCGGCAGCTCGGGTGATGCTCTCGCTGATGAAGTCGAGGAAGCGGGCGATGTTCTCCAGTCGGGCGGCGGCGGGGGTGTGCGCGCCGAGGAGAGCGACACCCTGGCGTGCGATAGCGACGAGGTGGTCGTTGGCCCGAGCACTGGCGATCGTCGCCTGGTAGAAGAGCTCGTCGTCGACGACGTAGCGGTCGCGGCGGCGTTCGTCGCGTTCGCGGCGGACGAGGCTCTGGCTCTCTAGGAAGGTGATCGCCTTGGAGATCGACGCCGGGCTGACCTGGAGGCGCCGGGCGAGCTCAGAGGCGGTGAGGCTGCCCGAGTCGGTGAGGAACAGGTTGGTCAACACTCGGGCAGCCATCTTGTTCAGACCGGAGGCCATGAGGACGGTGGTGAACGCCTCCTCGTAGTCGGCCACGGCCTGGGCGTCGCGTCCTTCTGGTCGGGGGGCTGTCTCGGCGCCTCGGGAAGGGGCGGGCCTGCGCCGGTGGGCGCGGCGCTCGGTCGCGTGGTGGGCCAGATCGGCGCGGTAGCCGGTGGGGCCGCCGTTGCGCATCACCTCGCGCGTGACCGTCGAGGTGGGACGGTCGAGGCGTCGGGCGATCTCGGCGTAGGGGAGGCTGTCGGCCAGCCCCAGCGCGATCTGCTGGCGTTCCTGCTGGGTGAGCCTGCCTCCCGGCATCGCGATCTCCCTCGTGGTCCCGTAGGGCGGCGGCCCCCGACCCCGCCACCATAGCGTTAACCCACACACCAATGCAACGGCGGCGGCAAGAACGTTGCATTAGATCCGGGGTCGTTGCAACGATTGCACAATTCTGAACAGCTAGAACGTCGCTTCGCTGCAACGAGACAGTTGCAAAAATTGGAAAGCAACGTAGCGTTTCCTGCCCCGGAAACACGCAGCAACCTGGGAGAGCACGATGCAGACGTTCGACACACCCGCCCCTATCTCCGCCGTCCTGGACATCCCCGCCGGACGCATCCAACTCATCGCCGCGGACCGCGCCGACACCACCGTCGAGGTCCTCCCGGCCGACCCCGCCAAGAGCAGCGACACGAGGGCCGCCGAGCAGACCACTGTCACCTACGCCGACGGTGTCCTGCGAATCACTACCGCACGTCCCATCAACAAGCTCTTCGGCCCCTCCGGCTCCCTGGAGGTCACCGTCCGGGTGCCCGCCGGCTCCCACCTCGAGGCCAGGGCCGCCAGCGCCGAACTTCGGGGCGTCGGCCGCCTCGGCGACGTCGCCTTCGACGGGGCGTACCGGAAAATCAAGATTGACGAGGCAGCGAGTGTTCGCCTCAGCGCGATCGACGGCGACGTCGAGGTCGGCCGGCTCAACGGCCCCGCCGAGATCAGCACCGCCCGGGGTGACATCACTGTCGCCGAGGCCATGCGCGGCACTGTCGTCCTCCGTACCCAGTCCGGCGACATCTCGGTCGCGGCGGCGGCCGGCGTCTCGGCCGCCCTGGACGCCGGCACCGGCCACGGCCGCGTCAGCAACGCCCTCAAGAACGACGGCACCGTCGAACTCGACATCCACGCCAGCACCCTGCATGGCGACATCAACGCCCGCAGCCTCTGAAAAGGACGAATCGAGATGACGAACAACAGCATGTCCTCGACCAGTTCGGCGTGGACCGGCATGGTGCCGGTCGACGACACGGCCCTGGCCGTCACCGACACCGGCGGCCCCGGCATCCCAGTGGTCTACCTCAACGGCCAGTTCGCCACCCAGGGCTACTGGCGGCGGGTCATCGCCGAACTGGGCACCGAATTCCGGCACATCACCTACGACGAGCGGGCTCGCGGCAGGAAGTCGAAGCGCTCAGCCGACTACTCGTTCGAAGCGGCCGTCCGGGACGTCGACGCCGTGCTCGCCGCCCGGGGGGTGGCCCAGGCGGTGCTGGTGGGCTGGTCCTACGGAGCGGTGGTCGGGGCGCACTGGGCCAACCGGAACCCGGAGCGTGCCCTGGGCGCGGTCCTGGTCGACGGCGCGTTCCCGCACGACTGGCTCGACGAGGCCATGGCGCAACGGATCCGCAAGATGTTCCGACGGATGAACCTTTTCATGCCGCTGCTCCGCCCGACCGGCCTGACCCCGCGGATGAATGCCGACCAGATGGCGGACAGCAACATCGAACTCGGCGAACTCTCCCGCGAGCGCGAACTGGGCCCGGTGCTGGACGCCATCAGCGTCCCGGTGCGGTACGTGGTCGCCTCGGGAACGTCCCTCGGCAGTCGCGGCGACGAACAGGAGCAGATCCGCGCCAGCCTCGACGCGGTGACCGCCCGCAACCCGCACATCACCATCGGGGCGAAGGTCGCCAGCAACCACGGTGCGATCCTCAAGAAGGACTTCCTCGCCGTCGCCGAGGCCGTACGCGGGGTCGCCGCCCCTCATCGCGAAGGGGTCGGAGACATCCGGTGAGGTCCGAACGCTCGCGTTGACGGGCGACAGTCACCCGTCAACGCGAAGCGTCAGGAAGACTCGCGGGCGGCCGGGCCGCTGCCGAAGAGCACGTCGTCCCAGCTCGGCAACCGCTTACGCGGCTTGCCGTTGGCGTCGGTGGACTCGCCGGAGGCTGCCGCGGCGGCCGTCCTACGGGGCCGCAGCACCGCCAGCGACGGCACGGCCGGCACCTCCTTGGGCGCGTCCGAGTCGTCGTCGAAGGCCGACCCCTGGCCGCCGCCGAGCAGTGCGGCGGCACCCCCGCCGACGGGCCGTTGCCGAGGTGCGTCCGACCCGGCCAAGGCAGCCGGGGTGCGCGGCTCAAGGCCACGGCCCGACGAGCCGCCGAGCGGGCGGTCCAGTGAGGCGAGCAGCGCGTCACGGCCAGCCCGGATCGGATCACGGCCAGGACGCGGGTGCTCGGACGCCGCCGGCAACCCGTGCCCGCCACGGCTCGGCTCGCCACGCGACGGACCGGGCAGGGCGTGCCCGGTCCGCTCCGGTGCCGGCTCCTGGCCGAGGATCGGCGTGGGCCGCTCGGCGCACAGGTACTGCGCCATGTCGTCGTGCGGCGTGACCACCTGCCGGGCCTTGTCCATGTCCCAGATGGCCTGGGCGGTGGCCTTGCCCGACGGCCAGGTGGCGATGATCCGCCAGGTGCCGTCGTCGCGCCGGTACGCGTCCCAGGAGATCTTCTCGGTGTCGATGCCGTGCTGGCTCAGCCGGCCGTTGACCACCTCGGCGAGCGGGGTGGGCTTCTCCGCGCCCTTGAGGCGGGTGCGGCGGGCGTGCTGGGCGAGCATCGCCCGCTCCTGGAGCACCGGGCCGGCGTAGCGCAGCACCCGGTCGACCGGCACCCCGGCGATGCGGGCGACATCCTCGGCGGACTCACCGGAGCGGATGCGGGCCTGGATGTCCCGAGGAGACAGTGAGGGAATCGGATCGACGGTGCTCGGTGCCACCGCGAGCGGCGGGGCACCCGGCTCGGGGTGCATCACGCCGGCGATGCGTTCGTCGATCGGCAGGGCGAGGAGTCGCCCCACCTCGTCGGCGAGCACCAGAGCCTGGCCGTCCTCGGAGAGGGCGACGAAGCGTACTGGGCGCATAGCGTTGCCTCCGTCCCGCTTCGCTGACCGCACGCCACGAGTCGGCCACCCAGGCGTCTCGGACCACCGTACGCGCATCTGCCTCGGGGTGGGGGAAGCGACACCCCGCATGTCGTGACTGAGCTGCGGCGATGATCACGGTCGGTGTCCGTGGAGGCCCCAACGGACACCGACCGTGACCGAACGTCAGAGTCGCTCGACCACGTAGTCGATGGACGCGGTGAGCGCCTCGACATCGGCCGGCTCGACGGCCGGGAACAGCGCCACCCGCAGCTGGTTGCGACCGAGCTTGCGGTAGGGCTCGGTGTCCACGATGCCGTTGGCGCGCAGCGCCTTGGCGATCGCCGTGGCGTCCACCCCGTCGGCGAAGTCGATGGTGGCGACCACGTTGGAGCGCAGCGCCGGGTCGGTGACGAACGGGGTGGCCACGCTGGACCGCTCGGCCCAGCCGTAGACCGCGGCGGCGCTCTCGGCGGTGCGCTTCGCCGCCCAGGACAGGCCGCCCTGCGCGTTCATCCAGTCGGTCTGCTCGGCGGCCAGGAAGATGGTGGCCAGCGCCGGGGTGTTGTAGGTCTGCTCCAGCCGCGAGTTGTCGATCGCGGTGACCAGGTCGAGGAAGGCGGGGATGTAGCGCCCGGACGCCTTGATCTCAGCGGCCCGGTCCAGTGCGGCCGGGGACATCAGGGCCAGCCAGAGACCGCCGTCGGAGCCGAAGCACTTCTGCGGGGCGAAGTAGTAGACGTCGGTCTCACCGACGTTGACCTCCAGGCCACCCGCGCCGGAGGTCGCGTCGACCAGCAGCAGCGCGCCCTCGTCGGCACCGGCCACCCGGCTGATCGGGACGGCCACACCGGTCGAGGTCTCGTTCTGCGGCGTCGCGTACGCGTCCACGCCGGACTCGGCGACCAGGGTCGGCGCGCTGCCCGCGTCGGCCTTGCGGACGGTCGGCTCACCGAGGAACGGGGCGTCCTTGACCGACTTGGCGAATTTGGCGCCGAACTCGCCGAAGCTGGCGAACTGGGCCCGGTCGCGAATCAGGCCGAAGGTGGCGACCTCCCAGAACGCGGTGGTGCCACCGTTGCCGATGATCACCTCGTAGCCCTCGGGCAGCGAGAAGAACTCGGCGATGCCGGAGCGCAGCCGGGCCACCTGGTCACGGACCGTCTTCTGCCGGTGCGAGGTGCCGAGGTAGGTGGTCGCGACCTCGGCGAGAGCGGACACCGCCGCCGGGCGGACCTTGGACGGGCCGCAGCCGAAGCGTCCATCGGCGGGCTTGATCTCATCGGGAATCCGGATGATCGGTGCGTCAGCCACGGTCTTGAAGATCCTTCCGCAAGGGCGAGGGCGGGCCCGGCGACACTGCCGGCCCCCATCCTCGCACCCGGGCCGGACGGCGATGGGCTGGGTCCCGGCGGTCGGTCTGAGTCCTTCGCCACAGTCGGCTCCGGTAACCGACGAGAAGGGCCCCTCGTCGACGTCCGGCGTCGAGGAGGGGCCCTTCTCTACCAGCTCAGACGCCGTGCGGGATGGCCGCCCAGCCCTCGACGTCGGACGGCTTGCGGGTCTCCGGGCCCATGTAACGGGCGGACGGGCGGACCAGCCGCTGCAGGCGCTTCTGCTCCAGGATGTGGGCGCTCCAGCCACCCATCCGTGCGCAGGTGAACATCGAGGTGAACATGTGCGCCGGCACCTCGGCGAAGTCGAGCACGACGGCCGACCAGAACTCGACGTTGGTGGCCAGCACCCGGTCGGGGCGGCGGGCCTGAAGCTCGGCGAGGGCGGCCTTCTCCAGCGCCTCGGCGATCTCGAAGCGCGGCGCGCCCAGCTCCTTGGCCGTACGCCGGAGCACTCGGGCGCGCGGGTCCTCGGCACGGTAGACGCGGTGGCCGAAGCCCATCAACCGCTCGCCGCGGTCGAGGACGCCCTTGACGTAGCCCTCGGCGTCGCCGCTGCGCTCCACCGCCTCCAGCATGCTGAGCACCCGGGACGGGGCGCCGCCGTGCAGCGGGCCGGAGAGGGCGCCGATGCCCGACGAGATGCAGGCAGCCGCGTCCGCCCCGGTGGAGGCGACGATGCGAGCGGTGAAGGTGGACGCGTTCAGGCCGTGCTCGGCTGCCGAGATGAAGTAGGCGTCGACGGCCTTGACGTGCCGCGGGTCGGGCTCGCCGCGCCAGCGCTTCATGAACCGCTCGACGATGGTCTGCGCCTTGTCGATCTCCTTCTGCGGCACCGCCGGCAGGCCGAGGCCGCGAGCGGACTGGGCGACGAAGGAGAGCGCGGTCACCGAGACCCGGGCGAGATCCTCACGGGCCTGCTCGTCGGAGATGTCCAGCAGTTGGTTGAGACCCCAGTACGGGGCCAGCATGGCGACCGCGGACTGCACGTCGACGCGGATGTCACCGGAGTGCACCGGCACCGGGAACGGCTCCGCCGGCGGCAGGCCCGGCCCGAACCGGCCGTCGACCAGCAGTGCCCACACGTTGCCGAACGACACCTGGCCGATCAGATCCTCGATGTCGACTCCGCGATAGCGCAGCGCACCGCCCTCACGGTCAGGTTCGGCGATCTCGGTCTCGAAGGCGACGACGCCCTCCAGCCCGGGTTTGAAATCGGCCATGTCGCTCTCCTGGATCTGGTCGGTGCGCCCGATCGCTCATCCGGCCCGATCGGCCGAGCGCCTTAGGCGACCCTCAGGGATGTGTTCGCAACATACTGCCTGCTGAGTAAGGGATACGCGACCCGCTGCGACTGTGCTGCACGCGACATCCCCGGACGCGCATTCTCCGTCCGGCTCAGTGAGACTGGGCAGGGCGGGCTGGTCAGCGCGGGAGGGTGCTGGTGGGGCCCCCGAGAAGGAGTGGGGACGTGACGGGCGACACACCCGCCCCGGCCGCGATGCGTAACGAGTACGCCGCGGACCTGGGCCTGACCGAGGCTGACCTGGCCGTCGACTGGCACACCCAGTTCGACCGCTGGTTCGCCGACGCGGTGGCCTTCGGGCTGTCCGAACCGAACGCCATGGTGGTGGGCACCGCCGACTCGGCCGGCCGGCCGAGCGGGCGGACGGTGCTGCTGAAGGGGTACGACCCGGAGGGCTTCGTCTTCTTCACCAACCACCTCTCGCGCAAGGGCGTCGAGGCGACCACCAACCCGTACGCCAGCCTGGTCTTTCCGTGGTTTCCCATGCAGCGTCAGGTGGTGGTCGCCGGGCGGGTCGCGCACGTCGACCGCGCCACGAGCGAGGCGTACTTCGCCAGCCGGCCGCGCGGCTCCCAACTGGGTGCCTGGGCCAGCCCCCAGTCCCAGGTGGTGTCGGGTCGGGCGGCGCTGGAGCAGCGGTACCAGGAGGCGGCCGAGCGGTTCGCCGACCAGGCCGAGATCCCGACCCCGTCGCACTGGGGCGGGCTGCGGGTCCAACCCGAGTCGGTGGAGTTCTGGCAGGGCCGGGCCGGCCGGTTGCACGACCGGCTCCGCTTCCGTCGCCTCGACGAGGGTGGCTGGATCGTCGAGCGGTTGGCGCCGTGACGGGTGTGCGGGAAACCCGGCCGCGCGCCGCGCGCCGCTGGGCGATCGACGTGCGCCCGCTGCGGGTTCCGGCGTACCGCCGGCTCTGGCTCGGCAACACAGTGGCGATGTTCGGCTTCCAGTTCACCGCCGTCGCGGTGCCGGTGGAGATGTACGCCCTGACCCGGGACTCGTTCTGGGTGGGCCTGCTGGGCGTGGCTGCCTTCGTACCGTTGCTGGTCTTCGGGCTCTGGGGCGGCGCGATCGCCGACGCCCGTGACCGGCGTGCGGTGCTGCTCGGCGGCTCATTGTTGCTCTGGGCATCCACTCTCGGGCTGCTGCTCCAGGCGGTGCTGGACGTGCGCAGCCCGGTGCTGCTGCTGGCATTGATGGCGTTGCAGTCGGTGGCCTTCGCGATCAGCTCGCCGGCCCGCAGCGCCATGCTGCCCCGGCTGGTGCCGGAAGACCTGGTGGCGTCCGCCACCACGCTGAACTACACGACCTTCACCGCCGCCTCGGTCGCCGGCCCGCTCGCCGCCGGCCTGATCCTCGCCGCCTCGCCGGACACCACTGTGGTCCTGCCGATCGCCTACGGGCTGGACGCTGTGTTGTTCACCGCGATGCTCTGGGCCGCGCTGCGGCTGCCCTCGCTCCCGCCCGAGCCCACCGCCGACGGCCAGGCCCGGCGTGCCGGTCTGGCCAGTGTCGTCGACGGGTTCCGCTACCTGGCCACCACCCCGGTTCTGCTGCTGTCCTTCGGGGTGGACCTGATCGCGATGATCCTCGCCATGCCACGGGCCCTCTTTCCGGAGATCGCGCACGAGCGCTTCGGTGGCGGTGGCGCGGTCGGTCTGCTCTACAGCGCCATCGCGATCGGCTCGATGATCGGTGGGTTGACCTCCGGCTGGATCGGTCGGCTCCGCCGGCAGGGGCTCGGCCTGGTGCTCGCGGTGGTCGGCTGGGGCCTGGCGATCGCCGCGGCCGGGTTGGCGCACCAGCTCTGGCTGATGGTCGTGCTGCTCGCCGTGGCCGGCGCGGCCGACCTGATCAGCGCGGTGCTGCGTCAGTCGATGCTGCTGGTCTACGCACCGGACCGGATGCGCGGCCGACTCCAGGGCGTGAACACGGTGGTGGTGGCGGGTGGCCCACGCCTGGGTGATCTGCGGGCCGGCACCATGGCCGCCGGGTTCGGTGGTGGGGTGGCCTGGGTGGCCGGTGGGCTCGCCTCCGCCGTGCTCGTGGTGGTGCTCGCTGTCGCGTTCCCGGCGCTGCTGCGTTACCGGGCGGCGACGGCGTCGAGCGACAACCGGACCTGACCGGTTAGGGTCGCCGGCATGGAAAGCCCCGATCCGCGCCCGTTCTCCGGCGCCCAGTGGACCATCTCCGCCGCCGGCCACGAGGCCGTCATCGTGGAGGTCGGCGGTGGGCTCCGGACGTACCGGCACGACGGTGTCGACCTGCTCGACGGGTACCAGACCGACGAGGTCTGCCCCGGTTGCACGGGGCAGGTGCTGGCACCCTGGCCGAACCGGATCCGCGATGGTCGCTACTCGTTCGACGGGCGGACGCACCAGCTCGCACTGACCGAGCCGGAGCGGCACGTGGCCATCCACGGGCTGGTCAACTGGGTGCCGTGGCAGTTGCTGGAGCAGTCGGCGGACGCCGTGACGGTCGGCTACGACCTGCCGCCGCAGCCCGGCTACCAGTGGCCGCTGCGGCTGCGCAGCCGGTGGAGCGTCGACGCCGACGGGCTGCGCGCCGAGCACGAGGTGACAAACATCGGCGGGGAGCTGGCCCCGTTCGGCTTTTCCGTGCACCCGTACCTGCAACTGCCGGGTGTCGCGGTGGACGACCTGGTGCTGCGGCTGCCCACCCGGAGCCGGGTGCTGGTGGACGGTCGGCTGCTGCCGGTGGGGGTGACCCCGGTGGCCGGCACCGAGTACGACTGGACCAGCCCCCGCCGGATCGGCGGGGCCGTGCTGGACTCCTGCTTCGGCGACGTGATTCGGGACGCCGACGGCGGTTCCTCGGTGAGCCTCGCCGCTCCGGACGGTTCGGCCGGGGTCAGCATCTGGGCGGACGCCGAGTTCGGCTGGTGGCAGGTGTTCACCGGGGACGCCCTCACCGGTGAGCGGCACCGCCGCTCGGTGGCGATCGAGCCGATGACCTGCCCACCGGATGCGTTCCGGTCGGGTAAGGACCTGCTCACCCTCAAG
Organism: Micromonospora sp. CNZ322; assembly: GCF_007827755.1. Taxonomy (NCBI): domain Bacteria; kingdom Bacillati; phylum Actinomycetota; class Actinomycetes; order Micromonosporales; family Micromonosporaceae; genus Micromonospora; species Micromonospora sp. CNZ322. Next base: position 180,747 of record NZ_VITD01000015.1, read on the forward strand.
CCCGGCACTACCTGGCGAGGTGCCTGGGGCATCCGCCCCGGCGCCTGATGGAGTTCGCCGAGGTCGTCCGCCGACGGCGGATGGTGCGCAACTACGACCCGGACCGCCCGGTCCCGCCCGACGTGGTGGACCGGTTGCTCGACCACGCGGTCCGCGCGCCGTCGGCCGGCTTCGCCCAGGGCTGGGGCTTCCTGGTGTTGGAGGAACTGGCCGATCGGGACCGGTTCTGGGCCGCCACCACCCCCGATGGCGGTGGGCGGGAGCGCTGGCTCGCGGGCATGCGCCGGGCACCCCTGATCGTGGTGCCGCACGCCAACGAGTCGGCCTACCTGCGGCGGTACGCGGAGCCGGACAAGGGCTGGACGGATCAGTCCACGGACCGCTGGCCGGTGCCGTACTGGCACGTGGACGCCGGATTCGCGGCGTTGCTGATGCTGCTCACCGCTGTGGACGAGGGGCTGGGGGCGTGCTTCTTCGGCATTCCGCCGCAGCGGCTCGCCGCGTACCGGGACGCGTTCGGCGTGCCGGCGGAGTACCAACCCATCGGCGCCGTCACAATCGGTTACCGCGCGGCCGACCATCGGTCACCATCTTTGCGCCGTGGACGTCGCCCGATGGACGAGGTCGTGCGGCGCGGCCGGTGGAACTGACGCCGACGTCCCGTTCGTCCGGTTGAGGATCGGACGAGCGGTAGCGAAACTGACATCAGGGAGCAGAACGTAGCGTGCGCTGGGCGGCTAGGCTGGCACGGTCATCGGTGCCGGGCCGCGCGGTGCCCGCCGCGGCCCGGCTCGGCGCCGTCGGTCGGCCCGGCCACGGGGAGGGGAGCGTGCCGTCGTGATCTTCAGAGCGGTCCGGGACGGGCGTCCCTATCCGGAGCACAATCTGACGCTCAAGCAGTGGGCGGAGATCCCGCCGAGGCCACTGCGCCTGGATCAGATGATCACCACCAAGCGCGAGTTGGCGCTGGACAAGCTCCTCGCCGAGGATTCCACCTTCTACGGTGACCTCTTTCCGCACGTGGTGCAGTGGAACGGCGGGCTTTACCTGGAGGACGGGCTGCACCGGGCGCTGCGCGCCGCCCTCCAGCAGCGCAACCAGATCCACGCGCGGGTGCTGGTGCTCTCCGAGCCCATCGAGTGACGAGCCCTTCTTTCCCGCGCTGAACCTTCGTTAGGGTGGCGTCCATGACCGCTGCGCTGGACCTGCTCGACCTGGACCCGTCGCTCAGCGAGGAGGAGCGGCAGATCCGTGACGTCGTCCGCCAACTCGTCGACGACCGGGTGCGACCCCACGTCGCCGACTGGTACGAGGACGGCAAGGTGCCCGCCCGGGAACTGGCCCGCGAGTTCGGCAAGCTCGGCCTGCTCGGCATGCACCTGACCGGCTACGGCTGCGCCGGCGCCTCCGCGGTCGCCTACGGGCTGGCCTGCCAGGAGCTGGAAGCCGGCGACTCCGGCCTCCGCTCCCTGGTCTCCGTGCAGGGATCGCTCGCCATGTACGCCATCTGGCGCTACGGCAGCGAGGAGCAGAAGCAACGGTGGCTCCCGTCGATGGCCACCGGTGAGGCGATCGGCTGCTTCGGCCTGACCGAGCCGGATCACGGCTCCGACCCCGCCTCGATGTCCACCCGGGCCCGCCGCGACGGCGACGACTGGGTGCTCACCGGCGGGAAGATGTGGATCACGAACGCCCCGATCGCGGACGTCGCGGTGATCTGGGCGCGCACCGACGAGGGCGTGCGGGGTTTCGCCGTGCCCATGGACACTCCCGGCGTCACGGCCCGGGAGATCCGCCGCAAGATGTCGCTGCGCGCGTCGGTGACCGGCGAGATCGTGCTCGACGACGTCCGGCTCCCGGCCGACGCCCAACTGCCCGAGGCGGTCGGGCTCAAGGCGCCGCTGAGCTGCCTCACCGAGGCCCGCTACGGCATCGTCTGGGGCGCGGTCGGCGCGGCCCGCGACTGCCTGGAAACCACCCTGGCGTACGCGAGCAGCCGCACCCAGTTCGGTCGCCCACTGGCCGGCTTTCAGCTCACCCAGGCGAAGCTCGCCGACATGGCCGTCGAGTTGGTGAAGGGGCAACTGCTCGCGCTGCACCTGGGCCGGCTCGCCGACGCCCGGCGGTTGCGACCCGAGCAGGTCAGCGTGGGCAAGCTGAACAACGTGCGGGAGGCCCTGGCCATCGCCCGGCAGTGCCGCACCATCCTCGGCGCCAACGGCGTCTCCGGTGAGTACCCGGTGATGCGGCACGCCAACAACCTGGAGAGCGTGCTGACCTACGAGGGCACCTCCGAGATCCACCAACTGGTCATCGGGCAGCGGCTCACTGGGCTCTCCGCGTTCGCCTGACCTGCTCGTTTGTCGCTTCCTGGCGCTCGCCGCGCGCCTGTCGTATCGGGGCCGTACCGTCATTGACAGACGACGTGTCTGACGAGGACGGTGAGCGTGATGGCCCGCGACGCTGGCAGCAACGAGCCCACGAGAGAGTTCCCCGGTTACCCGACCGGTGACGATCTCAAGGCGCGGTCGACCGCGACACCCGACTGGACCACGGATACGCCGGGTGGCCCCGGTGAGCCGGCCGGTCCCGGTGGGCCTGCTGGCCCCGGTGGCCCGACGGGCGGTGGCGACGGCCCCGGCGGTGGTGGTGGCGGTGGGGCGGCCCGAGGTCTGCTCCTGCTGCTCGGCGCCGCCGCGCTGGCCGTGGTCGTCCTGCTCGGCATTCAGGCGACCGGCATCCTGCCGGAGTTCCGCAACCCGTTCGCCAAGGAGCAGACCGACCGCAGTCAGCCACCGCTGCTGAAGTCGATCCAGGACCTCAGCCGCTACGTGGCGGCGGAGGGCAACTTCCAGGTCGTGGTCGACACGCAGAACGACCGGCGCAACGTTCCGGACTTCCTGCTCAACGAACGCACCCTGTTCGTCGGGGCCGGCAGCGTCGAGGCGTACGTCGACTTCACCAAGATCGGTGAGGGTGCCGTCGTCCAGTCCGCCGACGGCAAGTCCGTCGAGATCAAGCTGCCCGCGCCGCAGCTCGGCGAGACCAACCTCGACATGGAGAAGAGCTACGTCTTCGCCGAGGAGCGCGGTCTGCTCAACCGACTCGGTGACCTGGTCGGCAACGACCCCAACCGGCAGCAGCAGGTCTACCAGCTCGCCGAGGACCGGATCACCGCCGCCGCCCGGGACAGCGGGCTCTCCGCCCGAGCCGAGGAGAACACCCGCAAGATGCTGGAGGGGCTGCTCCGCTCCCTCGGCTACCAGCAGATCACGGTCACCTACATAGCCCCCTGACCTGCCCCCGTACACGGAAGCGCCCGCCCCGACTCTCGTCGGAGCGGGCGCTTCCGTGCCCCACGGGGGCCTGCGGCCCCAAGCCGGTCTCCGGCCACCGATCTGCCCGATTTGAGGTGTCGGTGTGGCCGCGATACGAGCAATCTTGGACAGTTTCCGTCAGCGCGTGACTATTCAGTCCCATGACATCTGTCAGTGTTGAAGTCCCGATACATGTGTCAGTTGGTAGGGATCTTGGGTGTGCTGGTAGATGGTGCCTGGCAT